>NZ_JBVHJJ010000001.1:0-363398 GCF_055560115.1 Streptomyces sp. NPDC023527
CTGTGCTCGTGGTAGCTCACGGCCTCAGGGGCGAGCCTGAGGGCAGCACGCCACGCCTCGAACCCGGCAAGGTTGTCGTGGAAGGACAGCTCCAGCAGGTCCGGGAAAATCGTGGAGACCGCCAGAGTGGGCGCGGGCAGGTCCGCGAAGTCCGCACAGAAGACCCGCAGCACTTGCAGCGGAGCGCTCAGCGCGGCCAGGGTCGAGGCGCTCATGCCACACCCCCCGAGGACGACGCGCGGTCCGGGCCGACGATCCGCCCGTCCAACAGCGCGACGTCCGCCCCGATGCCGAGCGCCCCGTCGGAGTCCAGACGCCCGTCGACGGCGCCGGGGTACTCGGCGGGCACCGGCGGGTCGTAGAACTGATGCCGCTGCTCCGCCAGCTGCCCCGCCCGGTAGGAGCGCGGGTGCAAACGGCGGTAGAGGCGGTGCCGTAAGGCCGTCATCGGGCACCTCCCACACGGGGTGCGGTGCCGGGGCGGCCAGTGCGGCGGCCGTTGGTGGTCGTCACCTCTGGCACCGGGCCATAGGCGATCTGCCAGCCACCGCCCGCACGTTTCGCCGCGTACATCGCCTCATCCGCCCGCCGCAGCGCGACATCCAAAGCGAGAGCGTGAAAGGTGGCGGGGTGCGCACCGATGGAGGCGCCTACCAGCAGCTCTTTTCCTCGGAATGGCACGGGTTGCGTGAGGGCGAGGTGCAAGCCGCCCAGCTCGATGGCGAGCGCGCTGGGGTCGGGGATCAGGGCGGTGGCGGCGAACTCGTCCCCGCCCAGCCGCCCCGCGCTGCCCTGGCGCAGGTCCGCCCACTTCTGCAGGCGGGCACCGACCGTGGCCAGGACCGCATCCCCCGCGGCATGACCGCAGTTGTCGTTGACGTCCTTGAAGCCGTTCAGGTCCACCATCACCACCACCGCACCCACACGTCGCAGGTCACGGCAGGCGGAGCGGGTGAACAGGTCACGGCCGGGCAGATTGGTCAGCGGGTCGAACCGGGCGCGACGGGCCCGCCGGCGCAGCAGCGCGGCGTGGACGGACCAGCCAGCCAGCAGCGGGCCGGCCGTCGCGGACAGCGAGGTGATCGTATCCATCACGCCGCCTCACTCCCGCGCGCCCAGCCCTTCACGCGACGGCCGGCGGACAGGTCGAACAGGTGCGGGGTGCGGTCCTTGATGAGCGTCGCGGCGATCCGCGTCACCCGGTCGTACAGGCCCGGGTCATCGCCGATGATGTCGCGGGCCGCGTCCAGCCGGGCCTCACGCTCCTCCTCGCTCTCCCCCGGCACACCCAGCCATAACTCCAACGGGGTCCCCAGGGCGAGCTCTACGAACTCGGCGGCTGAAGCCGCCTCTTGTCCTGCAACAATGTGCTTCAAGGGTCGTGCCTCTCATTCAGGCGGGAACGGCCCGAAGCGGCCTCGGTGTTTGCCCACCGGGGCCGCGCGCCGTTGAGAACCAGAACAGGCTCCGGCTCCCCTCAACCCCGCCCGTACAGCGCGAAAGAGCGCCGGACGGGCAGAGGAGGCAACCGGCCGCAGCTCTAGCCGCCGCGGTGCGATCGAGTGGGACCGGCCGTTCATGGCGAGGTTCTGTTGCTCGCGAACGGATTGCTGAGCGGCGCCACCGTGCCGGTCGACCACAGTGGCGCCCGCGTATATCGGCGACCCACGGGGCCCCCTCTTCAGCGGTTCGGATCTCGGGTGATCCGTAGCCGTCGGGTGCCACCGGCCAGAAGACCGGAGCAGCGACGACCCCCGCCCACTCCCGAAGGCCAGTGGGCGGCGCTCCTTTTTCACCCCGGGGAGGTGAGTGGCCCCGGACCGCCCTATGCAGGGGGCGGCGTCCTGTGGCCCGGATCGCTCCGGGCAACCTCCCGAACCTTGCGAGGGCTGGAGGCGTCCTCCCAGGCCCGCTACTGCCGGGCCGGAGGCGGGCCCCATCGACCACCCATGTGCAGGCGGCTGAGGCAGCACGCTGTTCAGTTCTCAAGCAACGGACGCTTCCTTCGAACCCGTGTCACGGGCCCTCTGGGCGTTCGGTGGTGCTGGTCAAGCAGCTTTCGCGGCGGGATCCGACGTCCCCGAAAGGGAGTTGGGGCCCGCTTGCTCTGCCTCAGAGTGCACTGTGAGGCAGAGTGCGTCAACCCCCTTCGCGGAACATGCAGCTCGGCACGCTGGTTCTCCCTCAGCCGCTTAGGCACTATGAGGCAGAGGCCGATACGGAGCTTGGGGTGAAGATGGTCGAGTGGACCGGCAAACCCGCCTACCAGCAGGTGGCGGAAGATCTTCGACGGCGGATTGCCGCCGAGGAGTTCAAAGAGACTGGGCGCCTGCCCTCACTGGCAGAGCTCCAGGAGAGATACGTGGTCACCATCACCGTGGCGCGCGACGCGATCCGCGCACTCAAGTCCGATGGACTCGCGGTGAGCCATCAAGGGAAGGGCGCCTTCCTGACATCAGGCTCGGCCGCCCTGGCGCGGCAGAACGACCCGCAGGCCGCGGTCGAAGAGCTCCGACAGGAGGTCGAACAGCTCAGGCGCGAGGTCGAGGAGCTGAGAGAGCGACTGACAGAGCTGGAGACGTGATGGGCGGCCGGCGGACCGGACCGGCGAACCGTGCCGCCTGGACTTCGTGGTGACACCCGAGCACCTCCTCGATCGGACGTGCAGTCAGTTCAGCGTGCTGGGCGCGAAGTTGGTATCACGCTCCCTTACCTGACAAAGTCTCTTCGTTTTTATACATTCACTTACACATCCTCTATCACGGCTTTTCATGAGCGCCTACGATCGCTACACTCGCGGTCGGATTGGCTATCTAGGAGGGGAAGATGGCTCGACACCGCCCCGATTGGAACGCGGCTCTCTTGCGCGAGCAGCGAGAAAAGCACGGCCTCACCTTAGAAGAGACCGGAGAAAAGCTGCGGGAAATTGCAGAGCGCCACAAGTTCAACATCGCGGCGAATTTCCAAACCGTCTGGGGACATGAGAACAACATCTACCCCGGCCCTCACTATCGCCGGGCGTACTGCATTCTCTACGGACGCAACGAAGCCGAACTCGGCTTCCGTCGAGCCCTCCCCGGAGAGGAAGCTCAGGTGGCACCGAGCCCCACCACATCGGCGATACATCCCTCAGATCAGCTGGAAGCGGTCCGTGCCGCCCTCGGCAGCATCCGTGAGGGCACCGACGACGTCAACGGCGAGGATCTACGGAATCGACTCCTCGGCGCTTGGCGTGCGCACAGTGAGTGGAGCACCGACCAAAGCCCATCGGTCGTGCTCGTAGGGGGCTTTGCAGGTTCCGGGAAGTCAGAGTTCGCGAAATTCCTCGGCCGCCTCACAGGCTGGCCGATCCTCGACAAGGACTCGCTGACTCGCCCCTTGGTGGATCAACTCCTTGTTGCCCTCGGCGGAGAGCCCAACGACAGGAGCTCGGAGCTCTACCGGGAGAAAATCCGCCCTCTCGAATATCGCTGCCTCATGGAAGCCGCATGGGACAACGTCGATTGCGGAGTCTCGACCATCCTCGACGCCCCGTTTGTTTCAGAGTTCTCGCAATCCTCATGGATGCAACGCTTCCATAACAGGTGCAAATCCAAAAGGGTCTCAGTCGCTACGATATGGGTTGAATGCGATCCGGATTCCATGCGGGAGTACATCGAATTCCGGGGAGCCGCCAGAGACAGTTGGAAGATGGAGGCATGGGAGGACTATCTGGCCACCATAGATCTGGAGATGCGGCCTCAGGGCCCGCACTTCGTTGTGAACAACCGGCTGGGTGCGGCTATTGCCATGGCTGATCAGGCCCGTGACGTCCTCAGTGGAGGTGGTCTGTGACATCCGCCGGCGTCATCCTGTACGGCCCGCCAGGCGCGGGTAAGGACACCATCACCTCGGAGCTGAACCGCACCCGTCCCGCGTATGCCCTCTTCGAGCGGCTAAAGGCGGGAGCGGGACGGACGGCCGGCTATCGCCTCACGTCGGTGGAACATATCGAAGAGCTCGATCGAGCTGGCGAAGTGCTCTATCGCAATGCCCGGTACCAGGCCGAGTACGCCATCGACCGCAGCGGCCTCTCCGCCATGGTGGAGGCTGGCCGCACTCCGGTGTTGCACATGGGGCAGGTGGAGGGAGCGACCGCGGTCGAAGTCTTCCCGCTCCACTGGGTCAGGGTGCTCTTGTGGTGCCCCGTCGAAGTCACGGCAGCGCGCTGTGCTGAGCGTGGTGACAAGGACGTGCAAGCGCGGCTTCAGGTGTGGCACGAAACCCGGCAAGACCTGTTGGACCATGCCGACGACTCATGGTCGTTGGTATTGCGGACCGATCAGCTCAGCCCCTCTGAGGCGGCGCACGCGATCGACCAGGCCGTCATCGACACAGTGGAGGCCAAAGCTCACGACATCAGGCGGTTGGTCGCATGACGGTTCTTGGCATCCTGCACCCCGGCAGCATGGGAACAGCGGTGGCGGCGCAAGCCAGAGCACGGGGTGTCGAGGTCCTCTGGTGCCCGGAGGGTCGGAGCAACGCCAGCCGGGACAGGGCAGAACGGGCCGGGTTCAGCGCGGTTGCGGGCATCAGCGAGATGGCTGAGCGCGCTGACATCATCTTGAGTCTCTGCCCGCCGGCCAATGCCGAAGAGGTTGCGTCGTCGGTTGCCGCACACTTCTTCACGGGCATCTACGTGGACGCCAACGCTGTCTCGCCGGCGAGCATGGCAATGATCAGCGTCGCCATGAAGCGCGCTGACGCCGAGGTGGTCGACGGCTCCGTCATCGGTTCACCGCCGTCGGCCGCGAAGACGACGCGGCTCTACCTGTCGGGCCCACTTGCCTCGGTGGCGAAGGTGGCCGAACTCTTCGAGGAGACGGCCGTGGACGCCCGTTCCTTGCCAGGTGGGATCGGGCGCGCGTCGGCCCTCAAACTGTCGTACAGCACGTTCCAGAAGACGAGCCGCGTGCTCGCCGCGGTCTCCTACGCGCTCGCCCGTGACTATGGCGTGGAGGAGGAGCTACTCGACGTCGCGCAGGGGCGTACGACCAGCTACCTTGCCGAGACCGCGTACTTCCCCAAGGTGGCCTCTCGCGCATGGCGTTGGGCTCCGGAAATGCGGGAAGCGGTGAGCGCACTCGCGGAGACCTGCCTACCGACCGAGCTGGCAGAGGCCGCCGCGCTGGTGATGGAACGCTGGGAGGACGCCAAGAATTTGCCGCTGGAGCTGTCGGAAGCGCTGGACAGGCTTCATCAGGTGCCAGAGGACTGGTAGAGACGGTGCTCGTGGCCCCAGGCGAGTAGATGCGTGATCGCGGCCGATACGTCCTCGCCTCAGCGTCCGGGCTGCGCAAGATGCCGTCATCCACGGCCGCGTTCATGACGGACGAGACGTTCTCGAAGATCGCAGGCCGGTAGGTCCCCGACGGGACGGCCTTCTTCAGCTCGCAATCGCGGATGTGCTCGGGCTTGAACGACCCCAGCGGGCGCGAGCCTATATAGGGGCAAGCGTGGAGCCGCAGCCGCGACTCGATGGCCGTGCGGCTGGTCTCGTCGGTGGTCTGGTTGCTCCCACTTCTCTGCGAACTGCCGGAAGGTGGTTCGGCCGGCGCGCGGGTCGACATTGTCACCGCGCGCCATGTCGGCCTCGATCTGGGCCAATCACTGACCGCCCAGGTGGAGGGTGCCGTTGCGGTGGAAGCCTTCCCGCTGCACTGGGTGAAGGTGATGCGATGTGGCACGAGACGCGCCGGAACCTGTTGGGCTACCCGCTCCACCCATGGTCACTCGTGCTTGAAACTCACCGCGTCAACCCATCGGAGGTGGCTTATGCCATTGATGAGGCCGTTACCGACAAGGCGGGGGCCAAGGCCCGTGACATTCGAGAGCTGGTCGCATAACGACACCGGGCATCCTGCATCCCGGCAGCGTGCATGGGAGCGGCGGTAGCGGCTCAGGCCAGAGCTCTGGTGTCCAAGGAGGGCGAAGCGATGTCAGTAAGGTGCGGGCATAACAAGCGTCACCTTGGGCCTCTGCCCGTCGGCGAGCGCCGAAGAGGTAGCGGCCTCGGTGGCAGCGCACCCTTCGCAGGCATCTACGTTGACGCCAATGCCACCTCCCCGGCGAGCGTGGCGACGGTCAAGGCAAGTCGTCCCGGACCTGCCGAGTGGTCGACGCAGTTATCGGGTCCCCACCCTCAGCCGCAAAAGACACACGCCTGTACCTGTCCGGCCCAGACGCACCGGTTGAGGCGGTGAGCCGTCTCTTCCAGGGCACCGCGGTCAAGGCCCTCACGCTGCCGGGCGAAATCGGGAGAGCATCAGCGCTCAAGCTGTCGTACGGCACCTTCCGGGAAGACGGGTCGCGTATTTGCTGCGGTCTCGTACGCCTTGGCTTGCGACTGGGATGTGGAGGGGGAGCTGTTGCACATGGCGCAGGGCCGTACGACTAGCTATCTCACGGGGACTGCCTACTACCCCCAGGTGGCATCCTGTGCCTGGCGATGGGCCCCAGAGACGCGCGAAAGCAGTCGGCGCGCTCCGGGAGACCTGTCTACCAACGGATCTGGTCGATGACGCAGCGTCCATCTTCGAACGGTGGCAAGACGCGAGAGGACCTGTCCCTGGAGGTTTCTGAAGCGCTGGACATGCTCCACCCCGCTCCGAAGTAGGCACTTGCCGAGATATCCGCCTACCAACGGAGCTGGTTGAGGCAGCTGCACTCATCTTGGATCGCTGGCGAGACGCCAAAAACGCGCTAATGGACCTACGAGACGCGTTGAACAGATCTCATCACGGACAGGATTTCTAGCACCAACCTTCAAGATCTAGCCCATCGCCATCAGGCGCCACACCTCTACGGCAAGGTCTTCGAACTGATGGACCAGTTTATTCAGCTGCCACAGGCGAGCGAGCAAAGGGGGTTTACGTAGACCGCGCATGAGGGCACCCTGTGGGCACGGGAGGGCCTCATGACACTCAGCTCCATAATCGCCTTCATAGTCGGCTCTCTCACTTCAGCGGCCCTGGCGGCCAGCGCCGGGTGGCTACTCAAAAAGCAATTTCTAGTCCTAATTGTTGACGCCCGAAGGCGGCGGCGCGAGCAGATGTCAGGGCTTTATGGAATAGAAGAGCATTGGCCGGACTTAGTTCGATTCTCAGGGAGTTACGGTAAGCGCCTAGAGAGGAAGTACGAAGAGTCGGAGTCGGCGACATGGTATTTCATTACAGTCGATCCCTACGGATTTGCCCCCTGGCTGGGCAGGGAGTCGGAAACCCGCTCGATCGCCCATAAAGTTAAACACTCCAATATAAACGTAGTGTGGATTTACCATGAAGCCGCAGAGTACATGATGGCACGACGTCTGCTCGTAATTAATGCCCCTGAAGATCGCATGACCTACGAGGCGGGAACCTCGCTGCTACGCAACGCTTGCGAAAGCTGCAGCGACCAATGGGAGACATTTAGCAGTAACGTTCCCCATTACTACTTGGCTTTTCTCTCGGTCCCGAACGGGGCGCAGGTATCAGGCGAACGTGCCCCAGCTGGCACATTTGGCTTTGTGATGCCCTACCTGCTGGCGCCTCGTTCCTACGCGGCGAGGGCGGGACTTTATCTTGAGGCGAACAGCGAGGACTCGAACCAATTCCTCTTGGATTATTACTACAGGTCGATTACCGACTTCCTGCGGATCGGGGTAAGGGAAGGCTGGCTCAATAGGACGAACTGAGGCGTTATCCCGTAAAGGGACCCGGAGGTCGAGAATGCAGTCCTCGAGTGGCAGATCGGCATTGCGGGATGTTCACGACATGCGGAATTTCAGGCGTAGGCGAAGGGCAGGCGTTCAATGGGAGACTGGCAGTGGGTGCAGGACATAGAAAAGCACCTTGAGGAATCAGATTTCCTCAATGAGCATGAGACCGGAGCGAAAGTTGGCAGGATCTCGGGTGGCACCGTCTATGTCGCCGGGCTTTGTGCGGGCGTCGTCTATCTAGGCGTCACAGGCACAGCAGCCAAAGCTGCCAGTTGGGCTGCGGGACAAGAGGCTGCCGTGGCGGCGGCAGCCTCTGCGGGTGCCCTCACCACCGCAGAGCGGATCAGCTATCGGCTGGGAAAGAAGGTAGGGGAGAAGGCGAGTAAGCCCCTGCTAACGAAGGCACTCTCAGGAGGATGGTCGCTAGCCCGGGCCGGTGGGGCCTACGTTGGCGCGGGGTGCGAAGCTGGCTTCGACTGGCTCATCGACTGAGGCGAAGCGGTCGGCCGACGGGCTCTGCGCCCCACGTGTGACAAGAGAATCCCGGCAGAGCACTGCGCACTATCTGCTTACGGTGCGGCGCGGCCTATGTACGGCAACGGAGCTGGGTGATCGGTTCCGCCGGGCTGTGCATTGTGTAGCGCCCAACTGCACGTGAATGATTGCCAGTATGGATGCCAAGGTGCTGCCGTGTAGCGCGCTTGGGTAGATTGAGGCAGGAGGTCGAGTGGCAGGCAATCATTCCGCTGGGCCGGGCATCGGTCGAGCTCAGTGCCTTGCGGTGCAGAACTTTACCTAGTCGAACTCGTGATCGAAATCAGGGGGAAGGTGAAGGCGGCCGGTGCTGGCCGTCGGCCTCGGTGGGGACGCGCCCGCACTCGCGGTCACTTGGGCCGCGTGTGGGCCGTCAAGAGATGACCACGGTCGGCCACCAACAACCGTCAACGTCTCCTGTCTTCGCAAGTCACCGGGCCTGGCGGATCGACCAACCGATACGGGCGCCGGGGGCGCATCAGTTCCTGCGCAACAAGAAGCAGGAGTGGGAGGAGTACCGCTCCGAGGTCACCGCCTTCGAACTGCGGAAGATGCTGCCGGTGCTGTAGGCACCGGTCAGAGTGTGTGTGCCGCTCCGGGCCGACGGTCGCGAACCGTCGGCCCGGAGTCGTCTCGTGCACCACCGTTCCGGGACCGGAATCCGTCCGGATCCGGGATAGGCGGGGTCGGCGATGAGGGCCAGTGTTGGGGCGACGTCGACGAGGAAGGAATCCTCATGACCACTCGCCCGCTCTCCCGGCTCGCGCTTCCGGCGGCGGTGGCCGCCAGTGCCGTGCTGGCGCTCACCGGTGCCACCGCCACGGCGGCCCCCGCAGCGGGACACGGAACCGGCGGTACGAAGGGCGCCCAGGCGTCCCCCATCTCCACCCTGCGGAGCGCGGCGAGCCCGAACCGGAGCAAGTGCGTGGGGCTCGCCGACAACGGCAGCACCAGAAACGGGACCGTCCTGGTCCTCTGGGACTGCCACCGCAATCCCGACCAGTGGTGGTACACCGGAGACGACGGCGTCTCCCTTCGCAGCTACGCCTCCGGCTACCCGGCCGGCAAGTGCGTAGGGCTCGCCGACGGCGGCAGCACCAGGAACGGAACACGCCTGGTGCTGTGGGACTGCCACCTCCACCCCGATCAATGGTGGAGGACGCAGGATCTCGGTGACGGCACCTTCGCGCTCGTATCCGGAGCGGGTCAGAACAAGTGCGTGGGACTGGCCAACAGCGGCAGCACCGCCAATGGCACCCCCTTGGTCCTGTGGGACTGCCACTACCACCCCGACCAGCGATGGGTGAAGGCGTCGTAGACCTCCTCCGCCGGAGACCGAGAGCGCGCCGCACCTACCACGTCACCGGCAGGCTGTGGCAGCCGTAGATGGCCTGGTCCGTGCGGAAGCGCAGGGTTTCCAGGGGGACCGCCGGCCGTAGGCCGGGGAAGCGGCGGAGCAGGGTCGCGAGGACGATGTCCAGTTCGGCGCGGGCCAGGGCCTGGCCGATGCACTGGTGGACGCCCCAGCCGAAGGCCAGGTGGTGGCGGCCGCCGGGCCGCCGGATGTCGAAGCGGTCGGGGTCCTCGAAGGCGTCCTCGTCGCGGTTGGCGGCGGGCACCGAGACGATGACGCCCTCGCGGGCGCGGATGAGCTGCCCGCCGACCTCGACGTCCTCCAGGGCGACGCGGCGCGGGCCGTTGCGGATGATGCTGTGGAAGCGCAGCAGCTCCTCGACGGCGCCCGGCAGCAGCGACGGGTCGCGGCGCAGCCGGCCCGCGAGGTCGGGGTCGTCCATGAGGGACAGGGCGCTGAGGCCGATCATGTTGGCCGTGGTGTCGTGGCCGGCGATCAGCAGCAGGACGCCGAAGGTGGCGACGTCCGCGCGGGCCAGCTCGCCCGCTGCCTCGTGCCCGGTGATGAGGCGGCTGAGGATGTCGTCCCCGGGCGCCGCGGCCTTGGCGGCCGTCAACTCCTCCAGATAGGCGTTGAATTCCCGCCGGGTGGCCGCCTTCTCGTCCTCGGGGACCTCGCGGGAGAACAGCCGCGCGGTGAAGCCCTGGAAGAGGGCGTGGTCGGCGCCCGGCACGCCCAGCAGCATGCAGATGACCCGCGACGGCATCGGCAGGGCGAGCGTCTGTACGAGGTCGACGGGCCGCTCGGGGGAGCGCTCCATCGCGTCGCACAGGTCGTCGGTGATCCGCTGGAGCCCCGGGCGCAGTTCCTCGACCCGCTTGACGGTGAACTCGCGCATGATCATGCGGCGCAGCCGGCTGTGCTCGGGCGGGTCCATGCGGATGAAGCCGCGGTCGGCGGCCGTGGGGGTGCCGCCGGTCATGCCGCTGAGGGGGTAGCCCGGGCGGGTGGTGTCGGAGCTGAAGCGCAGGTCGCCGAGGACGGAACGGGCGTCCTGGTGGCGGGTGACCAGCCAGGCCCAACTCCCGTCGGGCAGGAGGGTCCTGGATATGGGGTCCTCCCGGCGGAGCCGGACCAGGCCCTCGGGCGGGTCGAAGGGGCAGCCTGTGGGGGGAGTGGTGGGGAGGTGCGCGAGGCCGGCGGGTGTCATGTCGCTCCTTGCGTTGCTCGGAGATCACCAGGCAGCGGGTTAATTTACATCTACATGTATCTGCGCTGCCATAGGACAAAGCCCCCGGGAAGCGGCGAGTTGGGGCCGCCCGGCGGGGGCGCGCGAGGGTGCGAGCCGCCGCCCCGGCGCCGCCGGGGCGCCCCGCTCCGGCCCGGCGCGCGGAGCCTGGCGCTATCATGCTGACCAGGATCAGGACACGTGCGGGCCGCCATCAGGGCCGCTGACGTCACCGGCCATCGGCGGTGCTCCTCGAGACCGGCACAAGACCGGCACCGGACCGGCACCGCGGACGGCGACGAGCGGACGAGAGGGTTCCGATGACAGTGCCGCAGGGGCGCCGCAGCAGCTCGTATACCCGGCTGCTCAGGCACGGCTTCACCGACACCACCACCGCCGAGCGGCTGCTGGAGACCCCCGAGCTCGCGCCCGTACGCTCCGACCCCCTCCTCATCGACGCCCTCGGCGCCACCGCCGACCCCGACCTCGCCCTACAGGGCCTGGTGCGCCTCGTGGAGGCCCTGCACAGCGCCGACCGGCAGACGCTGCTGGACACCCTCGTCACCGCCAAGCCGCTGCGCGACCGGCTGCTCGGCGTGCTCGGCGCCTCCGAGGCGCTCGGCGACCACCTCGCCCGCCACCCCGGCGACTGGCACGCCCTGGTCTCCTATGAATCGGCCGATCTCAACCCCGGCACGGCGGAGTTCGAACACGCCCTCGCCGAAGGCGTGCACGGCGAGCGCGGCACGCACCTCGCGCCCGCCGACGCGCTGCGCGCCGCCTACCGCCGCTGCCTGCTGACCATCGCCGCCCGCGACCTCTGCGGCACCAACGACGTCGCGCGGACCGCCGGCGAGCTCGCCGACCTGGCCACCGCCACCCTGCGCGCCGCCCTGGACATCGCCGGGCGGGAGCAGCCGCAGGACGCCGAAGCCTGCCGGCTGGCCGTCATCGGCATGGGCAAGTGCGGGGGCCAGGAGCTCAATTACGTCTCGGACGTCGACGTCATCTTCGTCGCCGAGGCCCGGGGCGCGACGCCCGAGGGCACGGCGGTCCAAGCCGCGACCCGGCTCGCCTCCCGGATGATGCGGGTCTGCTCCGACGTCACCCCCGAGGGCACCATCTGGCCCGTCGACGCCAATCTCCGCCCCGAGGGCCGCAACGGCCCGCTCGTACGCACCCTCTCCAGCCACCTGGCCTACTACCAACGCTGGGCCAAGACCTGGGAGTTCCAGGCCCTGCTCAAGGCCCGGCCGGTCGCCGGCGACCTCGCCCTCGGGCAGGAGTACGTCGACGCCGTCTCCCCGCTGGTGTGGCAGGCCGCCGAGCGGGAGAACTTCGTCGCCGACGTCCAGCAGATGCGCCGGCGCGTCATCGAGTCCATCCCCGCCACCCAGGTCGACCGCGAGCTGAAGCTCGGCCCCGGCGGCCTGCGCGACGTCGAATTCGCCGTCCAGCTACTCCAGTTGGTCCACGGCCGCAGCGACGCCACGCTGCGCGGCGGCGGCACCCTCGACGCCCTCACCGCGCTCGCCGCGGGCGGTTACGTGGGCCGCACCGACGCCGCCCAGCTCGACGCCGCCTACCGCTTCCTGCGCACCCTCGAACACCACATCCAGCTCCACCGCCTGCGCCGCACCCACCTCATGCCCGAGGGCGAGCGCGACCTGCGCCGCCTCGGCCGCTCCCTCGCCCGCGCCTTCCAGTGGCCACCGGGCACCGAACCGGTCGACGCGCTGGCCAAGGAGTGGAAGCGCCACGCCCGCGAGGTGCGGCGGCTGCACGAGAAGCTCTTCTACCGCCCACTGCTGGACGCCGTCGCCCAGCTGGAGCCCGGCGAGATCCGCCTCAGCGCCAAGGAGGCCGGCCACCGCCTGAAGGCCCTCGGCTACGCCGACCCCGCCGCCGCCCTGCGCCACCTGGAGGCGCTGGCCTCCGGCGTGACCCGGAAGGCGGCCATCCAGCGCACCCTGCTGCCCGTCCTCCTCGGCTGGTTCGCCGACTCCGCCGACCCCGACGCCGGGCTGCTGAACTTCCACAAGGTCTCCGACGCCCTCGGCCGCACCCCCTGGTACCTGCGGCTGCTGCGCGACGAGGGCGCCGCCGCCGAGAACCTCGCCCGCGTGCTCTCCGCCGGCCGCCTCGCCCCCGACCTGCTGCTGCGCGCCCCCGAGGCGGTCGCCCTCCTCGGCGACCCCGAGGGCCTGCGCCCCCGCGGCCGCGAGGCCCTGGAGCAGGAGGTGCTGGCCGCCGTCGGCCGCGCCGAGAACGCCGAGGCCGGCATCGTCGCCGTGCGCGGGGTGCGCCGCCGCGAGCTGTTCCGCACCGCCGCCGCGGACATCATCGGCGCCTACGGAGGCGGCGGCCCCGAGCCCTCCTGGCGCAACGGCCACACCGACAGGACCGGCGACGGCCCCAGCGACACCCACCTGCGCGTCGACACCGTCGGCAACGCCGTCTCCGAGCTCAACGCCGCCGCCGTCGCCGGAGCCCTGCGCGCCGCCGTGCGCACCGAGTGGGGCGACACCCTGCCCACCCGCTTCGCCGTCATCGGCATGGGCCGCTTCGGCGGCCACGAGCAGGGCTACGGCTCCGACGCGGACGTCCTGTTCGTCCACGAGCCGCGCGAGGGCGTCTCCGACGAGGAGGCCACCAAGGCCGCCTTCGCCGTCGCCACCGAGATGCGCCGCCTGCTGCAACTGCCCACCACCGACCCGCCGCTGCTCATCGATGCCGACCTGCGCCCCGAGGGCAAGTCCGGCCCGATCGTGCGCACCCTCGCCTCCTACGCCGCCTACTACCGGCGCTGGTCGCTGGTGTGGGAGAGCCAGGCGCTGCTGCGCGCCCGGACGGTCGCCGGCGACGAGGTCCTGGGGCGGCGCTTCATCGAGCTGATCGATCCGCTGCGCTATCCCGCCGAGGGCCTCGGCGACGGCGCGATCCGCGAGATCCGCAGGCTCAAGGCCCGTATGGAGAGCGAGCGGCTGCCGCGCGGCGCCGACCCCACGACCCACACCAAGCTCGGCCGCGGCGGCCTCTCGGACGTCGAGTGGACCGTGCAGCTGCTGCAGATGCGGCACGGCTGGGCCGAGCCCGGGCTGCGCACCACCCGCACCCGCGAGGCGCTCGCGGCGGCCCGCGCGGCCGAGCTGCTGAGCACCGAGGACGCCGCCACCCTGGACGACGCCTGGGTGCTGGCGACCAGCGTGCGCAACGCCGTGATGCTCGTACGCGGCCGCTCGGGCGACACCTTCCCCACCGACCCCCGCGAACTGGCCGCGGTCGGCCGCTATCTCGGGTACGAACCGGGGCACATCGGGGAGATGCTGGACGACTACCGCCGTACGACCAGGCGCGCGCGGGCCGTCGTGGAGGAGCTCTTCTACGGCGCCTGAGGGCCTTCGAGGCCACGGCCCGGCGCTACGGAGCCTGGGGCGTCCCGGCGCTCGCGGCGACCGGCGCCTTGACCGCGACATGGCGGGCCAGCCGGTGCGGGAAGGAGCGGTACCACCCGAAGGACAGGGCGAAGCCGAAGGACAGGCACAGCAGACCGCCGACCGCGTCCAGCCAGAAGTGGTTGGCGGTCGCCACGATCACCACGAGCGTGGCCAGCGGATACAGCGCCCCGAACACCCGCGCCCACACCGGGCGGGCCAGCAGCGCGATGGTGACGCCGCACCACGTCGACCAGCCGATGTGCATCGACGGCATCGCCGCGTACTGATTGGACACATTGGCCAGATTGCCGGAGGCCATGGAGCCCCACGTGTGGTGCACCACGACCGTGTCGACGAAGTCGACGCCGCCCATCAGCCGGGGCGGGGCCAGAGGATAGAGGTAATAGCCGAGCAACGCGACACCGGTCGTGGCGAAGAGGGCCAGCCGGGCCGCGGCATAGCGGCCGGGATGCCAGCGGTACAGCCACACCAGCACCCCGATCGTCAGGATGAAGTGCAAGGTGGCGTAGTAGTAGTTCATGCCCACGATCAGCCACGTCACCGAATTGACGGCGTGGTTGACGGAGTTCTCGACCGCGATGTGCAGAGCGTGCTCCGCGCGCCATATCCAGTCGGCGTTGCGCATCGCCGCCGCCCGCTGCTCGGGGACGGCGTTGCGCACGAGGGAGTACGTCCAGTAACTGACGGCGATCAGCAGCACCTCGAACCACAGGCGCGGCCTCCGCGGCGAGCGCAGCCTCCGCAGGCTGAGTTGTCGCAGAATGGGACGATCCGCCGACGGCCGGCCCGCTCGCTCCTCGGTGGGTGGCGGGGCGGCCGTCCGGCCTTCCAGTGTCCTTACTGTCGCTTCACCCATAGGGAAACAGTCTGCCAGAAAGCGTCCTGGGGCAGATCATCCCCAAGTCTGGTCTTCGCCGCTTTCCGTACGATTCAGGGCCTCCGTACGAGCGCCCGTACGAGCGCCAGTACGGCCCTGTTCTCAGGGCCCTTCCGGACTCGCCGCACGGCCCCCCGGGGCAGAGGCGGTTGAACCGCGAACCACCAACTCCGGGAGGAAGACGAACTCGCTGTGCGGCGCCGGCGTCCCCCCGATCTCCTCCAGCAGCGCCCGCACGGCCGCCTGCCCCATCGACTGCACGGGCTGGCGGATCGTGGTCAGCGGCGGGTCCGTGAAGGCGATGAGCGGTGAGTCGTCGAAGCCCACCACCGAGACGTCCCGCGGCACCTCCAGGCCGAGCTGGCGCACCGCGCGCACGACACCCAGCGCCATCATGTCGCTGGCGCACACCACGGCCGTGCAGCCCCGGTCCATCAGCGCCGCCGCCGCGGCCTGGCCGCCCTCCAGGCTGTAGAGCGAGTGCTCGATGAGCAACTCCGCCTCCGCCTCCGCCACGCCCAGCTGCTCCCGCATGCTGCGCAGGAAACCCTCTATCTTCCGCTGCACCGGCACATAGCGCTTGGGCCCCAGCGCCAGCCCGATCCGCCGGTGGCCCAATGCGGCCAAATGGGTGACGGCGAGCCGGACCGCCGCCCGGTCGTCGGGCGAGACGAACGGCGCCCGGACCTTCGCGGAGAAGCCGTTGATGAGCACGAACGGCACGCCCTGGCCGCGCAGCCGCTCATAGCGCTGCATGTCGGCCGAGGTGTCCGCGTGCAGCCCGGAGACGAAGATGATCCCGGCGACCCCGCGGTCGACGAGCATCTCCGTCAGCTCGTCCTCCGTGGAGCCGCCCGGCGTCTGCGTGGCCAGCACCGGCGTATACCCCTGCCGGGTCAGCGCCTGCCCGATGACCTGGGCGAACGCCGGGAAGATGGGGTTCTCCAGCTCCGGGGTGATCAGCCCGACCAGGCCCTCGCTGCGCTGCCGCAGCCGTACGGGACGCTCGTAGCCCAGCACATCGAGCGCGGCCAGCACGGACTGGCGGGTGGAGGCGGCCACCCCCGGCTTCCCATTGAGGACGCGACTGACGGTTGCTTCGCTGACACCCGCCTGGGCTGCGATATCGGCTAGCCGGGCGGTCACAGGACTGGACCTTACCGGGCGCATCTCAGACTGCCCACCAAACACAGGAATCGGAGGGGATGCGGACCGTTCCGCCAACGAATTCCAGGGCCGAGGTGGCGAGCACGGGACGGCCCGGCACCGGCAGCTCCACCTCGTCGCCCAGCGTGTTGAGCGTGCAGACGAATCCGGGCCGCGAGAAGGCCAGCACGCCCGCGGGCGCCTCCAGCCACGTCATCTCCCCGTCGCCCAGGCCCGGCAGCTCCCGGCGCAGCGTCAGCGCCGAGCGGTAGAGCTCCAGCGTCGAGCGCGGGTCACCGGACTGCGCGGCCACCGTCAGCTCCCGCCAGTCCCCGGGCTGCGGCAGCCAGCTGCCGCCCGGCCCGAAGCCGTACGGGGCCGACTCGCCCGACCACGGCAGCGGCACCCGGCAGCCGTCCCGGGTGCCGTCCTGGCCGTCGCCCCGGAAGAACGCCGGGTCCTGGCGCACCTCGTCCGGCAGGTCCACGACCTCCGGCAGGCCCAGCTCCTCGCCCTGGTAGACATACGCCGAACCCGGCAGGGCCAGCATCAGCAGCGCCGCCGCGCGCGCCCGCCGCAGCCCGCGCTCGCCGCCGCCGTAGCGGGTGGTGTGCCGCACCACGTCGTGGTTGGACAGCACCCACGTGGTGGGCGCGCCCACCGACAGCGTGGCGGCCAGGGACTCGTCGATCACCGTCCGCATGGCCTCCGCGCCCCACGCGCAGGTCAGGAACTGGAAGTTGAAAGCCTGGTGCAGTTCGTCGGGGCGCACGTACAGCGCGAGCCGCTCCGAGGTCGGCGCCCACGCCTCGGCGACGCCGATCCGCTCGCCCTCGTAGGAGTCCAGCAGCTGCCGCCAGGAGCGGTGGATCTCGTGCACCCCGTCCTGGTCGAAGAACGGCAGCACCTGCGCGCCGATCAGCTTCGCCTGCTCCGTGCGGCCGATGTCCGGCAGGCCGGGCGCCTTGACCATGCCGTGCGCCACGTCGATCCGGAAGCCGTCCACGCCCAGGTCCAGCCAGAACCGCAGCACGGACTCGAACTCCTCCCGCACCTCCTGGCTGTCCCAGTTGAGGTCCGGCTGCTCGGGTGCGAACAGGTGGAGGTACCACTCGCCCGGCGTGCCGTCGGGACCGGCCGTGCGGGTCCACGCCGGGCCGCCGAAGACGGACTCCCAGTCGTTGGGCGGCAGTTCGCCGTCCTTCCCCTTGCCCGGCCGGAAGTGGTAGCGGCTCCGGGCCGGCCCGCCCGGCCGGTCCGCGAGCGCGGCTCTGAACCACAGGTGCTGGTCCGAGGTGTGGTTGGGCACGATGTCGACAATGATCCGCAGCCCCAGCCGGTGCGCTTCGCGGACCAGGTCGTCGGCGTCCGACAGATCCCCGAACAGCGGGTCCACGGCCCGGTAGTCCGCCACGTCGTAACCGCCGTCGGCCTGCGGAGAGGCGTAGAACGGCGTCAGCCACACCGCGTCCACGCCCAGCCCGGCCAGGTGCGGCAGCCGCTCGCGGATCCCTCGCAGATCGCCGACGCCGTCACCGTCACTGTCGGCGAAGGAGCGCACGTACACCTGGTAGATGACGGCGCTGCGCCACCAGCCCTCCGCCTGTGGCGAGGAGGGGGCGGCGCCCTGGCCGCGGACGGAGGGCGCGAGATCCTGGGTCATGTACGTCCTATCGGTTCGAGGTACGGGGCCGGAAGGCTGCGGAACGGGCTGCACGGCGCACTGAACGGGTCAACGACGCCGGCCCGACAAGGTCAGCCCTTGGTGCCGCCGGCCGTCAGCCCGGCGATCAGGTGGCGCTGGACGAAGAAGAAGACCGCCGCGGCCGGCACGGTGATCAGCACGGCGGCGGCCGTCATCAGCCCCCACTCGGCCTTCTGCTGGCCGACGAAGGTCTGGAGGCCCACCGCCAGGGTGTAGTGGTCCTCGCTGCTCATGAACTGGGTGGCGAAGGCGACTTCACCCCAGGCGGTGATGAAGGAGTAGAAGGCGGTGACGGCCAGGCCGGGCCGGGCGAGCGGCAGGATCAGCCGCCAGAACGTGCCGAAGGGGCTCAGCCCGTCCACCCGTCCCGCCTCGTCTATCTCGGCGGGAATGGTGTCGAAGTACCCCTTGAGCATCCAGGCGCAGAACGGTACGGAGATCGAGCAGTAGGTCACGATCAGGCCGAGGTAGGAGTCCAGGAGTTCGAGTTCACCCAGAATGTTGTACAACGGCACGATCAGTACCGCCATCGGGAACATCTGAACGACGAGGAACGTCCACATCAGCGGCCGGTGACCGGGGAAGCGCATCCGCGACACGGCGTAGCCCGCCGTCGCCGCCACGAACACCCCGAGCACGGTGGCGCCCAGCGCCACGATCACCGAGTTCCCGAACCAGGTCGCGAACTTCGTCTCGCCCAGGATGTGCGTGTAGTTGGAGAAGTCGAAGCCGACGAACCGGGTGGGCTCCTGCCAGCCGTCGCGCCCGCGCAGGGACACGAAGACGACGAAGAGGACGGGGAAGACCGAGACGAGGCTCGCGGCGACGAGCGCCGCGTGCAGCGCGGCCGACGCCCCGCGCGAACGCTCGCCGCGCGGCCGTGGGGTGAGGGCGCTCATCGCTGAGCCTCCTGTCGGGAGAGCATCCGGCGGTAGAAGACGGCGAAGACCAGCAGCAGCGAGAGGATGAGGATGCCGTACGTGGCGGAGCCGGCGTAGTCGCGCACGCCCTGGAAGGCGAGGCGGTAGGCGTAGGTCACCAGGATCTCGCTGTCGGAGCTCGCGCCCTGCCCGATCAGCAGGTAGATCACCTGGAACATGTTGAACGTCCAGATGACGCCCAGCAGGATCACGGTCCCGCTCACCGGCCGCAGGCCCGGCAGGGTCACGTGCCGGAACCGCTGCCAGGGCGAGGCGCCGTCCATCTCCGCCGCCTCGTGCAACTCGCGCGGGATCGCCTGGAGTCCGCCCAGGATCGCCACCATCATGAACGGAACGCCCAGCCACACGTTGACCGCGACCGCCGAGACCTTCTGCAGGGTGCTGTCACCGAGCCAGTCGACGGGGTCGAGGCCCAGCCCGGTCAGGAAGGCGTTGAAGACGCCGTACTTCTCGTTGAACATCAGCCGCCAGGAGAAGGTGGCGACGAACGCGGGCACCGCCCACGGCAGGATCAGCAGCACGCGGTACAGCGCGCGGAAGCGCATCGGGCGGTTGAGGAGCAGCGCCAGCCCGAGGCCGATCGTGTAGTGGAGGAAGACGCAGGACGCGGTCCAGACGACCGTCCAGGTCAGCCGGGAGTAGAAGTGGCCCTCCTGCCCGGAGAGCACCTTCCAGTAGTTGTCCAGCCCGACGGACTTGTACGTCGACGCGATGTGGTTGACGCCGATGGTGCGGCCGACGTTGGCCTCGTTGGCGTCGGTGAAGGACAGATAGATCCCCCGGCCCAGCGGATAGCCGACGAGCACGGCCAGCACCACGACCACCGGCAGCACCATGGCCCAGGCGTACCAGTGGGTGTCGAAGGAGCGCCTGGCCCGGGTGAGCAGGCCGGGCGGCGGACTGCCGGTCTCGGAAACGGAGGTGGTCATGGTCGGTGGCTTTCGTCCGGGGGAAGGTGGCGCCGGACGGGGCTGGCAGTGCAGCCTGTCCGGCGTCGGAGGACCGGAGGTCCGGGGGCGGAGCCCCCGGTACCGGGAAGGGGCGGGGGAAAAGTCCCCGGCCTACTCGACCGAGTAGTCCTTCAACAGCGCCGACTTCCACGCCTTGGCCGTCGCGTCCAGCCCCTGCTTCGGCTCCTCCTTCAGCGTGAGGATCTTGGTGTAGTGCTGGAGCCACTCGGTGAACAGGTCGCCGCCCTGCGGGATCGGCGGCCGCGGGTGGGCCTTGCCCAGCGCGGCGTAGTACGAGCTGCGCACCGGATCGGCGAGCACGGCCTTGGTGTAGGCGGACTTACGGGTCGGCAGCACGCCGATGCCCGTCGAGACCTCCTCCTGCTGCTGCGCCGCGGTCATGAACTGCGTGAACAGGTACGAGGCGTCGAAGTTCTTCGAACCGGCGTAGACGACGAGGTTGTGGCCGCCGACCGGCGCGCCCGCGGTACCGGTGGAGCCGGCCGGGACGGCCGAGATGCCCAGGTTGTCCCGGGACTTGAACGCGTCGCCGCCGAAGATCTCCTTGGTCGCCCACGGCCCGTCGATGAGCATCGCCAGCTTGCCGTTCTTGAAGTCCGTCTTGAGGGCGTTGTAGCCGTCGGTGCCGGCCGGCTTGGGCGCGGCGCCGGACTTCACCAGGTCGACGGCGGTCTCGATGCCCTTGAGGGAGGCGGCGTTCGAGATGGTGATCTTCTTCTTGCCGGTGTCGACCATGTCGCTGTTCTCGCCGTAGAGGAAGGGCAGCGAGTAGTAGCTGTCGGGGCTGAGGCCGATGCCGGCCGCTCCGGTCTTGTCCTTGATCTTCTCGGCGGCCTCCTTGACCGCCTTCCAGTCGGCCGGCGGCTTGTCGATGCCGGCCTTCTGGAACAGCTCCTTGTTGTAGAGCAGCCCGAGGGTGTCGGTGACCTGCGGGACGCCGTACGTCTTGCCCTGGTACGCGGCGTTCTTCAGCGGCCCTTCGAGGAAGTCGTCGCTCTTGTCGAGCGCGGGCGTGCCCGTCAGGTCCTTGAGGTAGCCGAGCTGCGCGAAGCCCGGAGTCCAGCCGACGTCCGAGCGCAGCACGTCGGGCGCGCCCTTGCCGGTGGACGCGGCGGTCTTGAACTTCTGCTGCGCCTGGTCGAACGGCACGTTGACGTACTCGACCTTGATCTTCGGGTACTTCTTCTCGAAGGCCGAGACCAGCTTCTTGAAGGCCGGGGCCTCGTTGGTGGCGTCCGAGGTGTCCCACCAGGTCACGGAGCCGCTGACGCTGCCCGGGTCGCTGGCCGCCTTGGAGCCGTCGCTGCCGTCACCTCCGCTGTCACCGCCGCACGCGGTCGCGGTGAGGGTCAGCACGCCGACGACGGCGGCGACCGATATGCCTCTTCGCATATGGATCTCCTCTTCAAGGAGGCCGACCTGTGGCGGGCGGCCCGAGCTGTGGAGGAAGTTAACAGGCTGCAATCTCTTGCGAAAGGGCTTGCAAGAAGGAAAAGGCGAGATTTCCGGGTCGTAACCGGACCGTGTCCAAAGGCTTGACCGGCGACGACGTGGCTCGTACGGTCACCTGCGCGGCACGTCACCCCTGTCGTGCGGACAGTCTTGCTGCAAGAACGGCAAGAACCTTCATGGGCCTTATGGGCACGGCAGTTGCCATACGAGGTCGCTTCCTCCACCCCCCAGGAGACGCCATGGCTCCCACCGCCATGCCCCCGATAGCCCGCAAAGCCCTGCCCCTCGCCCTCGCCCTGGTCGCGAGCGCGCTGGCCTGCGCGCCACCCGCGCAGGCCGGCGCCGTCACGGAAGGGGACGTCACGGCCGTCCTCTTCGAGTGGAAATACGACTCCGTCGCGAAGGAGTGCAAGGAGACCCTCGGCCCCGCCGGTTACGGATCCGTCCAGGTCTCCCCGCCCCAGGAACACATCCAGGGGCCGCAGTGGTGGACGTCGTACCAGCCCGTCGGCTACCGGATCGCCGGGCGCCTCGGTGACCGGGCCGCGTTCAAGGGCATGACCGACGCCTGCCACTCGGCCGGTGTGAAGGTCGTCGCCGACGTGGTCGTCAACCACATGGCGGCCGGCTCCGGGACCGGAACCGGCGGCTCGACGTATACGAAGTACGACTACCCCGGCGTCTACCAGCGCCAGGACATGGACGACTGCACCACCGTCGTCACCGACTACCGCGACCGCGGGAACGTCCAGAACTGCGAGCTCGTCGGCCTCGCGGACCTGGACACGGGCGAGGAACCCGTCCGCGCCCGCATCGCCGCCTACCTCGACGATCTCCTCTCCCTGGGCGTCGACGGCTTCCGGGTCGACGCCGCCAAGCACATCCCCACCGGGGACCTCGCCGCGATCAAGGCCCGGACCTCCCGGCCGGACGCGCCCTGGAAGCAGGAGACCATCTTCGGCGCCGGAGAAGCCGTCCAGCCGGACGAATACCTGCGCAACGGCGCCGTCCAGGAGTTCCGCTACGCACGCGACCTGCGACGGGTGTTCCTCGGTGAACGCCTGGCGTACCTGCGGAACTACGGGGAGGGCTGGGGTTACCTGCCGAGCGCCCAGGCGTCCGTCTTCGTCGACAACCACGACACCGAGCGCGGCGGCGACACCCTCAGTTACAAGGACGGCGCCAACTACACACTGGTGAACGTCTTCATGCTCGCCTGGCCGTACGGCTCCCCGGACATCCACTCCGGCTACGAGTTCACCGACCGTGACGCCGGTCCGCCCAACGGGGGCGCGGTGAGCGCGTGTTGGCGGGACGGCTGGAAGTGCCAGCACAAGTGGCCGGAGATCAAGTCCATGGTCGCCTTCCGCAACGCGGCACGGGGTGCGGCCGTCACGGACTGGTGGGACAACGGCTATCAGGCGATCGCCTTCGGCCGCGGAAACAAGGGCTATGTGGTCATCAACCACGAGTCGTACGCGGTCGACCGCACCTTCCGGACGTCCCTGCCGGGCGGCGACTACTGCGACGTGCAGAGCGGGCGGCGGGTGACGGTGGGGGCGGACGGCCGCTTCTCGGCGACGGTGGCGCCGAACACGGCGCTGGCGCTGCATGTGGGTGCGCGTGTGTGTGGCTAGCGGTTTCCCTTCCCCACCCCGCCGTTGGCCTCGATCGCCGGCCGGGCTTGAAAATCAAGCTCGGCCATATCCAGCCCGTCTGGGGGCACCTCCCAGCGGTAGCTGGGGGAGATCGAGGACCGGGGTCCGGGGCGGAGCCCCGGTCACGAACCTCAACCAAAGGAGCACCGTTCCGTGAGACGCCTCGCCACCCTGGCGACAGCCATAGCCCTCACCCTTCCCCTGGCCGGCACAGGCAACGGCACCGCCCACGCCGACCCACCCCCCGCCCCCCAAGGGGCAAAGGTCCAATGGATCGACAAAACCACCGTCGCCTGGCCCAAAGACCTCGGCAACCCCACCCGCCCCCACCGCATCGTCCACGACCGCGGCAGCTTCGAACTCACCCGCCTCCCCGGCGGGCTGACAGCCGAGCAACGCACGAAATACCCGCACCTGGCGAACTACGACGCCTTCCACCTGAACGCCCACGGCGAAGAGCGCGCCGCGCTCACCGCACAGCTCGTCGCCGAGACGGACGGCGTCGCCACCGGCGTACAGATCCCCGGCGTCCTCGACGACCTCTACGCGGCCTCCGCCACGAAGGCCCGGCTCGGCCCCGTCTTCCGGAACGGCCGCCCCACCCTCTCCGTATGGGCGCCCACGGCGCGGCGCGTCGCCCTGGAACTCGACGGCCGCACCCTCCCCATGCGACGCGACGCCGCCAGCGGAGTCTGGAGCGCGACCGGCACCCCCGACTGGGCCGGCAAGCCCTACCGCTACGCCGTCACCGTCTGGGCGCCCACCGTCCGGAAGGTCGTCACCAACCTCGTCACCGACCCGTACTCCACCGCCCTGACCGCCGACTCCGCCCGCAGCCTGGTCACCGACCTCGCCGACCCCGCGCTCGCCCCGCCCGGCTGGCAGGGCCTGCGCAAACCCAAGGCCGTACCGCCGCGCGACGCGCGGATCCAGGAGCTGCACGTCCGCGACTTCTCCGTCGCCGACCGCACCTCCGCGCACCCGGGCCAGTACCTCGCCTTCACCGACCAGGACTCCGACGGCATGCGCCACCTGGCGCGCCTCGCCAAGGCCGGCACCTCCTACGTCCACCTCCTGCCCGTCTTCGACATCGCCACCATCCCCGAGCGGCGTGCCGACCAGGCCACCCCGCGCTGCGCCCTCCCCGCCCTGCCCGCCGACTCCGACCGGCAGCAGGAGTGCGTCGCCGAGACGGCCCCGCGCGACGCGTACAACTGGGGCTACGACCCCCTCCACTACACCGTCCCGGAGGGCTCGTACGCCTCCGACCCGGACGGCCCCCGCCGGACCCGGGAATTCCGGCAGATGGTCCAGGGCCTGTCCCGGGCCGGACTGCGGACCGTCATGGACGTCGTCTACAACCACACCCCCACCGCCGGTCAGGACGAGAAGTCCGTGCTCGACCGCGTCGTCCCCGGCTACTACCAGCGCCTCCTCGACGACGGCACCGTCGCCACCTCGACCTGCTGCGCCAACACCGCGTCCGAGAACGCCATGATGGGCAAGCTCGTCGTCGACTCCGTCGTCACCTGGGCCAAGGAGTACAAGGTCGACGGCTTCCGCTTCGACCTCATGGGCCACCACCCCAAGGCCAACATCCTCGCCGTGCGCAAGGCCCTCGACGCCCTCACCGTCGCGAAGGACGGCGTCGACGGCAAGGCGGTCGTCCTCTACGGCGAGGGCTGGAACTTCGGCGAGGTCGCGGGCGACGCCCGCTTCGTCCAGGCCACCCAGAAGAACATGGCCGGCACCGGCATCGCCACCTTCTCCGACCGCGCCCGCGACGCCGTCCGCGGCGGCGGGCCCTTCGACGAGGACCCCCGCGCCCAGGGCTTCGCCTCCGGCCTCTTCACCGACCCCAACGGCTCGACCCCCGGCACCCCCGACGAGCAGCGCGCGCGGCTCCTGCACGCCCAGGACCTCATCAAGGTCGGCCTGACCGGCAACCTCGCCGGCTACCGCTTCACCGACTCCACCGGCCGCGCCGTCACCGGCGCCGACGTCGACTACAACGGCTCACCCGCCGGCTACGCCGCCGCCCCCGGGGACGCCCTGGCCTACGCCGACGCCCACGACAACGAGAGCCTCTACGACGCCCTCGCCTACAAGCTCCCGCGCTCCACATCGCCCGCCGACCGGGCCAGGGCACAGGTCCTCGCCATGGCCACCACCGCGCTCTCCCAGGGCCCGGCCCTCTCCCAGGCCGGTACGGACCTGCTGCGCTCGAAGTCCCTGGACCGCAACTCCTTCGACAGCGGCGACTGGTTCAACGCCCTCCACTGGGACTGCGCCGACGGCAACGGCTTCGGCCGCGGCCTGCCCCCGGCCGCGGACAACAAGCCCAAATGGCCCTACGCCCGGCCCCTCCTCGCCGACCCCGCGCTCCGGCCGGGCTGCGGGCCGATCCGCTCGGCCTCGGCCGCCTACCTCGACCTGCTGCGGATCCGTACGACGGAGAAGGCGTTCAGCCGGCCGACCACCGAGGCCGTGCAGGCGGCCCTGTCCTTCCCGCTGTCCGGCGAGGACGAGACGCCCGGCGTCATCACCATGCGCCTGTCCGACCTGGTCGTCGTCATCAACGCCACCCCCGGCGAGCGGACCCAGCGCATCGGCGGACTCGCCGGCCAGCCCTACGCCCTGCACCCCGTCCAGGCGCGCGGCGCGGACCCCGTCGCCAAGTCGGCGTCGTACGCCCCCGCGTCGGGCACCTTCACCGTGCCCGGCCGCACCGTGGCCGTCTTCCGGGCGGGCCGGGGCGGCTGAGGGCCAGGACGGCTGAGGTTCAGGACGGCTGAGGGGCGAGCGCGCCGAGTCGGCCCACGAGGTCGGCGAGCGGCCCGTCCACCGGCTCGTCCGCCAGGATGCGCCGCAGCACGGCCGCCATGTCGTCGTCGTACGCGGCGCTCACCGCGGTGAGCGCCGCGAAGGCGTGGACGAGCTGGAGCTCCAGCTCCTCGCGGGGGATGCGGCGGCCGTCCAGCCAGAGCAGCGCCGTCGTCTCCGTCAGGGAGATCCAGGAGCGCAGGGCCAGTTCCAGGCGCGGCGCGGGGCAGCGCACCCCGAGGTGGTCGAGCATCTCCTCGTACGCGGCCTGGCGCACCCCGTCGATCATGGCGCAGGTGCGGCTGGAGCCCGCCGCCGGGCCGCCGCGCATCAGCGCCGAGAACCCCGTCGCGTGCTCCTCGACGAAGTCGAAGAAGCGCCGCATCACCCGCAACAGCCGCTCGCCCAAAGGGCCTTCGCGGGGCTCGTCGAAGAGCGCCGCCAGCTCGTCGGCGGCCCGGCGCAGCGCGGCCTCGTACAGGCTCTGCTTGCCGGGGAAGTAGTGATAGACGAGCGGCCGGGATATCCCGGCCGCCGCTGCGATCTCGTCGATGGAGACATCGTCGGGGGAGCGGTGGCCGAAGAGGTCGAGGGCGACCGCGATCAACTGCTCGCGTCGCTGCTCGACAGCCATTCTGCGGCGCACCCCGTTCGTCATGGCGGTCATACTAATGCCAGGTCGGGGTGGTGGATCAGGGCCCGGAACCCCACCGTCCGGCGGCTGTTCACCGCGCGGACGGCCCTCACCGGAGAGGCGTCAGCTTCTTGCCGTCGGCCAGCCGTCCGCTGAGCTCGGTGCGTACGCCCGGCTTCGCCGGCACGGCCAGCAGCGGCCCCCGGGCGCTGCCCCGCACCCCGCCCGTCGCGACGACCGACCGCACGTCCGGGTCGCCCGCCGCCAGGGCGTACCAGGAACCGCCCGGGGACTTCCACAGCACGCCCGCCAGGACGTGCGGGTCGCGCGCCCCGCAGGCGGGGTGGTCCTCGGCGCGGGTGACGGCCGAGCTCGGCGCGCCCGGCCGGGCGCCCGGCCCCTGGAACAGGGTCAGCACCCGGCTGCCCGGGCCCCGCCACGTCTCGGCCCGGGCGCACGTCCACTCGGCGCTGCCGGCACCGCCGGGCAACTGCTGGGTCGCGAACGGCCAGACGTTGACCGAGCGGACGCCCTGCGACCGGACGGTCTGGAGGTGGCAGGCGGTGTGACCCCAGCCGGCGAGCGCCGCGGCGGAGCCGACGTCGCGCGGACCCCCGGGGCTGCCGGTGGTGAGCCGGGCCGGGGTCAGCTCACCGAGATCGGTCACCAGGTGCTCGCCCATCTGGAGCGCGGGCCAGCTCCGGCAGTCGTTCGTCGGGGCGGGGCTGAGCGTCGGGTCGGTGACGCCGTCGTCGGCGAGGCGCAGGGGCTGCCCGGCCGCCTTCGGCTTCAGGAGGTCCCGGACGGCCACCGAGCTCACCCAAGGCGCCGTCAGATAGCGGACGTTGCTGTCGGCGCGGCCCACCACGACCGCCGTCGCGGAGTCGTCGTCGGAGGCGTCCGTACGGGCGAAGTCCAGCGCCGCGCTGCCCTGGCCGCCGCCGTTCCTGGACTCGGCGTAGCGCACCACGCGCAGGCCGTCGTACAGCACCACGACCGCGGCCTGCCCGATCTCGCCCGCGTACAGCAGCTGCGCCGGCCCGGGGGCCGGGCCGGAGGCGGTGCCGGGGGTGGCCGTCACCTGGACCGAGCGGCCCGGCCGCGCCCAGACGGCCAGCGCCCGGCGCAGCAGCTCCTGGTCGGCGACCCTGCTGCCGCGCGCGGGCCAGGCGGCGAAGCCGGAACGGTCCGCCGTCCGCCACGCGCCGGGGGCGACCCTGGTCAGCTTCGCCGGGTCGAGGGCCTGCTCCGCCGCCGCGTTCCGCGCGTACGGCGGGGCGGCCGCGCCGCTCGGGCCCCAGCCGTCGCCCGGCAGGCCCAGCAGCGTCCCGCACACCACGACCGCCGCCAGGGCCGCGATCGCCGCCCGGGTGTGCTGGCGGCGGCGCATCAGGTCCGTGGGCCGCGCCTGCAGGGAACAGGGGTCGAACTCCATCGACTCCAGCAACGAGGCGTCCCGGCTGCCCGCCGGCGCGCGGAGCCCGTCCGCCTCGGCGAGCGCCGCGCCCGGGTCCTCCACCCCGGCCGACGACAGCACGAGCCGCACGTCACGATCGGCGGACAGCTCCAGGGCGCGCAGCACATACGCGGCGCGGCCGGGCCCGGAGAGCGTGGCCAGGGCCTGGTCCAGGGCGAGTTCGTCGGCGCCGCCCGAGCGCGGGAACAGCCGCAGCCCCCACACCTGCGGCAGCAGCGGCGGCAGCTGGCCGGGCCTGGGCAACTGCCAGCGCCCGCGCGGCCGCCCCGCCTCCAGGGCGGAGCGCAGGACGCGCTGGCGGACATACGCGTACCCCGGGTCGGACGGTGAACCGTCGGTCCCGCGCGGCGCCGGCACGGCCAGGCCCGCGAGCTCGGCGGCGCCGACGCGGTTGCGCGGCAGGGCCCGCTGGACGAGGGCGTGCGCCGTCAGGACGCGGCGGTTGCGGCCCAGCGACGGCGGCAGCACCAGATACCCGAGCCGCACCAGGCGCGGGTAGTGCTCGATGAGCGCGGCCTCGGCCTGCTCGACGTCGACGGGCGGGACGGTCCGGGGGGCTGTCGCTTGCTGCTCCACGATCCGTAGAACGAGTGAATGGTGAGATGGTCACCTCACCCCTGCGGGGGCGTACTCCGGACGGCCCCGCGCCCTCCGCTACGCCACGCAGCGGGCGCGCACGCGGTCCACGGCCTCGTCGGGGATGCCGAGCCCGTCGCGGACATAGGCCTCCACCCCACCGTACGTGCGCTCCATCTGCTCCAGCGCTGCGGTGAGGTAGGCGGGGCGCACGCCGAGGATCGCGTCCACGATCTCCGGGTCGCCGCCCGCGGTGGTGAAACGGTCGATGAGGGGCGCGAAGGCGGCGCGCACGGCGGGGTTCACGGCGAGGTACTCCTCCCGGACGGTGGCCTCGTCGGCGCCCAGGAGCAGGAGGACGACGGTGGCGGCCCAGCCGGTGCGGTCCTTGCCCGCCGTGCAGTGGAAGAGCAGCGGGCCGCAGTCCGGTTCGGCGAGCGCGGACAGCAGCAGCCGGTAGGCGGCGCAGGCGGGCTCGGAGGTCACGAACGCCCGGTAGGAGTCGCAGAGCAGCTTCTCCGCCTTGCCGTTGCCCAGGTGCTCCTCGGCGACGGCCGGGTTGCCGAGCACCGTCTCCAGCTCGGCCGGCACCCGGCCGCCCGTGGCCACCGCGCCGCCGCCCGCCATCACGTCCGCGACGATCAGCCGGGCCCCTTCGGGCACCTGGTCGGGGCGGGCCCGCCGCTCGTGCTCGGTCCGCAGGTCCACCACCGTATGGATGCCGAGCCCGGCGACGGCCGGGTCGATCGACGGGTCGAGCCGGTCGAGCTGGCCGGAGCGCAGCAGCAGGCCGGGGCGGACGGCGGAATTGCCGGCGAGCGCGATGCCGCCGAGATCACGGAGATTGATGATGGTCGAGGCGTCGTCGAATTGCGGCATGGGCGCGTCTCCCTTGTCTGATATCTACCGTTATTGTGCCGAACGGTAGCCGAGGCCGCGCTCGCGCCCCGGGGGCCCGGGAGGGTCCGTGCTGGATCAAGGCCGGTCCATCCAGCCCGTCCGGCGCCCGGGGCGGAGCCCCGGTCACGGGAAGGGGCGGGGTGGGGGAGAAAGCCGCGCCGGCACCCGCGACCGACCGCGCACGCCCCCCGGCGCGGACGGCGCGCAACCCCGCGCACGCCGGTACCACCGCGCCCCCGCACCCGTGACCGGCGGCTCCCCCGCCCCACCCTCACCCCAGCCGCCACCCACTGAACCGGCCCATCCCCCGCGCCCCGCTCCCGTCATTGCCCGCCGTAAGGAACAGCCCCACATCCTGGGCGCGGGCCGGTCCCGGGACGGTGACCGTCGCGACCGTCCGCCACGTCGCGCCGTCGTCCGTCGAGCACTCCGCCGCATAGGCGCCCGAGGCCGTACGGGTCAGCCGCAGCGTCACCGGAGCCTTGACGCCGGTGACGCGCCGGTAGCCGTCGAAGGTGCCGTCGCCGTTGGTGTCGTACGACAGCACCACGCCCTGCCCTGGCGTCACGGCGAGGTTCACCGCGCCCGGCGACCGTGCCGCGAGGCTGTTGCGCACGATGATGCCCGTACGCGCCCAGCCGCCGGTGTGGGTCTGGCTGTCCACCCGCACGGTGGCCACCCCGCCCGCCGTCAGCGCGCCCGCGCGGTAGACCGCGCCGAACTGCTCGGTGCCCTTCCACAGGTCCTCGCCCCCGCCGTCGATCGCGAAGCGGTCCCCGAGCCGGCCGAAGACGGCGGCATTGCTGGTGACCGTGCGCCAACCGGACCCCAGCGGTCCGGCGACGAACAGCGTGCCCGTCCGCACCGACCGCACCCGGTCCTCGCCCTGCGGCCCGTAGCGCGCGCTCACCTCGTACGGCAGCGGCTGGAGGGGGTGCTCCAGCGGTGCGGCGGGCGCGGTGACGCGCCAGCGCGCCGTGCCCGTACCGCCCGGAGGCAGGGAGGGCAGCGAAGTCGGGCCCTGTGGCGCGGCCTTGAGCCCGGCGACGGCGAGGTCGACGGGCCCGGTGGCCCGGAAGCCGTTGACATTGGTCAGCGCCGCGGTGACCGTCGCGCCGCCGCCCGGCGCGACGGCGGCCGGATCGGCCGCCGACGACAGCGCCCCCTGGTACGGCGCCACGGCGAGGGTGTCCCGTACGCGCAGCGCCGTGCGGTAGGCGTCGGTCACCGGCCGCAGCGGGTACGCCCGGGTCTCCCGCGTCCACGGCTCCTCCACCGCGAACCAGTCCACGGCCCGCGGCGCCCGCCCCTGCCGCAGCGCGTCCTCCAGCTCCTCCAGCCACCGCCGCCAGCGCGGCAGGTAGAAGTCGGCCATCAGGCCGTGCCAGTCGCGGTTCGCGTAGTCGTGCAGCTTCCCGTCCTCGGAGGTCGCCCGCCCGCCCCACACGGTGAGCAGTATCCGGGCCGTGCGCTCCAGGTCGGCCGCCTCGTCCGGCCCGTCCGCCCAGGCACGCGCCGCCGCGTTCCACGGGCCGAGGAGGAACGCCCGGTGCGCGCCGGCGATGTCGTCGGCCAGGCCCATCAGCCGCAGCCACAGCGCGGCGAGCGCGCGGAAGGCGGTCAGGTCCTTGCGGGCGTAGGCGCTCTTGAGCTCGGGGAGCAGCTGCCGGCTGCGGTGCGCGAGCGCCTGCCGGGCGACGTCGACCAGGTCGAAGCGGTACGTGTCGCCGCCGCGCAGGGCCGCGCCGGCGCCCAGCAGCCCGGTCAGCGCCGCGTCGAAGCGCGCCGGGTCGTAGGACACGGCGCTCGGCGCGTACTCGCCGGCGCGGTCGGCGTCCAGGCTCGGGCGGGCGGCGAAGAGGCTGTCGTGCGGGTCGCTGCGCTCGGGCGCCTCCTGCCGGTAGGCGGTGTCGCGCAGCGCCGCCCACGCCTCCCGCGCGGCCTTGTCCTCGCGCCCGTAGCGCAGGTCGGCGTACGAGGCGAACCACTGCGCCCGGTCGGGCGCCCGGTCGCGCCACGCCAGCTCGGAGAAGTACTCGAAGGCGGCCGGGTCGCGGTCGGCGCCCTCCGGCATGAACGCCGTGCCCACCAGCGCGCTGCCGGGCTTGTCGCGCCAGGCGAAGAACTTCTCGGTCCAGATGTGCGTCTTGGCGCCGAGCGTCGTCCGGCCGCCGAAGTTCGGGATCGAGCCGAAGGCGTACGGGGTGGAGCCCCAGTCCTTCTCCCGGTCGGTGATGCCCTTGAAGCGGTCCGAGATGCCGTCGACGATCAGCATCCGCTTCCGGTCGACCGCGCCCAGCAGCTCGGGGAGCGGGTTGTCCTGCCAGCCGAGGATCACCCAGGTCGCGTCCGGGTGCGCGGCGCGCAGCGCCTGCTCGACGCGCCGGGCGGCGGCCGCGACGGGGACACCGCCGGCGGTGCCTCCCTCGTGCAGCAGGTCCATCTTGAAGTGCGCGGCCGGACCCAGCAGTTCCGCCTGATGCCGGTAGAACGCGGCGGCCACCTTCGGGAAGGCGTCGGTGCGCGGGTCGAGCCAGTCCGGGCGCCGGAAGCCGTGCCAGATGCCCTGCGGTACGACGCGGGCGCCCGGATTCCGCACGGCGAAGCCGTCCGGTACGGACCCGTAGTAGCCGGGCAGGACGGGCGCCATGCCCAGCTCGCGCAGCCGGTCGGCGATGCGCCGGCCGAGCTCGGCGCGGCGGGCGATGAGGGCGGGGGAGAGCGGGCCGCCGTAACCGCTGAGGTTCTGCAGCAGCCACCACGGCTGGTGCGAGGGCGCGGGCAGCCAGGCGCGGGACTCGGCGTCGCTGTAGCCGAAGTCCATCAGGAGCCGGTGGTAGACGGCCTCCTGACCGGCGATCACCAGGACCTCGTTGCAGCCGTGCAGGGCCAGGATGTCGATCATCCGCTCCCAGTAGGCCCAGTCGGCGTACGGGAGGGTGTAGCCGTCGTTGGTGTCGTTGAGGGCGAAGCGGTGGTGGAGCCTGGTGGATCGTTTCAGCGGGGTCCGTGGGGCGGGCAGCGTGCCGGGGAGTTCGAGCCGTTGGGCGCCCCAGGTGAGATGGGCGCCGCAGGTGTACTTCAGATACCAGTGCACACCGGTCAGCAGCACCGCCGGGCTCGTACCCGACACCTCGATCCGCCCGGCCCGGCCGCCGACCTCGAACCGCTCCTCGCCGCCGGGCGCGCGGCCCAGCGCCGTCAGCCGGAACTGCCCGGCATGCCCGCCGAGCAGCCGCTCCAGCGCCGCGCGGGCCGGGGCGGTGGCGAAGGGCGCGCGTCCGGCGGGGGCCGCGGAGTACCCCTCGGCCGCCGCGGCTTCCGCCGTGGAGGGAAGGCCGAGGGCGGCTCCCGCGCCGATCGCTCCGGCGGCTCCCAGCAGCAGGCGTCTCGACGGTCCCGGCGGTCTCGGAGGGTTCGACTGCTCGGTCATGGCGCTCCCCACTGTGCTGATAATGCGACAACGGACGCGTGCGAGGCGCACGCTAACCGGCGTCACAGAAGGGAGCAATGGGGCGCGCAGGAGGCACCGGGCTTTGAGCCCGAGGGGACCCCAGGAGGGCCACGAATGCCGAGGTCAGCCCTGGTCCAGATAGGCCAGGACGGCCAGCACCCGGCGGTTGTCGTCGTCGGACGGCGGCAGGCCGAGCTTCCCGAAGATGTTGGACGTGTGCTTGGCGACGGCCCGCTCGGTCACCCGCAGCCGCTCCGCGATCGCCGCGTTGGAGCGGCCCTGGGCCACCAGCTCCATCACCTCGCGCTCGCGCGGGGTCAGCCGGGCCATCGGCCGGTCCCGCTCCCGCCGGGACAGCAGCTGCGAGATGACCTGCGGATCCATCGCCGTACCGCCTTCGGCCACCCGCCGCACCGCGTCGACGAACTGCTCCGCGTCGAAGACCCGGTCCTTGAGCAGATACCCCACCCCGCCACTTCCGTCGGCGAGCAGCTCCCGCGCGTAGAGCTGCTCCACGTGCTGGGACAGCACCAGCACCGGCAGCCCCGGGGTCTCGCGGCGGGCCGCCAGCGCGCACTGGAGGCCCTCGTCGGTGAACGACGGCGGCAGCCGTACGTCCACCACCGCCACGTCCGGCTTCAGCTCGGCCAGCGCCCGGCTGAGCTCGGGGCCGCTCTCCACCGCCGCGGCTATCTCGAAGTCGTACGCCTCCAGCAGCCGGACCAGCCCGTCCCGCAGGAGGAACAGGTCTTCGGCGAGCACAACGCGCACGGCAACTCCATCGTCGGGGAGATCGGTGCCCCAGGGACGCCCGGCGAGGATGCCGTCCGGGCGGGGGCCGTCTCCCTCCATGGTCGCCGATTCCCGGCCGGGGCGCGGTCCCAGGCCGGGAGATGACAGGCCGTCACGTCGCTGTCGGGCGCCTCGTGCCGCTGTCGCCGAGCCCTCACCCGAGCGCGCAGGGGATCTCCATCGTCACCATCGTGGGGCCGCCGACCGGACTGCTGACGGCCAGGACACCGTCGAACGCGCCCAGACGGCGCTCTATGCCGAGGAGCCCGGTGCCCGCGCCGCCGGCGGCCGGCGCCTGCGCGCCACCGCGGCCGTTGTCGGTCACGGCGATGCGGAGCATCCCCTCCGTGTGGTGCACGTCGAGCCAGACCCGCTGGGCACCGGAGTGCTTGGCGGCGTTGGTCAGCACCTCGCTGACGGCGAAGTACGCGGCCGACTCCACCGGCGCCTCGGCCCTGCCCGGCAGCTCCACGTCGACCTCGACGGACAGCGGCATCCGCAGCGCCAGGGCCCGCAGGGCGTCGCCCAGGCCGCGCTCGGCCAGGACGGGCGGATGGATGCCGCGCACCAGGTCGCGCAGCTCGGTCAGGGCCTCGGCGGAGTTCGCGCGGGCGGCGGCCAGCAGCCGCTTGGCCTGGGCCGGGTCCTTCTCGATCAGCGCCTCGATGGTGCCCAGGCTCATGCCCATGGCCACGAGCCGGGCCTGGGCGCCGTCGTGCAGATCACGCTCGATGCGGCGCAGCTCCGCGGCGGAGCTGTCGACCGCGTCGTGCCGGGACTCGGTGAGCTGGTCGACGCGCAGGGCCAGCTCGCGCTCGCGGGTGGGTTGGAGAAGCACCTTCGCCATGCGGAAGTGGAGGCGCAGGAGGGCCTGGTTCACGAAGAGGCCGAGGACACCGAAGGCGAGCCCGGTGACGGCCGCCAGGTTGGCGGTGAACTGGTCGGTGATGGGCACGAACGCGAACCACTGCGTGCCATCGGCCCGGACGATCGGCTTCCACACCCCGCAGGCCAGCACCGGGCCCCAGATCGCGTACACGAGCAGCACCGCCGGCAGCAGCGCCAGGATCGCGCCCCCGGTCAGGTCCGCCAGCAGCCACTGCATGTCGCGCCAGGTCGCCTTGTCCTTCAGCAGGGCGACGCACAGCTCCAGCTGCCCGACGAGGCCCCCGCGGTGGGCGGGCAGCGGCTGGTACGGCGCCGGAATGCGCACGTCCGCCCAGTCGAGGGCCTGGACGCGGCGCTGGTTGGCGTAGGCGCGGATGGCGTTCACCAGGACGGGCGTGGTGTAGAGGCCGATCCCCAGCACCATCAGGACCAGGGACACCAGGGTCAGGGTGAAGAGCAGGGTCGACACCACCAGCCCGTAGACCATCAGCCACAGCCCGCGGGCTCCGGCGAGTAGAGCGGTGCCGACCTTCATTCGTGTCTCCCAGCGACTGTCCCCGTGCTCGTCCTTCGAGCACGGGGTCCAGTCTGAGCGACCCCGCCCGGCTCGGTCACGGGGGCCACTACCCCGGCCGTGGTGTACCTAGCCCCCCTCTGACCTCGCCGTTCCGGCCGGGAGGCCGCTTTCAGTAGGAGGCGGGCGGCGCGTACTTGTAGCCCACCCGGCGGACGGTCACGATCGAGGCGCGGTGCTCGGCCCCCATCTTGCGGCGCAGCCGGGCCACATGGACGTCCACGGTGCGGCCGTCGCCCACGTGCCCGTAACCCCAGACCGTGGTCACCAACTGGTCGCGGGTGTGCACCCGGTGCGGGTGCGCGACGAGGTGGGCCAGCAGCTCGAACTCCAGGTACGTCAGGTCCAGCGGCCGTCCCGCCACCCGGGCGATCCGCTGCTCGGGGTCGATGCGCACGAGCGCGTCGCCCTCGGAGGCGGGGGCGACGGTCTCGGGGACCGGCTGCTCGGCCGGTACGAGCACCAGATAGCCGATCATCGGCGGCTGTCCCGGCAGTGTGGGCACGGTGTGCTGGGGCGCGGGCAGCCACGTCGCCGCACCGGAGTGCAGCAGCTCGGCGACCGGCGCCACCTCGTCGGGGGCGACGGCCCGCAGTCGGTGGCGGTGCGCGGGATGAACGGCGGGAGCGGTGGCCGGCGCCGCCTGGGCGTGCGCGGAGCGGGCGGCCTGGGCGGGCACGGTCAGGGTACGGAGGTTCGTCATGGAGAGCTCAGCTCTTTCGCGCGAGAGACCGTCGAGGGGACGTGCGATGCGCGGGCCATTGGCCGGACGGGGGACCGGCGGCTGACTTCGACGTGAGGGTCAGCGGGAGGAGTGGGCCTGCGCGGAAGTCGCGCGGCAACACACTCGGTCGAAATCGTGGTGCTGACGGGAAGGCCAGAAAGGCTCCAGGTCGCTGCGACCCGTCGCGGTGTTCTGGAAGCTGGCCATGCCCCTATTGAAGCATGACCTGCGACGGAACAGCAGCGCCCTCCTGCCGGTTGATACGGAACCTTGGCAGGGGGCGCCGCCGCGGGCGGCGCCGCGTCACGACGGCGTGCACCGGCCGCCGGCGCCACCGGCCATCGGCGTTCGGGCCGTCGGCGCACCGGCGCCCTCAGCACACCAGCCCTCAGCGCACCGGCAGCCGCTTGCGCCAGTCCAGTGGCGCGACGTCTATCACCTGGTCCGGGTCGCCGTCCCACGTCACCGGCAGACCGGCCGCCGTGAGGGCGGCCACCACCTCGCGTCCGACGGCGGCGGTGGCGGCACGGCCGTCGGCCTCGTCGTGCTCCGCGTCCTCGGGGTCCGTACGGTGGTGGCCGTAGGACAGCGACAGGCCGTGGCCCTCGGCGGCCCCGTCCGCGTCCTGGTGGTGGAAGAAGACGAAGCCGTGGTCACCCTCGGCGGCCTCGGCGCCTATCTCCGCGAACCCGCACTTCGTGCAGCACGTGAAGTTCATCCGGGCCGTGATCCCGCGCTCCTGGAGCGCCGCGAAAACCTCCGCGAGCCGATCGACGTCCGTCACCTCGGGCCAGCTCTCCTGCTCCGTCAGCCGCTCGCGCCACAGCCGCCCGACGATCTGCCGCGCGGCCGGCACGGACAACGGCGTACCGCCGTCGACGTAGAAGTAGTCGGACAGGCCCTCGGCGAGCTCCTCGCGCGTGCCGAACCCGCGCCGGATCATCAGCCCGGCGTGCTCCTCGGCCTCCTCCAGCAGCTCCGGATCGAGCTCCGCCGCGAGGTCCCGGCCGGAGTCGGCGTCGGGGTCCCCATCGGTCTCACCGTCGGCCTCCGCCTCGGCCGGCGGCAGTTCGACCCGCTCCCAGGCGTGCCCGTCCGCCCAGCCGCCCGCGTTCTCCGCCCACGCCACGAAGACGGCGACGACCTCCTCCGCGCTGCTCATCCGCACCCCGAAGTGGCGCTCCGCCGAACCGTCGCGGTACTCCACCTCGTAAGGGCCGTCGCCCTCGTGCCAGGTCTGGATGTAGTGGTCGCCCTCCTCCTCGGCGACCAGCCGCTCGACCACCGCGAACCGGTCTCCGTCCCCGCCCAGCCGGCCGATCAGCTCGGCCAGCTCCTCGGCGGTGACCGACGAACGGACCTCGCCGGGCTCGGTGTTCACGGTGATGGGCAGCATGGATCCCCCTCGCTCAGTGAGCCGCCCGCGATCAGCGACCCGCGTAGGAGGATCCTGCCACCCGCCACTGACAATCAGCTCCCGCTCCCGCCGGCCACGACCGGGTAGTGGTCGGAGAGGTCGGTGTACGTGTAGTCCTTGCCCCAGCTGGAGACGGTCCACGGCGCGGACGGCTCCTTGACCACCGAGTTCCGCCAGGCCGCGGGGCGCGCGTGGCCGTTGCGGTGCAGCACGTAGTCGAGGTCCTCACGGCCGTCCGTCGGATAGCGGTAGGCCGCGATGGAGTTCTCCTTCGTGTCGAAGGAGTACGGGTGGCCGGTGCGGGAATCCGAGGGCGCGAGATCGGCGTTCGCGAGCATCGACGCGTATTCGGAGCCGTGCGAATCGACATTCAGATCGCCCGCGAGCATCACCTGCTCACCCGCCGGAATCCTCTTCGCGTCCAGGAAGGCGTCGATCTGCCGGAACTGCTTGGCCCGGTCCGCCACCGCCTCGCCCGCCTTGCAACCGCTGTCGGTCGACTGCGTGTGCGTGCCCACCAGGTGCACCTTCGTACCGTTCACATTCAACACGACATAGGCGAAACCCTTGTTGGACCACCAGTCCGCGCCGCACGCGTCCTGGAATATCACCTGTTCCTTGCGGACGATCGGCCACTTGCTGAGGACGGTGACGCCGCCGTCCTCCGGCGTGGTGGAGGAGTAATTCCCGCTCGTGGCATCCCAGCCGTCCTTGCTCCGCCCGACGATCGGCGTCTGATACGGATACCGCCCGGCCGCATTGGCCTTCAGCGCGTCCGAGGCGCTGTTGTCGAACGCCTCCTGCAGGACGACGACGTCATTCCCCTGGAAGAATCCGGCGGCGGGTATCTCCTTGGCGCGGTGGTCCTGACCCCAATTGGGGTAGACGTTCCTGCTCATGAGGAAGGTGTTGTACGTGAGCACCTTCAGCTCCGGCACCGCGACGGCGCTCGCGCCGCCGCCCGTAGCGGCCTCGGCGGCGACCCCGGTCGAGGCGGCCACGGCGGTCTGCGGGAGCGCCGCGGTGAGCGTGACGGCCGCGAGCGCGGTGGCGAGCGCGGAGGCGATTCCGGCCTGGCGGGCATGCTTGACGAGCGGCACTGCATCTCCCTGGGTGGGGGTGGGGACGGCCGGCGCTGATGCGGGCGGGGCCCCTGGGTCGGGTGGGGGAACGAGCCGTGCTCATCAAATCAGCGTGAGTTACCTCCGGATAGCCTCCAGGTGATCAATTCCCCTACGGAAGCGGTCGACTTCGTACAGCGACGGAGCGGTGTGTTCAATGCGCCGGTGATTCGTTTGAGCCGTCGGGCGACCCGGAAGGAACAAGAGGCCCGCACCAGACGAGGAGCCCCATGCCCAGCCACTCCAGCGACCGGCGCCAAGGTCTCCTCCTCGACTTCGGCGGGGTGCTGACGACCCCGATCGCCGACGCCACACGGGACTTCTGCCTGTGCGAGGGGCTCGCCCCCGACGCCTTCCTGACCGTCATCTCGACGGACCCGGTGGGGCGTGAGCTGTACACGAGCCTGGAGCGCGGCACCATCACCCAGGCCGAGTGGAACGCCCGCACCGCGCCCCTGCTGGGCGTCGACGCCACCGACCTCCTCGGCCGAGTCCTGACCGGCCTCCGCCCGGAGCCCACGCTGATCGACGCCGCGCGCACCGCCCGCCGCGCGGGGGTGAAGGTCGGCATCCTCTCCAACAGCCTCGGCTCCGCGCCCCACGACCCGTACGCGGGCTACGACCTCGACACCGAGTACGACCTCGTCGTCCTCTCCGAGCACCACGGGACCCGCAAGCCCGAACCGGCGATCTACGCCACGGCGCTGGACCTCATGGAACTCCCCGCTGACGCCTGCGTATTCGTCGACGACAACGCCCGCAATCTGGAGCCCGCGCGGGATCTCGGCATGGCCGTCGTCCTCGACGCCGATCCGTCCGACACGGTCACCCGGCTGGAAGAGCTCCTCGGCCTGCGGCTGAGGTGACGATGCCCGCCGCGCGTGCGGCACGCCGGCGCCCGGGCCCTGACGTCCGCACTCGCGGAACCGGGATCGAGAGTGTCGCGTCCACTCAGAGCGGCGCGGAGAGCGTCACGGGACGCGAGGGAGGACGGACATGACCGGAACAGCCACCCGCTATCTCCATCTCGTCCGGCACGCCGAGGCACTGCCGGACGAGAGCGGGCTGACGGACACCGGTGAGCGCCAGGCCGTCCTGCTCGGCCGCCGCCTGCGCCACCTCCCGCTCTCGGCGGTTCACCACGGCCCCCTGCCACGCGCGGCGCGGACCGCGCAGCTGATAGGCGAGCAGCTCACCGGCGTCCCCCTGCACGCCACGCCGGCCGCCGGGGACTACGTACCGTATGTACCGGAAGCGGGCGAGCTGCCGCCCGACAGCGCTGACCTCTTCCTCCGCTTCCTGGAGCGGTTCACCCCGGAGGAACGGCAAGAGGGCCCGCCACTGGCCCGGCAGGCGGTGGAGCGGTTCACCGGCCCCGTCGAGGGCGGCGTGGACCGGCATGAACTGGTCGTCACCCACAACTTCCTGATCGGCTGGCTCGTACGACACGCCCTGGACGCCCCGGCCTGGCGCTGGCTCGGCATCGACCACGCCAACGCTGCCCTGACCGCCATCCGCTACGCCCCGGGCCGCCCGCCCGCCGTCCTGTTCCACAACGACATGCGGCACCTGCCCGCCGACCTGCGCTGGACGGGCTTCCCTCCCGAACTCCACCTGTGAGGCCCGTGGGCACCCGCGCGGTCCCCGCCGGCCCGCCTCCCGGTCAGCGCTCGGAGCGCGCGAGCGCTTCCCGTACGGCCTCGTCCGTGCGCGCGACCACCGCCGTGCCGTCGTCGGCCGTGATGATCGGCCGCTGAATCAGCTTCGGATGCCGGGCGAGCGCCGCGATCCAGCGGTCGCGGGCGTCCGCGTCGCGTGGCCAGTCCTTGAGGCCGAGCTCCTTCGCCACCGCCTCCTGCGTGCGGGTGATGTCCCACGGTTCGAGCCCGAGCCGGTCGAGGACCGCGCCGATCTCCGCTTCGCTCGGCACGTCGTCGAGGTAGCGGCGGACGGTGTAGCCGGCCCCTTCCGCGTCCAGCAGCGTGAGGGCGCTCCGGCACTTCGAACAGGCGGGGTTGATCCAGATCTCCATGCCCGCCACCGTATCGCGAGACCCGTCAAATGCCGTCTGAGCTGGGTCGATTGTCAGTGCCCGGCAGTAAAATAGGGGGTGTTGAGCGAGGGCTCACGACCGCGTCAGGAGGATGCCGATGGCCATAGCCGCTACACCTCTCCCGAACCTCCCCACTCTGCCGACCCTGCCGAAGAAGAAGCTGCCCGCCGGCCGGCCCCGCGACTGGTACGAGTCGCACAACCGCCGGCTGAAGGCCATGCGCCTGGCCATCGCCCTGCTCCACTCCGGCGTCGTCCGCCCGGCGCAGGCCAACAACCGCCGGATACGCAGGGTCGCGGGCCAGATCGGCGTCCATCAGCCTTCCGCCACGACCTGCCGGATGGTGCGCTCCCTGATCCCCGACGACAGCCACTGAGACCGCGAGCTCCGCGCCGGGCACCGGGCCCTTGCCTCCCCCGAGGAAGGCAAGGGCCCGGTCGTACTGTCGGCATCTCGGCGGGATACCCTTCCTGAAGTTTGCCTAAAAAGACGATAAAGGTCGGCAAAGACGCCGAATGGGGTCCGGCCCCTGAATGCGCATCACCCAGAAGGACCACCTGACATGACGACCCCGCCGCCCCAGCCGCCGCCCACGCCGCCCAGCCCGCCCACGCCGCCTTCCGCGCCGCCCGCTCCGCCGCAAGCACCCGTTCCGCCGCCCTGGGGAATGGCACCGGGACCGGGAATGCCGCCGGGGCCTCCCTCGCCCTATTTCCCGCCGCCGCCCGAGCAGCCGGGCAACGGCCTGGGCATCACGGCACTGGTGCTGGGAATCGTCGGCGCGGTGTCCGGGCTCGTGCCGTTCCTCTTCTGGCTCGCGGCCCCGCTGGGAATCGCCGCCATCGTCTTCGGCCTGATCGGCTGGTCCCGGGTGCGCAAGGGCAGGGCCACCCACAAGGGGATGTCGGTCGCGGGCACCGTCCTCGGTGGTGTCTCCCTCGCACTGGCCGTCGTCGGTGTCTTCCTGACCATCAGCTTCGTCCACGAGGTGAGGAAGGACGCGGACGAGGAGGACCGCAAGGTGAGCACCGAGTCGAGCGCGCAGCCCACGCCGTCCGCCGGCACCGGTGACGACGCGGACGACGAGCCCGGTGACGGCCAGGCCCCCGTCGAGAAGCGCACCCTCGACTTCGGCAACACCGCCCGTTACAGGAACGGCCTCAAGGTCACGGTCGCCAAGCCCGAGGAGATCGAGCTCAGCACCCACAGCGCCAAGGAGGGCTACGTCGCCTACAAGGTGACCGTGGTCATCGAGAACGGCACCGACAAGGACGTCAACCTCGACCTGACCCGCGTCTCCGCCCGGGACGGCGACGGCGCCGGCGTCGAGCGCACATACGACTTCAGCAAGGGCGTCACCTTCAACCAGGGCATCACCGGCCGCCCCCACCCGGGCAAGTCGCTGACCGGCACCTACGTCTACCTGGTCCCCGAGAAGAAGGCCCACGACCGCATGGAGATCAGCGTCGAACCCGGCGTAATCGACTACAAGGAAGCGGCCTGGACGGGCTCCGTCAAGTAACCCCCGGCCCGCTTCCACCTGAGCCCCTGCCACCGCCCACCGGGCGGTGGCAGGGGCTCAGGTGTTCCGGCGGCAAACACCGAGCCCCGCCACCGCCCGAAGGCAGTGGCGGGGCTCAAGGCGTTCAGCTCGGCGAGCCGGCGCCGGACCGCGCGGCTTAGAGGTCGAAGTACATCTCGAACTCGTGCGGGTGCGGGCGCAGCTGGATCGGGGCGATTTCCTGGGTGCGCTTGTAGTCGATCCAGGTCTCGATCAGGTCGGACGTGAAGACGCCGCCCACCTGGAGGTACTCGTTGTCGGCCTCCAGGGCCTCGAGGACCGCCGGGAGGGAGGTGGGGACCTGGGGGACGCCCGCGTGCTCGTCGGGGGCGAGCTCGTAGAGGTCCTTGTCGATCGGCTCGGCCGGCTCGATCTTGTTCTTGACGCCGTCGAGGCCGGCCAGGAGGAGGGCCGAGAAGGCGAGGTAGGGGTTCGAGGACGGGTCCGGGGCGCGGAACTCGACGCGCTTGGCCTTCGGGTTGGAGCCCGTGATCGGGATGCGCATGGCGGCGGAGCGGTTGCGCTGGGAGTAGACCAGGTTGACCGGGGCCTCGAAACCGGGGACCAGGCGGTGGTAGGAGTTCACCGTCGGGTTGGTGAAGGCCAGCAGCGACGGGGCGTGCTTGAGGATGCCGCCGATGTAGTAGCGGGCGGTGTCGGAGAGGCCCGCGTAGCCCTGCTCGTCGTAGAAGAGCGGGTCGCCGTTGGACCACAGCGACTGGTGGACGTGCATGCCCGAGCCGTTGTCACCGAAGATCGGCTTGGGCATGAAGGTCGCGGTCTTGCCGTTGCGCCAGGCGACGTTCTTCACGATGTACTTGAAGAGCATCAGGTCGTCGGCCGCGGCCAGCAGCGTGTTGAACTTGTAGTTGATCTCGGCCTGGCCGGCCGTGCCGACCTCGTGGTGCTGACGCTCGACCTGGAGGCCCTGTGCGTCCAGCTCCAGGGAGATCTCGGCGCGCAGGTCGGCGAAGTGGTCGACCGGCGGGGTCGGGAAATAGCCGCCCTTGTAGCGGACCTTGTAGCCGCGGTTGTTCTCGACCGCACCGGTGTTCCAGGCGCCGGCCTCGGAGTCGATGTGGTAGAACGACTCGTTCGCGGCGGTGTTGAAGCGCACGCTGTCGAAGACGTAGAACTCGGCCTCGGGGCCGAAGTACGCGGTGTCCGCGATGCCGGTGGAGGCGAGGTAGGCCTCGGCCTTCTTGGCGATGTTGCGCGGGTCGCGGCTGTACTGCTCGCCCGTGATCGGGTCGTGGATAAAGAAGTTGATGTTGAGCGTCTTGTCCTTGCGGAACGGGTCGAGGCGTGCCGTCGACAGGTCCGCGCGCAGCGCCATGTCGGACTCGTGGATGGCCTGGAAACCGCGGATCGACGAGCCGTCGAACGCGAGCTCCTCGGCCGGGTCGAACGCCGCCGCCGGAATCGTGAAGTGCTGCATCACGCCAGGCAGGTCGCAGAAGCGGACATCGACGAACTTGACGTCCTCGTCCGCGATGAACTTCTTGGCGTCGTCGCCGTTCTGGAACATCCAACTCCTCCTAGCCCGGCCGTGAACGGTCGGGGTTGCTTCGGTGGCGCTGTCCATATGCGGGGCCATATGCGGGTCCATATGGGGTCCATACGCTGTGGGGCGCTGGGGCCGACCCTAGAGAGACGGGATTTCCCAAGCATGACCCATTTGTTTCGCCGAGGTTAACCGGAGCGCGGCCCGTGTCCGGCCGAAACGCCGTACGCCCGACCCGGGCCGAAGGGAACGTATGCGGTCGCAGTACCGTGGACCGGTGGACAACAGGCAAGCAATCGGCTCATGGCTCTCCGGCCCGCGCGCGGCCGCCGAGGAGATGGGCGTCGACTTCGGGTACCGGGGTGAGCGTCTCGGGCTGCCGGAGAGCGGGCCGGGCTCGGTCGCGCCGCTCGGGCGGCGCATGGGAGCGATCTTCATCGACTGGGCGCTGTGCATGCTCATCGCCTACGCCCTCCTCGCGGACGGCAAGCCCCAGCAGGCGGGCAACTGGGCCCTGCTGATCTTCTTCGTACTCAGTGTGATCACGGTGGGTACGGTCGGCTGCACACCCGGAAAGCGGCTCCTCGGGCTGCGGGTCATCAGCGAGGGCGGCGGGCGGCTCACGCTCCCGCGCGTCCTACTGCGCAGCGTACTCCTCGCGGTCGTCGTCCCCGCCGTCATCTGGGACCGGGACACCCGCGGCCTCCACGACCGGCTCGCCCGCGCCGTCCAGGTGCGGATCTGAGGGGCGCGGCAGCGGCACGCAAGTGCAAGAGGGCGGGGCGGAACCTCTCGGTTCCGCCCCGCCCTCGTTCGGTCGTGATCCGCCTCAGCGGCCCTTCGGTGCCCGCACGCCCTTCGGCATCGGCCCCTTCGGGATGGGCATGTTGCTCATCATGTCGCCCAGCGCCCGCAGCCGGTCGTTGGTGGCCGTCACCTGCGGACCCGGGACGACGCGCTGCAGCTTGAGCAGGGTCGTACGGAGCTTCCTGACCGGCACCTGGCCCTCGCCGTCGCCCACGACGATGTCGTGCACCGGCACGTCCGAGACGATGCGCGCCATGCGCTTCTTCTCGGCCGCGAGCAGGCTCTTCACCCGGTTGGGGTTGCCCTCTCCGACGAGCACGATGCCGGCCTTGCCGACGGCCCGGTGCACCACGTCCTGGCTGCGGTTCATCGCCACCGCCGGGGTGATGGTCCAGCCGCGGCCGACGTTCTCCAGGACCGCGGCGGCGGCTCCCGGCTGTCCTTCGAGCTGCCCGAAGGCGGCATGCTCGGCGCGCCGCCCGAAGACGATCGCCATCGCGAGGAAGGCCAGCAGGAAGCCCAGGATGCCCAGGTAGACCGGGTGGCCGATCCAGAAGCCGATCGCGAGGAGGACACCGAAGGTGACGATTCCCACAGCCGCGACGACAAGACCGACCTTCGAGTCGACCTTCTTGGTCATCTTGTAGGTCAGGGCGATCTGCTTCAGTCGCCCGGGGTTCTCGGATGTTTCCTTCCTCGCCATAAAACGCAGTTTACGTCGCCCGCGGACCTGGGGCGGCCACGGCCTCCAGCACATACTGCGCCTCGCGCCGGTCCTTGGCGCGGCGTCGGTCCTCCAGCACCGCCGTCCAGGCGTTCCGGCGGGCGGTGCGCTGCCCACCGCGCATCAGCAGCCCCTCCAGGGCGCGCAGGGCGTCCGTGACGGACGGAGGGCGTACGGAGAGCGTGGCGGGCAGTGCTGAGGGCGGAGCGGAAGAGGCGCGAACCGGCGCGGCCTGCATGTCGTGGTCCCCTCGGGAGCGGAAGTGGTGACTGGACAGCGGGGGGCTGGCGGTGCGGTGTGACCGATGTACTGCTGCGGTGCGTGCTTCCATCGTTACTGAACGGTGTTACCAATGGATGACGTGTTGGTCAAACACCTATGAAACGTTGACGCGGCCCGTACCGTGCCCCCCTGTGGGAGGGCTCGGTACGGGCCGCGAGATCAACGGGACGGGCTTCAGACCGCCTGGGTCGACGCCTCCGCCGCGCGCCGCTCCATCGCCTGCTGGTGCAGCCGGCCCGCGCGGTACGAGGAACGGACCAGGGGACCGGACATGACTCCGGCGTAGCCGATCTCGTCCGCCTCCTGCTTCAGCTCCACGAACTCCTGCGGCTTCACCCAGCGCTCCACCGGGTGGTGGCGCACGGACGGGCGCAGGTACTGGGTGATGGTGATCAGGTCGCAGCCGGCCTCGTGCAGGTCGCGCAGCGCCTCGCTGATCTCCTCGCGGGTCTCGCCCATGCCGAGGATGAGGTTCGACTTGGTCACCAGGCCGGCCTCGCGGGCCTTGGTGATGACCTCCAGCGAACGCTCGTAGCGGAAGCCCGGACGGATCCGCTTGAAGATCCGCGGGACCGTCTCGACGTTGTGGGCGAAGACCTCCGGGCGGGCGGCGAAGACCTCCTCCAGCAGCGCGGGAACGGCGTTGAAGTCGGGGGCGAGCAGCTCGACCTTGGTGCGGCCGGCCTCGCGCCCGGCCGTCTGGAGGTGGATCTGGCGCACGGTCTCGGCGTACAGCCAGGCGCCGCCGTCCTCCAGGTCGTCGCGGGCGACGCCGGTGATGGTGGCGTAGTTCAGGTCCATCGTGACGACGGACTCGCCCACGCGGCGCGGCTCGTCGCGGTCCAGCGCCTGCGGCTTGCCGGTGTCGATCTGGCAGAAGTCACAGCGCCGGGTGCACTGGTCGCCACCGATGAGGAACGTCGCCTCGCGGTCCTCCCAGCATTCGTAGATGTTGGGACAGCCCGCCTCCTGGCAGACGGTGTGCAGGCCCTCGCGCTTCACCAAACCCTGAAGCTCGGTGTACTCGGGACCCATCTTCGCCCGGGTCTTGATCCACTCGGGCTTGCGCTCGATGGGGGTCTGGGCGTTCCGGACCTCCAAGCGCAGCATCTTGCGTCCGTCGGGTGCGACAGCGGACACGTCCGGCTCCCTATGACTTCGATTCCTCGGCGAACACCAGGGTACGCCCGTTAATTCATACGTGTTTACGTGCAGTGGTTACGGGTTGGACAACCTCCACCGCGCGGGGCTCATTCCCGGGCTACACCGCCCTCGGCAGCGGCTCGGCGGTCTCCAGGACCTCCCGCAGCCGTTTCTCCACCACCGGCAGCACCTCGGCCACCGGCACCCGCCGGCCCAGCTCGTTGGAGAGCGAGGTCACGCCCGCGTCGCGGATCCCGCAGGGCACGATCCGGTCGAACCAGGTGTTGTCCGGGTCACAGTTCAGCGCGAAGCCGTGCATCGTCACGCCCTTGGCGATCCGGATGCCGATGGCCGCGAGCTTGCGGTCCTCGCGGCGCTGGCCGGCGTTGGACGGCGCGTACTCCGGGCCGTTGAGCCGGGCGTCGAACTCCTCGTCCGTCAGCCGCGGGTCGAAGTCAAGGTCCAGCCCGCCGACCGCCGGACGCTCCGCCACCGGGTCGCCCAGCACCCACACGCCGCTGCGGCCCTCCACCCGGGTGGTCTCCAGGCCGAAGTCCGCGCAGGTGAGGATCAGGGCCTCCTCCAGGCGCCGTACGTGCGCGATCACGTCGACCGGGCGCGGCAGCTTCAGGATCGGATAGCCCACGAGCTGGCCCGGACCGTGCCAGGTGATCTTTCCGCCGCGGTCGACGTCGACGACCGGGGTGCCGTCCAGGGGGCGCTCGCTGTCTTCCGTGCGCCGTCCGGCGGTGTAGACCGCCGGGTGCTCCAGCAGCAGGCAGGTGTCCGGGATCTCGTCCGCGAAACGCGCCGCGTGGACCCGCCGCTGCTCCTGCCATGCCTCCTGATACTCGACGGCGTCCGTCCCGAAGCCCAGGTGGACAAAGCGCAGCTCACTCACGGCAGCTCCTCTTCGAACCTATTCGAACCATGTGGTGCACATTTCGGTGCTTCTCGCGCGATTCCCGACCCGGCAGCCGCGCCCTTGCCACTGTACGGCGGCGCACTGACGTTCCCGCAGGCGGCCGGTCGACCCGGGCCGCCTTCCATGCGTATTTGATCTGTCCTCACACGATCGGATGAATGCGGGGCGAAGGTAGCGATCAGGGCGTCGGCCGGCGCTAAATTCACGCCGTTCCAGAACGCGATCAGGGAGACCGGCAGGCTGATGACGGAACGACCCCCGCAGCGCATCCCCAACCGTCAGCTAGCCGCGCTCATCGCGGAGGCGGGCTTCTCCAACGCAGGGCTGGCTCGGCGCGTCGATCAGTTAGGGCTGGAGCACGGCCTCGACCTGCGCTACGACAAGACCTCCGTCACCCGATGGCTGCGCGGGCAGCAGCCGCGCGGTACGACACCGGCGCTGATCGCCGAGGTCTTCACCCGGCGCCTGGGCCGACGGCTGTCCGCACAGGACCTCGGGCTCGACGCGTGCGCCCCGGTGTACGCCGGGCTGGAATTCGCCGCGTCCCCGGAGGAGGCCATCGACATCGTCAGCGGGCTCTGGCGAAAGGACTCCGGCAGCCACACCGAGCTGCGGAAGATCGCCTTCACCCCGGCCGGACTGGTGGTGCCCAGCCGCGACTGGCTGATCGGCCGCGCCGACGAGCGCGTCGCCCGCGGCGCCGCACCCCCGCCGCTCGCGGAGGGCGGCACCCGGGTGCCCGCCCAGCAGCGGGGCCACCCGCCGCGCCAGCGGCACGCCGAGCGCGGGCCCGGCGGCCGGGTCTCGATGGGCGACATCGCGGCGCTGCGGTCGGTGGGGGAGCTGTTCCGGACCCTCGACCACGCCTACGGCGGCGGCCACGCCCGCCAGGCCCTGGTGCGCTATCTGGAGCACGAGGCCGAGCCGATGCTGCGCGGCACGTACGGCGAGTCCACGGGACGCCGGCTCTTCGCCGCCGTCGCCGACCTGACCCGGCTCGCCGGGTGGACGTCGTACGACATCGCGGCGCACGGCCTGGCGCAGCGCTACTTCGTCCAGGCGCTGCGGCTGGCCCAGGCCGCGGGGGACCGCTCGTACGGCAGCTATGTGCTGATCACCATGAGCCGGCAGGCGGTCTATCTCGGGCACGGCCGGGAGGCGGTGCAGCTGGCCAGGGTGGCCCAGCAGGGCGTGGGCTCCGGCGCGCCGTCGGTGGTGCAGTCGCTGCTCCACGCGGTCGAGGCGCGCGGGCACGGCGTGCTCGGCGAGGTACGGGCCTGCTCGGCGTCGCTCGCGCGGGCCGAACGGGCGCTGGAGACCGCGCGGCCGGGCGACGACGTGCCGTACTGGGCCCGGTTCTTCGACGAGGCGCAGCTGGCGGACGAGTTCGGGCACTGCCACCGCGACCTCCAGCAGTACCGGGCGGCGGCGCAGCACGCGGAGCGCTCCCTGCAACTGCGCAGCCAGGCGTACGCCCGCAGCCGGCTCTTCTGCCGGGTGGTGCTGGCGACGGCGCGGCTGGGGCTGGGCGAGCTGGAACAGGCGTGCACGCTCGGGGCGGAGGCGGCGGCGCAGGCCGCGGAGATGCGGTCGGTTCGGGCGCTGGAGTATGTGCGGGACTTCGAGCGGCGGCTGGAGCCGTATCGCGATGCCGCGGCCGTACGCGCCTATCGGGAGAAGGTGGCGATGCTGTAGGGCGGGTGCGCGTTCAGGATTCGGGGCTCCGCCCCGGTCCCCGGTCCTCAATCGCCGGACGGGCTGAACGGTTGCCCGGACGGGCGTGAGTGCAGCCCGTCCGGGAGGTCCGTTACGCCGCCCTCAGCTCCTCCGCCTCCAGTGGGGTGCGGATGCCCAGGTCGCGGAGGACCGCCAGTGCCGCGCGGCGGCCCGAGAAGAGGGCGCCCTGGACGGTGCTCGTGTCGCGGTGGTCGCCGCAGACGTAGAGGCCGGACAGCAGGCGGACCGGGCGCCGGACGTCGTGCGGGGCCGGCATGGCCGGGACCGCGTCCGGGTCGTGGTGGGCGGAGAGCAGGTCCCAGTCGGTGGTGGACGTGCCGTAGACGCGGGCGAGCTGGGCGCGGGCCGCGCGGTCCAGCTGGGCGGTCGGCAGCCCGGCCGCCGTGCCGAGCACCGTCGAGGTGATCAGCGCCCGGCCGTCGGGCGTCCGGGAAGGGTCGACCTCGCTGGCGACCATGGTGTGCGCCACGGGCCCGCGCCGGCCGCCGGCGATGATCAGCGAGGCGTCGCGCAGCGGTGGCTCGGGGGCGGTGTGGTGCAGGACGGTCACCGGGTGGAAGCCCGGCAGCCGCAGGCCCGGGATCAGTTCGGCGGCGGCGCGGGCGCCGGTGGCCACGACGACCGACCGGCAGCGGATCTCGCCGTGCTCGGCGGTGCTGACGGATGTGGTGCAGGCGGCCTTGGCGTGCACGCCCGTACGGACCGTGCCGGGCGGCAGCAGCGCCGCCAGCAGCTCCGGGACCGTGTCGGCACCGCCGGCGGGCAGGCAGAGGCGGCCCCGGGCGTAGCCGCGCAGCACCAGGTCGGCGCAGCGGCTGGAGGTGGTGAGGTCCGGGTCGCACAGCAGGGACGCCAGCAGGGGGCGCAGGAAGCCCTCGACCGTACGGGCCGGCAGGCCGCGCCCGGTGAGGGTGTCGGCGGTGGGCCGGTCGGGCCGGGCGAGGACCCGGTGGGCGGGCAGGGCGGCCAGGCGGGCCAGCGCCGTGCCCAGGCGCGCCTGGTCGAGGCCGCCGGGCCGCGAGGCGCGGGCGGCGGTCGCGAAGGCGCGTGCCGTGGTGAACGCGCGCTTGCCGCCACGGGGTTCGCCCGCGCGGTGGTTGCGGCCGTCGGCGTGGACCAGCACCCCCGGGGAAAAGGGGCGCAGGGCCAGTCCGTCCAGACCCGGGGTGCGCAGGAGCTCCGGGAAGGCGGTGTTGAGCAGCTGTGCCGTACGGTCCAGCCGGAAGCCGTCGATCCGGTCGGTGGTCATCCGGCCCCCGACGTAAGGAGCGGCCTCCAGGACGGTGACGGTTACTCCGGCGGCGGTGAGCCGGTGCGCCGCCGAGAGTCCGGCGAGGCCGGCTCCCACGATGACGACGTCGGTCTCGTGTGCGGTCTCGCGTGCGCTGCTGAGCACGTGCCCTCCCGGGATCGGTCCGCTCGCTCTGGGGCCTGATGCCCTCAACGGGCAGCGGCGATGCGCGAATTGCCTCGACCGTAGAGAGAAAATCGGTCAACAACAGTCGCGCACGGACAGAGCACGGTCGCACGGCGGTAGCACATGCCACGGCCTGGGGCACGGCAGGCGCTCAGCGCGGGTCCGCCAGCGCCGCGCGTACGGCGCTCTCGATCCGCGGGTGGGCGAACGAGAAGCCGGAGTCCAACAGCCGCCGAGGCTCCACGCGCTGGCTGCGCAGCAGGTCGGAGGCCAGTTCGCCGAGCGCCAGCCGGAGCGCGGGCGCGGGGACGGCCAGCAGCGTCGGCCGGTGCAGCACGCGCCCCATCGCCGCGGTCACCTCGCGGTTGGTGACCGGATGGGGCGCCGTCAGGTTCACGGGCCCCGCCAGGCCGTCCGTCTCCAGGAGGTGGCGCAGGGCCGCGATGTGATCGTGCAGGGCGATGAAGCTCCAGTACTGCCGCCCGTCGCCGATCCGCCCGCCCAGGCCGAGGCGGAAGAGCGAGAGCAGCTTGCCCCAGGCCCCGCCGGGGGCCACGACGAGCCCGGTGCGCGCCAGGACGGTCCGTACACCCGCCTCGGAGGCGGGCGCCGCCGCGTCCTCCCACTCCTGGGCCAGGTCCGCGAGGAAGCCCTCGCCGGGCGGGGCGCTCTCGTCCGCCGGCCGGCCGCCGGTGTCCCCGTAGAAGCCGATGGCGCTGCCGCTGATCAGCACGCGCGGCGGGGTGTCCAAGGAGGCCAGGGCCTCGGCGATCGCACCGGTGCCCAGCACCCGGCTGTCGCGCAGCTTCTTCTTGTAGGCGTCGGTCCAGCGGTGGTCGCCCACGCCGGCGCCCGCCAGGTGCACCACACCCGTGCACCCCACGAGCCCCTCCGCGTCGACCCGCTGCCCCTCGGGGTCCCAGAAGACCTCCCCGGGGGCGCGCACCGGCCGCCGGACGAGGCGCACGACCTCGTGGCCGTCGGCCGTCAGGGAGCGTACGAGCGCCGTGCCGATGAGCCCGGACGAACCGGTGATCGCAATCCGCATACGGCCCATCCTGCCCGGCACCGGGCGCGGGATACAGGGACCGGGCCGTGTCCGTCATCGCCCGAACCGGTCCCACAGCCGGGGGAACCGCTCGGCCAGGGCCGCCTCGTCCTCCAGGTCGATCACCGCGCCCAGCGGCTCGGGCGGCGGGTTCGGCAGCCCGAGGTCGGGCGTCTCCGCGCCGGTGAGCTGCTCGTACGCCTCGTCGGCCGCGAAGCCCAGGTCCTCCGCGTCACCGTCCACCTCGTCGTCGAAGTCCTCCAGGAGATCGGCGAGGTTGTCGGGGTCGTGTATCGCGCCCTCGAAGACCTCCCGGCCCTGGGCGATGAGCCAGCAGCGGAAGAAGTCGAAGGTGTCGTCGCTCGCGCCGTTGAGCAGCACGGCGGCGGCGCCCCACAGGTCCCAGAGATAGGCGCGGTTGTAGCGCGCCTCGAAATGCCGGGCGAAGTCCACCACACGGTCGGGGTCGAGCTGCATCAGCGCCTCGACCAGCAAGTCCGCCTGCTCCTCGGCGTCACCTCCGGCCGCGTCGCGCGTGCTGTCGATGAGGTCCCAGAACTCCGTCTCGTCCATCACGGCACCAGCATCAGGCCAACGACCTGGCCCCGCACGCGGAGCGGACCGGATGCGGCCGTGTCGTTACCGGTGCGTCGCCGGAAAGGGATCTCGGGGAGGCCGGGGAAGGAAACGGAGGAAGGACGAAGTCCCAGAAAAACCAGACAGAAGATGTCATGTTTCGGTGGCAGGGTCGGCCGCGTACCGAGATCGTTCGAGCGAAGGGAACAGGTACGTGGAGGACACCGGGAGCGCACCGGCGGGACGGCTGGCCGGAAAGGTCGCACTGGTCGCCGGCGCGACGCGCGGAGCGGGCCGGGCCATGGCCGTCGCGCTGGGCGCCGCGGGGGCCACCGTCTACGCGACGGGCCGCACCACGCGGGAGCACCGCAGCGAGATCGGCCGCGCGGAGACGATCGAGGAGACGGCCGAGCTGGTGACGGCGGCGGGTGGCACGGGGTTCGCCGTCCCGACGGACCATCTGGAGCGGGACCAGGTCGAGGCGCTGATCCGGCGGATCGACCGGGAGTGCGGGCGGCTCGACGTGCTCGTCAACGGCCTGTGGGGCGGCGACCACCTGGTCGGCTTCCCCGAGGGCTTCGCCAGGAAGATGTGGGAGCACGACCTGGACGCGGACCTGCGCATCCTGCGGCTCGGCATCGACTCCCACATGATCACCAGCCACTTCGCGCTGCCCCTGCTGACCCGGCGGCCCGGCGGGCTGGTGGTCGAGGTGACCGACGGCACGGCCGAGTACAACGCGAGGTACCGCGGCCACCTCTCCTTCGACCTCGCCAAATACGCGCCGATCCGGATGGCCATGGGGCTCGGCGAGGAGCTCAAGGACCTCGGGTGCACGGCGGTCTGCCTCACACCGGGCTATCTGCGGTCGGAGGCGATGCTGGACACCTACAAGAAGGTGACCGAGGAGACCTGGCGCGACGCGCTGCGGGAGGACCCGCACTTCTGCATCTCGGAGAGCCCCGTCTTCGTCGGGCGGGCCGTGGCCGCGCTCGCCGCCGACCCCGACGTGGCGCGCTGGAACGGGCAGTCGCTCTCCAGCGGGCAGCTGGCCGGCGTCTACGGCTTCACCGACACCGACGGCACCCGCCCGGACGCCTGGCGCTACATCATGGACCTGGAGGCGGGGAAGGATCCGCAGGAGGCCGACTACCGGTAGGGCGGGGCGGCCGGGCGTAGAGCCCGGCGCTCCGCTCCGCCGCCCGCGCGAAGCGCTCGCGCAGCTCGGGCGGCCCGAGCACCTCGGCGTCGGGGCCCAGTGCCAGCAGCTGGGCGTACGCCACCTCCAGGGACTCCACGGCCAGGGTGACGGTGACGCGGCCGAGGCCGTCGGGGTCCGGCGCGGCCGCCAGCGCCTCGGCGGCCGCCACACGGTCCGTCACGTGCGGCAGCAGCCGGGCGCCGTCCGGGGTGAGGCGCACCTCGGCCCGTTCGCGCAGGATCGAGCGGGCGAACTCCGCCGCCCGCTCCGCCCAGAAGGCCGGCAGGTCGAACGCCTCCTCGCGCTCGAATCGGTCCTCCCCGGCGGTCACGGCCGTGAAGCGGTCCACGCGGTAGACCCGGAACCGCTCGTCGGCGCGTGCCGCGAGATACCAGACGCCGCCCTTCAGGACGAGCCCGTACGGCTCCAGCTCGCGCTCGACCTCGGTGTCCCGCCGCGGATAGCGGCCCGTCAGCCGGCGGTCGTCCCAGACCGCCCCGGCGACGACGGGCAGCAGGGCGGGCGGGTCGGCGGGCTGCCACCAGCCGGGCGCGTCGAGGTGGAAGCGCTGCGCGGCGCTCGCGGAGGCGTCGCTCAGGTCGGGCAGCAGGGCGGCGGAGACCTTGAGGCGGGCGGCGGAGGCGGCGTCGGCCAGGCCCATGTCGCGCAGCGCGGAGGGCACACCGGAGAGAAAGAGGGCTTCGGCTTCCGTACGGCCGAGGCCCGTCAGGCGGGTGCGGTAGCCGCCGACGAGGCGGTAGCCACCGGAGCGGCCGCGGTCGGCGAGGACGGGGACGCCCGCTTCGGACAGGGCGAGGACGTCCCGGGCGACCGTGCGCTCCGAGACTTCGAGCCGCCGCGCCAGTTCGGACCCCGTCATCGACGCCCGGGACTGGAGGAGCAGCACCAATTGGATCAGCCGGGCCGCGCGCATGCGCCCATCATGCCCTGGGGCACCGACACGGCCGCGTGCGACGACGGCGGCGACGACAGGACCCGTGCGCCGGCCAGGGCATGGAAGACGCACGGACTCCTGTTGTCATCCCGGAGCCGCTTCCGGTCGCAGGACAGGGCGGTGCGGACGCGGCTCCGCGAAGACGATACGCCTTTGATCGATGATCGATCAATCCCTGGCGTCAAATCCTCACCGACTCCGCCCTCATGTCACACGCGCGGCGCGCAGCTCAGCACATGGGTCTTCAGCAGCTCGCCGATGCCCGGATCGCGCCGCGCGAACGCCGCCACGATCTCCGCGTGGTCCTCCGCGTACGCGCGGGGCTCCGGGCTCAGCCAGCGGATCGACAGCGTCGTCCACACCTCGATGCCCAGCGACTCCCAGGTGTGCAGCAGCACCGCGTTGCCGGCCGCCTTCACGATCTCCCGGTGGAAGGCCACCGTGTGCCGCGCCTGCGCCTCCCCGTCGCCGGTCCGGTCGGCCGCGTACAGCGCGGTCACCTCCGGCTCCAGCGCCGAGACGTCCTCGGCCAGGACGGGCGCGGCCAGCTCGGCGGCCACCTGCTCCAGGCCCGCCCGCACGGGATAGCTCTCCTTGAGATCCGTGGCGGTCAGCTCCCGGACCCGTACGCCCTTGTTGGGCGAGGACTCGATCAGCCGCAGCGACTCCAGCTCGCGCAGCGCCTCGCGCACCGGCGTCTGGCTCACCGACAGCTCCGCGGCGATCCGCCGCTCCACGATCCGCTCGCCCGGCTGCCAGCGCCCGCCCACGATCCCCTCGAGGATGTGCTCGCGGATCTGCTCGCGCAGCGAGTGCACGACGGGTGTGGCCATGGATGGATGCTCCTTAGCGGGCGCGGGGACGGGACGTCATTATCCCGGTGCGAAGGGCGGAAAAGGGGCGCGGCGGACGCCGCCGGCCCGCCCGCGAAAAAGGGCGCGGCCCCGGCCCGTACGGATACGGGACCGGGGCCGCGCCCTTTGAGGGCGTGCCGCCTCACGAGGTGGAGGCTCAGAGGCCGATCTCGGCCTCGAACTCGGCGGCCTCCAGCAGCTGCTTGACCGTGGTCAGGTAGCGGGCGGCGTCGGCGCCGTCCACCAGACGGTGGTCGTAGGAGAGCGCCAGGTAGGTCATGTCACGGATGGCGATGGTCTCGCCCAGCTCCGGGTGGTTGATGACCACCGGGCGCTTGACGGTCGCACCGATACCGAGGATGCCGACCTGGTTCGGGGGCACGATGACCGTGTCGAACAGCGCACCGCGCGAGCCGGTGTTGCTGATCGTGAAGGTCGCGCCGGCCAGGTCGTCCGGGCTGATCTTGCCCGAGCGGACCTTGCCCGCGAGCTCCGCGGTCTTCTTGGAGATGCCCGCGATGTTGAGGTCACCCGCACCCTTGATGACCGGGGTCATCAGGCCCTTCTCCGAGTCGACGGCGATGCCGACGTTCTCGGAGTCGAAGTAGGTGATGGTGCCCTCTTCGTCGTTGATCCGGGCGTTGACGACCGGGTGGGCCTTCAGCGCCTGGACGGCGGCCTTGACGAAGAACGGCATCGGCGAGAGCTTGACGCCCTCACGCTGCGCGAACGCGTCCTTGGCCTTGTTGCGCATCCGCATGATCTTGGTGATGTCCACCTCGACCACGGAGGTCAGCTGCGCCTGGCCGTGCAGGGCCTTCATCATGTTCTCGCCGATGACCTTGCGCATGCGGGTCATCTTGACCGTCTGGCCGCGCAGCGGCGACGCCTCGACGGCGGCGGCCTTCGGGGCGGCGGCGGGCGCGGCGGCCGGGGCCGGGGCCGGCGCGGCCTTCGCGGCCTCGGCGGCGGCGATGACGTCCTGCTTGCGGATGCGGCCACCCACGCCGGTGCCCTGGACCGAGGTGAGGTCCACGGCGTTCTCGGCGGCGAGCTTGCGCACCAGCGGCGTGACGTACGCGCCGTCGGCGGCCGGAGCGGCGACCGGGGCGGCCGGGGCCGGAGTGGCGACCGGAGCCGGGGCGGCCGGGGCGGCCGGAGCCGGAGCGGCGGCCGGAGCCGGAGCGGCGGCCGGAGCCGGAGCGGCGACCGGGGCCGGAGCGGCGGGAGCCGGAGCCGGGGCAGCGGCCGGAGCCGGGGCCGGGGCCGGGGTGGGCTCCGGAGCGGCGGCCGGAGCCGGGGCGGCGGCGGGCGCGGCCGGGGCCGGAGCGGCACCGGCGGCACCGATGACGGCGAGCTTGGCGCCGACCTCGGCGACCTCGTCCTCACCGACGCTGATCTCCAGCAGGACGCCGGCGACCGGGGCGGGGATCTCGGTGTCGACCTTGTCGGTGGAGACCTCGAGCAGCGGCTCGTCGACCTCGACCGACTCGCCGACCTGCTTCAGCCAGCGGGTGACGGTGCCCTCGGTCACGGACTCGCCCAGGGCGGGGAGCACGACCGGGGTGCCCTCGGCGGCACCGGCGGCGGGGGCCGCGGGGGCCTCCTGGGCCGGGGCCTCGGCGGGGGCGGCGGGCGCCTCGGCGACCGGGGCCGGAGCCTCGGCCGGAGCGGCGGGGGCCTCGGTGGCGGCCGGGGTCTCGGCGGCGGCACCGGTGCCGTCGTCGATGATGGCCAGCTCGGCGCCGACCTCGACCGTCTCGTCCTCGGCGACCTTGATGGAGGCCAGGATGCCGGACGCGGGGGCCGGGATCTCGGTGTCGACCTTGTCGGTGGAGACCTCGAGCAGCGGCTCGTCGGCCTCGACACGCTCACCCTCGGCCTTGAGCCAACGGGTGACGGTGCCCTCGGACACGCTCTCGCCGAGCGCCGGCAGTGTTACGGAAACCGCCATGGTTGCGGTTGCTCCTTACGAGTAGTGCGGATGGTGGTGCGCTCGGGACCTAGTCGTGCGAGTGCAGCGGCTTCCCGGCCAGGGCCAGGTGGGCCTCGCCGAGAGCCTCGTTCTGCGTCGGGTGCGCGTGGATGAGCTGCGCGACCTCGGCCGGCAGGGCTTCCCAGTTGTAGATCAGCTGGGCCTCGCCGACCTGCTCACCCATACGGTCGCCGACCATGTGGACGCCGACCACGGCACCGTCCCGCACCTGGACGAGCTTGATCTCGCCCGCGGTCTTGAGGATCTTGCTCTTGCCGTTGCCCGCGAGGTTGTACTTCAGAGCGACGACCTTGTCGGCGCCGTACAGCTCCTTGGCCTTCGCCTCGGTGATACCGACGGAGGCGACCTCGGGGTGGCAGTACGTGACGCGCGGCACGCCGTCGTAGTCGACCGGTACGGGCTTGAGTCCGGCCAGACGCTCCGCCACCAGGATGCCCTCGGCGAAGCCGACGTGCGCGAGCTGGAGGGTCGGGACGAGGTCACCGACGGCGGAGATGGTCTCCACGTTGGTGCGCATGTACTCGTCCACCAGGACGTAGCCGCGGTCCATCGCGACCCCGGCCTCCTCGTAGCCCAGGCCCTGCGAGACCGGGCCGCGGCCGACGGCGACGAGCAGCAGCTCGGCCTCGAACGTCTTGCCGTTCTCCAGCGAGACCTTCACTCCGTCGGCGGTGTACTCCACGCCGGAGAAGCGGGAACCGAGGGAGAAGTTGATGCCGCGCTTGCGGAAGGCGCGCTCCAGCAGCTTGGAGCTGTTCTCGTCCTCGACCGGGACGAGGTGCGGAAGCGCCTCGACGATGGTGACGTCGGTGCCGAAGGACTTCCACGCGGAGGCGAACTCGACGCCGATGACGCCGCCGCCCAGCACGATCGCGGACTTCGGCACGCGGTCCAGGACCAGCGCGTGGTCCGAGGAGATGACGCGGTTGCCGTCGATGGTCAGGCCCGGCAGCGACTTCGGCACGGAGCCGGTCGCGAGCAGGACGTGGCGGCCGGTGTAGCGCTGGCCGTTGACGTCCACGGACGTCGGGGAGGAGAGGCGGCCCTCGCCGGTCACGTAGGTGACCTTGCGGGAGGCGACCAGACCCTGCAGGCCCTTGTAGAGGCCCGAGATCACGTCGTCCTTGTACTTGTGGACACCCGCGATGTCGATGCCCTCGAAAGTGGCCTTGACACCGAACTGCTCGCTCTCGCGAGCCTGGTCGGCGACCTCACCGGCGTGCAGCAGCGCCTTGGTGGGGATGCAGCCGCGGTGCAGGCAGGTCCCGCCCAGCTTGTCCTTCTCGATCAGAGCGACGTCCAGACCCAGCTGCGCTCCGCGCAGGGCAGCGGCGTAACCGCCGCTACCGCCTCCGAGGATCACTAGGTCGAAAACGGTGCTGGCGTCGTTCGCCACGTCACGTCCTCCATGCATGGGTACGCCGGTGCCGGTCGTCGGTGACCGGGCGGCGGCTGTTGTTCGGCCGCTTTTGCTTCGGCCCTGGGTCAAGGGGGGCCCTGTCCTGCCGAGACAACATCTTCGCACTTGTTGACGGACGACGGGACGCCGGGCCGGGCTGTGAGGCGACTGATGCGTCACCTTCACGGGTTACTCACGCGTACGACGCGGTGGATTTCGTTGAGGGCGAACGGCCGCCGGCCGGCCCCGGGCGAAACACCCGGGGCCGACCGAAAGCGTACAAACCTCGGAGAGGCCTCAGCCGAGGTCGCCGTCGGCGGTGTGCTCCGCCAGTCGGACCAGGGTGCGCACGGCGGAGCCGGTGCCGCCCTTCGGGGTGTAGCCGAAGGGGGCGCTCTCGTGGAAGGCCGGGCCCGCGATGTCCAGGTGCCCCCAGGCGATGCCCTCGCCCACGAACTCCTTCAGGAACACGCCGGCCAGCAGGCCGCCGCCCATCCGCTCGCCGATGTTGGCGAGGTCGGCGACGGGGGAGTCCATGCTCTTGCGCAGCTCGGCCGGCATCGGCATGGGCCACGCGGGCTCGCCGACCTCCTCGGCGATCTCGTACAGCGAGGTGCGGAAGGCGTCGTCGTTGGCCATGACACCGAAGGTGCGGTTGCCGAGCGCGAGGACCATGGCACCCGTAAGGGTGGCGACGTCCACGATCGCGTCCGGGTTCTCCTCCGAGGCGCGGACCAGGGCGTCGGCCAGGACCAGCCGGCCTTCGGCGTCGGTGTTGAGGACCTCGACGGTCTTGCCGCCGTACATCCGCAGCACGTCGCCCGGGCGGGTGGCGTTGCCCGAGGGCATGTTCTCGGCGAGGGCCAGCCAGCCGGTGACGTTGACCCGCAGACCCAGGCGGGCGACGGCCACGACCGCGGCGAACACGGCGGCGGCACCGCTCATGTCGCACTTCATGGTCTCGTTGTGGCCGGCCGGCTTCAGGGAGATGCCGCCCGAGTCGTAGGTGATGCCCTTGCCGACCAGGGCCAGGGTCTTCTCCGCCTTGGGGTGGGTGTAGGCGATCCGCACCAGGCGCGGCGGGACCGCGGAGCCCTGGCCGACGCCCATCAGGCCGCCGAAGCCGCCCTTGAGCAGCGCCTTCTCGTCCAGCACCTCGACCTTGAGGCCGTGCTCCTTGCCGGCGGCCTGGGCCGCGGCGGCGAAGGACTTCGGGTGCAGGTCGTTCGGCGGCATGTTGATCAGGTCGCGGGCGCGGTTGACCTCGTCGGTCACCACGGTGGCGCGCTCGGCGGCGGCCTTGAACGCCTTGTCGCGGGGCTTGGTGCCCAGCAGGGCGACCTCGGCCAGCGGCGCGTTCTTCGCGTCCTTGTCGGCGTTCTTCCCGCCGTTGACGCGGGCGGCGTCGTAGAAGTACGCGCCGAGCAGCGCGCCCTCGGCGATGGCCGCGGCGGCCTCCGCGTCCTCGGTGGGCAGGGCGAACCCGGCCTTCTTGGTGCCCGCCAGCGCGCGGGCCGCGGTACCGGCCGCCCGGCGCAGCGCCTCGTGGCCGAAGCCCTCGTCCTTCGCGGGCGCCTCGCCGAGCCCGACCGCCAGCACGACCGGGGCCTTGAGCCCGGACGGGGCGGGGAGCTTGGTCGCCTCGCCCTCGCCGCCCGTGGCGCCGAGGGTCTCCAGGACGGTGGCGAGCTTGCCGTCGAACGCCTTGTCCACGGCTTCGGCGCCGGGCGCGACGACGGGACCCTTCGGGCCCTTGGTCACACCGACGACGATGGCGTCCGCGCGCAGCGTCGCCGCACTGGAAGTGCTGAGAGTCAGAGCAGACACGGTGGTGGGGTCCCTACTTCCGTTGAGTTCCTCGGCCGATGGGTGGGCCGGCCGCACCCTGGGCATCGTATGCCGCGGTGCTCCGGGCCACCGGGCTCGGGTCCGACCCCAAAGTAGCGCTGTCAGCGGGCGGATCCCCGGGTACGGGGCCTAGCCGAGGGCGAGGACGACCAGCGCGGTGGTCGCCGAGGTCTCCGCCAGGGCGCCGAAGACGTCACCGGTCACGCCGCCGAAGCGCCGTACGCAGTGGCGCAGCAGCAGCTCGCCGGCGACCAGTGCGAGCAGCGCCGCGCCGCCCGCGCGCAGCGCGCCGTACGGTCCCGAGAGGGCGCCGGCGCCGGCCGCCGCGGCCACGGTCAGGGCCGTGACCAGCAGCGCCGCGCGGACCGGTACCACCCCGGCCACCGCCGCGCCCAGGCCGTCGGGGCGGGCCGGGGGTACCCCGGCGCGGGAGGCGAGGGTCAGCGAGCAGCGGGCGGCGAGCGCCGCCACGGCCGTGGCGACGGCGCCCCGCTCCCAGCCGGCGGCGAACAGCCCGGAGACCGCGGCGATCTGGCCGAACAGGGTCAGCAGGAGGGTGACGACACCGAACGGTCCGATGTCGGACCGCTTCATGATCCGCAGCGCGTCCGCGGCGGGCCGGCCGCTGCCGAGTCCGTCGGCGACATCGGCGAGGCCGTCCAAGTGGAGTCCGCGTGTGAGGACCGCGGGCACCGCCACGCAGGCCACCGCGGCGAGCATCGGGCTCGCGCCCAGCACCAGCAGCAGCAGCCCCACGGCGGCCGCGAAACCGCCGACGACCAGCCCCGCGAGAGGTGCGGCGAGCATCCCGCCGCGGGCCGCGCCGCGATCCCAGCGGGTGACGCGCACGGGCAGCACGGTCAGCGTGCCGAAGGCGAAGCGGAACGCGTCGCCGGGCGTGGGTGCGGCGGGTGTCGTGTCGGTCATCGCGGGCACACTATCCCGCCGGACGGGGGCAGTAGGTTGCCGGTCCGGGGGCGATCGGGAACAGGTGAGTCATGGGTCATTGGTTGCACCGCAACATCGTCGAGCCGGGGAAGCTGCCCCTGCTGCTCGCGCTGGCCTCGTTCGTGCTGACCTTTCTGGTGACCCGGGTGATCACGCGGCTGATCCGCGCGGGCAAGGGCCCCTTCCGCAACATCAGCCCCGGCGGCCTGCACGTCCACCATGTGGTGCCCGGCATCGTGCTGATGGTCGTGGGCGGCTTCGCCGCGGTCGCCTCCGGCCGGCACGGGTTCGGGGCGGCGCTGGCGGCGGTGCTGTTCGGGATGGGTGCCGGGCTGGTGCTGGACGAGTTCGCGCTCGTCCTGCACCTGGACGACGTCTACTGGACCGAGCAGGGCCGCAAGAGCGTCGAGATCGTGGTCCTGACGGCCTCCCTGGTGGCGCTGGTGCTCGCCGGGTCCGTGCCGTTCGGGGTGAACGAGCTGAGCTCGGAGGAGCTGCACGACCGCGGCGTGGTGGTCACCAACGTCCTGAGCAACTTCCTCATCGCCCTCTTCGCCCTGGCCAAGGGCAAGCCCCGGATGGCCGTGATCGGCTGTGTGGTGCCGTTCGTGGCGCTCGTGGGCGCGGTGCGGCTGGCCCGGCCCGGCTCGCCGTGGGCGCGTCGCTTCTACCGCCGCCGCCCGCGCGCGACCCGCAAGGCGCGGGTGCGCGCCTACCGGCACGACGCGCGCTGGGAGGCCGTCCGCAACAAGCTTCACGACCTGCTGGCCGGCGCCCCCGACCGCTGACCGGACGAGTCATAGGCGTCCCGCCGGGGCTTGCGCCGCCTGCGCACCTCGTCGACCACGCACAGCACGACCATCGCGGTGACCGCCGCGACGTGCTCCTTGCCCGCCAGATTGGGCTTGAGCAGCACCTCCACGGCCATGGCCAGGACCACGGCCGCGCAGGTGAACCAGGCGCGGTAGCGCCAGCTGACGTACACCGCCAGCCCCACGACGGCAGCCGACGGGCCGGTGTCGATGACCTGGGCGGCCTCCGGCGGCAGGCCGAGGACGGAGTCCGGCCCGATGTGGACGGCCAGCCGCGCGTACATCGTCCCGGCGAGCGTCGCGACGTAACAGATGCCCAGCGTGCGCCACTTGCCCAGGCAGATCTCGGCGATCCCGAAGACCAGCAGGACCTGCGCCAGCGCCCCCCACACCGGCAGGTCCAGCGCCGGTACGAACAGCGACAGCGGCGTCCGCAGCAGCGCCTGCCACCAGGGCAGCTGCGCCTGCACCGAGCCGAGCCGCTGCACGGGCTCGAAGCCCCACGGCTGGTTCTGCACGATCTGGAAGACCCCGGTCAGGGCCACCGCCGACAGCGTCATCGGAACGGCGCGGAGTCGCTCGTGGGTCAGTGCCCGCCGTACGGTCCCGGCGAGCGGCCCCCATTCGGTGCGCGCGGCGCGACGCAGCGCCGCGCGGTTCATCGCGGGCTCTCCAGGTGCTTTCGGTTGAGCCATTTGGGCAGGCCGGGAGCTTCGAGGAAGCCTTCCGCCCGGGCACTGGCGATACCGATCCGCAGCAGATCGCCGCTCTTCTCGAAGAGCATGAACCGAGGTTCCCAGATGGGGCGGTATTTCGCATTTGCACGGTAGAGCGATTCGATCTGCCACCAGCGGGAGAAGAAGCTGAGCAGCGAACGCCACATCCGCAGCACCGGCCCCGCGCCGAGCTTGGAGCCCCGCTCGAAGACGGACCGGAACATCGCGAAGTTCAGCGACACCTGGCCGATGCCGAACCCCTTGGCCTGCTGGAGCAGCTCGATGACCATGAACTCCATCAGGCCGTTCTCGGACTCCCGGTCGCGCCGCATCAGGTCCAGCGACAGGCCCTTGGGCCCCCACGGCACGAAGCTCAGCAGCGCCCGCAGCTCGCCCTTGCCGTCATGGCACTCCAGCATCACGCAGCGGCCGTCGCCCGGGTCGCCGAGGCGGCCCAGCGCCATGGAGAAGCCGCGCTCGGTCGCGCCGTCGCGCCAGTCGTCGGCGCGGCGCAGCAGCTCGGCCATCTCCTCCTCGGGGATGTCCTCGTGGCGGCGGATCCGCACGGTGTAACCGGCGCGCTTCACCCGGTTGTACGCCTGGCGCACGGTGCGCATCGCGCGGCCGTCCAGGGTGAACTCGGCGGTGTCCACGATGGCCTCGTCGCCGATCTCCAGGGCGTCCAGGCCGTGCCGCGCGTAGATCGTGCCGCCCTCCTCGCTCGCGCCCATCACCGCGGGGATCCAGCCGTGCTCACGGGCCTCGGTCAGCCAGGGCTCGATGGCACCGGGCCACGCCTCGGGGTCGCCGATGGGGTCGCCGGAGGCGAGCGAGACACCGCCGACGACGCGGTAGGTGACCGCGGCCTTGCCCGACGGCGACCAGAGGACGCTCTTCTCCCGGCGCAGCGCGAAATAGCCCAGGGAGTCGCGGTCGCCGTGCCGGTCGAGCAGGGCGCGCAGCCGCTCCTCGTCCTCGGCGCTCAGCGGGTCCGTGGCCCGCCGGGCGCGGAAGGCGGCGTACACGACGAGCAGCAGCAGGAACATGCTCATCACGTTGATGAAGACGTCGACCCAGCCGGGCGTGGCGATGCCCGGGTAGTCGCTGTCGTCCGCGGCGAGTGAGACCAGCCGCATGAATCCGTAGTGCCACCGGTCGAGGAAGGTCGAGCGGTGGTCGTCGTGCGCCTCGTTGGTGACCGTCACCAGCAGGGCGGCCGTCAGCGACGTGACGAGCAGGCCGCCGGCCGCCACGATGGCGGCGAGCCTGGGGTTGGCGCGGTCGCCCTTGGCGTAGAACTCGCGGCGGCCCACCAGCAGCGCGGCCACGAACAGCCCCGTGGCCACCAGCGAGAACCAGTTCAGGCCGTGCCGGTTGAACTCCGGGAAGTACATCGCGAAGGCGAGCAGCAGCAGGAGCAGCCCGGACAGCACCAGGTTGAGGATCCACGAGGCCCGCTTGCGCCGGCGCAGCGTGACCGCCATGACCAGCGACCACAGCGCCGAGGCGAAGCCCGCCGTCAGCAGATAGGGCGTGAAGAACTCCTCGACGTTGTGCCGGCGGATGTCCGCGCCGAAGGACACCCACACCGCGCCGAGCAGATTGACGAACGTGACGACGCGCAGGTACCACACGGCGAAAGTGGCGGCGCGCCGAGACAGGAGCGGCCGGATGCCGCTCCGCGCGCCTTCATCCGGAGTCAAGCGGACTTCTCCCATGAAAAGTGATCATATGGGGCACCATCTGCGGTGGAGTCCGACATGCGCGTCTTCGACGTGGGTCGTCAGGCGCGCTCAGGCAATTCCGCCGCCAGGGCCGCCGCCGCCTGAACCAATGGCAGAGCGAGCAGCGCCCCTGTCCCCTCGCCCACTGTGACGCCGTGATCCAGCAAAGGGTTGAGCGCCATCCGGTCCAGCGCCTTCGCCTGCGCCGGATCGCCGCTCGCCTGGCCCGCCAGCCACCAGTCGGGCGCCCGGAACGCCACCCGCTGCGCGACCAGGGCACACGCCGCCGAGACGACTCCGTCGAGGACGACGGGGGTCCGGCGCACCGCGCTCTGCAGCAGGAAGCCCGTGGCCGCCGTGAGGTCCGCGCCGCCGGTCGTCGCCAGCAGCCGCAGCTGGTCGCCCAGGACCGGCCGGGCCCGCCGCAGCCCGTCCCGGATCGCCGCGCACTTGCGCATCCACGCCAGGTCGTCGATGCCCGCGCCGCCGCGCCCGGTGACCACGGACGCGTCCGTACCGCACAGCGCGCCCACCAGCGTGCCGGCGGCCGTGGTGCCCCCGACGCTGAGGTCGCCGAGGACCACGAGGTCCGTACCGGCGTCCGCCTCCTCGTCGGCGATCGCCATCCCCGCGCGGAACGCCGCCTCGGCCTCCTCGGCGGTCAGCGCGTCCTCGATGTCGATCCGCCCCGAACCGCGCCGCACCCGATGGCGGGTGACCTCCTCCGGCAGCTCGGCCGGGTCGCAGTCCACGGACATGTCCACGACGCGCAGCCGCGCCCCGAACCGCCGGGCCAGCACCGCCGCGGGGCTCCCGCCGTCCAGCGCCGCCCGTACGAGCTCCCGGGCGCCGCCCTCCGGGCCCGCCGACACACCGAGCCGGGCGACGCCGTGGTCGCCCGCGAACAGCAGCGCGGTGACCGACTCGACGGGCTTGACCGGCACGGTGCCCTGCGCGGCCGCGAGCCACTCGCCCAGCTCGTCCAGGCGCCCCAGGGCGCCGGGGCGGGGGGAGAGGCGCTCGCGCCGCGATTCGGCGTCCCGGCGGGTTCCCGGGTCGGGGCGCTCGATCAGTGTGGCGAAGTCATCCAGATTCAGACCGCTCATCCGTCGAACACTACCGGTCCTGGACACCCGGTCCAGGGTGCCCTCGGGCGCCGGACGGGCCCCGGCCCCCGGGTGTCCGACGAGGGTCACCGCAACGGCAGCGCCTGTCCCGCCACCACCAGGACCACCTGTTCGCACTCCCTCGCCAGCTGGGCGTTCAGGCGGCCCAGCTCGTCGCGGAAGCGGCGGCCCGAGGCCGTGGCGGGGACGACGCCCGAGCCGACCTCGTTGCTCACCGCGACGACCGTGCGGGCCGTGCCGCGCACCGCCGCCACCAGCGCCCGCACCCGGTCCGCGAGCGCGGCCTGGCCACCGTGCTCCCAGGTCTCGTCGGACCACGCGCCGACGGCGTCCATGGCGTCCGTCAGCCACAGCGCCAGGCAGTCGATCAGCAGCGGCGGGCCGTCCTCCGTCAGCAGCGGGACCAGGTCGCGGGTCTCGACCGTGCGCCAGGAGCCCGGCCGGCGGTCGCGGTGCAGGGCCACCCGCGCCGCCCAGTCCGGGTCGCCCTCGCGCGTACCGCCGGTGGCGACGTAGAGGATCTCGGGGAAGGACTCCAGCCGCCGCTCCGCCTCCACCGACTTGCCCGACCGGGCGCCGCCCAGCACGAGCGTGCGGCGCGGCAGGTCGGGCACCGCGTGGTAGTCGCCGACGACCAGCGTCGTCCCGTCGGCAACGGTCCGCGCGCCCGCCGTCGCCAGCCGGCGGTGCAGCTCACGGCCCGGCGGTACGTCGTGGTCGATGTGCACGCCGAGGACGTCCGTGGTGGCGGTGACCGCGCCGGCTGCGCGCAGCCGGGCGAGCGCGTCCGGGCGGCCGAGGACGTCGAGCAGCACCATGTCGTACGGGCCGGGGGTCTCGAAGGGGCCGTTCAGGCCGGCCGGTGCCGTGCCCGGCGGGAGATAGAGCAGCCGGTCCCCGTCCGGCCCGGTCACCTCGTAGCCGGTGCCCGGCGCGTCCAGGGCCACCGCCCGCACCCGGTGCCCGCTGATCACCGACAGCTCACGGCCGTCCGGCACCCGCACCGGCGCGGGCAGCCCCGCGGGGAACTCGACGAGGGGCCCGTCGTGCGGGTGCGAGAGCAGCACCTGCCGCACACCGGCGATCGACCGCCCCGCGCGGGCGGCCGCGAAGGCCGGGCCCGGGGTGAGGTCGAGGAGCAGGGCCGCGTCGACCAGGAGCGCGGTCGCGGCCCGCGCCTCGTCGCCGACGGCGGTGGCGCAGGAGGCGCAGGGGCAGCCGGGACGGGGGAGCCCGTCGGGGCCGCCGGTGCCGAGGAGAGTGAGTTCCACGCACTGATCGTCTCGCGTCCGCCCGCCATGGGCGCGCCGGGCTCACCTTTTCTCGTTCCCGACGGGCCGTTGGGGTGTGTCCGACGGTCTTCGGCCGCGGGCCGTCGTTGCCGCCTGCGGCGGCGAGCGCCCTGCGGGCGCGTCCTCAAGCGCCGGACGGGCTGGTATGGGCTGGGCTCAGCAACCAGCCCGTCCGGCGCTTGAGGACACCGCCGCGCGGCGGTGGTGCGCTCCCACGATCCGCCGGACAGGCCCTAGGCTGCGCGACAGCATGTGACTGTGCGGCGTATCCAGGACTGTCATCAGGACTCAGGAGGCGGACATGGTGTGGACGTGGCGGTTCGAGAAGGCCGACGGGACGGAGACGGCCCCGGCGGTGGAACCCGAGGAGTTCACCACGCAGGGCGACGCGGAGTCCTGGATCGGTGAGGTCTGGAAGGAACTGCTGGACGGCGGCGCGGAGCAGGTGACGCTCTTCGAGGACGACACCCGGATCTATGTGATGAGCCTGCGCGCGGCGGCCGAGAGCTGATCCGGGGCTCGGAGGAGCGGCCGCGGGGCGGGCGCCGCCCCGCGGCCCGCCTCACATGGCGCCCAGCGTGACCGAAGCGGTCCGCTCGGCGCCGTCCCGTTCGTACGTCACCTCGGTCCGGTCGCCCGGCCCGAGGCCCGCGAGCGCCTCGGACAGCGACTGCATGGTCGTGATGTCGGTCCGGCCGACGCGGGTGATGATGTCGCCCGTCTTCAGGCCGGCCTTGGCGGCGGGCCCGTCCCGGCCGACGTCGACCACCGCGACCCCGGCGGGCGCGAACTCCGGGCCCACGATCGTCCGCCCGGTGATGCCGAGCGCGGCCCGCCCGGAGTCGGTGACCTTGCCGCTCTGGATGATCTGTCCGGCGATGGTGCGGACGGTCGCGGCGGGGATCGCGAAGCCGATGCCGGGCGCGGCGCCCTGGCCGAGCTCGGGGTCGACGGCGGCCAGCGTCGGGATGCCGATGACCTGACCGGCGAGATCGACCAGGGCGCCACCGCTGTTGCCGGGGTTGATGGCCGCCGAGGTCTGCACCATGTCGGCGATGGTCGCGCCCGTGCCGCCGCCGGAGCGCCCCTCGCTGACCGTACGGCCGACGGCCGAGACGATGCCCTGGGTGACGCTGCTGGAGAGGCCGAGCGGATTTCCCATGGCGAGCACGATCCGGCCGACCTCGACCTTGGTGGAGTCGCCGAACGTGGCGGGCTTGAGGCTCTTGGGCACGTCGTCGAGCTTGATGACGGCCAGGTCCTGCTCCGGATAGCTGGAGACGAGCCGGGCGCCCACGCTGCCGCCGCCCGTGGCCAGGGTGACCTCGAAGGCCGTGGCGTCGCCGACGACGTGCGCGTTGGTGACGACATGGCCCTTGTCGTCGTAGACGACGCCGGAGCCGAGCCCCTCGCCGTTGGTGATCTGCACGACGGACGGCAGGACGTCCTTGACCACCTTCTGGTAGGCGGCCTGGAGATCACCGGCCGAGCCGGCGACCGGGGCAGCCGGAGGTGCCGAGGGCGCCGAGGGGGTCGGTGAGGCCGACGGCATCGCCTTGCCGGAGGTGCCGGAACACCCGCCGAGCACCGCCGCCGCGCAGACGGCGGCGGCGGTCATGGAGAGCAGGGACCGACGCGGGAGTGTCCGGGCGCGGGAGACATCCATGGTCGGAGTATCACTTCTGTCCGGCCGGTCGGCCCGGCCGGATGCGCCGTACGGCGGGCGGGTGCGCCGGGGGCGCGGGCGGTCGGCCCGGCGCGCCGGACCCCGCCCGCGCCGTCGCTCAGCCCCGTACGCCGCACAGGTGCAGCAACGCCGCCACCGCGCGGTACGGATCGGTGCGGCCCGCCCGGTCCTCGGCCGCCAGCAGGCGCTCCAGCACCTCGCCGGTGGGCGGCTCCTGGCCGTCGGCCGCCTGGTCGGTGAAGACCCGCACGCCGTACCAGGCGTGCAGCGGGGCGCCGATCCCGGCGAGCGTCGCCGTCAGCGTCTCCAGCCGGTCCGCGCGCACCTCCAGGCCGACGCGGTTGGTGTACGCGGGGGAGTCGAAGGCGGCCAGCGCGGTGTCCCAGTCACCGGCCAGCCCCGGCCGCAGCGCCAGCGCGTCGGCGTTGCGCACCACCAGGGAGAGCAGACCGCCGGGCGCGAGCACCCGGGCCAGCCCGGCGAGCATCGGGTCGGGCGCGCTCACGTACATCAGGACGCCGTGGCAGAGCACGACGTCGAAGGTGCCGGGGAGGAAGTGCGCGCCGGTGTCGCGGCCGTCGCCCTCGATGAGCCGTACCCGCTCCCGGATGCCCTCCGGCTCGGCGGTCAGCGCCTCGCGCACCGCCGCGATCATCCGCGGGTCGGACTCCAGGCCCGTCACCTCATGGCCGGCCCGGGCCAGCCGCAGCGCCTGGGTGCCCTGGCCGAGGCCGACGTCGAGCACCCGCAGGCGGCGGCCCACCGGGAAGCGGGCCGCTATCTGTTCGTCGAGCTGGCGGGCCACCAGTTCCTGACGAACGGTGTTCCGTAAGCCGCCGAGCCCACGGAGCCAGCCCTCCACGCCACCGCCGAAGCCGGACGCGAAGGCGGCACCGCTCAGGGCTTCTCCCCGCGCTTGACCTTCGGCTTGGGCAGCCGCAGACGGCGCACCTGGAGCGTGCGCATCAGGGCGTACGGCACGGCGCCGCGGAGGTTCTCGTCCGGGAAGCGCTGCTTGAGCGCCCGCTTGAGCGTGATGGCGGTGATCACGGAGTTGATCACGATCAGGACGATCACGAGCAGCCAGGCCAGCAGCACGTACGACTGGAACTTGCCCTGGTTGATCATGCTCAGGATCAGAATGACCACGGCGAGCGGCAGGAAGAACTCCGCCACCGAGTACCGCGCGTCCACGAAGTCGCGGGCGTAACTGCGGATCGGACCCTTGTCGCGGACGGGCAGGAACCGCTCGTCGCCCTTGGCGAGGGCCTCGCGCTGCCTGGCCATGTCCGCGCGCCGGACCTCGCGGGCCCGCTTCGCGGCGTCCTTGCGATTGGCCGGCGTACTGGCCAGGCTGCGGCGCTGCGCGGTGGCCTCGCTGCGCTTGGGTGTGGGGCGGCCCTTGGGTGCCTGCGGGTCGCGCTGCTTCGGCTGGTCCGCGCTCACCGGGGTGGCTGCGGCCTGCTCATCCTTGGAAGTGGAACGGCTTCGGAACACAAAACCCAAGGGTACGGGGTACCGGCCGACGGTCACCGGCCGCAAGGGAACGATCCGGCAACGGCGGCTCGTTCACCGTGCGGGAGGCGGGCCGGCGCGCGGTCGCCCCCCTGACGGGCCCTGGATGGTCTTCTACTCCTTCCGCCGGAGGACGGTGACCTTGTGATCGTCCTGGAGGAGGAGCGCATCGGCGCCCGAACAGTGCGGTAATGGAAGCAGGGCCCGTACTGTGGGGTCTGCAAGATGTGCTGGAGTTCGTAGTCCGTCAGAAGGGGGCGCCCGAGGCCCATGAGCGGTGTCATGAAGCGTATGGGAATGATTTTCCGCGCGAAGGCCAACAAGGCCCTGGACCGGGCCGAGGACCCGCGCGAGACCCTCGACTACTCGTACCAGAAGCAGCTCGAACTGCTCCAGAAGGTGCGCCGCGGCGTCGCCGACGTCGCGACGTCCCGCAAGCGCCTGGAGCTCCAGCTCAACCAGCTCCAGGGCCAGTCCGCCAAGCTGGAGGACCAGGGCCGCAAGGCCCTCGCCCTCGGCCGCGAGGACCTGGCGCGCGAGGCCCTCTCCCGCCGTGCCGCCCTCCAGCAGCAGGTCAGCGACCTGGAGACGCAGCACACCACGCTCCAGGGCGAGGAGGAGAAGCTCACCCTCGCGTCGCAGCGCCTCCAGGCCAAGGTCGACGCCTTCCGCACCAAGAAGGAGACCATCAAGGCCACGTACACCGCCGCCCAGGCCCAGACCCGTATCGGTGAGGCCTTCTCGGGCATCTCCGAGGAGATGGGCGACGTCGGCATGGCCATCCAGCGGGCCGAGGACAAGACCCAGCAGATGCAGGCGCGCGCCGGCGCCATCGACGAGCTGCTCGCCTCGGGCGCCCTCGACGACCCCACCGGCACCGCCAAGGACGACATCACCGCCGAGCTGGAGCGCCTCTCGGGCGGTTCGGACGTCGAGCTGGAGCTCCAGCGGATGAAGGCCGAGCTGGCCGGCGGCACCTCGGGCACCCAGCAGGCCATCGAGGGCGGCACGGGCGGCCAGGCCGGCCAGGCGAAGCCGCAGGAACAGCCGCGTTTCGACAAGCAGTGAGCCGAGAGCCGAGCACAGTGCGCCACCAGGCACCGGACCGAGGGAGACCGTCGTGATCGTGCGGATCATGGGGGAGGGCCAGTGGAAGCTGGCCGACAGCCACTTCGTCGAGCTCAACAAGCTCGACGACGAGCTGCTGGAGGAGATGGAGAGCGGTGACCAGGAAGGCTTCCGCCGCACCCTCGGAGCCCTGCTCGACGCCGTGCGCCGGATCGGCGCCCCCCTGCCGGACGACGCCCTGGAGCCCTCCGAGCTGATCCTGCCCGCGCCCGACGCCTCCCTCGACGAGGTCAAGGCCATGCTGAGCGACGACGGGCTCATCCCCGGCTGATCCCGCCCGGCCCCGGCCGACTTCGCTCAGGCACGGCACTCCAGCACCGCAGCGCCCCTGGCCCCCATCGCGTGGGCCGGGGGCGCGGCCGGTACGCCCGCTCCCCGCCCGTATCCGAGGACCCCGATGACCTCCCTCGCTGTCACCGGCCTCGCCCGCCCGCACCGCTGGCTGCGCGCGCACCCCATCGCGGCCGACTCCCTGCTGGCCCTCGCCGTCCTCGCGGCCGTCGTCATCGGCTCGATGGTCAGCCGGTACGCCGCCCGCCATCCGCCGGGCATCGTCTTCCTCCTGCTGTCCGTGCTCGCCTGCGGCGCGCTCGTCCTGCGCCGCCGGGCACCACGGGTGGTCCTCGGCCTGACCGCCGCCCTGTCCCTCGTCGAGGTCGTCACCCCCAACGGCGACCCGCCCCGCACCCAGATCGTGCTGACCGTCGTCGTCGCCCTCTACACGGTCACCTCCCGCACCGAACGCGCGAAGGCATGGCGGATCGCCGCGGTCACCGTCGCCGTCCTCACCGTGGCCGTCATGATCTACGGGGTGCCGCCGTGGTACGCCCAGGAGAACGTCGGTCTCCTCGCCTGGACCGGCATGGCCGGCGCCGCCGGGGACGCCGTCCGCAGCCGCCGCGCCTTCATCGCCGCCATCGAGGAGCGGGCCGTGCGCGCCGAACGCACCCGCGAGGCGGAGGCGAGCCGCCGGGTCGCCGAGGAACGGCTGCGCATCGCCCGCGAGCTGCACGACGTCGTCGCCCATCACATCGCCCTGGTCAACGTCCAGGCCGGTGTCGCCTCGCACATCATGGACAGCCGCCCCGACCAGGCCAAAGAGGCCCTCGCCCATGTCCGCGAGGCCAGCCGTTCGGCCCTGGCGGAGCTACGCGCCACCGTCGGCCTGCTGCGCCAGTACGGCGATCCGGCGGCCCCCACCGAACCGGCCCCCGGCCTCGGCGTCCTCGACCACCTCATCGACGGCTTCGCCCGCGCCGGGCTGCGCGTCGACGTCACGGCGGCCTCCGCCCTCCCCGGCGGACCCGGCGACGGCACCGACCCGGCCGCCGCGGCCGCCGTCGTCGGACCGCTGCCCGGAGCCGTCGACCTGACCGCCTACCGCGTGCTCCAGGAAGCGCTGACCAACGTCCACAAGCACGCGGGCCCCGGCGCCCACGCCGAGGTCGCCCTCGTACGCGGCACCGACAGCCTCCTGCTCACCGTCCTGGACAACGGCGGCGGGCACCGGAGCCCCCGGTGCGGCGAGAAGCCGCGGGAGCCGGCCGGCGGGCACGGCCTGATCGGCATGCGCGAACGCGCCTCCGCCCTCGGCGGCACCTGCGAGGCGGGCCCCCGCGCCGACGGCACCCCCGGTTTCCATGTCCGCGCCACCCTCCCGCTGCGGCAGCGCACCACGCCTACGCTGACCCCATGACCGATCCCAGCGGCACACCCGAGCCCCCCATTCGCGTCCTTCTCGCCGATGACCAGGCGCTGTTGCGCAGCGCGTTCCGGGTCCTGGTGAACTCCGAGCCGGACATGACGGTGGTCGGGGAGGCGGCGGACGGCGCGCAGGCGGTGGAGCTCGCCCGGCTGCACCTGCCGGACGTGGTGCTGATGGACATCCGGATGCCCGGCACGGACGGCCTCGCCGCGACCCGCGAGATCTGCTCCGACCCCTCGCTGACGGATGTGCGGGTGGTGATGCTGACGACCTTCGAGGTCGACGAGTACGTGGTGCAGTCGCTGCGCGCGGGCGCGTCCGGCTTCCTCGGGAAGGGGGCGGAGCCGGAGGAGCTGCTCTCCGCGATCCGGATCACGCGGGCGGGGGAGTCGCTGCTGTCACCGGCCGCGACGAAGGGGCTGATCGCCACGTTCCTCGCGCAGGGAGACCCGGGGCCGCACCCGGACCGGCCGGGCGGGTCCGCCGCGCGGCTGGACGCGCTGACGGGACGCGAGCGGGAGGTACTGGTCCAGGTGGCCGGCGGGCTCTCGAACGACGAGATCGGGGAGCGGCTGACGGTGAGTCCGCTGACGGTGAAGACGCACGTCAACCGGGCGATGGCGAAACTGGGCGCGCGCGACCGCGCCCAGCTGGTGGTGATCGCGTACGAGTCGGGACTGGTGCGGCCGCGGCGGGACTAGCGCACCCCCGCCCGAATCAGCCCGTCCGGCGTTTGAGGACGCGCCGGCGGGGCGCCCCCCGCCGCAGGCGGCGAAGGGCGAACCCCAGGGGGAGCCGCTACGGCAGGGCCAGCATCCGCTCCAGCGCCAGCTTGGAGAAGCTCGCGACCTCCGGGTCGACCTCGATGCGGTTGACGACCTTGCCGTCCGCGAGGGACTCCAGCGCCCACACCAGGTGCGGCAGGTCGATCCGGTTCATCGTCGAGCAGAAGCAGACCGTCTTGTCGAGGAAGACGATCTCCTTGTCCTCCGCGGCGAACCGATTCGCCAGACGCCGTACGAGGTTGAGCTCCGTGCCGATGGCCCACTTGGAGCCGGCCGGGGCGGCCTCCAGCGCCTTGATGATGTACTCCGTCGAGCCGACGTAGTCCGCCGCCGCCACGACCTCGTGCTTGCACTCGGGGTGCACCAGCACGTTGACGCCCGGTATGCGCTCGCGCACGTCCCGCACCGACTCCAGCGAGAAGCGGCCGTGCACCGAGCAGTGCCCGCGCCACAGGATCATCTTCGCGGCCCGCAGCTCCTCGACGGTCAGCCCGCCGTTGGGCTTGTGCGGGTTGTAGAGGACGCAGTCGTCCAGGGACATGCCCAGGTCGCGGACGGCGGTGTTGCGGCCCAGGTGCTGGTCGGGGAGGAAGAGCACCTTCTCGCCCTGCTCGAAGGCCCAGTTCAGGGCCCGCTCGGCGTTGGAGGAGGTGCAGATCGTGCCGCCGTGCTTGCCCGTGAACGCCTTGATGTCGGCCGAGGAGTTCATGTACGAGACGGGGACGGTCGCCTCGGCGATGCCCGCCTCGGTCAGCACGTCCCAGCACTCCGCGACCTGCTCGGCGGTGGCCATGTCGGCCATGGAGCAGCCGGCGGCCAGGTCGGGCAGGACGACCTGCTGGTCGGGGCCGGTCAGGATGTCCGCGGACTCGGCCATGAAGTGCACACCGCAGAAGACGATGTACTCGGCGTCGGGCCGGGCGGCCGCGTCACGCGCGAGCTTGAAGGAGTCGCCGGTGACGTCCGCGAACTCGATGACCTCGTCGCGCTGGTAGTGGTGGCCGAGCACGAAGACCTTGTCGCCGAGCTTCGCCTTGGCCGCCCGGGCGCGCTCCACCAGGTCCGGGTCGGAGGGTGCCGGCAGGTCGCCGGGGCACTCCACGCCGCGCTCGCTCTTGGGGTCGGCCTCGCGGCCGAGCAGCAGGAGGGCGAGCGGCGAAGGGGAGGGAGCCTGGAAGTCCAAGGGCTGGGCGGTGGTCACGTCACGCACCCTTTCTGTTTCTGCGGACGGCCGGTAGGGCCTTGTCGTCAAGTTGACGCTATCTATCATAACCGCTTCACGTCAGTTTGACGATGGCCATTGCGTCGATGTGACACATTCCCGATCGGGCGAACGGTGTGCGAGCATGAAAGGCGGAAGTACTACGCCAGGCCCGGAATGAATCCGGGAGACCGGCGGTTGCAGCCGAGGGCAAGCAGTCCGCACCAAACCCGGGAGTGAAGCAGATGTCCGTTCAGGACGAGAAGACCACTGTGAGCGACGGCATCCTCCTGTCCGACGCCGCCGCCGCCAAGGTCAAGAGCCTGCTGGAGCAGGAAGGCCGTGAGGACCTCGCCCTGCGCGTCGCCGTCCAGCCCGGTGGCTGCTCCGGCCTGCGCTACCAGCTCTTCTTCGACGAGCGCGCGCTCGACGGTGACGTCGTCAAGGACTTCGACGGCGTCAAGGTCGTCACCGACCGCATGAGCGCCCCGTACCTGGGCGGCGCCTCCATCGACTTCGTCGACACCATCGAGAAGCAGGGCTTCACGATCGACAACCCCAACGCCACGGGCTCCTGCGCCTGCGGCGACTCCTTCAGCTAGCCCAAGGCCCGGCCGTATCGGCTGCGCGCACGGCGAAGGCGGCGATCCTCTCCACGAGGGTCGCCGCCTTCGCCGTTGTCACCGGCCGTAGCCGGTCACTTCCCCTGCTTCTCCGACACGGTCTTGCCGGTCGCCGCGTCCACGACCTCCCGGTCGCCCAGCGGCTCGTCCAGCTCCACCGTCAGCTCGTACCGCTTGGCCATCATCACGCAGGACCGGCCGGGCTGCTTCTCGGTGCCGGTGACCTTCACCTTCACCACGTCGTCCGACTGCTCGGCGGTCGCCGCGTAGTCGTTGCAGACCCCGCCCCAGAAGTGCAGCACCAGCTTCTTGCCGTCCTGGGTGTACGACTCCACGTGCGCCGGCGTCGTCTTGGCGCTCGGCGAGGGCTTGCCCGACGGCTCCTTCGTCCCCGGGGCACCGGCGTCCGGCTTCGCGATGAACTTCGGGTCCACCGCGGGCTGGACGACCGCGACCGTGCCGTCCTTGTCCGTCGCGCCGGGCATCCGCACCTGGAAGAGCCACGACGGCACCAGCGCCTGCCGACCCCGGACGTAGTGCGAGGCCAGCACGTAGGAGGCGCCGCTCACCGTCGCCGGCCCGGTCGCCGGCGCCTTGCCCGGGCAGGGCACCGTGCCGTCCCGGCCGCCCTCCCGGCCGTCCTCGCCGTGCGGGACCGCCGACGCGCAGCCACCGACGGAGACCTGCGGCGCGGTGTCGGAACGGCCCTTGTTCAACTGCGTCAGCGCCTCGTCCGCGTTGATCAGCGGATAGTCGGCACCCTTGACCGGTGACTGCAACTGCCCGGCGCCCCCGACCAGTTGCCCGTCCGAGCCGACCTCCAGCCGGGTCTGCCAGCCGTAGGTGGACGTGCCGTTCAGGACGGGGTCGGCCACGACGGTCCGTACGGCGCCGAAGAGCTCGCGCGCCTGCGTCTTCGCCCCGCCCTGTCCGAGCGCCTTGAGCACGGGCGCGGCGGCGTCCCTGGCCTTCTCCTCCGACACGGGGTCGCCCTGGCCCGAGCCCTCCCGCAACTGCGGGCAGCTCACAGCGGCCGCGGGGTCCGGGCCCAGGCCCTTGTCCAGTCCCTTCGCGGGGTCTCCGCCCGGCCGTGGTGCGCACCCCGGGCCGCCCGGCGTCCCGTACCGCGCGAACGACCAGTTGCCCGGCCCCTTCCGGTTCACCTGGAGCGTCGGCTCGTCCCGGCCCGGCGCGCCGCCGACCCGCCAGACGTCCTGCTCCAGCCGGGGCGCCCCCTGCACCGACAGCGCCTTGGCCAGCGAAGCGACCTCGTCCCGCGTCACCTCGTCCCTGGGCAGGAACACCGGCGCCGTCCGCGGCCCCTTCGGCAGCCGGCCCTCGGCCCGGTAGCGCACGCCGTTCGGATTCGGCTCACCGACCGCGATGCCCTGCGGAGAGCCGCCCTGGCGATGGCCGTCCAGCGCGAGAGGCGGGGGAGAGCCGTCACCGCCCGGCGCGCCCGAGGTGTCCGATCCCTTGCCGTCCGCCGCCACGGAGGCCCAGTACGCGCCCCCGCCACCGGCCAGCAGGACCGCCGCCGCCACCGATACGACCGCCAGCCGCGGACGCCGCCGCGGCCCCTGGCGATCGGGGGTGCGATCGGGGGTGCTGTCCGGCGTGCCGCCCTCGGTGCTCACCACATCGCTCCTTTACTCCGCTCAATGTGTACTGCCGTGTCCCCCGAGAGGGGGACACCGCTTGGACGGAGTGCGGGAGCGAGCGGTTCCACCAGTCCTCAGTCGCCGTACTCCGACATGCCGTCGAGCAGCCGCGCCGAGGTCGGGGGCACCGACACCCCGTGGATGCGCGACGGCGGTACGGGCGCGGGAACGGCCGGTACGGCCGCGGCGCCGGCCCAATGCGGGGCCATTCGGGCACACAGGCCCCGCAGCTCCTCCAGGGTTTCGGGCTCGGTCTCGGGGAACGTGACGTCCTTCACATGGTTCGGCATACCGGCACCGTACGCATCACACGGCACAGCGAGAAAGGGCTACTATTTGGTAATTTTGTCCGGTCGATGGCTGGATCCGAACCCAGGTACGAGAACCGGACCCGGTAGCGTGGTGTGGCTTTTCCTGTTTCCGTCCCCTGTCACCTCGCCCCGCAGGAGCAGACCCGTCGTGCGTATCGCTGTCACCGGCTCCATCGCCACCGACCACCTGATGACCTTCCCCGGCCGTTTCGCCGATCAGCTCGTGGCGGACCAGCTGCACACCGTCTCGCTGTCCTTCCTCGTCGACGAGCTCGAAGTGCGCCGCGGCGGTGTCGCACCCAACATCTGCTTCGGCATGGGCGTCCTGGGCCTGCGCCCGATCCTCGTCGGCGCCGCCGGTGCCGACTTCGCCGACTACCGCGCCTGGCTCGACCGGCACGGCATCGACACCACCTCGGTCCGCATCTCCGAGGTCCTGCACACCGCGCGCTTCGTCTGCACGACGGACACCGACCACAACCAGATCGCGTCCTTCTACACCGGCGCGATGAGCGAGGCCCGCCAGATCGAGCTCCAGCCGGTCGCCGACCGCGTCGGCGGCCTCGACCTGGTCCTGATCGGCGCGGACGACCCCGAGGCGATGATCCGCCACACCGAGGAGTGCCGCTCGCGCGGCATCGCCTTCGCGGCCGACCCCTCGCAGCAGCTGGCCCGCATGGACGGCGACGACATCCGGGTCCTCGTCGACGGCGCCACGTACCTCTTCACCAATGAGTACGAGAAGGCCCTCATCGAGTCCAAGACCGGCTGGACCGGGGACGAGATCCTGGCCAAGGTCGGCACCCGCGTCACCACGCTGGGCGCGCGGGGCGTGCGCATCGAGCGCGCCGGCGAGCCGACGATCGAGGTCGGCTGCGCCCAGGAGGAGGCCAAGGTCGACCCGACCGGCGTCGGCGACGCCTTCCGCGCGGGCTTCCTCGCGGGTCTGACCTGGGAACTCTCCCTGGAGCGCGCGGCCCAGCTGGGCTGCATGCTCGCCACGCTCGTCATCGAGACCCTGGGCACCCAGGAGTACGAGCTGCGGCGCGGCCACTTCATGGAGCGCTTCACGAAGGCGTACGGCGACGAGGCGGCGGCGGAGATCCAGGCGCACCTGCGCTGACGTCGCTCGGCGGCTGAACCGCCGTTTCGTCCTCGATCGCCGGACGGGCTCGGTTTCCGCCGGTCCGGGCGGCAATCAGCCCGTCCGGCGATCGAGGACACCGCCGCGAAGCGGTGGTCACGTCAGGCGCGGCGCCGCACCGTATAAGCCGTGCCCCGATCGGACGGGTGTTCCCCCACATACTCCTGCGCGCGCATCTCACACCACGCCGGGATGTCCAGCCGCGCAGCCTCGTCGTCCGACAGGACCGTCACCGTGCCGCCCACCGGCACATCCGTGATCGCCTTCGCCAGGTCGATCACCGGGATGGGGCACCTCTTGCCGAGGGAGTCGACGACCAGGTCCGGGGCCGGGGCCGGGGCCTCCGCGCCGTTGGAGTGCGAAGGGGCACCCAGTGCGTCCCGCACCGTGCGGACCGCCTCCGGGAGGACCTCCAGGAAGCGGTCCACGTCCGCCTCCGTCGTGCCCGTCGGCAGCGACACGCGCACATTGCCCTCCGACAGCACCCCCATCGCCTTCAGCACATGGCTCGGGATCAGCGTGCTGGACGTGCACGAGGAGCCCGAGGAGACGGAGAACCCGGCCCGGTCCAGGGCGTGCAGCAGCGTCTCACCGTCGACATACAGACACGAGAACGTGACCAGATGCGGCAGCCTCCGCACCGGGTCGCCGACCACCTCCACATCCGGTACGAGCTCCGGCACCCGCGCCCGGATCCGCTCCACCAGCCCCCGCAGCCGCGCCGCCTCGGCCGCCGCCTCCTGCCGCACGGCCCGCAGCGACGCGGCCGCCGCGACGATCGCGGGCAGGTCCGGGAAACCCGGCGCGCGCCCCGACTCCCGTTCGTCCGCCGGTCCCTGGGCCGCGAACCGCACCCCCTTGCGCACGGCGAGCAGCCCCACCCCGGCCGGGCCGCCCCACTTGTGCGCACTCGCCGTCAGCAGCGACCAGCCGCCGTCGACCGGGCCCCAGCCGAGCGACTGCGCGGCGTCGACGAGCAGCGGCACGCCCGCCGCCCGGCACTCCTCGGCCACCTCGGCCACCGGCTGCTCGGTGCCCACCTCGTGGTTGGCGGACTGGAGCGCGGCCAGCGCCGTGTCGGGGCGCAGGGCCGCCGCGTAGGCGCCGGGCGCCACCCGGCCCGTACGGTCCACGGCCACCTCCGTGATACTGCCGCCGGCCGCTTCGAGGGCCGCCGCCGACTGCAGGACGGCGGAGTGTTCGACGGCCGACACCACCAGATGGCGGCCGACGCGCCGGCGGCCGGCGAGGGCGCCGGCGATGCCGTCGTGCAGTGCGCGGGTACCCGAAGGGGTGAACACGAGCTCGTCCGGGCGGCAGCCCACCGACTCCGCCGCGGCCTCGCGCGCGGCGTCCAGCAGCAGCCGGGCGCGCCGGCCCTCGCGGTAGAGCCGGGCGGGGTCCGCCCAGCCCTCGTCGAGGGAGGCCAGCAGCGCCTGGCGGGCGACGGGGTGCAGCGGGGCGGCGGAAGCGGCGTCGAAGTAGGGCACACACGAACGCTAACGCGCCCGCGCGCGGGGCGGCGGGGGCGGCGTCGCGGGCGCTCGGGGACCCCGCCGATCCGGCCTCGCGGCGGGGGGTCGTAGCCCGGTCGCCGGGCGGCCATGTGCGCAGGTCGCACGCTGCTCTGACGGTCCGCCGGATGCCCTCCGGAGCCCTTGATTCCACCCCTTCGGGGAGTGGCCCGGCGCGTTGGGCACCCTCCCCGCGCGACCCCAAATAGCGTCCAGTAGGGTTTGGTCCGCATAAACATCCAAACCCCTGCCCGCAGCGGGCCGGCGACCGACCAGCGAGACGGCCGCAGCCGGCCGCACGGGCGAGACTCTCGGGAAGGCGCTACGTGAGTCCCAACGGCTCCGACCGCTCGTCGCGGCGCCCGGTGCGGCGGAAGCTGCTGCAGGCGCTGGCCGCGGGCGCTGTCCTGGCGACCGCCTCCGGTTGCACATATAAGGACTTCCCCCGCCTCGGAATGCCCACTCCCGTCACGGAAGAGGCGCCGCGGATCCTCTCCCTGTGGCAGGGCTCTTGGGCCGCCGCCCTCGTGGTCGGCGTCCTGGTATGGGGCCTGATCATCTGGAGTGTCATCTTCCACCGGCGCAGCCGGACCAAGGTGAAGATTCCCCAGCAGACCCGGTACAACATGCCCATCGAGGCCCTGTACACCGCGGTCCCGATCATCATCGTGTCGGTGCTCTTCTACTTCACCGCGCGTGATGAGAACAAGCTCCTGACCAACCCTGACAAGCCGCAGCACGTCGTGAACGTGGTCGGCTTCCAGTGGAGCTGGGCGTTCAACTACATGGAGGACGTCGACGGCAACTCGGCCACTCCCGCGAAGCCGCTCCGTGAGAACAAGGAGCTCGACGCGATCCCGGACCGGTTCCTGCAGAAGGCACCGCAGGGTGCCGAGGGCGTCTACGACGTGGGCATCCCGGGCGACCGGAACCCGCAGACCGGCAACCCCGGCCCCACGCTGTGGCTGCCCAAGGGCGAGACGGTCCAGTTCGTGCTCACCTCGCGGGACGTCATCCACTCCTTCTGGGTGGTTCCGTTCCTGATGAAGCAGGACGTCATCCCGGGGCACACCAACAGCTTCACGGTGACCCCGAACAAGGAGGGCACCTTCCTTGGCAAGTGTGCCGAGCTCTGCGGCCAGGACCACTCCCGGATGCTCTTCAACGTCAAGGTCGTCTCTCCTGAGCGGTACAAGGCGCACCTGAAGGAGCTGGCCGCCAAGGGCCAGACCGGTTACCAGCCGGCGGGTATCGCGCAGACGGATCACGCGAAGAACGCGGAGACCAAGAACAAGTGAGCATCCTCAACGAACCCCAGGGTGCCGCCGCCGCGACGGCCACGGCAGCACCACCCGTACGCCAGAAGCAGCCCGGTAATCAGGTGATCAAGTGGCTCACCACCACTGACCACAAGACCATCGGCACGATGTATCTGGTCACGTCGTTCGCGTTCTTCTGCATCGGCGGCCTGATGGCGCTGCTCATGCGCGCCGAACTCGCTCGTCCCGGCACGCAGATCATGTCGAACGAGCAGTTCAACCAGGCGTTCACGATGCACGGCACGATCATGCTGCTGATGTTCGCGACGCCGCTGTTCGCCGGATTCGCCAACTGGATCATGCCGCTGCAGATCGGCGCGCCCGATGTGGCGTTCCCGCGGCTGAACATGTTCGCGTACTGGCTGTACCTCTTCGGCTCGATCATCGCGGTGGCCGGCTTCCTCACCCCGCAGGGTGCGGCCGACTTCGGCTGGTTCGCCTACTCCCCGCTGTCGGACGCGGTCCGCTCGCCGGGCGTCGGCGCCGACATGTGGATCATGGGTCTGGCCTTCTCCGGCTTCGGCACGATCCTCGGTTCGGTCAACTTCATCACCACGATCATCTGCATGCGCGCTCCCGGCATGACGATGTTCCGCATGCCGATCTTCACCTGGAACGTGCTGCTGACCGGTGTCCTGGTCCTGCTCGCCTTCCCGGTGCTGGCCGCCGCGCTGTTCGCCCTGGAGGCGGACCGTAAATTCGGTGCGCAGGTCTTCAACGCGGCCAATGGTGGCTCGCTGCTGTGGCAGCACCTCTTCTGGTTCTTCGGACACCCAGAGGTGTACATCATCGCGCTGCCGTTCTTCGGCATCATCTCCGAGGTCATCCCGGTCTTCTCCCGCAAGCCGATGTTCGGTTACTGGGGTCTGATCGCGGCCACGATCTCCATCGCCGGTCTGTCGGTGACGGTCTGGGCGCACCACATGTACGTCACAGGTGGCGTGCTGTTGCCCTTCTTCTCCTTCATGACCTTCCTGATCGCGGTCCCGACCGGTGTGAAGTTCTTCAACTGGATCGGCACCATGTGGAAGGGCTCGCTGTCCTTCGAGACCCCGATGCTGTGGGCCGTCGGCTTCCTGATCACCTTCACCTTCGGTGGTCTGACCGGCGTCATCCTGGCCTCGCCCCCGATGGACTTCCACGTCTCCGACTCGTACTTCGTCGTCGCGCACTTCCACTACGTCATCTTCGGCACCGTGGTGTTCGCGATGTTCTCCGGCTTCCACTTCTGGTGGCCGAAGTTCACGGGCAAGATGCTGGACGAGCGCCTGGGCAAGATCACCTTCTGGACGCTGTTCGTGGGCTTCCACGGCACGTTCCTGGTGCAGCACTGGCTGGGTGCCGAGGGCATGCCGCGCCGCTACGCCGACTACCTGGCGGCGGACGGCTTCACCACGCTGAACACCATCTCGACGATCAGCTCGTTCCTGCTCGGTCTGTCGATACTGCCGTTCATGTACAACGTGTGGAAGACCGCCAAGTACGGCAAGAAGGTCGAGGTCGACGACCCGTGGGGCTACGGCCGCTCGCTGGAGTGGGCGACCTCCTGCCCGCCGCCGCGGCACAACTTCCTCACCCTGCCGCGGATCCGTTCCGAATCCCCGGCGTTCGACCTGCACCACCCGGAGATCGCGGCGCTGGAGCTCGAGGAGAACCTCGGCGCCTCGGATGAGAAGGCCCTCGCGGGTGGCAAGGAGGCCGGCAAGTGAAGATCCAGGGCAAGATGTTCATCTGGCTCGCCGTCTTCGTCCTCGCCATGGCGATCGTCTACGGCGTGTGGTCGAAGGAGCCGGCCGGTACGACCGCGCTCTTCCTGGCCTTCGGCCTGTGCATCATGGTCGGCTACTACCTGGCGTTCACCGCGCGCCGGGTGGACGCCGGCGCTCAGGACAACAAGGACGCGGACGTCGCCGACGACGCCGGTGAGCTGGGCTTCTTCGCCCCGCACAGCTGGCAGCCGCTCTCCCTGGCCATCGGTGGCGCGCTCGCCTTCATGAGCATCTGCTTCGGCTGGTGGCTGATGTACTTCTCGGCCCCGGTCATCGCGATCGGCCTCTTCGGCTGGGTGTTCGAGTTCTACCGCGGCGAGAACCAGAACCAGTAGGTTCCACCGCACCGAGCGAAACGGGCCCCGCACACCATCCGGTGTGCGGGGCCCGTCGCGTGGCGCCACCCGTTCGGCGCCACCCCGGAAGCCGTGGCCCGCGAACGTCCCTACGGTGTGACCATGAGTCACTCACCTCGAGGCCGCACGGCGCTGACCTGCGCCCTGCTGCTGACCCCCCTGGGGCTGGGGGTCAACGCGTGCGGCGGCTCGTCCAACCCGCTGGCCGACAAGCCCTACGACGCCACCGGTCAAGTCGAACTCAGCGGTGCCGACGGGGGACGGAAGGCCGATCCGACCAAGCCCCTGGAGGTGAAGGCCAGCGGCGGCGACCGGATCACGGACGTCACCGCGACGGACGCCGCCGGCCGCTTCGTGAAGGGCGAGCTGGCAGCCGACGGGCGCGCCTGGCACAGCACCGGCGCGCTCGCCGCCGGGGCGCACTACACCGTGCGCGTCAGCGTGGAGGACGAGGACGGGGCCCAGGGGCGCCGGACGGTCGGTTTCGACACCAGCGCGGCCGACCGGCTGCTGCGGGTCGCCTTCGGCCCGCAGAACGGCACCTACGGCGTGGGACAGCCCATCACCGCCGAACTCAGCGCCCCGGTCCAGGACCCCGCCGCCCGGGCCGTCGTCGAGCGCGCCCTCAAGGTCGACGCGAAGCCCTCCGTGGAGGGCGCCTGGCACTGGGTGGACAACCGGACCCTGCACTACCGCCCCAAGGAGTACTGGCCCGCCCACGCCACCGTCGGCGTCCGCTCCGGCCTGGACGGCATCAAGGTCGCCGGGGGCCTCTACGGCGGCGCCTCCAAGCCGCTCAAGCTCACCTTCGGCGACCGCGTCGAGGCCGTCACGGACGCGGCCGCCCACAGCATGACGGTGTCACGCAACGGCCGCGAGATCCGCTCCATCCCGGTCACCACGGGCAAGCCTGGCTACGCCACCCGCAACGGGGTCAAGGTGATCCTCGGCAAGGAATCCTTCGTACGCATGCGCGGCACCAGCATCGGCATCGCCGAGGGCAGCGCGGACTCCTACGACCTGCCCGTCTACTGGGCGACCCGCGTCACCTGGAGCGGCGAGTACGTGCACGCCGCCCCCTGGTCCGAGGGCTCGCAAGGGGCCGAGAACGTCAGCCATGGCTGCACCGGCATGTCCACCGACAACGCCAAGTGGTTCTTCGACAACGTGCGCGTGGGCGACATCATCAAGGTCGTGGGCAGCGCCGGGACGACCATGTCGCCCTTCGACAACGGCTTCGGCGACTGGAACATGTCCTGGAGCAAGTGGCGCGAGGGCAGCGCCCTCAACGCCGGGAAGCGCGAGGGCAGCGACCCCGCCGACGCGGCCCGGCTGCGCCCGCGGTTGTAGCCGACCGGGGCCGGGGCGCCGCTCAGGCGTCCACGGCCCGCCTGCCGCGCAACAGCCCGGCCAGGGCGTCCGCGAACACCGCCGGGTCCAGCGGGTGCGTCACGGCCGCGTCCGCGCGGCTCCAGGTGGCCAGCCAGGCGTCCTGCGGGCGGCCCATGAGCAGCAGCACCGGGGGGCAGTCGAAGACCTCGTCCTTGAGCTGCCGGCAGACGCCCATGCCGCCCGCGGGCGCCGTCTCGCCGTCCAGCACGCACACATCGATCCGGCGCTCCTCCAGGGCCGTCAGGACCGCGGGCAGCGTCGCGCACTCCAGGTACTCCACCGGGGGGACGTCGGCCGCCGGGCGGTGCCCCGCCGCCAGCCGCACCTGCTCGCGGGTGCCCGCGTCATCGCTGTAGACCAGCACCGTGGCGGTCGGCTGCATCGTTCCTCCAGGCTTGTGGACGGGCACGGCTGTAGCGGGCGGGGCGGCGCGGCGGAGCGCACCGCTTGCGGCGGATGCTACTCCGCGGGCGCCGCGCCCGAGGAGATCCGGGAAGAACGGAAGCCTCCGAAAGGTCCGCCCGACGAGCCGTCACCAGGGCCCGTACCAGGGCTCCCGCAGGGCTGCGGAACCCCTCCTTCCCCCCTTTGGGGGATCCCCGCCTTGGGCCGTACGAGCAGGGCATACGGTCTTGACACACCGAACGGCACCCCCCGGAGTGAGCGCGAGATAAGCGACCGACATAATGTCGGTCGTGGCGACAGCAACAGCAGTAGATACCGGGCACGCGCACCCCTCGGTCAACCGGCCGAACCTCACCAGCGTCGGAACCATCATCTGGCTGAGTTCCGAGCTGATGTTCTTCGCGGCCCTCTTCGCGATGTACTTCACCCTGCGATCGGTCATGGGCGCCGACCATTGGAAGGAAATGGCGTCCGCGCTGAACCTTCCGTTCTCGGCCACCAACACCACGATCCTGGTGCTCTCCTCCCTCACCTGCCAGCTCGGTGTCTTCGCTGCCGAGCGCGGTGATGTGAAGAAGCTGCGCATGTGGTTCGTGGTCACATTCGTGATGGGTGCCATCTTCATCGGCGGCCAGGTCTTCGAGTACACCGATTTGGTCAAGAAGGACGGGCTCTCGCTCTCCTCCGACCCGTACGGCTCGGTCTTCTACCTGACGACCGGCTTCCACGGCCTGCATGTGACGGGCGGCCTGATCGCCTTCCTGCTGGTCCTGGGCAGGACGTACGCGGCCAAGAGGTTCACCCACCACCAGGCGACGGCGGCCATCGTCGTGTCCTACTACTGGCACTTCGTCGACGTGGTGTGGATCGGTCTCTTCGCCACGATCTACTTGATCAAGTAACCCGAAGATTTCGGTCCCGCACCGGACCATCAGTCCCGCATCGACGCAGAAGATCCTGACACCGGGGTAATCCGTGAAAAAGCTCTCCGCACGACGACGCCATCCGCTGGCGGCGGTCGTCGTCCTACTCTTCGCGCTGGCGGTAACCGGGGGACTGTACGCCGCGTTCGCGCCGGCGGACACGGCCAAGGCCGATGACAGCGCCCAGTCCCTTGCCATCGAGGAGGGCAAGAAGCTCTATTCCGTGGGCTGCGCAAGCTGCCACGGCACCGGCGGTCAGGGCACCACTGACGGCCCGAGCCTCGTCGGCGTGGGCGCCGCGGCTGTCGACTTCCAGGTCGCCACCGGCCGCATGCCGCTCCAGCAGCAGGGCGCCCAGGCGCCCAAGAAGCGCGCGATCTACTCGCAGGCCGAGATCGACCAGCTCGCCGCGTACATCGCCTCGCTCGGTGCCGGCCCCTCGGTCCCGACCAAGGATCAGTACAGCCCCGACGGCGCGGACATCGCCAAGGGCGGGGAGCTCTTCCGTACGAACTGCGCCCAGTGCCACAACTTCACCGGCAAGGGTGGCGCCCTCTCGAACGGCAAGTTCGCTCCGGACCTTGAGGACGTCGACCCCAAGCACATCTACGAGGCCATGCAGACCGGCCCGCAGAACATGCCTTCCTTCCCGGACACGACGATGTCGGAGAAGAACAAGAAGGACATCATCGCGTACCTCGACACGGTCAACAGCAGCAAGACGGAGAGCCCGGGCGGCCTCGAACTGGGCGGGCTCGGCCCGGTCAGCGAGGGTCTGTTCGCGTGGATCTTCGGTCTCGGTGCGCTGATCGCCGCCGCCATCTGGGTCGCCTGCCGGACCGCAAAGGCCAAGAAGTCATGAGTAGCCAAGACATTCCAGAAGAGACCCTGCCGAGCGCGCAGGGCGACGCACACGGCGGTGCCGTGACGCAGCAGGCCGGCGACCCGTTCGCCGATCCCGGCCTGCCGCCGCACGAGCACCGCATCCAGGACATCGACGAGCGGGCCGCCAAGCGTTCCGAGCGCGCCGTCGCGTTCCTGTTCCTGTTGTCCATGCTGGCCACGGTGGGGTTCATCGCCTCGTACGTGACCCTGCCGGTCGACAAGATCATCTACGTCTTCCCGATCGGTCACATCAGTGCCCTGAACTTCTCCCTGGGTCTGACCCTGGGCGTGGCGCTGTTCTGCATCGGCGCGGGCGCGGTCCACTGGGCCCGCACGCTGATGTCGGACGTCGAGGTCGCCGACGAGCGGCACCCGATCGAGGCCGACCCCGAGGTCAAGGCCAAGGTCATGGCCGACTTCCGGGACGGCGCGGAGGAGTCGGCCATCGGCCGGCGCCCGCTGATCCGCCGCACCATGTTCGGCGCGCTGGCGCTGCTGCCGCTCTCCGGCGTGGTGCTGCTGCGTGACCTCGGACCGCTGCCGGGCACCAAGCTCCGCAAGACCGCCTGGTCCGAGGGCAAGATGCTGATCAACCAGAACACCCTCCAGCCCCTGCGGCCCGAGGACATTCAGGTCGGCTCCCTCACCTTCGCCATGCCCGAGGGCCTGAAGGAGGAGGACCACGATTTCCAGAAGGAGATCTCCAAGGCCGCTCTGATGATCGTCCGGCTCCAGCCGGAGAACATCAAGGACAAGCGCGAACTGGACTGGTCCGCCGACGGCATCGTGGCGTTCTCCAAGATCTGCACGCACGTCGGCTGCCCGATCAGCCTCTACGAGCAGCAGACCCACCACGTGCTCTGCCCGTGCCACCAGTCCACCTTCGACCTCGCCGACGGCGGACGCGTGATCTTCGGCCCGGCCGGGCACGCCCTTCCGCAGCTGCGGATCAAGGTCAACGACAAGGGCTACCTTGAGGCCATGGGCGACTTCGCCGAGCCCGTTGGTCCTGCCTTCTGGGAGCGCGGATGAGTACTAAGACCGACAACAGGCGCAAGGCGCCCGCCGGTGAGCGGGTCGCCGACTGGGCCGACGGCCGGCTGGGCATCTACAGCCTCGCCAAGGCCAACATGCGGAAGATCTTCCCGGACCACTGGTCCTTCATGCTGGGCGAGGTCTCCCTCTACGCGTTCCTGATCATCATCCTCACGGGTGTGTATCTGACGCTGTTCTTCCACCCCAGCATGAACGAGGTCGTCTACCACGGCTCGTACGTCCCCATGCAGGGCATGCGGATGTCCGAGGCGTTCAAGTCGACCCTCGACATCAGCTTCGACATCCGTGGCGGTCTGCTCATCCGGCAGATCCACCACTGGGCGGCGCTGATCTTCCTCGCGGCGATGTTCGTGCACATGATGCGCGTCTTCTTCACGGGCGCCTTCCGCAAGCCGCGTGAGGTCAACTGGCTGTTCGGCTTCCTGCTGTTCGTCCTCGGCATGTTCACCGGCTTCACCGGTTACTCCCTGCCGGACGACCTGCTCTCCGGCACCGGTGTCCGCTTCATGGAGGGCGCGATCCTGTCCGTGCCGATCATCGGCACGTACATCTCGATGTTCCTCTTCGGTGGCGAGTTCCCGGGCTCGGACTTCGTGCCGCGCTTCTTCTCGATCCACGTCCTGCTGCTGCCGGGCATCATGCTCGGTCTCGTGGTGGCGCACCTCATCCTCGTCGTGTACCACAAGCACACGCAGTACCCCGGCCCCGGCAAGACCGAGAAGAACGTCGTCGGCATGCCGCTGCTGCCGGTCTACATGGCCAAGGCCGGAGGCTTCTTCTTCCTGGTCTTCGGCATCATCGCGGCCATCGCGGCGATCGCCTCGATCAACCCGATCTGGGCCATCGGCCCGTACCGGCCGGACCAGGTGTCCACCGGCGCCCAGCCCGACTGGTACATGGGCTTCGCCGAGGGTCTGATCCGTGTCATGCCGGGCTGGGAGATCAACCTCTGGGGCCACACGCTCGTCCTGGGCGTGTTCATCCCGCTGGTGATCTTCCCGCTGGTCCTGGGCGCGATCGCGGTCTACCCGTTCATCGAGTCCTGGGTCACCGGTGACAAGCGCGAGCACCACCTGCTGGACCGCCCGCGCAACGCCCCGACGCGCACCGGCTTCGGCGTCGCCTGGATCACCGCGTACTTCGTGATGCTGGTGGGCGGTGGAAACGACCTGTGGGCCACCCACTTCCACCTGTCGCTCAACGCCATCACCTGGTTCGTGCGGATCGGCTTCTTCGTCCTGCCCGTGCTCGCCTTCATCGCGACGCGTCGCATCTGCCTGGGTCTCCAGCGCCGCGACAAGGACAAGGTGCTGCACGGCCGCGAGTCGGGCATCATCAAGCGCCTGCCGCACGGTGAGTTCGTCGAGGTCCACGAGCCGCTCTCGCAGGACCAGCTGCACACCCTCACCTCGCACGAGCAGCCCAAGCCGCTCGAGCTCGGCCCCGAGGTCGACGAGAACGGTGTCAAGCGCAAGATCGGCAGCTCCGAGAAGCTCCGCGTGAAGCTCTCCAAGGGCTTCTACGGCGAGGGGACGCAGATCCCCAAGCCGACCGTGGAGGAGTACCAGGAGATCACCAGCGGCCACGGCCACCACTGATCCCCGCCCGACCGGCCCCGGCCGGTCACTGATCGCTGATCGCCACAGCGAGAGCCCCGTCCAGCTCCCCCAGCCAACGCTGGGAGGTGCCACCAGGACGGGGCTCTTCGCCGTCCCGGGGTCCTGGATAGGCTGGAGCGGCAGAGCCCCGGACGGCCGCGGCTCTCCGACCGACCACCAGGAGCGTGGACCATGAACGTTGTGACCCCGGCAGGCGGCGACAGCGCGGTGGCTCCCTCCTGGCCGGGTCTCCTGGACGCCCTGCTCGGCGGGATCGACCTGAGCGCGGACGACACCGCCTGGGCCATGGACCGCATCATGCGCGGCGAGGCCACCGACGCCCAGATCGCCGGCTTCGCGGTCGCGCTGCGCGCCAAGGGCGAGACCGTCGCCGAGATCTCCGGGCTCGTCCGGACCATGTACGCGCACGCCAACCTCATCGAGGTGCCGGGCCCCAGTGTGGACATCGTCGGCACCGGCGGTGACGGCGCCAAGACCGTCAACATCTCCACGATGTCCTCGATCGTCGTGGCGGGCACCGGCGCGAAGGTCGTCAAGCACGGCAACCGCGCCGCGTCCTCCGCCAGCGGCGCCTCGGACGTCCTGGAGAAGCTCGGCGTCAATCTGGACCTGACGCCGCGCCGGGTCGTGGAGGTCGCCGAGGAAGCGGGCATCACCTTCTGCTTCGCGGTGAAGTTCCACCCCTCCCTGCGCCATGTCGCCCCCGCCCGGCGGGAACTGGGCATCCGGACGACCTTCAACGTCCTGGGCCCGCTGACCAACCCCGCGAAGGTACGCGCCCAGGCCACCGGCGTCGCCGACGCCCGGATGGCCCCGATCCTGGCCGGGGTGCTCGCCGAACGCGACTCCTCCGCCCTGGTCTTCCGCGGCGACGACGGGCTGGACGAGCTGACCACCACCGCGACCTCCCGGGTGTGGATCGTCCGCGACGGCGAGGTCCGCGAGGAGCCCTTCGACCCGCGGGACGTGGGCATCGCGCTGGTCCCGGTGGAGGCGCTGCGGGGCGCCGACGCCTCGTACAACGCCGATGTCGCCCGTCGGCTGCTGGACGGCGAGACCGGGCCCGTACGGGAGGCGGTGCTGCTCAACGCGGCGGCCGCGCTGGTCGCCCTGGCCCCCACCGGCGCACCGCTGACGGAGCAGATCGCGGCGGGCATCGAGCGGGCCGCGGCGGCCATCGACTCCGGAGCGGCGAAGCGTTCCCTGGAGCGATGGGTCGCCGCGAGCAACGCGTGAGCGGCTGAGGAAGGGCGCGGTCCGCGATGCGGACCGCGCCTTGCGCCGTGATGATCGTGTGGCATGATGCTGCCAGGTCACGAGTGACAGCGACACGGCCCCGGCCCGCTGTCCGGCAACCCTCCTTCCGTGGCGGGGTGCCCCGGGTGATGACCAGGTCGCAGGCAGCGAGGTCTGCGGCAAGCGCGGATCCCTCGCCAGGGATCCTGGTTGTCGAGGGAGATCCTTCCGTGGTTCAGCGAATGCGTTAGGGCCTACGGCCCGTTCCCCGTCGACTCCGTGCGGTGCCCCCGTGCGTCGAGTCGGGATCCTCCGCACGCGCGGCGCGGCCGTGGCGTGCGCATACGCAGCTTTCCCCGCCTGTCGCCAGGAGAATTCGCCATGTCCGCATGCCCTGTCACCGCCCCGCCCGCCACGGCCCACGCCCCCCTGCCGGTCCTCGGACACGATGTTCGCGTGCCGCTCGTCACCGGCGGCGAGGTCACCTACGCGGCGCTCGACTACGCCGCCAGCGCGCCCGCGCTCCAGCGGGTGTGGGACGACGTGGCCGCGTACGCCCCCTACTACGGCAGCGTCCACCGCGGCGCGGGCTACCTCTCGCAGCTGTCGACCGACCTGTTCGAGAACAGCCGGGCCCAGGTCGCGGAGTTCCTCGGCTGCCGGGAGGACGACCAGGTCGTCTTCACCCGCTCGACCACCGATTCCCTGAACCTCCTCGCGGCCGTACTCCCCACCGGCTGCCGGGTGTTCGTCTTCGAGACCGAGCACCACGCCGCGCTGCTCCCCTGGCAGCTGCGTACGGACACGGAGGTGACCTTCCTGGACGCGCCGCGCTCGCCGCGCGAGGCGGTCGAGACCCTGGAGCGGGCCCTGGCCGACCGCGAGCCCTACGGCCCGGCCCTGGTCTGTGTGACGGGTGCGTCCAATGTGACGGGTGAGCTGTGGCCCGTACGGGAGCTGGCGGCGGCCGCGCACGCGCACGGCGCGCGGATCGTCGTCGACGCCGCGCAGCTCGCCCCGCACCACCCGGTGGACCTGGCCGAACTGGACGCCGACTGGATCGCCTTCTCCGGCCACAAGCTCTACGCGCCGTTCGGCGCCGGCGTCCTCGCCGGCCGCGCGGACTGGCTCCGGGGCGCGGCGCCGTATCTGGCGGGCGGCGGCGCGACGCGCCTCGTGGCACGGGGGGCCGACGGGGGAGTGGACGTCGAGTGGCACGAGAGCGCCGCCCGGCACGAGGCGGGCTCGCCCAATGTCATCGGCGTCTACGCCATCGCCTCCGCCTGCAAGGCGCTGACCGAGGCGGGCTTCGCCTCCCTCGTCGAGCGCGAGCGGCAGCTCGTCGCGACGGTCCGGGAGGGCCTCGCCCGGGTGCCGGGCGTGCGGGTGCTCTCGCTGTTCGGCGAGGACGCCCCGCGGGTCGGCGTGCTGTCGTTCGTGGTGGACGGCTGGAACAGCTCGCACTTCGCGGCGGCGCTCTCGGCGGAGTACGGCATCGGCGTCCGCGACGGCCTGTTCTGCGCCCACCCGCTCGTACGGACCCTCCTGGGCGGCGGGCGCGACGAACCGGGCGAGTGCGGGGCCCCCGACGAGGGCCAGTCGCTCAACGCCATCCGCGTCAGCTTCGGCGCGGGGACACCGGACGAGCACGTCGAGCGCTTCCTGCGGGCGGTGGAGGAGCTCGTACGGGACGGCGCGCGGTGGTCCTACCGGACGGAGGGCGGCCGCTGCGTCCCCGCCTAGCGGCGGGCCGGGTGGTGTCCGGGGTTCCCCCGGTGGGTTCACCGCTGCGCCGGGAGCGGGAGGCGGGGCCTCCGGCCGTTCACCTGGCGGCGGGGGCCTGCCGAGTCCGTCCGGGCACGGGGGGCATATCCGGTGGGGGTGCTCGCCGGTGCGGCGGGGTCTCGGCCGTCCGCCTGGCGGCGGGGACCTGCCGGGCCGGTCCGGTTCGGCACCGCCGGTCACGTTCGGCGGGGGTGCTCGCCGTTGCGGCGGGAAGGGGGGCGGGCTTCGGTCGTCCGCCGGAGGCGGGGTCCGCTGGCCTCGACGGTCGGCTCGCCTTTCTGCCGGGCAAGAAATATCCGCCGCGGCGGCGGGAGGAGGGAGCTGGGCTCCGGCCGTTCCGTCGGCGGCGGGCGTCTTGCCGGGCCTGTCCGGCCCTGGCGGTGGGGCCGCGTGGTTCGGCGGCGAGGGTCGGCTCGCCTTGCCCGCCGGGCAAGCCCGCCGCGATGGCGGCCCACCACGACGTCGGTGTTCGGCGGCGCCGAACCGGCCGGCCCGCAGGGCAGTCGTGCCACCCCGCCGGAGGCGGCTACGCGTCGAGGCCGATCGCGAACGCCGCCTCCAGGTCGTGCTGCGAATACGTGCGGAACGCGATGTGCGTCTCCGTCGAGGCCACGCCCGGGACCTTGCTGATGCGGCCCGGGATGACGTCCGCGAGGTCGTCGTGGCGGGCCACCCGCACCATGGCGATCAGGTCGTGCGCGCCGGTGACGGAGTAGACCTCGCTGACGCCCTCCAGCGCGGCGATCTGCTGGGCGATCTCCGGGATGCGGTCGACGTCGGTCTTGATGAGCACGATCGAAGTGATCACGGCTGGCTCCTATCGGGGGTCGGGGGGCGGCCCCCCGGGAGATCGCAGGCCCTCGCTCGGCCCGGCTGCGCCCTTCACTCTAACCGCACGTCTGTACCGGACCCACGCGTAGAGGAAGCCGAGCGAGAAGCCCACGACATGGGCCAGGTAGGCCACCCCGGGACGGTCGCCGGCGGTGCGGGCGGCCAGCCATTGCAGGGCGAACCAGAACACCAGGACCGCCCACGCGGGAAAGCGCAGCGGCAGGAAGAAGAGGAACGGGAAGAGGCTGGTGACCCGGGCCCCGGGAAAGAGGCAGAGGAAGGCGCCGAGCACGCCGGAGATCGCCCCCGAGGCGCCGACGAGCGTCTGCTCGGAGTGGGCGTGCGCGACGGCGTAGCCCAGCAGCGCCAGCACCCCGGCGGCGAGGTAGAAGAGGGCGAAGGGCACCCGGCCCATGCGCTCCTCGGCCATGGCGCCGAAGACGTAGAGGAAGAGCATGTTCCCCAGCAGATGCAGCCAGTTGCCGTGCACGAACAGCGCGGTGAGCGGGGTCAGCAGCTCGTGCGGCGTACCGCTCCACAGCTCCCGCGGCACCACGCCCCACTGCTCGAAGTAGGCGGTCTGCGCGGCCAGCAGCTCGACGCCGACGCCGTAGGAGGTGCTGAATCCGGACGCCGGCCCGAGGAGGAAGGCGAGGCAACAGACGCCGATGAGGGCATAGGTGACCACGGGTGTCGCGGTCGCGGGACCCTGGCGCGCTGCCGTTCCGCTCATGAACAGATCATGGCGTACCGGCAGCAAACCGCGCAGAGTGCCTCGCCGGTGCGCGGACGCGGGGCCGTCGTTCGGCCATCCGGGCACCGCGTGACCATCAGGACGTAGGGTTACGGGAAGCACACCCGCAGTTCGACGGCGCACCGCGGATCCGGAGCACACTTGACGAGGACGGACGGCGACACCATGGGCGTTCCCCAGCCGACGGCGGAGACCCGCTGGCGCTGCACGCTGTGCGGCAATCTGACCCGGTTCGATGTCACGCGTACGACCAAGGCTGTGGAGTACGTGCACCTCGACCTGGCCGGCGAGCCGCAGGTGGAGGAGCGCGATGTGGTCAGTGAGACGATCGAGTCCGTACGTTGCCGGTGGTGCAACGCGGTCGACCAGATCGAGCTGGTGGACCGGCCGGGCGCGAGCGCCTGAAGAACGGGAGCGGTGAACGGTGGTTGAGCACGCAGGCGGCACGGACGCGGCCGGTGGACCCGACGACACCGGTGGGGCCGACGGTGTCGCCGAGGTGCTCGACCGCCCGCTGCCCGAGGGCGTCCGGCGCCGGGTCGTCGGGCTCGTCGCGGAGGCGTTCGGGGGCCTGACGGTGGCCGAACTGCCCGCCGCGCTGCGCCAGTACGCCCGCTTCACCCCCAGCCGCCGGGCCAAGTTCGGGGGCAACGCCATGGCCGCCGCCGTGGAGAACGACGCCTCCTTCCGGCAGCGGATCTCCGCCCGGCTGCGGGAGACGGGCTCGGAGCTGGCCGAGGCGCTGGACGCCGGGTCGCCGCCCGCGGCCGCGGACCCGGAGGACGTGGCGGCCATGGCCTATGTGCTGCGGCCCGCCGGCTGGGTCAAGCTCGTCACCGCCGCCGGCGAGGAGGCGCAGCGGGCCAGCGCCGAGCGGGCCGGCGAGGAGGCGCAGCGCGAGCTGCGCCGGCTGCGCGAGGAGCTGGCCGAGGCGCGCGCCGAGTCCCGCGCCGAGACCGAGCGGGTCCGCTCGGAGCTGGAGACGGCGCGCAGGGAGGCCGACGCGCTCCAGCGCAAGCTGCGCAGCGCGCTCAGCGACGTGCGGCGCGGCGAGGCCGCGCTGCGCAAGGCGGAGGGCGAGCTGGAGAGCGTACGGGCGGCCGCGGCGGCCGAGAAGGCGGCGACCCTCGGCGAGGTGCGCCGGCTCAAGGCGCGGCTGGCGGAGGCCGACGCGGCGCTGGAGGCCGGCCGGCGGGCGGTCCGCGAGGGCCGCAGCGTGGAGGACATGCGGCTGCGGCTGCTGCTGGACACCGTCCTGGACGCGGCGCAGGGGCTGCGGCGCGAGCTGGCGCTGCCGCCGGCGTCCGTGCATCCCGCGGACACGGTGGACGCGGTCGAGCCGGGCCGTATGACGCCCAAGGACATCGCCACCCGCGCCCTGTCGGAGACCGACCCGGCGCTGCTGGACCAGCTGCTGGCGCTGCCCCAGGCGCATCTGGTGGTCGACGGTTACAACGTCACCAAGACCGGCTATCCGACGATGCCGCTGGACAAGCAGCGGCTGCGGCTGCTGGGCGGCCTCGCGATGCTGGCCGCGCAGACCGGCGCGGAGATGACGTGCGTCTTCGACGGCGCGGAGCTGGCGGCGCCGGTGCTGCTCGCGCCGCCGCGCGGGGTGCGGGTGCTGTTCAGCAAGCCCGGGGTGACCGCGGACGAGCTGATCCGGCAGCTGGTGCGGGCCGAGCCGCCGGGTCGGCCGGTCGTGGTGGTCTCCACCGACCGCGAGGTGGCCGACGGGGTCGCCAAGGCGGGTGCGCGGCCGGTGGCTTCGGCCCTGCTGCTCAAGCGGCTCGCGCGCACCTGAGCGCTTCCTGAGGGCGCCACAGGTACCGGAGCGTCAAGTTCCCCTTACCCACCGTGTCGTGTTGGTAAAGGATGTGCGCATGGGACGAGATTTTGCTCATGATGATTTGAACGGATCATACGGAGGTCACTAAGGTCGGGCCTCGAACCTTCGCGCGGTCGATCGTCCATTCGGGATGTCGGCGAAGGTCCCGCCGAACCGCGGACTCCGCGCGCCAGGCGGTCGAGGAAGAAGGAGCTCGTCTCCGTGGCGTCCCACCGTCGACCCAAGCAGCCGGGCCGCACCCGGGTGACCGTGCTCACCGCGACCGCCGCCGCGGCCGTCGCCCTGTCGGCCCAGGCCGCGCACGCCGACCAGCCCTCCAAGGCGGACGTCAAGGCCAAGGTCGACAAGCTCTACGAAGAGGCGGAGCAGGCCACCGAGAAGTACAACGGGGCCAAGGAGAAGCAGGAGAAGCTCGACGAGCAGGTCGGCGACCTCCAGGACAAGGTCGCCCGCGGCCAGGAGGAGCTCAACAAGCTCCGCAACAGCCTCGGTTCGGTGGCCACCGCGCAGTACCGCAGCGGCGCCATCGACCCCTCCCTCCAGCTGATGCTCTCCTCCGACCCCGACTCCTTCCTGGACAAGGCGTCCACCCTCAACCAGCTCAGCGCCCGGCAGGCCGACACCCTCAAGCAGATCACCGAGAAGCAGCGCACGCTCAAGCAGCAGCGCCAGGAGGCCACCGGCAAGCTCAAGGACCTGGCCGAGACCCGCAAGGCGCTGGGTGAGAAGAAGGACGAGGTCCAGGGCAAGCTCTCCGAGGCCAAGGAGCTGCTGAACACCCTCACCGCCAAGGAGCGCGCCGAGGTCACCGGCGACGACGCCAAGGACGGTGCCAAGTCCGGCGGCGACCGCGCCGGCCGCGCCGGGAGCAGCCGCCCCGACCTCGGCAAGGACGTCCCCACCTCGGGCCGCGCCGCCGCCGCGCTCGCCGCCGCGCAGGGCAAGATCGGCTCCCCGTACGTATGGGGAGCGACCGGCCCGGGCTCCTTCGACTGCTCCGGCCTGACCGGCTGGGCGTACGCGCAGGCGGGCGTCACCCTGCCCCGCATCTCGCAGGACCAGGCCAACGCCGGCACCCGCATCTACGACCAGAGCCAGCTCAAGCCCGGCGACCTGGTGCTCTTCTACGGCGACCTGCACCACATAGGTCTCTACGCGGGCAACGGCATGACCCTGCACGCCCCGAAGCCGGGCGCCAATGTGCGCTACGAGTCCATGGGCAACATGCCCTTCCAGTTCGGTGTGCGCATCGGCTGATGTCATTGGGCCGAATGGCTGAGCCGCCGCTCGTTCGGGCGAATCCCGGCCACCTCCGCTGACTCCACGCCCCGCCGGTGACCTGCGTCTCCGGCGGGGCGTCAATATTCCCGCGCGGTGCGGTCTTTGAACCCGGGGTGAGCGCGCCGCTACTGTCTGCCGCGCGGCGCCCGGCATGTCGTCCGCCCTCCCCGGGGCGGCAAGGGGGCCGCACCCCTCCATGGAAGCACCGTGGAAGCAGAGGAAGGGAGTGCGGCAGCCCGTGGCGTTCCATCGCCGTCCCACGCAGTCCGGTCTCACCCAGACCGTCCGGGTCACCGTCCTGTCCGCCGCCGTCGCCACCGCGGCGGCCGGCCTCACGACACCCGCGGGCGCCCGGCCCGGCGGCCCCTCCGGCGCCGACGGGTCCACCGGCACGGTGAAGGCAAGGGTGGACAAGCTCTACGAAGAGGCGGAGCGGGCCACCGAGAAGTACAACGCGGCCGACGAGCGCGCCGACGACCTGCGGGAGAAGGTGGACCAGGCCACCGACCGCGTCGCGCGCGGCCAGGAGCGGGTCAACCGCCTGCGCCGCTCCCTGGGCATGATCGCCACCGCGCAGTACCGCAACGGCGCCGTGGACCCGGTCATCCAGCTGCTGCTCTCCTCCGACCCCGAGGGCTACCTCGACCGGGCCGCCACCCTCGACCGCGTCACCGGCCGCCAGGCCGAGGAGCTGCGGACGCTCATGGACGCCCAGCGCGTCCTGCGCCAGGAGCGGGCGGAGGCGGTGCGGATCCTGGCGCAGCTGGAGAGCAGCCGCCGGGCCGTCGAGGAGCACAAGCGCGAGGTCGAGAAGAAGCTCGCCACCGCCCGCCGGCTGCTGAACTCACTGCCCCAGCACGACCGGGAGGCGTACGGGCGGGCCTCGCGCTCCGAGGCGGACCGCTCCGACGGCGCCCTCGCCGGCCTGTCCGAACTCACCGGCGCCGTCTCCTCGCGCGGTGCCGCCGCGGCCATGGCGGCCCGCTCGGCCGTCGGCTCGCCCTATGCCTGGGGGGCGACGGGCCCGAGCGCCTTCGACTGCTCCGGGCTGACGCAGTGGGCCTACGGGCGGGCCGGGGTGGGCCTGCCGCGCACCTCGCAGGCGCAGCGCAACGCCGGCCGCCATGTGTCGCTGTCCGAGGCCCGCCCCGGGGACCTGGTCATCTATCGCAACGACGCCAGCCACGTGGCCATGTACGTGGGCAACGGCCAGGTCGTCCACGCCCCCTATCCCGGGGCGCGGGTGCGCTACGACCCGGCCAACATGATGCCGATTTCCTCGGTGACCCGGCCATGAGCGCGCCCTGAGCGCACGCGCCGGGGCGCGCGGCTCGTACGATGCGGGACGTGACGGGCCGGTGGTGGTGGAGCGGACGCGAGGACACGTCCGGGGGCGACCCCGGCGGACGGCGCGCGCGGGCGCGCCGGGCGGCGTGCGCCCTCGCGGCCGGACTCCTCACCCTCCAGGCGCTGTGCGGCTGCGGGGCGCTCGGCCTCTCCGGCGGACCCGAGGACCGGGACCGGGCCGTACGCGCCCTGCTGGACCGGTGGGCGACCGCCCTGCGCGACCGTGACGAGCGGGGCTTCCTGGCCGCCGTGGACCCGGCCGCCGACGGCTACCGCGCCGAACAGCGGCGCGTCTTCGCCAACCTCGCGGCCGTGCCCCTGGCCTCCTGGGACTACCGCCTGGTGCGGACCGGCGGCTTCACGCCCGCCCAGGGCGACGGCCGCCGACTCGCCGCCGAGGCGGAACTGCGCTATCGGCTGGCCGGCTACGACGCCGCTCCCGTCACCACCACCGCCCGCCTGACGCTCGTCGAGCGCGACGAGCGGTGGTACGTCGCCGCCGAGGACACCCGCAGCGGCCACCGGCACCTGTGGGAGCAGGGCCCCGTCACCGCCGTGCGGGGCGAGCGCAGCCTTGTCCTCGGCGTCGGGCAGGACCGGCAGCGGCTCACCGCCCTCGCGCGGACGGCCGACCGGGCGGTGCCCGCCGTGACGGCCGCCTGGCGGCGCGGCAAGGCCGGCGGCGGCGCGGGCAAGGGCGCGAGCGCCTGGCCCGGCCGGGTCGTCGTCGAGATGCCCGCCTCCGTGGAGCAGATGGCCGCCCTCCTGGACTCACCCGTCTCCAACTACCGGGGCATCGCCGCCGTGACCACCGGCGAGGTCGGCGGCTCCGGCAAGGCCCCCGCCGACCGCATCATCGTCAACCCCCAGGCGTACGGGGCGCTCGGCACGTTCGGCCGTCAGGTCGTCCTCACCCATGAGACCGCCCACGTCGCCACCCGCGCGCTGACCTCGGAGGCCACCCCGCTGTGGCTCTCCGAGGGCTTCGCCGACTGGGCCGCCTACCGCTCCACCGGCCGCACCGCCCGCCAGGCCGCCCCCGAACTCGCCCGCGCCGTCGCCGGCGGCGCGAGCCCGCGTGAATTGCCCACGGACGCCGACTTCGGCTTCGCGGGCGAGTCCGGGCGGCTGGCCCGCGCGTACGAGGAGGGCTGGCTCGCCTGCCGGATGATCGCCGACCGCTGGGGCGAGGAGAAGCTCGTCGCCTTCTACGGCGCGGTCGGCGGCCACGACCGGCGGCAGGGGGCGGTGGCCTCGGCGCTGCGGTCGGTCCTGGGCGTCTCCCAGGCCGACTTCACCGCACAGTGGCGCGCCTACACGACGAGCGAACTGGGCTGAGGGCCCCGGGCCCCGAGCGCTTCGTCCCGGTCTGTCACATCGTCAGCGGGCCGTCAGAGCGGGCTCCTTCTCCGTGGGCGGATCCGTCGCCCCGGCCGGTCCCGCCTCGGTGACCGTCTCCCGCCACAGCCGGGCACAGGAGATCAGCGTCGCCACCACCAGCAGGGCGTTGCGCAGCGTCAGCGTCGCCACGCCCAGCTTGTCGCTCGCCACCACATGCGAGAACCAGAGGGGGAACTCCAGCTGGGTCAGCGGCGCCGCCAGCAGCACCAGCGCGATCGGCAGCCCCTGACGGGTCGCCCGCATCGTCATGCACACCGCCGCCAGACCGATCAGCCACACCAGATACTGCGGGCTGATCACCCGGCTGGTCGTCGTGAACAGCAGCACGGCCGCGAAGGCGGCGTCCGAGGGCGTGCACGCAGTGAACCTCCGCGCCCGCAGCCGCCACAGCAGCAGCCACGCGAACGCCAGCACGCTCAGCACCAGCGCCAGCCGGCTCATCGTGTGGACGTACGGGCCGAGGAACTCCACCGAGCCGTAGTGCAGCCGCGCGTGCCCGTGCCAGCCGAAGTGCCGCCCGAGGTGGAAGACCAGCGACCCCAGCGACTCCACCTCCGTGCCCCGGTCCCGCTGGAACGTCAGGAACGCCAGCGCCCCCGGCATCGTCACCGCGAACAGCAGCCCCAGCGCCGCCGCCGAGGCCAGCGCCGCGCTCCACACCGCACGGGTGCGGCGGCCGCGCGGCGTACCGATCAGCAGCAGCACCGGCCAGACCTTCAGCAGCGCGCCGAACCCCATGAGCGCTCCCGCCAGCCGGCCCCGGCGCCCGGCCGCGAGCAGCGCCGCGACGGCGACGGCCGTCACCATCACGTCATAGCGGGCATAGACGATCGGCCCCAGCAGCGGCACCCCCACCACCCACACCCACACCCCCTTGGCGCTGCGCCTGCCGCCCCGCACCACGTACAGCAGCAGCGCGAGGACCACCGCGTCCGCCAGGAAGCACACCAGGAAGAACGCCGGCGCGTAGTCCAGGAACGGCAGCAGCCCGGGCGCGAGCACGGCGAGCGCGGCGGCCGGCGGGTACTGCCAGGTCACGTCGTCGTACGGGAAGGTGCCGGTGCGCAGCACGCCGTACCAGCCCTGGTAGATCACCTCGATGTCGACGGAGACGTCCGACCCCGGAAGCACCCACACCCGGAACACGCACATCAGCAGCACGACCCGGGTGACGGCCCACACCGCGACCGAGAGCCGCAATCCAGCGCCCGCCATCATTCACCTCGTCCTTCACGGTCCCTACACGCCGTCCACGCGCCGCTACTGCAAGGCATGATGCCCGCCCGGGCCGCCCGCGCGCGGTGACGTGGCGGTACGCGGCGCCGTTGCCGCCCGATCGCCCGCCTGGAAGAGGTGGGCGGAAGGGCAACCGGTACTGTCGGGCCCGATGGACAAGACCCTCATCGTCACCAATGACTTCCCGCCCCGGCCCGGCGGCATCCAGGCGTTCCTGCACAACATGGCGCTGCGCCTGGACCCCGCCGACCTCGTGGTCTACGCCTCCACCTGGAAGCGCGGCCAGGAGGGCGCCGAGGCCACCGCCCGCTTCGACGCCGAGCAGCCGTTCACGGTGGTGCGCGACCGGACGACCATGCTGCTGCCCACGCCCCGGGTGACCCGGCGCGCGGCCGGGCTGCTGCGCGAACACGGCTGCACCTCGGTGTGGTTCGGGGCCGCCGCGCCGCTGGGGCTGATGGCCCCCGCGCTGCGCCGGGCCGGTGCCCGCAGGCTGGTCGCCACCTCGCACGGCCACGAGGCGGGCTGGGCCCAGCTGCCCGCCTCCCGGCAGCTGCTGCGGCGGATCGGCGAGGGCACGGACACGATCACCTACCTGGGCGAGTACACCCGGTCGCGGATCGCCGCCGCGCTGACCGGCGAGGCCGCCGCGCGGATGGTCCAACTGCCGCCCGGCGTGGACGAGAAGACCTTCCACCCCGGCTCCGGCGGGGACGAGGTCCGCGCCCGCCTGGGCCTCGCCGGCCGGCCGGTCGTCGTCTGCGTCTCCCGGCTCGTACCGCGCAAGGGCCAGGACACCCTGATCCGGGCCATGCCGCGCGTCCTGGCCGCCGTGCCGGACGCCGTGCTGCTCATCGTCGGCGGCGGCCCGTACGGCGCGGACCTGCGGAAGCTGGCGGAGGAGACGGGCGTCGCCGACGCCGTCCGCTTCACCGGGCCGGTCCCGTGGGGGGAGCTCCCCGCGCACTACGGCGCGGGCGACGTCTTCGCGATGCCGTGCCGCACGCGGCGGGGCGGGCTGGACGTCGAAGGGCTCGGCATCGTCTACCTGGAGGCGTCGGCGACGGGGCTGCCCGTCGTCGCGGGCGACTCCGGCGGGGCGCCGGACGCGGTCCTGGACGGCGAGACGGGATACGTCGTACGGGGTGGCTCCGCGGAGGAGTCGGCGGACCGGATCGTGACGCTGCTCCTCGATCCGGAGCTGAGGCTTCGCATGGGGGAGCGGGGGCGTGCGTGGGTGGAGGAGAAGTGGCGCTGGGATCTTTTGGCCGACCGCTTGCGGGAGTTGCTGTAAAAGATTTGCCCTCAAGCGCCGGGCAAGCTTGATTCATCAAGCTTGCCCGGCGCTTGAGGGCAATCGGTGACCGGCCACCGCTACGCGCGGTAAATGGCCTCGATCTCGTCCGCGAAGTCCTTCGCCACCACATTCCGCTTCAGCTTCAGCGACGGCGTCACATGCCCGGACTCCTCCGTGAACTGCGCCGGCAGGATGCGGAACTTCCGTACCGACTCCGCCTTGGAGACCGCGGCGTTGCCGTCGTCGACGGCCTTCTGCACGGCCGCCAGCAGCTCCGGGTCGTTCGCCAGCTGGGCCGGCGTCGTACCGGCCGGCTTGCCGTGGTCGGCGAGCCAGCGGGGCAGGAAGTCCTCGTCCAGCGTGATCAGCGCGCCGACGAAGGGGCGGGCGTCACCGACCACCATGCACTCGGCGATCAGGGCGTGGGCGCGGATGCGGTCCTCGATGACGGCCGGGGCGACGTTCTTGCCGCCCGCCGTCACGATGATCTCCTTCTTCCGGCCGGTGATCGTGAGGTAGCCGTCCTCGTCGAGCGTGCCCAGGTCGCCGGTGTGGAACCAGCCGTCGGAGAGCGCGTCCCGCGTCGCCTGCTCGTTGTTCCAGTAGCCCTGGAAGAGGTGCTCGCCGTGCAGCAGCACCTCGCCGTCGTCCGCGATCCGCACGACCGAGCCGGGCAGCGGCTGCCCGACCGTACCGATCTTCTGCCGGTCCCAGGGGTTGAAGGCGGTCGCCGCACAGGACTCGGTGAGGCCGTAGCCCTCCAGGACGGTGAAGCCGATGCCCCGGTAGAAGTGGCCCAGGCGCTCGCCCAGCGGCGCGCCCCCGGAGATGGCGTGCGTCGCCCGGCCGCCGAGGACGGCGCGCAGCTTGCCGTAGACCAGCTTGTCGAAGATCGCGCGCTTGATCCGCAGGCCCAGCGACGGGCCGGCGGGGTCGTCCATCGCCCGGCTGTAGGCGATCGCGGTGTCGGCGGCCCGGTCGAAGATCTTGCCCTTGCCGTCGGCCTGGGCCTTGGCGCGCGCGGAGTTGTAGACCTTCTCGAAGACGCGCGGGACGCCCAGGATCAGCGTCGGCCGGAAGGCGGCGAGCTCCTCGGTCAGGTTCCGGATGTCGGGGACGCAGCCCAGCTTGATCGGCGCCAGCACCGCCGAGATCTCGACCAGCCGGCCGAAGACGTGGGCGGTGGGAAGGAAGAGCAGCACGGACGAGTCGCCCGTGTTGAACAGCGGCTTCAGCCGCTCCACGGCGTTTCCGCACTCCACGAAGAACGCGCGGTGCGAGAGCACACAGCCCTTGGGGCGCCCGGTGGTGCCGGAGGTGTAGACGATGGTGGCGGGCGAGTCGGCGTTGGCGAGCGCGCTGCGCTCGTCGACCTCGTCGTCGCTCAGGCCGGCACCGGCCTCCCGCAGCCGCTCGACCGCGTCGCCCTCGATCCGCCAGACGTTCACGAGCTCCGGCAGCCGGTCGCGTACGGACTCCACGGCCGACTCGTGCGCCTCGCTCTCGACGACGCAGGCCACGGCCCCGGAGTCGCCGAGGATCCACTGGATCTGCTCGGGCGAGCTCGTCTCGTACACCGGCACGGTCACACCGCCGGCGCTCCAGATCGCGAAGTCCAGCAGCGTCCACTCGTAACGGGTGCGCGACATCAGGCCGACCCGGTCGCCCGGCCGCACACCGGAAGCGATCAGACCCTTGGCCGCGGCGCGGACCTCGGCGAGGAAGGCGACGGCGGTGACGTCCTCCCAGCGGCCGTCGACCTTGCGCCCTATGACGGCGACGTCGGGGCGCTGCGCGGCGTTGCGGCGGATGAGATCCGTCAGGTTTCCGTCCGCAGGGACCTCATAGAGGGCCGGAAGGCTGAACTCGCGCAAGACTGCTGCTCCTCGTCGGGCGCCGGCGCCGCCGCGTCGTTGAGGGGCGCTGCGTCGGCTGCGGTCCATGATCAGGCAAGGGGGGTAGTGGACTGCCCGGACGTTACCCACCGGTATCGCTTTCGAATAGGGGGTCACGGCCAGATGTTCCATGCGTCACATGCCACGGGACTGCTCTGCGAACCCTAGCCCCTTCGCTCGGTGACCCGGAAGTAACCGCAGGTGGGGGACCTACCGGGAGACATGCCCCAGACCCTAGGGTGATCGGCATGCGAGGCGGCTTCAGAGTTCACGTGGTCAGTGATGTGCACGGCAACAGCGAGGCGCTCGCCCGGGCGGGCGACGGCGCCGACGCCCTGGTCTGCCTGGGCGACCTCGTGCTGTTCCTCGACTACGCCGACCACTCGCGCGGCATCTTCCCCGAGCTGTTCGGCGTCGCGAACGCCGACCGGATCGTCGAGCTGCGCACCGCCCGCCGCTTCGAGGAGGCCCGGGAGCTGGGCCGGCGCCTGTGGCAGGGCGTCGACCGGGACGCGGCCATCGAGGCGGCGGTCCGCAAGCAGTACGCCGAGCTCTTCGCCGCCTTCCCCACCCCCACCTACGCCACCTACGGCAATGTCGACATCCCCCGGCTGTGGTCCGAGTACGCCGGCGCCGGCACCACCGTCCTCGACGGCGAGCGGATCGAGATCGGCGGTCGCGTCTTCGGCTTCGTCGGCGGTGGCCTGCGCTCGCCCATGCGCACGCCCTACGAGATCGACGACGAGACGTACGCCGCGAAGATCGCCGCCCTCGGCGAGGTCGACGTCCTCTGCTCGCACATCCCGCCCGACGTGCCCGAACTCTGCTACGACACCGTCGCCCGCCGCTTCGAACGGGGCAGCTCCGCCCTGCTGGAGGCGATCCGCGCGACCCGCCCCCGATACGCCCTCTTCGGCCACGTCCACCAGCCGCTCGCCCGGCGGATGCGGATCGGCGGGACCGAGTGCGTCAATGTCGGCCACTTCGCCTCCAGCGGTACACCCTGGGTGCTGGAGTGGTGACCGGCGGCGCGAGGTAGCCTGCACCGGCAGGTTATTCGAGGCGGCGGACCGGTACGGAGGAGCCACACAGATGGCGGAACACACCAGCTCGAGCATCACGATCGAGGCGACACCCGCCGAGGTCATGGCGGTGATCGCGGACTTCGACCGCTATGCGGAATGGACCGGCGAGGTCAAGCAGGCAGAGGTGCTGGAGCGGGACGAGCGGGGCCGGGCCGCGCAGGTGCGCCTCGTCCTCGACGCCGGCGCGATCAAGGACGACCACACACTGGCCTACAGCTGGCCCGCGGAGAACGTCGTCAGCTGGTCCCTGGTCAAGTCCCAGATGCTGCGGCAGCTCGACGGCTCGTACAGCCTGGAGCCGGCGGCGGGCGGCGCGCACACCAAGGTGACCTACCAGCTCACCGTCGACGTCAAGATCCCGATGCTCGGCATGATCAAGCGCAAGGCGGAGAAGGTCATCATCGACCGCGCCCTGGACGGCCTCAAGCAGCGCGTCGAGAGCGGCACGGCGTCCTGACCGCACAGCCGGCAGTACCTCCCCCACCGGCCGCCGGCTGACGGCTCGCGTTCCCGAAGCCCCCCCGAAGAACCATGCACCTCACTGCCGGAGGCTCCACCTTGCGTACGGTCCTCGTCACCGGTCCCGGCGGCGCGGGCCGCACCACCACCGCGGCGGCCACGGCGCTCGCCGCGGCCCGCAAGGGACGCCGCGTGCTGCTGCTCACCCGCGACCGGGGCCCCGCTCCGGAAGCGGTGCTCGGTACCGCGCTGCCCCGGCCGGCGGCCGCGGGTGCCGACGGCACCCCCTGGGCCCCGCCCGTCGAGACGGCCCCCGGCCTGTGGGCCGCCCGCATCGCCACCGGCGAACACTTCGAGGCCCGCGCCCGCGACCTCCAGGAGCGCGGCGCCTCCCTCTTCGACCTCCTCGGCGCCACCCCGCTCGACCCCGAGGAGCTCACCGAACTCCCCGGCGCCGAACCCCTCGCCGTCCTTGCCGCCCTGCGCGCCGCCCACACCGACCGCGCCACCTGGGACCTGCTCGTCGTCGACATGCCACCCGTGCACGAGACGGTGCGGCTGCTCGCCCTGCCCGAACAGCTCCGGCGCTACCTGCGGCGGCTGCTGCCCGCCGAACGGCAGGCGGCCCGCGCCCTGCGCCCGATGCTCGCCCAGCTCGCCGGGGTGCCGATGCCGGCCCAGCGGCTGTACGAGACCGCCGAGCGCTGGGAGACCGAGCTCGCCGCCGTCCAGGACGTCATCGAGGCGGCCGGCACGACCGTACGCCTGGTCGCCGAGCCCGGACCGCTCGCCGTCGAGCAGCTGCGCCTCGCCCGCGCCGGCCTGGCCCTCCAGGGCTGCCGCGTCGACGCCCTCGTCGCCAACCGGATGCTCCCCCACGGCGCCGACGGCTCCCCCGACGCCTGGCTGGCCCAGCTCGCCACCGAGCAGGGCATGGCCCACAAGGCGCTCTTGGAGGAGTTCCTCGTCGACGGCGTCACCGTCTGCGAACTGCCCCACCTGGGCCGCGGCCCGCGCGGCACCGCCGACCTCGCCGAGCTGACCGGCCGCGCGACCTCGACGACCATCGGGGGCGAGGGCGGCGGCATGGGCGTCATCGAGGGCGAGGGCCTGGCCGACGAGCTCGACGGCTGGGACACGGACACCCAGCCCGAGCCGGACGCCTGGACCGTCGAGGACCGCCTCGCCGCCGACGGCGTGCTGGTGTGGCGACTGCCGCTGCCCGGCGCCGACCGCGACGCCCTCGACCTCATACGCCGCGGCGACGAACTGATCGTCGGCGTCGGCCCGTTCCGCCGCGTCCTGCCCCTGCCGTCCGCGCTGCGCCGCTGCATCGTCTCCGGGGCGGGCCTGCGCGACGGGGCGCTGTGCGTGCGCTTCACCCCCGACCCCGCCCTCTGGCCGAGGACCTCCTGACCCACTGCCTCGGGGGGCACCTCCCGGCGCGGGCCTCGGGAGGGTAACGTCGAAGGAAATTCCCGTCGCAGGAGTCCGCCATGAGCGATGCCACCGAGCGCCCCGCACCCCACGCGGAGCCCGATCCCGATGCCTGGGAGCAGGCGTGCGCCGAAGACCTCGCCGCCGAGCAGGCCCGCCGCCGCGCGCAGTACGGGCAGCAGCCCGGCAGCGCCGCCGAGGAGCTGCGCAAGCTCGTCGACGCCGTGACCGAGAAGGTCTCCTCCTTCCAGCTGCCGCTGGCGGGCGCGGCCGCGCAGGGCGTCGTCCAGCAGGTCATCGCGCAGGCGAAGGCCGCCGTCGAGCCGGTCATCGAGCGCAACCCCGACGTCTTCGACCACCTGGCCTCCGCGGGCTCCGAACTGCTGGCCGCCTACCGCGCCGCCGTCCAGGGCCAGGAGAGCCGCTGGACCAGAAACGAGCCCGCGGGCGACCCGTCCGGGCCCGGTGAACCCCGCAAGGGCGATGGAGCCGCCGGTGGGACCGAGCGCATCGACCTCGACTGACCTGGCCCTCCGGTACGGTGGTCGGCGGCGGGGTTAGAGCGAAAAGCTGAGGGATACATGGGACTCACCATCGGCGTCGACATCGGCGGCACGAAGATCGCGGCCGGAGTGGTCGACGAGGACGGCAACATCCTCGCGACGTGCAAGGTGCCGACCCCGCCCACTCCTGAGGGGGTCATCGACGCCATCGCGGACGCGGTGCGCACGGTCAGCGCGGACCACGCGGTCGAGGCGGTCGGCATCGGTGCCGCGGGCTATGTGGACGACAAGCGCGCCACGGTCCTCTTCGCCCCGAACATCAACTGGCGCCACGAGGCGCTGAAGGACAAGGTCGAGCAGCGCGTCGGCCTGCCGGTCGTCGTCGAGAACGACGCCAACGCCGCGGCCTGGGGCGAGTACCGCTTCGGCGCCGGCCAGGGCCACGACGACGTCATCTGCATCACCCTCGGCACCGGCCTCGGCGGCGGCATCATCATCGGCAACAAGCTGCGCCGCGGCCGCTTCGGCGTGGCCGCCGAGTTCGGCCACATCCGGGTCGTCCCCGACGGCCTGCTGTGCGGCTGCGGCAGCCAGGGCTGCTGGGAGCAGTACGCCTCCGGGCGCGCCCTCGTCCGCTACGCCAAGCAGCGCGCCAACGCCACCCCGGAGAACGCCGAGATCCTGCTGGGTCTCGGCGACGGCACGGTCGAGGGCATCGAGGGCAAGCACATCAGCGCCGCCGCCCGGCAGGGCGACCCGGTCGCCATCGACTCCTTCCGCGAGCTCGCCCGCTGGGCGGGCGCGGGCCTGGCCGACCTGGCCTCGCTCTTCGACCCCTCCGCGTTCATCGTCGGCGGCGGCGTCTCGGACGAGGGCGACCTCGTGCTCGACCCCATCCGCAAGTCCTTCAAGCGCTGGCTGATCGGCGGCCAGTGGCGCCCGCACGCGCAGGTGCTCGCCGCGCAGCTGGGCGGCAAGGCAGGGCTGGTCGGCGCGGCCGACCTGGCACGCCAGGGCTGACCGCCCCGGGCGGACAGCAACGACGACGGCACGTCCGGCGGTGCCGGGCCGACCGAGGCCGGTCGCCCACCGCCGGACACCGCCGTCCCGCATCCCGCCGGCACGGCGGAAAGGGGCAGTACGGTGCCGCACGACCTCCCCGCGTCCCGGACGGAGTCCGACGGCTCGGCCGTCGTCCGCGTCCTGAGCTACAACATCCGCTCCATGCGGGACGACGTGCCCGCCCTGGCCCGGGTCATCCGGGCCTGTGCCCCCGACGTCGTCTGTATCCAGGAAGCCCCGCGCTTCTTCCGCTGGCGCAAGCACGCGGCCCGTCTCGCCCGCACCTCCGGGCTGGTGTACGTCACCGGCGGCGCCACCGCCTCGGGGCCGATGATCCTCGCCTCGCTGCGCGCCCACGTCGAGCGCACCGACGACGTCCTGCTGCCCCGCACGCCCGGCCTGCACCAGCGCGGCTTCGCCACGGCCGTGCTCCGCTTCGGCCCGGCCCGGCTCGGTGTCCTCAGCTGCCACCTGAGCATCAAGGAGTGGGAGCGCCACGAACAGGGGCGGCTGCTCCTGGAGAAGCTGGCCTCGCTGGACGTGCCGTACGCCGTCGCGGCGGGCGATCTCAACGACCGGCCTGACGGCCGCACGTTCGGCCTCCTGGCGGGGGAGCTCCAGGACGGCTGGGCCACGAAGCCGTGGGGGCGGGAGCATACGACTCGGCTGGGGGACCCGCTTCAGCGGATCGACGCGGTGTTCGCTACCGCGGGGGTTGAGGTCTTGGGGTGCGGGGTCCCTATGGGATTGGCGGGGGTTGCCGAGGCCGACTTGCGGGCGGCGACGGATCACTTGCCGGTGCTGGCCGCCGTGCGGGTGCCGGCCTCGTAGCTCCCCCAGCTATCGCTGGGAGGTGCCCCCAGGCTCCGCCCCGGACCCGGTCCTCAAGCTCCCCCAGCTACCGCTGGGAGGTGCCCCCAGACAGGCTTGATGTGCCGCGGGGTCCGCGAGCACGTGCGGGACATCAAGCCTGCCCGAAGGGGGCTAGACCACCGCTCCCCGCCCCGGATCGTCGTCCTCCTCGTCGTTGTCCTTCATGCGAAGGACGAGCGTCGCGAAGCCGCCCAGGAAGCCTCCGACGCCCAGAGTCGTGATCCACCACGTCAGCTCCTGGCGCAGCAGCACCATGAGGAGCAGCAGGAACGGGCCGCCCAGGACCGCTATCCAGGCGAAGCGGGCCGTGACGTCGCCCTTGGGCAGCGGTGGCGGCTCCGGGGGGACGAAGTGGCCCTCGTCCGGCTCGTCGAGGTCCTCCTCGGTGCCGGTGGGGGTGTCCCAGTCGCGCGGGCCGACCCCGGGCGCGTACACGATGAAGCCGCCCACGGGCTGGTCCGGACGCTCCGGGGCGCCGGGCTCGGCGGCGGGCTTCTCGGCGGCCGGCGGCGGCGCGTCCTCCGGCTCCGGGGCGTCGCCGGTGGCGGGCCAGCGGCCGGCCTCCGGGTCGGGCTGCTCGCCGTACGCGGCGACGAGCTCGGCCCACGCCGCGTCCTCGTCCAGCGGGTCGCGACTGTCGTCGCGGTCGCGGTCCGCGTCGTGCTCAGCCACGGGGTGCCGTCCCGACGTCCGCCGTGAGGCGGGTGATGAACGCGTACGTCTCCTCGAAGATCAGCTCCGCGTCGTGGTCCAGGGTCGCCACGTGATAGCTGCGCTCCAGCAGCCGCTCGGTGATGTCCCGGGAGGAGACCCGGGCCAGGATCCGCGCCGAGTCGACGGGCGGCACGACATGGTCGTCGGGGCTGTGCAGCAGCAGCAACGGCTGCGTCACCTGGGGCAGTTCGCCGTCGAGCATCCGCAGGAACCGGCGGAAGGAGTGCGCCGCGTGCAGCGGCACCCGGTCGTAGCCGACCTCCTCGCTGCCCGGCTTGGCGATGTCGCTGGCGATGCCGGGCCGCGAGGGCACCAGGTGGCGTACCACCGGCAGGGACCTCGCGCCGAGGCCGTGCACCTTGTTGGCGGGGTTGACCAGCACGATGCCGGAGACGTCCGCGCCGTGCTTCGCCGCCAGGCGCAGGGTCAGCGCCCCACCCATGGACAGGCCGCAGACGAACACCCGGGAGCAGTGCTCGCGCAGCTCGGCCAGCGCCCGGTCGACCTCGGCGTACCAGTCCTGCCAGCCGGTGAGCTGCATGTCCTGCCAGCGCGTGCCGTGCCCCGGCAGCAGAGGCAGCGAGACGGTGAGGCCGCGCTCCGCGAGATACTCGGCCCAGGGCCGTACGGACTGCGGGGAACCGGTGAAGCCGTGACACACGAGGACGCCGACCTCTCCGCCGACGTGGCGGAACGGCTCGGCGCCGGGGAGGAGCGGCACCGGGATCTCCGATCGGTGGAACGGGAAAAGGGGTCTGGCCCTCAGCGTACGCGGAGCGCCGCCGGGCGGGTAGGCAGGTTAAGGTCTCCTCGTCACTACAGGAGGTTCTCGGTTGTTCTACGGCGCTATGAAGCTGTCCATCGGCGGGTCGCTGAAGCTTGCCTTCCGGCCGTGGGTGGAGGGGCTGGAGAGCATCCCGGCCGAAGGGCCCGCGATCCTGGCGAGCAACCACCTGTCGTTCTCGGACTCCTTCTTCCTCCCCGCGGTACTGGATCGCAAGATCACCTTTATCGCGAAGCAGGAATACTTCACCTCTCCCGGAGTCAAGGGAAAGCTGACGGCCGCGTTCTTCAAGGGCGTGGGTCAGCTGCCCGTCGACCGTTCGGGCGGCCGCGGGGCCGGTGAGGCGGCGATCAAGAGCGGCCTGGAGGTCCTGGAGCGCGGCGAGCTGTTCGGCATCTACCCCGAGGGCACCCGTTCCCCCGACGGCCGCCTCTACCGCGGCAAGCCGGGCGGCCTCGCCCGGGTGGCGCTGCTGTCCGGCGCCCCCGTCATCCCGGTCGCGATGATCGACACCGAGAAGGTGCAGCCGCCCGGGAAGGTCCTGCCGAAGATGATCCGGCCGGGCATCCGGATCGGTGAGCCGCTGGACTTCAGCCGCTACCACGGCATGGACGGCGACCGCTTCATCCTGCGCTCGGTGACCGACGAGGTCATGTACAAGATCATGGAGCTGTCCGGCCAGGAGTACGTCGATATCTACGCGACCGCCGCCAAGCGGGCGATCGCGGACGAGGCGAAGCGGAAGGCCGAGGAGGAGAAGGCGGCGAAGGCCGCCGGACTCGACAAGGCGGACAAGCGGCCCGAGGCGTAATCGCGCCCGGACCGGGGGGTTGGACGATGGCACCGCGCAGCAAGAGGCCGCGCGTCATACGGATGTCGGTGGAGCTGCCGCTGTGGCGGGCGCTCACCGGCTACCGGATCCTGACGCTCGGGTACGCCCTCGCGCTCTTCCTCTTCAACTACCACGACTACGCCCACCCGCTCGGCGGCACGCTCTACATGGGCGTACTGACCCTGTGGATGGCGCTGACCTGGAACCGCGTCGCCTCGCCCGAGCGCTGCACCAAGCGGTTCCTGGCCGCCGACCTCTCCATCGCGCTGGCGGGCATCCTGCTCACCTCGTTCGTCGACTCCGCCGCACGCATCGACAGCGGCGCGGCCACCCTCCCGTCCATCTGGGCGGGCGGCGCCGTGCTGGGCTGCGCCATCAAGGGCGGCTGGCGCTGGGCGGCCGTCGGCTCCACGCTGGTGGCGCTCGCCAACCTCGCCGAGCGCGGCAGCCCGGCCCGCGACACCGTCCACAACGTGCTCCTGGTGTGGGTGTCCTCCATCGCCATCGGCTACATCGTGGAGGTCGCCCGAGCCAGTGAGCGCACGCTCGCCCGCGCCCTCCAGATCGAGGCCGCGACCCGCGAGCGGGAGCGGCTGGCCCGTGACATCCACGACAGCGTCCTCCAGGTCCTGGCCATGGTGCAGCGCCGGGGCGCGGCCCTGGGCGGCGAGGCGGCCGAGCTCGGCCGGATGGCCGGTGAGCAGGAGATCGCGTTGCGCACGCTGGTCGCGGGCGGGCTGCTGCCGCCGCAGGGCTCGCCCGCCCAGGCCGCCGAGGACGCCGAGCTGGCCGGGCTCGTACCGCCCCTGCCCGCCGCCCGGGCCCCGGAGGGCCCCTGCGACGTGGGGGCGCTGCTCGCCCCGCACGCCGGGGCCGACGTCTCCTTCGCCGGGCCGGGCACGCCGGTCCTGCTGGAGGCGGCCGCGGCGGCGGAGCTGGCGGCCGCTGTCGGTGCCGCGCTGGACAATGTCCACCAGCACGCCGGCGACGGCGCGCGGGCCTGGATCCTGCTGGAGGACGAACCGGACGAGGTGATCGTCACCGTGCGGGACGACGGCCCGGGCATCCCGGACGGGCGGCTGGCCGACGCGGAGCGGGAGGGGCGCATGGGCGTCGCCCTGTCGATCCGCGGCCGGCTGCGGGACCTGGGCGGCAGCGCGGAGCTGCTGTCCGTCCCGGGGCAGGGCACAGAAGTCGAATTGAGGGTTCCGAAGGTTTGCCGGGGGAGTGGGGTCGAGCGATGAGTGACGAGCGGACCGTGAAGGTCATGGTGGTCGACGACCACCCCATGTGGCGCGACGCCGTCGCCCGCGACCTGGCGGCGGCCGGGTTCGACGTGGTGGCGACCGCCGGCGACGGCCCCCAGGCGGTGCGCCGCGCCCGGGCCGCCGGGCCCGACGTGCTGGTCCTCGACCTCAACCTGCCGGGCCTGCCCGGCGTCGCCGTCTGCAAGGAGCTGGTGGGCGAGAACCCCGCCCTGCGCGTCCTGGTGCTCTCCGCCAGCGGTGAGCACGCCGACGTCCTGGAGGCGGTGAAGTCCGGCGCGACCGGCTATCTGCTGAAGTCGGCCAGTACGGACGAGCTCGTCGACGCCGTGCGCCGGACCGCCGCCGGCGACCCGGTCTTCACCCCCGGCCTCGCCGGGCTCGTCCTCGGTGAGTACCGCCGACTGGCCGCCGACCCCGCCCCGGCCGCCCCCGACGAGCCGAAGGCGCCGCAGCTGACCGACCGCGAGACGGAGGTCCTGCGGCTCGTCGCCAAGGGTTTGTCGTACAAGCAGATCGCCGAACGGCTGGTTATTTCCCACCGCACGGTGCAGAACCATGTTCAGAACACCTTGGGCAAGCTCCAGTTGCACAACCGCGTGGAGCTCGTGCGCTACGCGATAGAGCGAGGTCTCGACGACGCCTGACCCTTCGCCGGCCGGGCGCCGTTCCCGGCTGTTTCCCGGCTGAAGGGAGAAGGTCATGCGGGTCGGAGTACTGACCGGCGGTGGTGACTGCCCCGGGCTCAACGCGGTCATCCGCGCCGTCGTCCGCAAGGGCGTCCAGGACTACCGCTACGAATTCGTCGGCTACCGCGACGGCTGGCGCGGACTGCTCGACGGCACGACCGTACGGCTCGGCATTCCCGCCGTACGGGGCATCCTGCCGCGCGGCGGCACGGTGCTCGGCTCCTCGCGCACCAACCCGTTCAAGGAGCGCGACGGCGTCCACCGGATCAGGGAACACCTCGCCAAGGACGAGGTCGACGCCCTGATCGCCATCGGCGGCGAGGACACGCTCGGCGTCGCCGCCCGGCTCCACGCCGAGTACGGCATCCGCTGCGTCGGCGTCCCCAAGACCATCGACAACGACCTGTCCGCCACGGACTACACCTTCGGCTTCGACACCGCGGTCAACATCGCCACCGAGGCCATCGACCGCCTGCACACCACGGCCGAGTCCCACATGCGGGTCCTCGTCGTGGAGGTCATGGGCCGCCACGCGGGCTGGATCGCCCTGCACTCGGGCCTCGCCGGCGGCGCCAACGTCATCCTCATCCCCGAGCAGCGCTTCGACCTCGACGAGGTCTGCGGCTGGGTCACGTCCCGCTTCCGCGCCAGCTACGCGCCGATCGTGGTGGTCGCCGAGGGCGCCATGCCGAAGGACGGCGACCTCGTGCTCAAGGACGCCTCCGCGCAGGACTCCTTCGGACACGTACGGCTGTCCGGGGTGGGGGAGTGGCTGGCGAACGAGATCGAACGCCGTACGGGCGAGGAGGCGCGCACGACGGTGCTGGGGCATGTGCAGCGGGGCGGGACGCCGAGCGCGTTCGACCGGTGGCTGGCCACGCGATTCGGGTTGCACGCGATTTCCGCTGTGCGGGACGGGGATTTCGGGCGGATGGTGGCGTTGCGGGGGACGGAGATCGTGCGGGTGCCTCTGGCAGATGCGACGGCTCGTTTGAAGACGGTGCCGGCTGAGCGGTATGAGGAGGTCAAGGTCTTCTTCGGCTGACGGTCGTTCCGGCTGCGGGCCGGCGAGCCCCGGCTACCGCCGGGGTGTCCTCAATCGCCGGACGGGCTCAACTGAGCCCGTCCGGCGATTGAGGACAAAGGGCGGGCGGGCGGGAGTGACCCCCTCAGACCAGCACCGACGCCAGCAGCTCAGCCACAAGCCGCGCCCCGTCCAGCGTCAGCACCGACTCCGGGTGGAACTGCACGCCCGCGAACCCGGGCCCCCGCACCGCATGCACCTCGCCGGAGGCGCCCCGGCTCAGTTCGACGCGGTGCATCGCCAGCTCCGCCTCCGTCACGTCACCGCACACAGCGGTGAACGTGTTGTAGAAGCCCACCGTCTCCTGGCGCCCGAAGAAGGCGATCCGCTCCTGCGCGCCCTGGAACGGCACCCGCTTGCGGACGATCTCCAGGCCCAGTTCCGCCGCGATCAGCTCATGGCCCAGGCAGACGCCCAGCAGCCCGTGCCGGTGCCCCTTCAGCAGGTCCGCCGCCAGGCCGCGCAGCAGCCGCATCTTCGGGTCGGCGGTGTCGGAGGGGTTGCCCGGGCCGGGGCCCAGCACCACCGGGCCCTCGTGGGCCAGCGCCGCGTCCCGCAGGCCCGGCTCGTCGTAGCGGCGCACCGTGACCGCCAGGCCCGACGTGCGCAGCAGGTGCGCCAGCATCGCCGTGAACGTGTCCTCGCCGTCGACGACCAGCGCGTGGCCGCTCAGCCGCGCCGTCGACGTCGTCGACTGCATCCGCAGCCAGAAGGGGGCCAGGTCGGCGCGGCGGGCGTCGAGCGCGGCCCGTACGTCGGGGTCGTCCGCGAACCGCGTCACCGGGGCGGCGGCCGCGTCCCGCCGCGCCGTGCGGGGGACACCGAGCGCCGCGAGGACGCCCGCCGCCTTGGCGTGGGTCTCGGCGACCTCGCCGTACGGGTCGGAGTGGCGCACCAGCGTCGCGCCGACCGGCAGCCGCAGCCGGCCGCGCCGGTCGATGTCGGCGGTGCGGATCAGGATCGGCGAGTCGAGGGTCCGGTCGCCGCCGGCGTCCCGGCCGATGAGGGCCAGCGCCCCGGCGTAGTAGCCGCGCCCACCCGGTTCGTGCCGCTCGATGACCCGGCAGGCGTTCTGCACCGGGGAGCCGGTCACCGTCGCCGCGAACATCGTCTCCCGCAGCACGTCCCGTACGTCCAGCGAGGAGCGGCCCCGCAGCTCGTACTCCGTGTGGGCCAGGTGCGCCATCTCCTTGAGCCGCGGCCCGACGACCACGCCGCCCATGTCGCCGACGGTGCACATCATCTTCAGCTCCTCGTCCACGACCATGGACAGCTCCTCCACCTCCTTGCGGTCGTGCAGGAAGGCCAGCAGCCCGTCCTTGGTGGGGCCCTCGGCGGGGTAGCGGTAGGTGCCGCTGATCGGGTTCATCACGACCGTGCCGCCGGACATCCGCACGTGCGCCTCCGGGCTGGCGCCCACGAGGGTCCGGTCGCCGGTGTGCACGACGTACGTCCAGTACGCGCCGCGCTCGCCGGCCAGCAGCCGGCGGAACAGCGCCAGGGCGTCGGCCGCGCCGAAGCCGTGGATCTCGCCCTCGAAGGTGCGCCGGATGACGAAATTGGCGCCCTCGCCCGAGCCGATCTCGTCCTCGATGACGCGCTCGACGATCCGCGCGTACTCCTCGTCGCCCACGTCGAAGGCGCCGCCCTCCACCCGGACCTCGTGCGCGGGAAGGGCGGCGAGGACGTCGGCGAGCGGCAGCTCGTGGCACTCCCGCGGGCGCAGCACCGCCAGCGGCGTGCCGTCGTCGCGGGCGTCGAAGCCGCGCTCGCGGATCTGCCGGAACGGGATGAGGGCGAGGGCGTCGACCACCGGCCGGCCGTCGGTGGGACCGCAGGCGGGGAGGGGGATGTCGGTGAGCCGCGCGCACTCCTCCACGGGGCCCAGGAGCAGCTCGACGCCGTCACCGTCCCGGCCGGGGGTGCGGCGGTGGAGCAGGGCGAAGGGCGGGCAGGCGGCGTCGGTCAGCCGTGCCAAAAGGGCGATGGTGTCGGGCATGCGGGGAGTTCCTTCCGGTGAGGGAGGAACGGCCCGGGAAACACCGAAGGCCGCCCCTCGGGCGGCCTTCGCGGTGCGTCAGTCGATGTACGCGCGATCAGTGGGCCGCCGGATGAGCGGTCCACCACCAGTTCTGAATCGTCGGCGCGAACATGCTCCGCACCCTACCGGACGTCCGATGGAGGCGAGCCGGTCCTGGGAGGGAGCGCCGGGGGCGTAAGGGGCGTGCGCCGCGCCTCAGGGGGGCGTGCGCCGTCTCACTGTGCGCCCGATGTGTCTCACAGTGCGGTCCGGGCGATGGACAGCCGCCCCGACCCCGTAGGGTTGGAGCGTGACCGTGAACGCTGAACTCCCCGCCGGTGGCAACACCTGGCGCTCCCTTCCCGCGGCGCAGCAGCCCGACTGGCCGGACCAAGAGGCTCTGCGCGATGTGATCGCCGAGCTCGAGTCCTATCCGCCTCTCGTCTTCGCGGGCGAGTGCGACCAGCTGCGCCAGCGCCTGGGAGCCGTCGCCCGCGGTGAGGCGTTCCTGCTCCAGGGCGGCGACTGCGCCGAGGCGTTCGACGCCGTCGGTGCCGACCAGATCCGCAACAAGCTCAAGACGCTCCTGCAGATGGGCGCCGTCCTGACCTACGCGGGCTCCGTGCCCGTGGTGAAGGTCGGCCGGATCGCCGGTCAGTACAGCAAGCCGCGCTCGAAGCCGACCGAGACCCGCGACGGCGTGACCCTGCCGACCTACCGCGGTGACTCCGTCAACGGCTTCGCCTTCACGCCCGAGGCCCGTACGCCGGACCCGCAGCGCCTGAAGCGGATGTACCACGCCTCCGCCGCGACGCTGAACCTGGTGCGCGCGTTCACCACCGGTGGCTACGCGGACCTGCGCCAGGTGCACGCCTGGAACCAGGACTTCGTGAAGTCCTCGCCCTCCGGTCAGCGCTACGAGGCGCTCGCCCGCGAGATCGACCGGGCGATGAACTTCATGAACGCCTGCGGGGTCGACCCGGAGGAGTTCAAGACCGTCGAGTTCTACGCATCCCACGAGGCGCTCGTCCTCGACTACGAGTCCTCGCTGACCCGCGTCGACTCGCGCACCGGCGACCTCTACGACGTCTCGGGCCACATGGTCTGGATCGGTGAGCGCACCCGGCAGCTGGACGGGGCGCACATCGAGTTCGCGTCGAAGATCCGTAACCCGATCGGCGTGAAGCTGGGCCCGACCACGACGCCCGAGGACGCGCTGACCCTCATCGAGCGGCTCGACCCCGAGCGCGAGCCCGGCCGGCTGACCTTCATCAGCCGCATGGGCGCCGACAAGGTCCGGGACAAGCTCCCGACGCTGGTCGAGAAGGTCACCGCCTCCGGCGCGCAGGTCGCCTGGATCTGCGACCCGATGCACGGCAACACCTTCGAGGCGGCCTCCGGTCACAAGACCCGGCGCTTCGACGACGTGCTGGACGAGGTCAAGGGCTTCTTCGAGGTCCACAAGGGCCTCGGCACCCACCCGGGCGGCATCCACGTCGAGCTGACCGGCGACGACGTCACGGAGTGCGTGGGCGGCGGCGACGAGATCTTCGTCGACGACCTGCACCAGCGCTACGAGACGGCCTGCGACCCGCGGCTCAACCGCAGCCAGTCGCTGGACCTGGCGTTCCTGGTGGCGGAGATGTACCGCGACCAGTAGGAGAACGGGCTGATCAAATGGCGTGGGGCGCGGATCCGGGTGATCCGCGCCCCACGCCGTTGTTATTCGGCCACCCGTCCGGGTAAGGTAAGGGTAACCTTATTGATCAACCCGGTAGGGCGGTGAACCGCGTGTACGTCTGCTCGTGCTTCGGCATCACGGAGCAGCAGGTGCGTGAGCACGCGGACAAGGGGGCGTGCACGCCCCGCCAGATAGCCTCCGCCAGCAAGGCCGGCACCGACTGCGGCAGCTGCGTGCGCCGCATCCAGTCCCTGCTCGGCCGTGGCGCGTGCCCGCGCCGCGAGCTGGCCGACCAGGGGGGCTCCGGGGTGCTCGAGGCCGACATACCCGCGGTGGAGCGGGCGCGGGCGGCCTAGCGTCCGCCGGAGCCGTCGATCCGCTCCGCCGTTCAGTCCGATCCGCCGTTCGACTGCTCGATGAACTGTGCGAGGTAGAGCGGTTCGCCGAGCTTCTCGATCAGGTCCAGCTGGGTGTCGAGATAGTCGATGTGGTCCTCCTCGTCCGCGAGGATCGACTCGAAGATGTTCGCCGAGGTGATGTCGCCCTTGGCCCGCATGACCTCCACCCCGCGCTTGAGCCGGTCGATGGCCTCGACCTCCACCTGCCGGTCGGCCTGGAACATCTCCACGATCGACTGCCCGATCCGCACATGGAAGAGCCGCTGGTAGTTCGGCAGCCCTTCCAGGAACAGGATCCGGTCGGTCAGCACCTCCGCGTGCCGCATCTCGTCGAACGACTCGGCGCGGGTGTGTGCGGCGATCTTCGTCCAGCCGAGGTGCTCCTGCATTTTCGCGTGCAGGAAGTACTGATTGATCGCGGTGAGCTCGGCAGTCAGCTGTTCATTGAGGAATTCGATGACCTCGGGGTCGCCCTGCATTGCAGAGTGCTCCTTCCTGGGGGCACCTCCCACGGCCGTTCAGGGCTGTGGGGGCGGGTGACTGGCAGGTTGCGGGAATCCTCGCACCGCCCCTCGAAACCGTCCAGTAAGTGCACACTTAGTGGGAGTTGCCCCAATAGCGGAACCCCTGGTCATCAGCACCGTCAAAGGTCTGACACCATGGAGTCATGGGTCAGTCGGAAAGCCGCAAAGGGGAACATCTTCAGCTTCCCCCGGGGCAGCGCCTCCAGCGCGGATGGCCGGTGACGCACTACGGACCGGTCCCGAAGTTCAAACCGGAGCGCTGGGAGTTCCGGGTCTTCGGTTCGACCGCCGACGGCGACAAGCACTGCTGGACGCACGACGAATTCTCCGCCCTCCCGTATTCGACGGTGGTCGCGGATCTGCACTGCGTCACGAAGTACAGCATGCTCGACGCCGAGTGGGGAGGTGTCTCGGCCCGTACGATCCTCGAACTCGCCCCGCCCGCGCCCGAGGTCACCCATGTCATGGTGTGGGCGGAATACGGCTTCAGCTCGAATCTGCGGCTGGCGGACTTCACCGCCGAGAAGACCATCTTCGCCACGCACAAGGACGGCGAGCTCCTGACCGCCGAGCACGGCTTCCCGGTCCGGCTGGTCGTCCCGCACCTGTACGCCTGGAAGGGCCCCAAGTGGGTGCGCGGCGTGGAGTACATGACCGCCGACCGCCGCGGCTTCTGGGAGGAGCGCGGCTACCACAACGTGGGCGACCCCTGGCGCGAGCAGCGCTACACCTACCAGGAACAGCCGGGCGACGGCCCCGAGGTCTGAGGACCCGCGGCGGATCCGCTAGAGGGCGACGCCCCCGCGCAGCGCCTTCAACCGCGCCACGTCCGCGGCGTGCCCCTCCTTGCCGCCCGGCGTCTCGATCGTCAGCGGCACGCCCTCCGTCGCGGGGTGCGTGAACAGCTCCGCGAACGGGTCGGCGCCGATGTGGCCGGAGCCGATGTTCTCGTGCCGGTCCCGGTGCGCGCCCACGCCCTCCTTGGAGTCATTGGCGTGGATCAGCTTCAGCCGCCCCTCGCCCACGACCGAGACCAGGTCGTCCAGGGTCTGCTTCATCCCGCCGATCCCCGCCAGGTCGTGACCCGCCGCGAAGACATGGCAGGTGTCCAGGCAGACCCCGAGCCGCGGGTGGCTCTCCAGCGCCTCGAAGTACGGGCCCAGGTCCCACACCTGTGAGCACAGCGAGGCGCCCTGACCGGCCGTCGGCTCCAGCAGCACCCAGGGATCGTCCTCGGTCAGCTCGTCCAGCAGCGGCAGCAGCCGCTCGTGGACCTGCGCCAGCGCCTCGCGGCGGTGCCGACCGCCGGTCGCCGAGCCCGTGTGCACGACGACACCGCGCGCGCCGATCGCCCGGCCCCGGCGCAGCGAGTGCCGCATCGACTCCACGGACAGCTCCGCGGTCGCCTCGGTGTGCGAGCCGAAATTGATCAGATACGGGGCATGGACGTACACCGGCAGCGACTCGTCCGCGCAGGCGGCGCGGAACTCCTCGTCCTGCCGGGGGTTGCCCGCCGGGGTCGCCCAGCCGCGCGGGTTGGCGACGAAGACCTGCACGGCCTCGGAGCCCATCTCCCGGGCGTAGGGCAGGCCGACCTTGGCGAGGCCGCCGGCGACGGGGATGTGCCCGCCGATGGGGTTGCGCGCGCGTGCGCGGTCGATGGCCGGGCCCATGGTCTACAGACCGCCCTTGAGCTTGATGGTGATCTCGCCGCCCTTGGGCGCCTGGTCGCCGCCCTTGACCGACTGGCTCTCGACCGAGTCGCGGGGGAAGAAGAACGGCCGCTCCACCTTGACCTTGAAGCCCACCGCCGTGAGGGCCGCCTTGGCCTCGGCCTCGCTCTTGCCGGTGACGTCGGGGACGGTGACCATCTCCTGGCCCTTGGAGACCGTGAGGGTCACGGTGTCGCCCTTGGCCGCCTGCGCGCCCTTGCCGGGGGACTGCTCCGCCACCGTGTCCTTGGGCTTGTCGGAGAAGACCCGGTTCTGCGAGACCTCCGCCCGCAGGCCCTTCTGGCCCAGGGCGGCGGTGGCGTCCGCGACGGACAGGCCGCTCACGTCCGGCACGTCCAGCACCTGGCCCTTGCTGACGGTCAGCGCCACGGGGGTGTCCGGCCGGCGCTCCACGCCGGGCGCCGGATCGGTGGCCAGTACCGAGCCCTGCGGGGTCTCGCCGCTGAACTGCTGACCGATCTCACCGACTGCCAGACCCGCGCCCTTGATCTTCTCCTTCGCCTTGTCGAGCGGCATGCCGACGACATTGGGCACCTCGGAACGCGCCGGTCCGCGCGAGACGGTGATGGTCACCTTGCCGGTGTTGCGGATGCGCTCACCGGTGCCGGGGTCCGTCGTCATCACCCGGCCGCGCTCGACGGTGTCGCTGAAGTCCTGCTTGACCTTCACCCCGAGCCCGGCCTTGCCCAGCTCCTTCTCGGCCTTCTCCTGCGGCATGTCCAGGACGGCCGGGACGGTGGTGAACTGGCCGGAGTTGATGTACCAGATGCCGGAGCCCACCAGCACCACCAGCACCGCGGCGAGCACCGCGAGCAGGCCGCGCCGGGGCAGCGGACGGCCCCGCGCGGGCCGCGGGGCGTCGGGGGCCGGCGGGGCGGGGGGAATCGGCTCCAGACGCGTGGTGCGGTTCAGCTCGTCCTCGGCCGCCTGCGGTGGCAGGGGCCGGGCCACGGCCGGCCGGGGCAGCACGCTCGTACGCTCCTCGGCACCGGCCGGCGCGGCGGACCGGCCGCCGGCCGTCGCCTGCGGCGGCACCGCGTCCAGCTCCTCGTCGGTCAGCCCCTCGCGCGCCGCGCGCACCAGCGCGAGCAGTCCCGCCGCGTCGGCGGGGCGCAGCCCCGGCTCGCGGGCGGTGGCGCCGGCCACCAGCTCGTCCAGCGCGGGCGCGAGACCCGGCACGGCGGCCGACGGCGGCGGAACGTCCTCGTGCAGGTGCTGGTAGAGCACCTGGGCGGCGGTGCTGCCGCCGTGCGGCTTGGCGCCGGTGAGCATCTCGTAGAGCACGACACCACAGGCGTAGACGTCCACGCGGGTGTCGGCCGTGCCGTGCTCGATCTGCTCGGGGGCCAGATACGACACCGTCCCGAGGACCGAGCCGGTGGAGGCGGTGGTGTTGGTGTCCACCGCCCGTACGAGCCCGAAGTCGGCGACCTTCACCCGGCCGTCGTCGCCGATCAGCACGTTCTCCGGCTTCATGTCGCGGTGCACCAGCCCCGCGAGGTGGGCCGCGCCCAGCGCCGCCAGGACCGGCTCCGCGATGTCGAGGGCGGCGCGCGGCTGCAGGGCGCCGCGCTCGCGCAGTACGTCGCGCAGGGTGCAGCCGGCCACGTACTCCATCGCGAGATAGACGTACGTGCCGTCCGTGCCCTGGTCGAAGACGCTCACCACATTGGGGTGGTCGAGCCGCGCCACGGACTTCGCCTCACGGATGAACCGCTCCACGAAGGCGTCGTCGGCGGCGAGGCCGGGATGCATCACCTTCAGCGCGAGCACCCGGTCGAGCCGGGTGTCGAGGGCGCGGTAGACCGTGGCCATGCCACCGACGGCGATGCGCGCCTCGACTCGGTAGCGGCCGTCGAGCGTATGCCCGACGAGCGGGTCCCCTAGCGTCGTATCCACGGGACGAGTCTAAGAGGCGCCGAGCCGGCCGGGCCCCCGCCCTTGTCGACCCCGCCCGGCCGGCTCATCCAGCCCGTCCGGCGTTTGATGACAAAGGGGGGCCCGGGGGCTCGCCCCCGGTTACGGGCCGAACGCCGGTCGCTCAGGATCCAACCGGGCCAAGCCCTCCGCAGGAGAAGACGCCTCGGCGAAGTGGCGGCGCGGAATCCGGCCCGCCCGGTGCGCCAGGCGGCCCGCCTCCACCGCGTGCCGCATCGCCTCCGCCATGAGGGCCGGCTCCTGGGCACGGGTGACCGCCGAGGCGAGCATCACCGCGGCGCAGCCCAGCTCCATGGCCAGAGCCACGTCGGAGGCCGTGCCCGCGCCCGCGTCGAGGATCACCGGCACCCCCGCGCGCTCGGTGATCAGCTGGAAGTTGTGCGGGTTGCGGATGCCGAGCCCGGAGCCGATGGGCGAGCCCAGCGGCATGATCGCCGCACAGCCCACGTCCTCCAGCTTGCGGGCGAGGACGGGGTCGTCGTTGGTGTACGGCAGCACCGTGAAGCCGTCGTCCACCAGGATCTCCGCGGCGTCCAGCAGCTCGATCGGGTCCGGCAGCAGGGTGCGCTCGTCGGCGATCACTTCGAGCTTGACCCAGTCCGTGCCGAGCGCCTCCCGGGCCAGCCGGGCGGTGAGGACGGCCTCGCCGGCGGTGAAGCAGCCCGCGGTGTTCGGCAGCACCCGGATGCCGTGCCGGGTGAGGACCGACAGGACCGAGCCCCGCACGCTCGCGTCGAGCCGGCGCATCGCGACGGTGGTCAGCTCGGTGCCGGAGGCCAGCAGCGCGCGCTCCAGGACGTCGAGGCTGGGCGCGCCGCCCGTACCCATGATCAGGCGCGAGGTGAACGTGGTGTCGGCGATGGTGAGCAGGTCGTCTGCCATCGGAGCTGATCAGCCTCCCTGTACCGCGGTGAGGACCTCGACGCGGTCGCCGTCGCCGAGTGTGGTGGCGGGCCACTGGCCGCGCGGTACGACCGCCTCGTTGACGGCGGCCGCGACACCGGTGGGGGCCGTGGTGAGCGAGGCCACCAGGGTGTCGAGCGTCAGGCCCGTGGGAATCGCGCGGCTCTCGCCGTTGACGCTGATGCCGACGTGGGCCTCGGGGCTGTCGGTGGGGTCGGTGGGGTTCATACGGGCAGCTCCTGGCTGGCGTTCGAGAAGCGTCGGGGGGAGAAGGGACGGGCCTCCTCGGGCAGCCGTCCGGTGGTCAGCACCTCGGCCATGACGTCACCCGTCACCGGCGTGAGCAGCACGCCGTTGCGGTGGTGGCCGGTGGCGGTGTGCAGCCCCGGCAGGTCCGTCGGGCCGAGCAGGGGCGCGTTGTCGGGGGAGCCGGGGCGCAGCCCGGCGCGGGTCTCCACCAGGGGCAGCTCGGTGATGCCGGGCACCAGCTCGTGGGCGTCGCGCAGCAGCTCGTAGACGCCGCCCGCGGTGACGGTGGTGTCCCAGCCGAGCTCCTCGGTGGTCGCGCCGACGACCAGCTCACCGTTCTCGCGCGGCACCAGGTACACATGGCCGCCGCGCACCACCGCCCGTACGGTCCGGGAGAGGAAGGGCCGGTGCGCGGAGGCGTACACGGGGGGCACGCGCAGCCGCAGGACCTGGCCCTTGACCGGGCGGACCGGCGGCAGGACCGCGTCGGGCACGCCCGCGAGGGTGCCGCTGCGGCTGCCCGCGGCGAGCACCGTCTGGCCGGCGGACAGGCGGGTGCCGTCGGAGAGCTCGGCGCCCACGGCGCGGTCCCGGGCGACGAGGAGCCGTACCGCCGGCGCGCGGTGGAAGGCCACCCCGGCCCGCTCGCACGCGGTGAGCAGGGCCGCGGCGAGCCGCCGCGGATCGGTCTGGTGGTCGCCGTCCACCCGCACACCCCCGCGCACGCCCGGCGCGAGCATCGGCTCCAGGCGGCGGCACTCGCGCCCCGAGAGCCACTGCGACTCCAGACCGGACCGCAGCTGGAGTTCGTGCAGCTCCCGCAGGTGCTCCCGGTCGTCGGCGTCCAGGGCCACGGCGAGCGTGCCGCACGCGCGGTAGCCGGTGTCCTGGCCGCTCGCCTCCTCCAGCTCGGCCGTGAACCGCGGATAGCGCCGCGCGGAGGCGAGGTTGAGCGCGAGCAGCCGCTCCTCGCCGTAGTGCAGTTCGGTCACCGCGGCCAGCATCCCGGCCGCGACCTGTGCCGCCCCGCCGCCGGGCGACGGGTCCGCGACGGCGGTGCGCAGGCCGCGCTGGGCCGCCCGCCACGCCGTGACCAGGCCGATGACACCGCCGCCGATGACGAGGACGTCGCACGTCCCCGGTGACGCGGTGGACAACGCGTACATGAGTGTCCAGCCCCTCCCTTCGCCGGCATGACCCGGATCAGGTTCGTACGGTCGGAGGCCGTCCAGCCTCCCTCTCAGCCCGGTGCGTCCGGGCTCCCGCGAGTGCTTTGCAGCGGCCACCCTAGTACGGGCCCCGAAGCGACCGGAAGGCCGGATGGGGGCGCCCGGAGGCGCCCGGGAGCCCGTCCCGCGCGCCGCGCCGGGCGCCGGAGCACGCCAAACACCGTGACGCTGTGTCAGAGGTCTCGTCACACGGTGCTCCGGTCCGGCCCGGCCCCCGCCCTACAGTTGATCGGGTGAGCGAGCACCGGGAAGAAACCCATACCTCCAGTGACCGTCGCGTCGTCATCGTGGGCGCCGGGATGGCCGGCGTGCAGACCGCCGTGGCCCTGCGCGAACAGGGCTGGTCCGGCACCGTCACGCTGCTGGGCGCCGAGCCCCACCCGCCGTACGACAGGCCGCCGCTCTCCAAGGCCGTGCTGCTGGGCAAGGCGGAGGGGTCCGCGTTCGAGGTGGACTTCGCGTCCCTCGGCATAGACCTGCGCCTCGGCGTCGACGTCACCGGCCTGCGCGCCGATGAGCGGCTGCTGGACACCACCGCCGGCCCGGTCCCATACGACGTGCTGGTCATCGCCACCGGCGCGCGGCCCCTGGAGCTCCCCGGCAGCGAGGACGTCCCCGGCGTGCACCTGCTGCGCACCCTGGACGACGCGCAGCGGCTGCGGCCGGTGCTGGCCGAGCAGCACGACGTGGTGGCCGTCGGCGCGGGCTGGATCGGCGCGGAGTTCGCGACCGCCGCCCGCGAGGCCGGCTGCCGGGTGACCGTCGTGGAGGCCGCCGACCGGCCGCTGGCGGGCGCCCTGCCCGCCGAGGTCGCCGCCCACATGGCCACCTGGTACGCCGACAGCGGCGCCCGGCTGCTCACCGGCGCCCGCGTGGCCGCGGTGGAGCCGGGCGCGGTGGTGCTGGCCGACGGCACCCGGCTGGCGGCCGGCGCGGTGGTCGTGGGCATCGGGGCGCGGCCGGCGACCGACTGGCTGGCCGGCTCGGGCGTCGAGCTCGCGGCGGACGGTTCGGTGGCCGCCGACGAGCGGCTGCGCACGACCCTGCCCGACGTCCACGCGGTCGGCGACTGCGCCTCCTTCCCCTCCGCCCGCTACGGCGAGCGGCTGCTGGTCCACCACTGGGACAACGCCCTCCAGGGCCCGCGGACCGTCGCCCAGAACATCGTGCTCGCCCCGGCCCCGGGCCCGGTCTACGACCCGGTGCCCTACTTCTGGTCCGAGCAGTTCGGCCGTTTCGTGCAGTACGCCGGCCACCACCTCGACAGCGACGAATTGGTGTGGCGCGGCGATCCCACGAGCGCCGCCTGGAGCGTGTGCTGGCTGCGTGACGACGTCCTCGTCGCGCTGCTGGCCGTCGGCCGGCCCCGGGACCTGGCCCAGGGGCGCAAGCTCATCGAGCGCGGCGCGACCCTGGACCGTACGAGGACCGCGAACGCGTCGCTGCCGCTCAAGGCGGCCGCCGTGTGACGGCCGGGCGGGGGTTCGTGGGCGACTCGCTGGGCCCGTGTCGGGTCAACCCGGCTACCGACTGTCAGTCCCAGATGGCAGGCTTGTCCCGTGACCGAGATTGACGCAAAGATCGATGCTCTCGTCCCCGCCTGGCTCAACCTCCCCGACGTAGCCGAAAACCTCGGCGTCGAGGTGACGCGCGTCCGGCAGCTGGTCAAGGAAGGCCAGCTGATCGCGGTGCGCCGTGGCGAGAACCGAGTGCTCATGGTGCCCGCCGACTTCATCGGCGACGGCAAGGTGATCAAGGGCCTGGCCGGCACCTTGACCCTGCTGCGGGACGACGGCTTCAGCGACGAGGAGATGCTGGAGTGGCTGTTCACGGCCGACCCGACCCTGCCGGGCACCCCTGCGCAGGCCCTGCGCGAGAATCGCGGCACGGAGGTGAAGCGCCGCGCCCAGGCGCTGGCCGTCTGAGCCGCCCGACCCGCGCACAGGCGCGGTAGCCGCGCGGGTAAGCGCGCGGGACGCGGAGAACCGCGTGGAGAACACCGTCCGGCGTACGGGCAGGGGCGCGCCCCTGCCCGTACGCCGCCGACCCGGGGGGAGACACCCATGTCCGTCACCGCACGCGAGCGGCTCGCCGATGCCCGGCTGTATCTGTGCACCGACGCCCGCAAGCGCCAGGGCGACCTGCCCGAGTTCCTGGACGCGGTGCTCGCCGCCGGCGTGGACATCGTCCAGCTGCGCGACAAGGGCATGGAGGCGGGCGAGGAGCTGGAGCACCTCGCCGTCCTCGCCGACGCCGCCCGCCGCCACGGCCGGCTCGTCGCGGTCAACGACCGCGCGGACGTCGCGCACGCCATCGGCTCCGACGTGCTGCACCTGGGCCAGGGCGACCTGCCCGTGCCGGCCGCCCGCGCGATCCTCGGCGAGGACGTGCTCATCGGCCGCTCCACCCACGCCGAGACCGAGGTCGACGCCGCCGTCGCCGAGCCCGGCGTGGACTATTTCTGCACCGGCCCCTGCTGGCCCACCCCCACCAAGCCCGGGCGGTACGCCCCGGGGCTGTCCCTGGTCCGCTACGCCGCCGCGCTGGAGCCCGTACGCCCCTGGTTCGCGATCGGCGGGATCGACGCGGGCAATCTGGACGAGGTGCTGGACGCCGGTGCCCGGCGGGTCGTCGTGGTCCGCGCGATCACCGAGGCCGACGACCCGGGCGACGCCGCGGCGACGCTCGCCAAGCGTGTCCGCGCCTACGGAGCGTAGCCACCGGAACGCCGGCCCGCCGCGGCCGTCCGCAGGGCTCCGACGGTCGGCGGACCGCAGGGAGACCGCCAAGGGAACGTCAACGGAACATGAACAGACCGTCCGGAACGCGGACGGAAGCCCGGCGTATCGGGCATATCGAAGTGAAGGGTTGGGGCTCCGGTCGAGCGCTGGTTAACTTGCCGGTATGGCCCTTGGTACAGCCTCCACCAGGACAGACCACGCGCGCACAGTGCGTGACCTGCTCGCTTCCGGCGAGCGCTCGTATTCGTTCGAGTTCGCGGCACCGAGGTCCGAGAAGGGCGAACGGACCCTGTGGAACGCCATCCGCCGCATCGAGGCGGTCGGCCCCACCTTCGTCTCCGTGACCTACGGCGCCGGAGGCTCCTCCCGTGAGGGCACCGTGCGGGTGACGGAGCGGATGGCGACCGACACCACCCTCACACCCGTCGCCCACCTCACGGCGGTCAACCACTCGACGGCCGAACTGCGCAACATCATCGGCCAGTACGCCGATGTCGGCATCCGCAACATGCTCGCGCTGCGCGGCGATCCGCCCGGCGACCCCATGGGCGAGTGGGTGCACCACCCCGACGGCGTCCGCTACGCCGCCGACCTCGTCAGGCTCATCAAGGAATCGGGCGACTTCTGCGTCGGCGTCGCCGCGTTCCCCGAGATGCACCCGCGCTCGGACAACTGGGAAACCGACATCCGGCACTTCGTGGACAAGTGCCGGGCCGGTGCCGACTTCGCCATCACCCAGATGTTCTTCTACCCGGAGGACTATCTGCGGCTGCGCGACCGGGTCGCGGCGGCCGGCTGCGACACCCCGATCATTCCCGAGATCATGCCGGTCACCAACGTCCGCCAGATCGAACGATTCGCACAGCTCAGCAACGCCGCCTTCCCGCCCGAGCTGGCCGAGCGGATCCTCGCGGTCAAGAACGATCCGGCCGCTGTACGCTCGATCGGGATCGAGTACGCCACGCAGCTGTGCGCTCGGTTGATGGCCGAGGAAATTCCCGGGTTGCACTTCATTACCCTGAACCACTCCACGGCGACGCTGGAAATCTACGAGAATCTGGGACTGCACCAGCGGTCCTGACGGCCGTCCCGTGGGAGACGGCCGCATGAGAGGGGCGTAAATGGGCTGGACGGTCCTCTATATCGCGTTCGGCGTCGTCGCGCTCTGGCTGCTGGGCGAGGTCCTGCTCCAGTACAAGGCGCGACTGCGCTGGCGGCTCCTCGCCTTCGTGGGCTTCCTCGGTGTGGTCGTGGGCGTCGTCATCCCGTCCGTCGTGGTCATCGCGGTGGGCGCCATCGCCTTCGCGATCGGCCAGACCTACGTGACGCTCTCCTTCCGGCGGGGCTTCTCCACCGGCTGGGCGCTCCGCCGCGACAAGGGCGGCGCGCCCTCCGCCGACGCGGCAAAGCCCCGGTCCGGGCGGCGCCGCAAGGGCGGCGACCGGCCCTCCGCCCCGCTCCCCGAGCCCACCCGGCAGCACGACGACACCGCCGTCTTCGAACCGATCCCCGAGCCGGGCGACGAGCCGGAGCTGGTGCCCGACGCCCCGCTGCGCACCGCCGCGCAGCCGATGCCGGACGTCACCCAGGCCAACCCCGCGGGCCCGTACGGGAACTACGCCGACGACACCGGCTACGGCACCACCGCGACCGGCCAGGACGCCAACGGCTTCGGCCCCTACGACACCTACGGCGGCCAGGCGCCCGACCCCGCCACTGCGCCCGGACCCGCCCCCGGCGGCCAATTCGACTACGGTCAGGGGCAGTACGCCGCGTACTCCGACCCGTACATCGGCAGCCGCCAGCAGCAGACCTACGAGCAGTACGACGCGTTCGGCCAGCCGGTGTCCTACCCGCAGCAGCAGTACGGCCAGGGCGCCTACCCCGCCGACGCCTACGGGCAGCAGCCCTACGACACCCCGCCCGGCGGCGTCTGGGTCCCCCAGCAGCGCGACGGCGAGAACCCGCCCCCGCCCAACCCCCAGCAGCAGCCCTACCCCCAGCAACTGCCGGGCTACGACGAGCAGCAGTACCGCTACTGACCCGCCCCCGGGACGGGGTTCACCGCGGGCTCACTGCGAGCCGCGCCAGTCGGCCCCGTCCACGATCAGGCCGGCGACCATCGCCCCGGACATCCCGGCGTGGGCGAGCCCGCCGCCGGGGTGGGCGAAACCACCCGCGAGGTACAGACCGGACACGTCCGTGGCGTTCCCCGGTCGCAGGAACGCGCCGCCGGCACCGGCCAGTACGGGCGCGGGCACACCCCCGCCCTCGGCGCCGGTCGTCACCTCCGTGTCGGCCGGAGTGCGGAACTCCCGCCACAGCAGCCGCTCCCGCAGCCCCGGAATCGCCTTCGCGGCGGCGTCGGTCATCCGCTCCGCGAAGGCGGCGGCGGCCGTCTCGTCGGCCCAGTCGGCCTTTCCGTGCGGCGCGACCGTCGCGGTGAGCGTGACGGCCTCATGGCCGTCGTCCGGGCGGGTGGCCGGGTCGTCGGGGCGCAGCACCGTCACCGTCGGCCGGTAGGCGAGCCCACCGGACGCTTCGCCGAAGACCGCCGCCAACTCCGCCGCGCGGTCCGGGGCGTGGACCACCGTGCGGTGCGCGATGTCCTCGGGGCGGGCCCCGCGCAGGGCCAGGAAGACGGTGAACCTGCCGGGCGGCACCGCGGCGGCGGGACCGCCGGCCGCGCCCGGCGCGATCGCGGCCAGCCGCCCGGGTGACACCCCGGCGACCACCATGTCCGCCTCGGCCACCTCCCCGCCGGCCAGCTCGACACCGGCGGCACGGCCGTCCTTCTCCACCAGGCCCACCACCTCCACGCCGAAGCGGAACTCCACCCGGCGTGCCACGCACCGCGCGTGCAGCGCGTCCGCCAGCCCCCGCATCCCACCGCGCACGTACCAACTGCCGAAGGTCTGCTCCATGTACGGCAGCACCGTCGCGCTCGCTGGCACCTGCCGCGGATCGAGCCCGTACGCCAGGGCGTGGCTCTCCAGGAGCGCGATCAGCCGGGGATCCCGCAACTCCCGCTCGGCGACGGACGCGAGCGTGGGCGCGGCGCTCCGCCGGAACAGGCCGCGTCGGCGCACCGCCGGATACGGGTCGCGCCCCAGCGCCTCGCGGACGGCCGGTTCGCCGTGCAGCGGCTCCTCCAGCAGCGGCCGCCGGGTCGCGTCCCAGACCTCGCGCGCCCGGTTGACCAGCTCGCTCCAGCGCTCCCCGGCACCCGGGCCGATCGCGCCGTCCAGCGCCTCGACGACACCGGCCCGGGAGGCGTTGGGCAGGGACACCGCGGTGCCGTCCGCGAAGAGATGGCCGCTCGCGGGGTCGACCTGGACGAGCTCGACGCTCCGCTCCAGCGACTCCTTGCCGGTCTTGACGAACAGATCGCGGTAGACCGCCGGCAGGTGCAACAGCCCCGGCCCCGTGTCGAAGACGAAACCGTCCCGGGCCAGCCGCCCGACGCCACCGCCGTGCGTCGCCGCCCGCTCGTACACCGCCACCCGGTGGCCCGCGACGGCCAGCCTGGCGGCGGCTGCCATCGCGCCCATCCCGGCGCCGATCACCGCAATTCGTGCCATGGGAGCGACTGTATCCGCACGTGCGCACTGAGGCTGAACGCTCAGGCGTGAGTACGCGTACTCAGAGGACGAGATGAGTAGTCGCGCGGATGGGCCGCGCGCCGGAGCAGGGAAGAGTAGTGCTCACGGAAGGGGCGCGGGCCCGGCACCGCCGACACGGGGCGGCGGAACGGCCCGCGGCCCCGACCGTGACCGGGGGAGCACGGGAGCTCCGAGGGAACGGGGGCTCGGGGGAGCACGGGGGAACGCCGTTCCGGCGTCGGCCGAGGGGGATCGGTCGGCGCCGGAACAGCGCGTGCGAGGCAGCGGTACGGACCGGCGAGCGCTATGGACCGGCGAGCGCTACGAACCTGAGAGTGCTACGGACCCGTGGGGCCCCGCTGGTGGATGCCGCCGCCGAACCGCCCCCGGAGCAGTCGTGAGAGGGCCGCGTGCACCTCGTCGACCGACCGTTCCGGCTGGAACGACTGCCAGTCCAGGGCCGCCACCAGCACCATCCCGCACAGCGCGGACGCCGTCAGCGGGACGTCGACGTCCTCGCTCAGCTCACCCGCCGCGACCGCCTCCCGCAGGACGGACTCGATCGCCTCGATGGCCTTTTGCCGCACCTGCGTCAGCGTCGGCTGCCAGGCCCGGCCGGTCCGCCACAACTCCGCCACGTAGAGCCGGGTCAGCGACGGGTGGTGCGCGACGAAGTCCAGCCCGGCGCGGATCATGGCGTCCAGGGCGTCGATCCGGCCGCCGCCGTGCTCGGCCGTCTCGTCGGCGGCCCGTCGCAGGGAGTCGGTCAGCCGCTCTATGCCGTGCCGCAGCAGCTCCTCGAAGAGAACGGTCTTGCTCGCGAAGTTGTAGTAGACCGTGCCCTTGGCGACTCCGGCCCGTTCGGCGATCTCGTCCACGGTGGTGGAGGAGAAGCCCTGTTCGGCGATGAGGGTGACCGCGGCTTCGAAGAGCTTCCGCCGGGTGTTGAGGCGGCGCGTACTGCAGCTGTCCATGAGGTGATTCTCCCTGCCGCAGCCCGCCTGTCGGCGGCTACGCCGAACTCCCCGCCGGGCTGGGGCATTCGCGCAGGTCGGAGCCGATTGTCAGTGGTGTGCCCCACGATGGGTGCAGACGGCGGCCATGCCCGCACGCGGCAGGCCGCCCCGACGAAGGAGGTTCGTCATGGCCGCCAGCGCGAGCGACGTTCACCCTGTTCACCCTGTGCCGCGCCGGGCCGCGGCCCCGCCCGCGGCTCTCGATCTGCTGACCCAGGCCGAGCGGGGCCTGGCGGAAGCGGCCGCCCTCGAAGCCCCCCACGAGCGGTACGCCACCGCGCATCTCGCCGCCCTGCGCACCGCGGCGGCCGTCCTCGCCGTCCACGGCCGCCCGGAGACCACGGAGCGGCGCCGCCGCCGGATCCGCAGCGCCTGGGAGGTGCTCCCGGAGGTCGCACCCGAACTGACCGAGTGGAGCGCGCTCTTCGCCTCCGGCGCGGCCCGGCGCGCCCGCGCGGAAGCGGGCATCCCCACCGCCGCGAACCCCCGCGAAGCGGACGACCTCCTCCGCGACGCGGCCATGTTCCTCCGCCTCGTCGAACACATGCTGACCCTCCAGCCCCGCCTGCCCCGACAGTCGATGGGGGAGCGGGAGGCGGGCTGAGGGGGGTGGGCGCGGGCCGGGGGTGCCCGGCGAGCGTCCGGGGCCCGCCCCCTTGTTCCCGCCGCGACGGCGAACGCCCCCCCCCCGCGGCGCGGCCCGGCGGTGCCCGCTGAGCGGATGGGGGTCCGGCCGCTGGGGGGCGCGGGAGCTTCCCTGCGGCTAGGTGTGCCCGGTGGCCCCGCCGGACACAGTTCCCGCCGCCGCGGCGAACGCACCCGCGGCGCGGCCCGGCGGTGCCCGCCGAGCGGACGTGGTTCGGCCCCCGCCGGTCGCGTGGAGGCTTCCGCCTCCGCGATGCGGTCGACCGCAGCCGACGTCCCGCGTGCCGCCGCCCACGTGGCACCGTCGTCCGGCCGTGGGCTCGTCGGAAGCGCGGGCGCAGCCCATTAGGCTGGGGCAGCTCAGGGCAGTCGGTCCGCGTCGACTGTCCGGTCGTCCGTCATCGTCGCCACCGCCGAGGAGCCACCCGCCGTGTCAGACCCGCTGCGCCCCCGGGCGTCCCTCCGTACCGCCGTGGTCTGGGAGGTCCTGCGGGACGCCCTGGATCGCCGGGTCAAGGCCGCCGGGAGCGAGACCGGAGGCGCGCTGGAGGTCCTCGACACCGGTGGCGGCTCCGGCTACTTCGCGGTGCCGGTCGCCCGCCTCGGGCACCGCGTCACCGTCGTCGACCCCAGCCCCAACGCCCTGTTCGCGCTGGAGCGCCGGGCCGCCGAGGCCGGTGTCGCCGACCGGGTGCGCGGTGTCCAGGGCGACGCCCACGGCCTGTTCGACGTCGTCGAGCGCGGTTCCTACGACGCGGTCCTGTGCCACGGCGTGCTGGAGTACGTGGACGACCCCGCCGAGGGCGTCCGCAACGTCGTCGAGGCGCTCCGCCCCGCCGGCACCCTCAGCCTGCTCGCCGCCGGCCAGGGCGGCGCCGTCCTCGCCCGCGCCCTCGCCGGTCACTTCTCCGAGGCCCGCCAGGCGCTCACCGACCCCGCCGGTCACTGGGGCGCCGGCGACCCGGTCCCGCGCCGGTTCACGGCCGACCAGCTCTCCGAGCTGGTCGGCGCCGCCGGCCTGGAGGTCGGAGCCGTGCACGGGGTGCGCGTCTTCGCCGATCTGGTGCCCGGCGTGCTGCTGGACGCCGAGCCCGGAGCCATGGAGGCGCTGCTCCAGCTGGAGGCCGCCGCGGCCGAGCTGCCCGCCTTCCACTCGGTGGCCACTCAACTGCACGTACTGGCCGAGCGTGGCTGAGCGCGCGCAGTAGGTCACAGGCCACCCGATCAGCCGCTTCGCCCCGTATGATCGGGGGACACCGTCCGGCATGGCGTATCGACGGAGCGGGAATGTACGTCTCGACACCACGATCGCCACGTTGACATCGGTGGGTGGATTGGCGCAGAGGGGCGGGTTTCACGGGGGCGATTCCCTGCCTATCCTGAAAGGGTCGCACCCCGGTCGCCCCCCGCGACCGACGAGTAGGAGGACTCCGTGCCGCTCTCGGAGCACGAGCAGCGCATGCTCGAGCAGATGGAGCGAGCGCTGTACGCCGAAGATCCCAAGTTCGCGACAGCGCTCGAGGGCAGCGGCCTGCGCACGTACACCCGGCGACGGGTCTACCAGGCGGTCGCCGGATTTCTGGTGGGCATCGCGCTCCTCATGACCGGCGTGATGATTCCGGGACAGTACTGGATCAGCGTCGTGGGCTTCCTGATCATGCTGGGCTGCGCGGCTCTCGCCGTCACCGGCTGGCGCAAGGCCCCCAGGGCCGGGGCGCAGCCCGGAGCGGTCGGCCCGGCGGGGGCGATGGGCCGGGGCCAGATCCGGCAGCGCCGCAGCGTGATGAACCGCATCGAGCAGCGGTGGCAGCGCCGCCGTGACGAGCAGGGCCACTGAGTCCGCACCGCATTCTTTGATGATGCCTTCGGCGTGGGCCGGGACGGATGTCCCGGCCCACGCCGTTTCCTGACGATGCCTCAGCCGCGCTGCCGGGCGGTGGGCCGCAGCGCGGCGCTCGCCCGGCGCCAGGCCGCCGCCGGCCGCCCGGCCCGCAGCCGCCGGGCCGCCGCCGACCGGCGCCGCGAGAACTCCCACAGCACCCGCACCGCCGAGCGCGGCGCCAGCACCGCCCGTAGCCGTGCGCCCCGCCCCACGCCGGCCCGCAACCCGGCGCGTACGCGCTCGACATCGCCCACCAGTCCGTCGGCCGGCCGGGGCCGGGGCGCGTACAGCACCTGCTCCACGGCCGTGGCCACCCGGTGGGCGGACTCCGCGGCAGCCGCGTCCAGCCGTCCCAGCGCCACGATCCGCGCCGCCGCGTTGCGCGGGGTGCGGGACTCGTCGGGCGGAATGCCGTAATCCCAGGCGGAGTCGGTCAGCTCGCGCCAGACCGCCAGGGTGCGTTCGGTCACTTCGCCGTCCGGGGCCGCGTCCTGCGGTGGCTCGCCGGGCGGAGCCGGATCCGCCGCCGGGGCCGGGTCCGCGTGCCGCCGCGAGGGGCCGAGCCGCCGGGCCCGTACCCGCCGGCGCCACAGCATCGGCGACAAGGGAAGCGCCAGGGCGGCCAGCGCGGCCACCGCCACGCCCGCCACCGTGCCCACCGGAGTGCCGCCGTGCCCCGTGGAGCCGTCGTCGGCTCGCGGGGCGGCCGGCGAGCACCCCTCCAGCTTCTTCATCCGCGGGGTGCAACGGTCCCCCGCCGAGGGGGGCGCCGCCCGCTCCGCGGACCGGTCGGGCAGCGGGGTCGGCGCCCCGGGGTCCTCCGCGGACGGCTCCTGCGCGACCGTGTACTCCGGCGCGGCGCCCCGGCTCGGCGTCGGCTCGAAGCGGGTCCAGCCGGCGCCCTCGAAATACAGCTCCGGCCAGGCGTGCGCGTCCTTGGATCCGACCGACACCGAACCGTCCGACTGCGGCGTCCCCGGCATGAAGCCGACCGCCACCCGGGCGGGGATGCCCAGCGTCCGTGCCATCGCGGCCATCGAGAACGAGAAGTGGACGCAGAAGCCCCGCTTGGCTTCGAGGAACTTCGCCACGGCGCCGCTGCCGCTGCCCGAGTCGACCTCGGTGTCGTAGTGGAAGCCGCCGCTGACCGCGAACCAGTCCTGGAGCTTGACCGCTTGCTCGTACGCGTTCGCCGACCCGGCGGTCACCGTCCGGGCCGTGCGCGCCACCGACTTCGGCAGCGCGGCGGGCACCTTGGTGTACTCGCGCAGCATCTGCTCCGGGGGCGCCGGCGCCGCCGCGAGCTGCGCGGCCGTGGGCTCCACCAGCAGGCTCGACACCTGATAGCGCATGCCCCGGGTGGTCTGCCCCCGGTCGCCGACCAGGGTGCGGCCCTCCGGTTCGTACCGCCACTGCCCGCTGACGCGCACCCGCTCGGCGGGATAGGGGAGGGGCAGGTAGTTCTGCGCGTACGTACCGGCGGCCGCGATCGAGGTGTTGACCGGATCCGCGCGGACCCCCGGGGCGAGGCCGGCGGGGGTGGGCAGCGCGTCCGGCACATCGGTGAGCCGGCGCTCGGCGGACCGCCACGACGCGCCGTCGAACTCATCGAGGGCGACAATGCGCAGATACAGCTCGCGGGCGCTCTCCGTCGAGGTGCGGTAGCGCATGACCTCGCGGTTCTCCGGCTGGTTGAGGCTGTCCTGGAGGGAGACCAGCGGCTTGACCGCGTCGAGCGCGCCGCCGGGTCCGCCGCCGGGGCCGCTGCCCTGGCCGCGCGCCTCCAGCAGTCCGCTCTCCATCGTCGGCAGGACGGCCGGCACCGCCAGCGCGATGCCCAGCGCGAGCGCGCCGATCCGCCGGCCCGTGCGCACCGGGGCGGCGGCGGACGTGGCGGCGGCCGGGTCGGCGCCGCCGCCGAAGACCCGGCCCCACTGGGCGAGCCGGTCCCGGCCCTCGGCGAGGAGCAGCAGCAGATAGCCGGCCGCCGCCGCCAGGAACCACAGCCAGTCCGAGTCGCCCTGGGCCAGGCCCGCCGCCACGGAATACAGCGCGAGCAGGGGCAGCCCGGCGGGGGCGGCGGCGCGGTAGGTCACCGCCAGCGCGTCCACGACCAGGCCGACCACCAGCACGCCGCCGACCAGCATCAGCTTGATGCCCACGGTGGCGGGCGCGGGGATGGCGTACCGGCTGACGTCCTCCGCGCCCTCCTGCAACAGCTGACCGAACTCCCGGAAGACCTCGGGCCCCGGCAGCACCCCGCCGACCGCCTGGGCGCCGGCGAAGACCACGGTGAGCAGGACGAGCGCGACCAGCGCCTGCACGGCCACCGTCAGGGGCCTGGCCAACGCCACCCGGCGGCCGATCGCGCCCACGGCCGTCTGGACGGCCAGCAACAGCGCCGCCTGGAGCATCCACCCGGTGGCCTCGACCAGCGGCAGCATCGCGCACGCCGCCGCCAACGTCGCCACCGCCCCGCACACCGCGATCCGCGCCCGCCCGCTCACAGTGCCCTCTCGCCCGCGCCGGCCGCGCCCACGGGTGTACTGGCCGGGCGACAGGCCGTCGCCGCGCCCACCGCGTTCGAGGTCCACGCGCTCACCGCGACCCCGCCGCCCCCGGCCGTACCCGCCGTCACCGCGCACATCCCGATCGATACCAGCCCGCTCACAGCAACCCCCCGCCGTCCCCGGCCGCGCTCGGCGCGCCCGCGGGCGTGCCCGCCAGGCGCCACAGGTCGGGCAGTGCCGCGCCCGGTGCCACGGGCAGGGCCGTCCAGCCCGCCTCGCCCAGCACTCGCAGTCGTCGCTCGCCGTCCTGGCGGGCCCGTGGGTCCTGGGCGCGGGCGTCCTGGGCCCAGGCGGCCGGGTCCAGGACGAAGGCGACCGCCGTGCCGCTGCGCCGGCGCATCCGCGCGACCAGCGCCGTCTGCCGCTCGTCCAGCGCGCCGAGGAACGCCACCAGCAACCCCTCGCCGCCGCTCCGCAGCACGTCATAGGCGGCCGAGAGCCCCTCGCCGTCGGAGTGGTCCACCACCGCCAGGGTGTCCAGCAGCAGGCCCGCCGCGTCGGCGGAGTCATGGGAGGAGCCGGCATACCCACCCAGGCCGTCCGGGCCCGGCACCGAACTGCCCGTGTCGGTCAGCAGCCGCACCGAGAAGCCCCGCTCCAGCAGATGGACCGCGGCCGAGGCGGCACCGGAGACCGCCCACTCGAAGGGCGCGTCGGGTCCGGCGCCCTCATAGGCGATGCCCCGGGTGTCGAGCAGCACCGTGCAGTGGGCCCGCTGCGGCTGCTCCTCGCGGCGCACCATCAGCTCGCCGTACCGCGCCGTGGAGCGCCAGTGCACCCGGCGCAGGTCGTCGCCGTGGCGGTAGCCGCGGGGGATGACGTCGTCGTCGCCGGCCAGGGCGAGCGACCGCTGCCGCCCGTCGCCGTAACCGGCGGCCTCGCCGCCCAGGCGCGCCGCCGGCAGCGGGTCGACGCGCGGGACGACGGTCAGCGTGTCGTACGCACTGAAGCCACGCGTCAGCTCGCACATCCCGAAGGGGTCCGTCAGCCGCAGCTGCAACGGCCCCAGCGGATAGCGGCCGCGCAGCTCGGCGCGGACCCGGTAGGCCACCTCGCGCCGGCCGCCGGGCTCCACCCGGTCCAGGACGAAGCGGGGCCGGGGCCCCAGGACGTACGGCACCCGGTCCTGGAGCATCAGCAGGCCGGTGGGCAGCCGCGAGACATTGTCGATGCGCAGGTGCACCCGCGCCTCGGCCGCGGCGGACACCCGCGCGGGCGTCAGCCGCCTGCTGCCCGTGACGCGATGGCGCGTGCCGTGCAGCACGATCACGCACACCAGGGGCAGCACGGCCAGTAACAGCCCGACCCGCAGCAGGTCGGACTGGCCCAGGACGTACGAACAGGCGGCCGCGGCGATGCCCGCGGCGAGGAACGAGCGGCCACGGGTGGTCAGCCCGCCGAGCGCGGCCCACAGGCCGCTCCTGGCCTCCCGCTCCCGGCCGCCGCGCGCGGCGGCCGGCGGAGCGCTCTCCCCCTGAACCATCACAGCCTCCGCGGACCCGGTGGCGGCTGGTGGCCCGGCGGCTGCCGCCACTGCTGGGCGGACGGGTCGGGCACGGGGGTGCGCTGGAGGATCTCCAGGACGACCTGCTCGGCCGTGCGCCGGTTCAGCTGGGCCTGGGCGGTCGGCAGCAGTCGGTGCGCCAGCACCGCCACGGCCAGCGCCTGGATGTCGTCGGGGAGGGCGTACTCCCGGCCGGCCAGCGCCGCCGCTGCCTTCGCGGCCCGCACCAGGTGGAGCGTCGCGCGCGGCGACGCGCCGAGTCTGAGCTCGGGGTGGTGGCGGGTCGCGGAGACCAGGTCGACCGCGTACCGCCGGACGGCCTCGGCGACGTGCACCGTGCGGACCGCGTCGACGAGCTTGAGGATGTCGTGGGCGTGCGCGACCGGCTGGAGGTCGTCGAGCGGGGGGACGACGCCGTGCGCGTCGAGCATCCGCAGCTCGGCCTCCGGGCTGGGATAGCCCATCGAGACCCGGGCCATGAAGCGGTCCCGCTGCGCCTCCGGCAGGGGGTACGTGCCCTCCATCTCGACCGGGTTCTGCGTGGCCACCACCATGAACGGGCTGGGCAGCTCATAGGTGTGCCCGTCGACGGTGACCTGCCGCTCCTCCATCGACTCCAGCAGCGCCGACTGGGTCTTGGGCGAGGCGCGGTTGATCTCGTCGCCGATCACGATCTGCGCGAAGATCGCGCCCGGCTTGAACTCGAAGTCGCGCCGCTGCTGGTCGAAGACGCTCACCCCCGTGATGTCGGAGGGGAGCAGGTCCGGCGTGAACTGGATGCGCCGCACCGAGCAGTCGATCGACCGGGCCAGCGCCTTGGCGAGCATGGTCTTGCCCACCCCCGGCACGTCCTCGATCAAGAGGTGTCCCTCGGCGAGCAGCACGGTCAGCGAGAGCCGGACGACCTCGGGCTTGCCCTCGATCACGCCCTCCACCGCCCTGTGGACCCGCTCGGCCGTGGTGGTCAGATCGCTGAGGCTCGCTCGTTCGTCATAGGTCGTCACACGGCCCTCCTCGGCCCGTCCGTCCTGCGGGCCGGCGCCCGGAACCCGGACCGGCCCACCCCGAAATGCGGACACCGCGCCCCCTGAGGGAAAGGCGGCCGCTGCACCCACTCCCGCATTCTGGCCGCCTGCGCGGTGTTCCGTCACCGCCTGTGGACAATCAGTGGCGCGGGTCGATCTCGCGCAGCAGACCCGTCGTCACGTCGAAGACGAATCCGCGCACGTCGTCGGTGTGCGGCAGGAACGGCGAGGTCCGCACGCGCTGCATGGACTGGCGCACATCCTGGTCCAGGTCCTTGAACGCCTCCACCGCCCACGCCGGTCGCTGCCCGACCTCGGCCTCGATCTCGTGCCGGAAGTCCTCGGTCAGGGTCAGCAGACCGCAGCCGGTGTGGTGGATCAGCACCACGGAGCGGGTGCCCAGGGCCCGCTGGCTGATCGTCAGCGAGCGGATGATGTCGTCGGTGACGACCCCGCCGGCGTTGCGGATGGTGTGGCAGTCGCCGAGCTGCAGCCCGAGCGCGGCGTGCAGATCGAGGCGGGCGTCCATACAGGCGACGACGGCGACCTTGAGGACCGGACGAGCGTCCATCCCCGGGTCGGTGAACGCGGAAGCGTACTCGGCGTTGGCCTGAACAAGACGGTCGGTGACTGTGCCTTGTGCCTGGTCATGGGAGTGGCCGGGGCTCTGGGGCGCCGGCTGCGACGCGGATATCGACATAAGAACGAAGGTAGTCGGCCAACGCCGCCCCGGCCCGCCCCCCAGCCGAGAAATCACCCCTGACATGCGCGTCTGTGAGGTAAGCCACAAGGTCACCGACCATGCGGCCGTACGGGTGAGAGGGGTGCGCCCCATGATCACCACGCTCGCCCACCACGCGCTCGTGACCCATTCGCGGCTCGCTCCCCACCCGCCCCACACCCGGGCGGGGACGCGCTGGCCGGTTGGTTGACCGAGGGGACGAGTGGACTAAAGTGGCGCGAAGTGGGAGGCCTCACGCTCCCCTTGGAACCGAAAAACCGCACGTGCGCGACGCGAACGTACTCCTCGGCCTCCTCCCGCTCCCCGGTCGCCCGGCGCCACTTCCCCGGTGCCGGACCGGCCGCTTCCCCTTGGGGCGGGTGGGGACCCGGTGGTACGTACGCCCGCGCCCGATACGGACTCGCCGAATCTCAGAAGGGCGCATGAGCAGCAACGCGCGTCACGTCCCCGTCATGCTCCAGCGCTGTCTGGACATGCTCGCTCCCGCTCTCACCGAGCCCGGCGCCGTCGTCGTCGACTGCACCCTCGGCGCCGGCGGCCACAGCGAGGCGCTGCTCCAGAGGTTCCCGGAGGCCCGGCTCGTCGCGCTCGACCGCGACCCCACCGCCCTGAAGCTCGCCGGCGAGCGCCTCGCCCCCTTCGGCGACCGCGCCACCCTGGTGCGCGCCGTCTACCACGAGCTGCCCGACGTCCTGGAGCGGCTCGGCATCCCCAAGGTCCAGGGCATCCTCTTCGACCTCGGTGTCTCCTCCATGCAGCTGGACGAGGCCGACCGCGGCTTCGCCTACGCCCAGGACGCGCCGCTGGACATGCGCATGGACCAGACGGCGGGCATCAGCGCCGCCGACGTCCTCAACACCTACGCCCCCGGCGACCTGGTGCGCATCCTGCGCAGCTACGGCGAGGAGAAGCAGGCCAAGCGGATCGTCGAGGCCGTCGTCAAGGAACGCGCCAAGGAGCCGTTCACCAACAGCGCCCGCCTGGTGGAGCTCATCCGCGACGCGCTGCCGCAGGCCGCCAAGCGGCACGGCGGCAACCCCGCCAAGCGCACCTTCCAGGCCCTGCGCATCGAGGTCAACGCCGAGCTGGCCAGCGTCGAGGCGGCCATCCCCGCCGCCGTCGCCGCCCTCGCCGTCGGCGGCCGGATCGCCGTGCTGTCCTACCAGTCGCTGGAGGACCGCATCGTCAAGCAGGTCTTCGCCGCCGGCGCCACCAGCACCGCGCCCCCCGGGCTGCCGGTCGTCCCCGAGCAGTACCAGCCCCGCCTGAAGCTGCTCACCCGCGGCGCGGAGCTGCCCACCGAGGAAGAGGTCGCCGAGAACCGGCGGGCCGCCCCCGCCCGGCTGCGAGGTGCCGAACGCATCCGGGAGGACGCCCCATGACGGCCGCGGTCCGCGGCCGGGCCACCCGGCTCGGCCGACTACGGGCCGCGGGGGCCGGGGCGAAACGCACGCCCTTCGTCCTGCTGGTGGTGGTGCTGCTCGGCTCCGGGCTGATCTCACTGCTCCTCCTCAACTCCGCGCTCAACCAGGGCTCCTTCGAGCTCAGCAGGCTCCAGCGCAAGACCACCGAGCTCACCGACGAGCAGCAGGCACTCCAGCAGGAGGTCGACCGGCTCGCCGCCCCCGACGCCCTGGAGCGCCGCGCCCGTGAGCTGGGCATGATCCCCGGCGGCAACCCCGCCTTCCTCGGCCCCGACGGCACCGTCCGCGGCGCCCCCTCCCCGGCCGGCGTCGCCGAGAACGCCGCCTACGCACCCCCGGCCGCACCGCCGCCGCCCCCTCCGCCCCCGCCGCGCGCCCCCGCGCCCGTACCGGCCCCCGCCGCCGCGCCCGCCGCGCCCGTTCCGCCCGCCATGCCGCCGACCGCCCCGAACACCGGCAGGTGACGCTGTGCCGCAAACCCCCGGGGGCCGGCCCCCCAGGCAGTCCGGGCCCCGCCGGAACGTCCCCGGCTCCGGCCGCCCCGCGGGCCGCCCCGCCTCACGCCCGCCCGCCCGCCCGGTCCGCCCCAACCGCCCCCGCGCCGGATCCCGGCCGCTGCGCCTCGGCAGCCCCCGGCCCCGGCTGCGCATGGTCGGCCTCGCGCTCACGCTCGTCCTGCTGGTGTTCACCGTGCGGCTGCTCCAGGTGCAGGCCGTCGACGCCGAGGCGTACGCCGCCCGCGCCAACGTCAACCGCTACATCCCGGTCACCCTGGCCGCCGAGCGCGGCGCCATCACCGACCGGGCCGGCGTCGACCTGGCCACCACCGTGGACGCCTACGACGTCACGGCCGCGCCCGACCTGCTGACGCCCGAGCGGATCAAGACCCAGGGCGCCGCCCGGCAGGCCGCCGCGCTCCTCGCGCCCGTCCTCGCCGAGCGCCCGGAGGTCCTGGAGCGCAAGCTCACCGCCAACCCCAGGTCCCAGTACGTCGTGCTCGCCCGCCGCCAGACCCCCAAGGTCTGGAACCGCATCAAGGAGCTGAAGAAGCAGTCCGCCGAGAAGGCGGCGCACAAGCGGGGCGCCGACGTCCTCGCGGGCATCAACCGCGAACCCCACAGCAAGCGCGTCTACCCCAACGGCGGCCTCGCCGCCGGGATACTGGGCTTCGTGAACGCCGAGGGCCGCGGTGGCGGCGGCATCGAGGCCCAGCTGGACAAGGTGCTGGCCGGCCGGGACGGCAAGCTCGTCTACGCCCAGTCCGGCGGTCGGCAGGTGCCCACCGGGGACGTCAAGGAACAGCCCGCCGTGCCCGGCTCCGACATCGAGCTGACCATCGACCGGGACATCCAGTGGGCCGCCCAGAACGCCATCTCCCACCAGGTGCGGGAGTCGCAGGCCGACCGCGGTTACGTCGTCGTCCAGGACACCCGCACCGGCGAGATCCTCGCCATGGCCAACGCCCCCGGCTACGACCCCAACGACCTCGCCCACGCCGACGGCCGGGCCCTGGGCAACGCCGCCCTCCAGGACGCGTACGAGCCCGGCAGCGTCAGCAAGGTGATGACCATGGCGGCCGTGCTGGAGGAGGGCGCCGCGACCCCCTCGACCCACGTCGAGGTGCCCAACCGGCTGCCCCGCGCCGACCGCTCCTTCGCCGACGACATCGACCACGCCACCTGGCACCTCACCCTCAACGGCGTGCTCGCCAAGTCCAGCAACATCGGCACGATCCTCGCCGCCGAACAGCTCGGCAAGGACCAGGCGCAGGCCAACCGGGTCCTCCACTCCTACCTGCGGAAGTTCGGCATCGGCGAGCCCACCGGCCTCGGCTTCCCGGGCGAGACGCCCGGCATCCTCGCCAAGCCGCAGAAGTGGAGCGCCTCCCAGCAGTACACGATCCCCTTCGGCCAGGGCCTGTCGCTCAACGCCGTGCAGGCCGCGTCCGTCTACTCCACGATCGCCGGCGGCGGCGAGCGCGTGCAGCCCTCCCTGGTGCGCGGCACCAAGGGCCCCGACGGCCGCTTCACCCCCGCCCCCACCCCGCGGCGCACCCGCGTCGTCAGCGAGAAGACCGCCAAGGCCCTCTCCACGATGCTGGAGTCCGTCGTCGACGACCGGGACGGCACCGGCAACAAGGCGAAGATCCCCGGCTACCGCGTCGCGGGCAAGACCGGCACCTCCAACCGGGTGGACCCGCGGACCGGCCGCTACCACGGCTACACCGCCTCCTTCGCCGGATTCGCCCCCGCCGACCAGCCCCGGGTGACCGTCTACTGCGCCATCCAGAATCCGACCGCCGGGAGTTACTTCGGTGGCCAGATCTGCGGCCCGGTCTACAAGCAGGTGATGGAATTCGCGCTCAAGACCCTCCAGGTCCCGCCGTCCGGCACCCAGCCGCCGCGGCTGCCGGTCAGCTACGGCGACGAGTGAGCCGGGGCCCGGCGTGACGACCATCACTCCCGATCCCGGGAACCGGGGCCCGGCACGCCCCTCGCTTCGCGACGGGGCGGGTGCGCCCGGTACGCTCACCGCCGTGCCACACGCTGATCAGTCCCAGACCACCCAGGACGCCCCCGCCGTGCCGCAGGGAGCGCCCCGCCCCACCCGGGTCCGCCCCGCGCCCCTCGCGGAGCTGGCCGGTCAGCTGGGCATCGCCGCTCCAGGTGACGCCGCCGTCACCGGGATCACCCACGACTCACGGGCCGTGCGGCCGGGCGACCTCTACGCCGCGCTGCCCGGCGCCCGCTTCCACGGCGCCGACTTCGCCCCCCAGGCCGTCGGCCTCGGGGCCGTCGCCGTGCTGACCGACCCGTCGGGCGCCGACCGCGCCGCCGCGACCGGCCTGCCCGTTCTCACCGTCGACGACCCGCGCGGCCGGATGGGCGAGCTCGCGGCGACGATCTACGGACAGCCGGGCCGCGACCTGCTCCAGATCGGGATCACCGGCACGTCCGGCAAGACCACCACCGCGTACCTCATCGAGGGCGGCCTCAGGGCCGCCGGCGGGCTCACGGGCCTGATCGGCACCGTCGAGTCCCGCATCGGCGACGAGCGTCTGAAGTCCGAGCGCACCACGCCCGAGGCCACCGACCTCCAGGCGCTCTTCGCCGTCATGCGCGAACGCGGCGTCCGCTCGGTCGCCATGGAGGTCTCCAGCCACGCCCTGGTGCTCGGCCGCGTCGACGGCTGCGTCTTCGACGTCGCCGTCTTCAACAACCTCAGCCCGGAGCACATGGAGTTCCACACCGGCATGGAGGACTACTTCCAGGCCAAGGCGGAGCTCTTCACCAAGGCGCGCAGCCGCGTCGGCGTCGTCAACCTCGACGACGAGTACGGCCGCCGGCTCGCCGAGGGCGTCTCCGAGGTCCCGGTCACCACCTTCTCCGCCGAGGGCCACCCCGACGCCGACTGGCGCGCCGCCGACGTCGAGATCGGGCCGTTCGACTCGACCTTCACGGTCCTGGGCCCCCACGGCGAGTCCGTACGGGCCCGGTCGCCGCTGGCCGGCCCGTTCAACGTGGCCAACGCCCTCGCCGCCATCACCGCCCTGGTCGCCGCCGGGATCGACCCGCGGACCGCCGCCGACGGCGTCGCCGCCGTCCCCGGCGTCCCCGGCCGCCTGGAGCGCGTCGACGCCGGCCAGCCCTACCTCGCCGTCGTCGACTACGCCCACAAGACGGACGCCGTCGAATCGGTTCTCCGCGCCCTGCGCAAGGTCACCGACGGCCGCATCCACGCCGTCCTGGGCTGCGGCGGCGACCGCGACACGACCAAGCGCGCCCCGATGGGCGCCGCGCTGGCCCGGCTCGCCGACACCGCCGTGCTGACCTCCGACAACCCCCGCTCCGAGGACCCCCTCGCGATCCTCGCCACCATGCTCGCCGGCGCCGCCGAGGTCCCCGCCCACGAGCGCGGCACGGTCCTCCTCGCGGAGGAGCGGGCCGACGCCATCGCCGCCGCGGTCGCCCGCGCCGAACCCGGCGACACCGTCCTCGTCCTCGGCAAGGGCCACGAACAGGGCCAGGACATCGCCGGAGTCGTACGCCCATTCGACGACCGTCAGGTGCTGCGCGAGGCCATCGAAGCCGCGCGCAGCACGCCACGGTCGTCGACCACGAACCGGAACGACCAGGGATGACAGACCGCCATGCGCGCACAACCCTCCCCCCGGAAGCTCTCCCGAACGGCCGGAGGTAAATCTCAGTGATCGCTCTGTCCCTCGCCGAGATCGCCGCCATCGTCGGCGGGCAGCAGCACGACATACCGGACCCGGGCCGCACGGCCGACGGTCCGGTCGTGATCGACTCCCGTGACGTACGGCCCGGCAGCCTCTTCGCCGCGCTGCCCGGCGACAACGTCGACGGCCACGACTACGCCGCGCGCGCCGTCGCCGCCGGCGCGGCCGCCGTGCTGGCCACGCGGCCCGTCGGCGTCCCCGCCATCGTGGTCGACGACGTCGTCGCCGCCCTCGGCGCGCTGGCCCGCAACGTCGTGGAGAGGCTCGGCACCACCGTCGTCGCGCTCACCGGCTCCGCAGGCAAGACCAGCACCAAGGACCTGATCGCCCAGCTGCTGGAGCGCCTCGGTCCCACCGTGTGGACCCCCGGCTCGCTCAACAACGAGATCGGCCTGCCGCTCACCGCGCTCTCCGCCGACGCCGCCACCCGCACCCTCGTGCTCGAAATGGGAGCGCGCGGAATCGGCCACATCCGCTACCTCACCGAGATCACCCCGCCGCGCATCGGCGTCGTGCTCAACGTCGGCACCGCCCACGTCGGCGAGTTCGGCGGCCGCGAGCAGATCGCCGTCGCCAAGGGCGAGCTCGTCGAGGCGCTGCCGGCGGCCGCCGAGGGCGGCATCGCCGTCCTCAACGCCGACGACCCCCTCGTACGCGCCATGAGCAGCCGCACCAAGGCCCGCATCGTCCTCTTCGGCGAGGCCGCCGACGCCGACGTACGCGCCGAGAACGTCCACCTCACCGCCACCGGCCAGCCGTCCTTCACGCTTCACACACCCACCGGGTGCGGGGACGTGACCATGCGGCTGTACGGTGAGCACCACGTGTCGAACGCGCTCGCCGCCGCCGCCGTCGCCCATGAGCTGGGCATGCCCGCGTCCGAGATCGCCACCGCGCTCTCCGGGGCGGGCCAGCTCTCCCGCTGGCGGATGGAGGTCACCGAGCGCGCGGACGGCGTGACGATCGTCAACGACGCCTACAACGCGAACCCCGAATCCATGAGAGCCGCGCTGCGCGCGCTGGCCGCCATGGGCCGAGCCGCCACGGCGCGGGGGGGCCGCACGTGGGCCGTGCTCGGTCAGATGGCCGAACTCGGCGAAGAATCACTCGCCGAGCACGACGCGGTCGGACGGCTCGCCGTCCGGCTCAACGTCAGCAAGCTCGTGGCAGTCGGGGGCAGGGAAGCGGCCTGGTTGCAGATGGGCGCTTACAACGAGGGTTCGTGGGGTGAGGAGTCGGTGCACGTGTCCGACGCGCAGGCGGCGGTCGACCTGTTGCGCAGCGAGCTGCGCACGGGTGACGTCGTGCTGGTGAAGGCGTCCAGGTCGGTCGGCCTGGAGCGGGTCGCGCAGCAGCTGCTCAGCGGCGAGGGCGAGGTCCGGGGCTGATGAACCAGATCCTCTTCGCGGGTGTCATCGGTCTTCTGCTGACCCTGATCGGCACCCCGCTGCTGATCAAGTTCCTCGCCCGCAAGGGCTACGGCCAGTTCATCCGTGACGACGGCCCGCGCGAGCACCACAGCAAGCGCGGCACCCCCACCATGGGTGGCATCGCCTTCATCCTGGCGACCCTCATCGCCTACGCGCTGACGAAGGTCATCACCAGCCACCAGCCGACCATCTCCGGCGTGCTGGTGCTGTTCCTGATGGCGGGCATGGGCCTGGTCGGCTTCCTCGACGACTACATCAAGATCGTCAAGCAGCGTTCGCTGGGCCTGCGCGCCAAGGCGAAGATGGCCGGCCAGCTGATCGTCGGCATCGCCTTCGCCGTGCTCGCGCTCCAGTTCTCCGACACCCGCGGCCAGACCCCGGCCTCCACCAAGCTGTCCTTCACCCAGGACTTCGGCTGGTCCGTCGGCCCGGTCATCTTCGTGGTCTGGGCGCTGTTCATGATCCTCGCGATGTCGAACGGCGTGAACCTCACCGACGGCCTCGACGGCCTGGCCACCGGCGCGTCCGTGATGGTCTTCGGCGCCTACGTCTTCATCGGCACCTGGCAGCACGGCCAGTCCTGCGGCAACTCCCTGACCGCCGGCGCCGCCTGCTACGAGGTCCGGGACCCGCTCGACCTCGCGGTCGTCGCCTCGGCGCTGATGGGCTCCTGCTTCGGCTTCCTGTGGTGGAACACCTCGCCCGCCAAGATCTTCATGGGTGACACCGGATCGCTCGCCCTCGGCGGCGCCCTCGCGGGACTGGCCATCTGCTCCCGCACCGAGCTGCTCCTCGCCCTCCTCGGCGGCCTGTTCGTCCTGATCACCATGTCCGTCGTGATCCAGGTCGGCTCCTTCCGCCTCACCGGGAAGCGTGTCTTCCGGATGGCGCCGCTCCAGCACCACTTCGAACTCAAGGGGTGGAGCGAAGTCCTTGTGGTGGTCCGGTTCTGGATCATCCAGGGCCTGTGCGTGGCCGTCGGACTGGGAATCTTCTACGCGGGATGGCTGGCCATCAAGTGAGTTTCAGCGGCAAGAACATCACCGTCGCCGGCCTCGGCGTGAGCGGCATCAGCGCCGCCCGCGCCCTGGCCGGCCTCGGCGCCCGGGTGACCGTGGTCGACGGCGGCGACGGCGAGGCGCTGCGCGAGCGCGCCGCGTCCCTCACGGACCAGGGCATCGCCGTCCGCCTCGCCGACGCCGAGACCCTCCCCGAGGGGACGGACCTCGTCGTCACCTCGCCGGGCTGGAAGCCCGACAGCCCGCTCTTCGCGGCCGCCGCGGAGGCGGGCGTCGACGTGGTCGGCGACGTCGAGATCGCCTGGCGCCTGCGCGGTGAGCACGCCGCACCCTGGCTCGCGGTCACCGGCACCAACGGCAAGACCACCACCGTGCAGATGCTCGCCTCCATCCTGGAGGCCGCCGGGCTGCGCACGGCCGCCGTCGGCAACATCGGCACCCCGATCATCGACGTCGTCCTGGGCGACGAGCCGTACGACGTCCTCGCCGTCGAGCTCTCCAGCTACCAGCTGCACTGGGCGCCGTCGGTCCGCCCGCACTCCGCGGCCGTCCTCAACCTCGCCCCGGACCACCTCGACTGGCACGGCTCGATGCGCGCGTACGCCGTCGACAAGGGCCGGATCTTCCACGGCAACCAGGTCGCCTGCGTCTACAACGCCGACGACCCGGCCACCGAGCGGCTCGTCGAGCAGGCCGACGTCGAGGAGGGCTGCCGCGCCATCGGCTTCACCCTCGGCGCCCCCGGTCTCTCCGAGCTCGGTGTGGTCGAGGGCCTCCTCGTCGACCGCGCCTTCGTGGCCGACCGGCGGACGCACGCCCAGGAGCTCGCCGAGGTCTCCGACGTGACCCCGGCCGCCCCGCACAACATCGCCAACGCCCTCGCCGCCGCCGCCCTCGCCCGCGCCTTCGGCGTCCAGCCCGCGGCCGTACGCGACGGCCTGCGCGCCTTCACCCCCGACGCCCACCGCATCGCCCACGTCGCCGACGTCGACGGCGTCGCCTACGTGGACGACTCCAAGGCCACCAACACCCACGCCGCCGAGGCGTCCCTGGCGGCGTACGGGTCGATCGTGTGGATCGCGGGCGGCCTCGCCAAGGGCGCCACCTTCGACGAGCTCGTCACCAGGTCGGCGAAGCGGCTGCGCGGCGTCGTCCTGATCGGCGCCGACCGGGCCCTGATCGGTGAAGCGCTGGCGCGACACGCCCCGGATGTGCCGGTGGTCGACCTCGACCGGACCGACACTGGGGCGATGGCCGCGGCGGTACGCGAAGCGGCCCGGCTCGCCGGACCGGGGGACACCGTGCTCATGGCCCCGGCGTGCGCCTCGATGGACATGTTCGTCAACTACAACAAGCGCGGCGAGGCCTTCGCCGAGGCCGTCCGGGCCCTCGCCGCGGACGAGTAGCCGCACGGTCCCCGCGGCGCGGGCGGGCGGCACGGGAGACCAGCGGAGGGACACCCGGATGCACGCCGACGACATCGCGGGACCGCGGGGCGGCCGACCCGCCCTGCGCGGGTCCGCCGCACGCCCCCGCACCACGCAAGGCCCCCGTGCGCCCCGCCCGGCCCGCGCGGGCGGCGGGGGACCCCGCCGGCCCGGACCGCCGCGCGGCACCGTGCTGGGCGGCCTCAGGGGCCTGCACACCCGTGCCAGGCGGGCCTGGGACCGGCCGCTGACCGCCTACTACCTGGTGCTCGGCGGATCCCTGCTGATCATCGTGCTCGGTCTGGTGATGGTCTACTCCGCCTCCCAGATCAAGGCCATGCAGAACGGCCTGCCGCCCAGCTTCTTCTTCCGCAAGCAGCTGCTGGCCGCCGCCATCGGCGCCGTGCTGCTGCTGGCGGCCGCCCGCATGCCCGTGAAGCTGCTGCGGGCCTTCGCCTACCCCGCGCTCGCCGGCTCGCTCTTCCTGCTCTGCCTGGTCCAGGTGCCCGGCATCGGCGAGACCATCAACGGCAACACCAACTGGATCTCCCTGGGCGGCCCCTTCCAGCTCCAGCCCAGCGAGTTCGCCAAGCTCGCCCTCGTCCTGTGGGGCGCCGACCTGCTGGCACGTAAACAGGTCAAGAAGCTCCTCACCCAGTGGAAACACCTGCTGGTCCCGCTGGTGCCCGTCACCTTCGTGCTGCTCGGCCTGATCATGCTGGGCGGCGACATGGGCACCACCGTCGTCCTCACCACCGTGCTGCTGGGGCTTTTGTGGGTGGCCGGGGCGCCGACCCGGCTCTTCTCCGGGGTGTTCGGCGTCACCGCCGTGCTCGCGTTCCTGTTCATCAAGACCAGCGCCAACCGCATGTCCCGGCTCGCCTGCATCGGCGCCACCGAGCCCGGCACCCACGACCAGTGCTGGCAGGCCGTGCACGGAATCTACGCGCTGGCCAACGGAGGCTGGTTCGGTGCCGGACTCGGCGCCAGTGTGGAGAAATGGGGCGAACTCCCCGAACCCCACACCGACTTCATCTTCGCCATCACCGGCGAGGAACTGGGCCTGGCGGGGACGCTGTCGGTACTCGCCCTCTTCGCGGCTCTAGGCTATGCGGGTATCCGCGTGGCCGGACGCACGGAGGACCCCTTCGTGAGGTACGCCGCGGGAGGTGTGACCACCTGGATCACGGCCCAGGCCGTGGTCAACATCGGTGCGGTGCTCGGCCTGCTGCCGATCGCCGGTGTCCCGCTCCCGCTGTTCTCCTACGGAGGGTCCGCCCTGCTGCCGACCATGTTCGCCATCGGACTGCTGATCGCCTTCGCGCGCGACGAACCCGGTGCGCGAGCGGCACTGGCCATGCGGCAGCCTGGGGTGAGATGGAAGACGATGAGACGGCGCGTCAAGAAGCGACCGTCCGGAGAGCGGTGAATTTCGGTGCATGTCGTACTCGCCGGTGGGGGGACCGCCGGCCACATCGAGCCCGCGCTCGCCCTCGCGGACGCCCTGCGCAGGCAGGACCCGACCGTGGGGATCACGGCGCTCGGCACGGAGCGGGGTCTGGAGACCCGGCTCGTGCCCGAGCGGGGCTATGAACTGGGACTGATCCCCGCCGTACCCCTGCCTCGCAAGCCCACACCCGAGCTGATCACCGTCCCCGGACGGCTGCGCGGCACCATCAAGGCCGCCGAGCAGATCCTGGAGCGGACCAAGGCGGACTGCGTGGTCGGCTTCGGCGGCTATGTGGCCCTGCCCGGTTACCTGGCCGCCAAGCGGCTCGGAGTGCCGATCGTGGTGCACGAGGCCAACGCCCGGCCCGGCCTCGCCAACAAGATCGGCTCGCGCTACGCCTCGGCCGTCGCGGTGTCGACGCCGGACAGCAAGCTGCGCAACGCCCGCTATGTCGGCATCCCGCTGCGCCGCACCATCGCCACGCTCGACCGGGCCGCGGCGCGTCCCGAGGCGCGGGCGTACTTCGGGCTCGACCCCAACATCCCGACGCTGCTGGTCTCCGGCGGTTCGCAGGGCGCCCGCCGGCTGAACGAGGTCGTCCAGGCGGTCGCCCCGGCGCTCCAGCGCTCCGGCATCCAGATCCTGCACGCGGTCGGTCCGAAGAACGACCTGCCGCATGTGGACAACATGCCCGGTATGCCGCCCTATGTCCCGGTACCGTACGTGGACCGCATGGATCTCGCGTACGCCGCCGCCGACATGATGCTCTGCCGCGCGGGCGCCATGACCGTCGCCGAGCTGTCCGCCGTCGGGCTGCCGGCCGCCTACGTCCCGCTGCCCATCGGCAACGGCGAACAGCGGCTCAACGCCCAGCCGGTGGTCAAGGCGGGCGGTGGCCTGCTGGTCGACGACGCCGACCTGACCCCCGAATGGGTGCAGAGCCAGGTGCTCCCGGTGCTCGCCGACCCGCACCGGCTGTACGAGATGTCCCGCGCCGCCTCCGAGTTCGGGCGCCGCGACGCCGACGAGCTGCTCGTCGGCATGGTGTACGAGGCGATTGCCGCACGCAGAGCGGGCTGAGGTGCCCGTAGGAGCAGGAGGCTAGGGGAGCGTGGCCGGACCGACGACCGCCCAGCGCGGTGGCTCGAAGAGCAAGAACTCCAAGAGCAGGGGATCGGTGCGGTCCGGCCCCTCCCGGCCCGGCAAGCGCACCCCGCGCGGCGGTGGGAGCCGGTTCCGGCTCCGGCCGCCGCGTCGGCGGCTGCTGACCTGGGCGGCCGCCGTCGCCCTCCTCGGCGGGGCCGCCGGCTGGGCGCTCTACGGATCCGGCTGGCTGCGCGCCACTCATGTGGATGTCGGTGGCGTCCGCGTGCTGACGGCCGATGAGGTGCGCGAGGCGGCCGACGTCCCGCTCGGTGAACCACTCGTCTCCGTGGACACCGACGCCATCGCCGACCGGCTGCGGGAACGGTTGCCGAGGATCGACTCCGTGGCCGTGGAGCGGTCCTGGCCGCAGGGGATCGACCTCCGGGTGGTCGAACGTCAGCCACGGGCGATCGTCGAAAAGAGCGGGAAATTTATCGAAATCGACGGTAGTGGCGTGCGGTTCGCCACAGTCGATCACGCCCCCCAGGGCGTCCCCCGCCTGCTGGTGGAGCCCGAGGACTCCCCCAGCCTGCGCCGCTTCGGGCCGCCCCGCCTGGAGCGCGAGGGGGTCCGGGTCGCCGAGGCGCTGCCCCCGGCGGTGCGTACGGACACCCGTGCCATCCGCGTACGCTCGTACGACTCCATCACCGTGGAACTGACGGGCGGTCGGACGGTGGTCTGGGGAAGCGGTGAACGGAGTGACGCGAAAGCCCGTACGCTCACCGCACTGCTGAAGGCTGCGCGAGGGGCGGATCACTTCGATGTGAGCGCTCCCAGCGCTCCGGCGGCTTCCGGGAGTTGACGCCCCGGGCGGTCGGCCGGGACCCTGGCTGGCTACGGCTATGGGTGATCACATAGGGTGAAAAGAAAAACGGGAGGTTCGGCGTGTTCGTTGAACGCGCGCGGCCTGTCGACTTAGTGTCCTGTTCGGAGAACCCACAGAACAGCGGCACCGGTAACCCTAAACTTCACGTTGAGGGTTCGGGTCGGCTTGAGAACCGTCCCCCAGGCATACGTAACTCGAGGCGAGAGGCCTTCGACGTGGCAGCACCGCAGAACTACCTCGCAGTCATCAAGGTCGTCGGTATCGGCGGCGGTGGCGTGAACGCCATCAACCGGATGATCGAGGTCGGTCTCAAGGGCGTCGAGTTCATCGCGATCAACACCGATGCACAGGCCCTGCTGATGAGCGACGCCGACGTCAAGCTCGACGTCGGCCGAGAGCTCACCCGCGGCCTCGGCGCCGGCGCCAACCCCGATGTCGGCCGCAAGGCGGCCGAGGACCACCGCGAGGAGATCGAGGAGGTCCTCAAGGGGGCCGACATGGTCTTCGTGACCGCGGGCGAGGGCGGCGGCACCGGCACCGGTGGCGCCCCCGTCGTCGCCAACATCGCCCGCTCGCTGGGCGCCCTGACGATCGGTGTGGTCACCCGGCCGTTCACCTTCGAGGGCCGGCGCCGCGCGAACCAGGCGGAGGACGGCATCGCCGGCCTGCGGGAGAACGTCGACACCCTCATCGTGATCCCGAACGACCGCCTGCTGTCCATCTCGGACCGTCAGGTCAGCGTGCTCGACGCGTTCAAGTCCGCGGACCAGGTGCTGCTCTCGGGCGTTCAGGGCATCACCGATCTGATCACCACCCCGGGTCTGATCAACCTCGACTTCGCCGACGTCAAGTCCGTGATGTCCGAGGCCGGCTCGGCGCTCATGGGCATCGGCTCGGCGCGCGGCGACGACCGCGCGGTGGCCGCCGCGGAGATGGCGATCTCCTCGCCGCTCCTGGAGGCGTCCATCGACGGCGCCCGCGGTGTGCTGCTCTCCATCTCGGGCGGCTCCGACCTCGGTCTCTTCGAGATCAACGAGGCCGCGCAGCTGGTCAGCGAGGCCGCGCACCCCGAGGCCAACATCATCTTCGGCGCCGTCATCGACGACGCCCTGGGCGACGAGGTCCGGGTCACCGTCATCGCGGCGGGCTTCGACGGCGGCCAGCCGCCGCCCAAGGGCAGCCGCGACAAGGTGCTCGGCTCCTCCTACGGCTCCGGCCGCGAAGAGGGCGCGCCGGCCGTGGCCGCCCAGAGCCGTCCGGCGGCGCCCGAGTCGCCCCGCTCCTCCTACGGCGGGCTCGGCAGCGTGACCCCGCGCACCGAGGAGCCCGCCTCGGACCCGGCCCCGGTCAACGAGATCCCGGCCCCGCCGGTCTCCTCCCCGCAGGTCCCGCCGGCCCGTCCCTACCAGGACTCGACCGCCGAGGAACTGGACGTTCCGGACTTCCTCAAGTAACACCTCCGAGCGAGTGAGCGGCCCCCAGTGATAGGGCAACAGCACGCAGTGACACCGGAAGCTGTGACATCCGAACAGCATGCGAGCGGCGCGCACTTCGCCTTCACCGACAGGTGGGGCGGGGTGAGCGCCGCTCCGTATGACGAGCTCAATCTCGGCGGCGCCGTCGGCGACGACCCCGCGGCCGTACGGGCCAACCGCGAGCGGGCCGCGGCGTCGCTGGGCATCGACCCGGCCGCGGTCGTCTGGATGCACCAGGTGCACGGCCGCGATGTGGCCGTGGTCGACGGACCGTGGGACACCACGGACATTCCGTGCGTGGACGGTGTGGTGACGGCCCGTCGCGGACTCGCCCTCGCGGTGCTCACCGCGGACTGCACACCGGTCCTGCTCGCCGACCCGGTCGCCGGAGTGGCGGGCGCGGCCCACGCGGGCCGGCCGGGTCTGCTCGCCGGGGTCGTCCCCGCGACCGTCGAGGCGATGACCCGCCTCGGCGCCGACCCGGCCCGGATCATCGCGCACATCGGCCCCTCCGTCTGCGGCCTGTGCTATGAGGTGCCCGAGGCGATGCGCGCCGAGGTCGCCGAGGCGGTGCCCGAGTCCTGGGCCACCACCCGGCAGGGCACCCCGGCCGTGGATGTCGCGGCGGGGGTACGGGCGCAACTCGCTCGACTCGGCGTGAATATCAGCGGACAATCTCACATTTGCACGCTGGAATCCGCGGACCATTTCTCGTATCGGCGCGAGCGCATCACCGGGCGGCTCGCGAGTTATGTCTGGTTGGACACTGAGCTGTGACGGACCGTAGAACGGAATTGGCGGACAATCTGGCCCGCGTGGAGGAACGTATCTCCACCGCATGCGCCGCGGCCGGCCGGAAGCGGGAGGACGTGACCCTCATCGTGGTCACGAAAACCTATCCCGCGAGTGATGTGCGGCTCCTCGCCGAACTCGGCGTCCGGCACGTCGCCGAGAACCGCGACCAGGACGCCGCCCCGAAAGCCGCCGAATGCGCGGATCTGCCCCTGACCTGGCACTTCGTCGGACAATTGCAGACGAACAAGGTCCGTTCCGTGGCGAGTTATGCCGATGTGGTGCACTCTGTCGACCGCATTCGACTGGTCACCGCCCTTTCCGCCGCCGCCGTCCGCGCCGGACGCGAGCTCGACTGCCTGGTCCAGGTGGCACTTGACGCCGAGTCGGGTGAGCGCGGTGACCGCGGCGGGGTCGCGCCCGACGGGGTGGCGCCGGTCGCCGACGCGCTGGCGGGGGCCGAAGGGCTGCGTGCCGCCGGGCTGATGACGGTCGCTCCGCTCGCCGGCCCGTTCGCCGGCCGCTCCCGGGCGGCCTTCGACCGGCTCATGGAAATCTCAACGGGCCTGCGCGCGGCCCATCCTGCTGCGAACATGGTGTCAGCAGGGATGAGCGCGGACCTGGATGACGCCGTGGCCGCCGGGGCGACACATGTACGTGTCGGATCGGCGGTGCTCGGAGTCCGACCCAGGCTCGGGTAACGTCGCCAAGAAGTCGGACCACAGCAGAAAATATGGTCATTACCGTCAAAAGACGGGCAGACCAAGTGGATCCAAGGCGCCGTTGACGGAGCCGATCCACCACAGAGCGGAGGACGCAGAGAATGGCCGGCGCGATGCGCAAGATGGCGGTCTACCTCGGCCTCGTGGAGGACGATGGGTACGACGGCCCGGGTTTCGACCCCGATGACGAGTTCGAGCCCGAGCCTGAGCCCGACCGACGCAGGCAGCAGCATCAGTCCCAACAGACGCAACCGGACGAACCGGTTCGAGTCGCCCAGCCGCCTGCACAGCGCGAACCCGCTCCGCTCGTAGCGGAAACGGGACGACCCGCCCGAATCGCCCCCGTGGCGTCCATCACACCCGAACGCCACTCTCTGGAGAAGAACGCACCGGTGATCATGCCCAAGGTTGTGTCCGAGCGGGAGCCCTACCGCATCACGACATTGCACCCCCGGACCTACAACGAGGCCCGTACCATCGGGGAACACTTCCGGGAAGGCACCCCGGTGATCATGAATCTGACGGAGATGGACGACACGGACGCGAAGCGTCTTGTCGACTTCGCCGCCGGTCTGGTCTTCGGTCTCCACGGGAGCATCGAGCGGGTGACGCAGAAGGTGTTCCTGCTGTCTCCTGCTAACGTCGATGTCACGGCGGAGGACAAGGCCCGCATCGCAGAGGGCGGGTTCTTCAATCAGAGCTGAGACGCAATACCGGGCAATACTGGATGAATGACGGCCTAACAGGCCGGGTACGAGCAAGGGGAGAGGGAAGCGCGAGATGGACATCGCACTGCAGGTGATCTACATCGCGCTGTACTGCTTCCTGTTCGTTCTGATCTTCCGGCTGGTGATGGATTACGTCTTCCAGTTCGCTCGCTCATGGCAACCCGGCAAGGCGATGGTGGTCGTCCTGGAGGCGACCTACACTGTCACCGATCCGCCACTCAAGCTTCTGCGGCGGTTCATTCCGCCGCTGCGTCTCGGGGGCGTGGCGCTCGACCTGTCCTTCTTCGTACTGATGATCATCGTCTACATCCTGATCACCGTCGTGAGCCGGCTGTGAACGCGGCTGTGAACGATACGGTCTTGCCGATTGCCGACGACTACGTTGAGGTGAAGAAGAGATGCCGTTGACCCCCGAGGACGTGCGGAACAAGCAGTTCACGACCGTCCGTCTCCGAGAAGGCTATGACGAGGACGAGGTCGATGCCTTTCTGGACGAGGTCGAGGCCGAACTGACCCGTCTGCTCCGGGAGAACGAGGACCTGCGCGCCAAGCTGGCCGCCGCCACGCGTGCCGCCGCGCAGAACCAGCAGCAGGGAATGCGCAAGCCCGAGCCGCAGGACCAGCGACCCGGTGCTCCGGTGCCCGCCGCCATATCCGGACCGCAGCCGGTGCCGCAGCAGCAGCAGATGGGCGGCCCGCCGCAGTTGCCGGGCGGTGCCCCGCAGCTGCCGGCCGGCCCCGGCGGTCACGGCCACGGCCCGCAGGGCCCGCACGGTCCCGGCCCCATGGGGCAGAACGGACCGATGGGTGGCCCGATGGGCGGCCCCATGGGACAGAACGGTCCGATGGGTCAGAACGGAATGGGTCAGGGCCAGATGGGACAGAACGGTCCCATGGGTCAGAACGGCATGGGCCAGAACGGTCCGATGGGTGGCCCCGGCCCCCAGCTGCCGCAGCCGGGCCAGGGTCCGGGTGGCGACAGCGCCGCTCGTGTCCTCTCGCTCGCCCAGCAGACCGCCGACCAGGCGATCGCGGAGGCCCGTTCCGAGGCCAACAAGATCGTCGGCGAGGCGCGCAGCCGGGCCGAGGGTCTGGAGCGGGACGCCCGTGCCAAGGCCGACGCCCTGGAGCGGGACGCGCAGGAGAAGCACCGTGTCGCGATGGGCTCGCTGGAGTCCGCCCGCGCCACGCTGGAGCGCAAGGTCGAGGACCTGCGCGGCTTCGAGCGCGAGTACCGCACCCGCCTGAAGTCCTACCTGGAGAGCCAGCTGCGCCAGCTGGAGAACCAGGCGGACGACTCGCTGGCCCCGCCGCGCAACCCCAACACCCCGTCGCTGCCCGCGGCCCCCTCGATGAGCGGGTCCATGGCGTCGGCCGGTGCGGGCATGGGCGGCCACAGCATGGGCGGCAACCCGTCCATGGGCGGTCACGGCGGCGCCACCGGTGGCCCGTCGTACGGCGGTCAGCAGCAGATGTCCCCGGCGATGACGCAGCCGATGGCACCGGTGCGGCCGCAGGGCCAGCAGCCGATGCAGCAGGCGCCGTCCCCCATGCGGGGCTTCCTGATCGACGAGGACGACAACTGATCGCTCGGCGCGAGCCGTAGGCAATCATCGGGCCGGACCCGGGACTTTGTCCCGGGTCCGGCCCGTTTCGTGTCCAAAGCGTATTGTCACGGCAATAAAGCGGCAGCAATGAACCGGCCGCCCGGAGGCTTCAAGCCTCCGGGCGGCCGGTTCAGGTGGTGCGGGGGGTGTTACGCCTTGCGGAGGCGGAACGTCAGGCCGAGGCCCTCGTCCTCGAACGGCTCGCCGTAGGAGTCGTCGGCGTCACCGGTCGCGAAGTCGGTGGCCAGCACCTCGTCGGCGATGAGGCCGGCGTGCTCGCCCAGCGCGGTCAGCGTCTCCTCGTCGGACGACCGCCAGCGCAGCGCGATCCGGTCGGCGACGTCCAGGCCGCTGTTCTTGCGCGCCTCCTGGATCAGCCGGATCGCGTCACGGGCGAGGCCCGCGCGGCGCAGCTCCGGCGTGATCTCCAGATCGAGGGCGACCGTGGCACCCGAGTCGGAGGCCACCGACCAGCCCTCGCGCGGGGTCTCGGTGATGATGACCTCGTCGGGGGTGAGCGCGACGCTCTCGCCGTCGACGACGACCGAGGCGGTGCCCTGACGCAGGGCCAGGGACAGCGCGGCGGCGTCGGCCTCGGCGACGGCCTTGGCGACCGCCTGGACGCCCTTGCCGAACCGCTTGCCCAGGGCGCGGAAGTTCGCCTTGGCGGTGGTGTCGACCAGGGACCCGCCGACCTCGGACAGGGAGGCCAGCGACGAGACGTTCAGCTCTTCCGTGATCTGGGCGCGCAGCTCGGCGCCCAGGTCCTCGAAGCCGGCCGCGGCCACCAGGGCGCGGGACAGCGGCTGACGCGTCTTGACGCCGGACTCGGCGCGGGTGGCGCGGCCCAGCTCGACCAGGCGCCGTACGAGCAGCATCTGCCGGGACAGCTCCGGGTCGATCAGCGCGGTGTCCGCCGTCGGCCAGGTGGCCAGGTGCACCGACTCCGGGGCCTCCGGGTCCACCGGGACGACGAGGTCCTGCCACACCCGCTCGGTGATGAACGGCACCAGAGGGGCCATCAGGCGGGTGACCGTCTCGATGACCTCGTGCAGCGTGCGCAGCGCGGCCGCGTCGCCCTGCCAGAACCGGCGGCGCGAGCGCCGCACGTACCAGTTGGACAGGTCGTCCACGAAGGACGAGAGCAGCTTGCCGGCGCGCTGGGTGTCGTACGCCTCCAGCGCCTGGGTGACCTGGTCGGTGAGGGTGTTCAGCTCGCCGAGCAGCCAGCGGTCGATCAGCGGGCGGTCCGCCGGGGCCGGGTCGGACGCGGAGGGCGCCCAGCCGGACGTACGGGCGTACAGGGCCTGGAAGGCGACGGTGTTCCAGTAGGTGAGGAGCGTCTTGCGGACGACCTCCTGGATGGTGCCGTGACCGACGCGGCGCGCGGCCCACGGGGAGCCGCCGGCGGCCATGAACCAGCGGACGGCGTCGGCGCCGTGCTGGTCCATCAGCGGGATCGGCTGGAGGATGTTGCCCAGGTGCTTGGACATCTTCCGGCCGTCCTCGGCGAGGATGTGGCCCAGGCAGACGACGTTCTCGTACGACGACTTGTCGAAGACGAGGGTGCCGACGGCCATCAGGGTGTAGAACCAGCCGCGGGTCTGGTCGATGGCCTCCGAGATGAACTGCGCCGGGTAGCGCTTCTCGAAGAGCTCCTTGTTCTTGTACGGGTAGCCCCACTGCGCGAAGGGCATCGAGCCGGAGTCGTACCAGGCGTCGATGACCTCCGGCACGCGCACGGCGGTGTGCGAGCAGCCGTCGGTGGTGCAGGTGAAGGTGACGTCGTCGATGTACGGGCGGTGCGGGTCCAGCGCGCTCTGGTCGGTGCCGGTCAGCTCGGAGAGCTCGGCCAGCGAGCCGACGCAGGTGAGGTGGTTCTCCTCACAGCGCCAGATGGGCAGCGGGGTGCCCCAGTAGCGGTTGCGGGAGAGCGCCCAGTCGATGTTGTTGGTCAGCCAGTCGCCGAAGCGGCCGTGCTTGACCGATTCGGGGAACCAGTTGGTCTTCTCGTTCTCCTCGAGAAGCCGGTCCTTCACGGCGGTGGTGCGGATGTACCAGGACGGCTGCGCGTAGTAGAGCAGCGCGGTGTGGCAGCGCCAGCAGTGCGGGTAGCTGTGCTCGTAGGCGATGTGCCTGAACAGCAGGCCGCGCTCGGAGAGGTCCGCGACGAGCTTCTCGTCGGCCTTCTTGAAGAACTCGCCGCCGACGAGGCCGACGCCCTCCTCGAAGGTGCCGTCCGGGCGGACCGGGTTGATGACCGGCAGGCCGTAGGCGCGGCAGGTCTTGAGGTCGTCCTCACCGAAGGCCGGGGCCTGGTGGACCAGACCCGTGCCGTCCTCGGTCGTGACGTACTCGGCGTTGACGACGTAGTTGGCGCCCTCCAGCTCGACCAGGTCGAACGGGCGGCGGTAGGCCCAGCGCTCCATCTCCCGGCCGGTGAAGGACTGCCCGGTGGCGGTCCAGCCCTCGCCGAGGGCCTTCTCCAGCAGCGGCTCGGCGACGACGAGCTTCTCGTCGCCGTCGGTGGCCACGACGTAGGTGACGTCGGGGTGCGCGGCGGCGGCGACGTTGGAGACCAGGGTCCAGGGGGTGGTCGTCCACACCAGCAGGGACGCCTCGCCGGCGAGCGGCCCGGAGGTCAGCGGGAAGCGGACGAAGACCGACGGGTCGACGACCGTCTCGTAGCCCTGCGCCAGCTCGTGGTCGGAGAGGCCGGTGCCGCAGCGGGGGCACCAGGGGGCGACGCGGTGGTCCTGGACGAGGAGGCCCTTGTTGAAGATCTCCTTCAGCGACCACCAGACGGACTGGACGTATTCCGGGTCCATCGTGCGGTAGGCGTCGTCCAGGTCCACCCAATAGCCCATGCGGGTGGTGAGCTCGGCGAACGCGTCCGTGTGGCGGGTCACGGACTCACGGCACTTCGCGTTGAAGGCCGCGATGCCGTACTCCTCGATGTCCTGCTTGCCGGAGAAGCCGAGCTCCTTCTCGACGGCGAGCTCGACCGGCAGACCGTGGCAGTCCCAGCCGGCCTTGCGGCCCACGTGGAAGCCCTGCATGGTGCGGAAGCGCGGGAAGACGTCCTTGAAGACGCGGGCCTCGATGTGGTGGGCGCCGGGCATGCCGTTGGCGGTGGGCGGGCCCTCGTAGAACACCCACTCGGGGCGGCCCTCGGACTGTTCGAGGCTACGGGCGAAGACCTTGCTCTCGCGCCAGAAATCGAGCACGGCGTGCTCCAGGGCGGGCAGGTCCACCTGTGCGGGTACCTGGCGGTACTGCGGCTGGGGACTCATCTGAGGCTTCCTCCGGCGGAACGTCTTGGCGCTGTCCGTCGGAGGGACGAGAACGCGCGTGCGCTCCCGCGGTACCACCCTCCTTGGCCGCAGGCGCTTCGCCTCCGGCCCCCTCATTGGGTTCGCGACGCCGGTTCTACTGACCCCTGGAGTGACCCTCGGGGCGTTCTTCCGGCAGCTCAGGGCTGATCTTCACACCGCGCACGCCCCCGGGCTCCCACCGTCCCCGGGTCGCTCCTGGCTGCGTGCGGAGCTACTCGTCCCTTCCACGCCTTTCGCTCCGCTCAGTGTACGGGGCCGGGCCGGGGGCGGCCTACCGCTTTCGGCGGGGCCGTACGGGTCGGGGCGGGCCCGATTACAGGGCCGGGGGCGGGGCACAACCGATGAGACCGGCGTGCCCCGTTGCCGCGTGCCCGGTGGGGATCTATCGTTCCGGCACGATTCGCGCGCAAGATCATAAAATGTGAAGGGGCCGCGGTCATGGTGGCGAGGAAGTCCGCGGGGGCGGTTGCGGCCGGGGCCGCCCCGCCAGCTGCCGCTGCGCGGCGGGCGTCGGCGGCCGTGGCCTCGGCCACGGCGAAGAAGACGGCCGCTCCGGAGGCCGGTGCGGCGGCTGGCGCCGCGGGGAAGGCCGTGACCTCGAAGGCCGAGCGGTCGGGCCCCGGCAAGGCGGTGACACCCGTGGGGAAGGCCGCGTCGGCAGCCAGGAAGTCCGCGGCGGGGAAGAGGGCGGCCCCGGCCGAGACGGCACGGAAGGCGGGGCCGGGCCCCGCGAAGAAGGCGCCCGCGAAGAAGGCGCCCGCGAAGAAGGCGCCCGCGTCGAAGGTGGCACCGGCGAAGCGGGCCGCCACCGGGAAGAAGTCCGGTTCGGCGGGAACTCCCGCCGAGGGGACCGCCTCGGCCGAGACCGTGGCCAGGAAGGTGTCGGTGGCGGCGGGAGAGGCGGCCTCCGCGAGGAAGGCGCGGACCCCCGCCGGGAAGACGGCCCCCGCCAAGAAGGACGCGCCGGCCAAGAGATCCGCTTCAGCCAAGGCCGCTTCCGAGAAGGACGCGCCGCCTCCCAGGAAGACCAGAGCAGTGAAGAAGGCAACCGCGGCCAAGGCCGCTCCGGCTGAAGCCGCTCCCGAGGAGCGTGCCACTTCCGCCAAGAGGGTGACCCCCACCAAGGAGACCGCTCCGGCCGAAGCCGTTCCCGAGAAGCGGGCCACGTCCGGCAGGAGGCCTGCCCCGGCCAAGAAGCATGTCCCGGCCAAGGCCGAGCCCAGGACGACCGCGGCCGCCTCCGCGGCTCCCGCTGCGGCGAGGCCGACGAAGGCCGCCCCGGTCGCCTCGTCCGCGACCGGGGCGGCCACCCCGGCTGCGGCCGCGCCCAAGAGGCGAGCTGCGTCGGCCAAGAAGGCGGCGCCCGCCGAGGTGGTGGCTTCCGCCGAGGAGGCGGCTCTCACCGGGATGGCGGCTTCCGCGAAGAAGCCCGCCCCGGCCAACGCCGAGCCCGCGAAGAAGCTCGCCCCGACCAAGACCGAGCCCACCAAAAAGGCGGCTTCTGCCAAGAAGGCTGTCTCCGAGGCCGTCGCTCCGGCGAAGGCCAAGAAGGCCGCCCCGCCCAAAAGGGCCGAGGCCGCCCCCGCGCCTGGGGCTGCCGCCTCGGCCGGGGTCGCCGCCTCGGCGGCGACAGACGCGCCCGCCGGGCCCTCCGCGGCGGCGGAACCCGAGCGCCCCGCGCCAGCGGCACCGGCGGAGCCCACCGAGCCCGCCGCGCCAGCGGCACCGGCACCGGCGGAACCCGCCAAGCGCTCCGCGCAAGCGGAACCCGCGGAACCAGTCCAACCCGCCGCGTCAGCGGCAAGCGCACCGGTCAAAAGAGCGGTGCCCCCGAAGAAGACGGGAGCCAGGACCGTGGCTGCGAAGAAGACCATGGACGAGGCACAGGCCGGCGCCGGCAAGGTGCCGGGGGCGCGTGCGGCGGTGCCCGGGGAGCTCGCCGTGCGGCCGGGGGAGGAGCCCTGGTCGCCGGGGGAGGTGGCGGAGGCCCGTACGGAGCTGCAGAGCGAGGTCCTGCGGCTGCGGGCGGAGATCGCCGCGTCGCAGGAGGCGATCAGCGGTCTGATGCGCGATTCGGGCGACGGCGCCGGTGACGACCAGGCGGACACCGGCACCAAGAACATCACCCGGGAGCACGAGCTGGCCCTGGCCGCCAACGCCGGCGAGATGCTGCTCCAGACGGAGCGGGCCCTGGAGCGGCTCGACGCCGGTACGTACGGGCTCTGCGAGAACTGCGGCAAGCCCATCGGTAAGGCCCGTATGCAGGCATTTCCACGGGCCACCTTGTGCGTGGAGTGCAAACAGCGGCAGGAACGCCGCTGACCCGTTCGCGCGTGTGTGCCGTACTCTCGTCCTCAGTCAGGCAGGACGACGTCGAAGGACTCACGTGACAGAGGCGGAACAGACCACCGGCACGCCTGAGGGCGCCGACGAGGCCGGCGGCGCGACGGTGGACTCCCAGGGCGCGGCCAAGGGCAGGCGGCGCATCGGCGTGCTCCTCGGCATCGCCCTCTTCGCGTATCTCCTCGACCTGTCCAGCAAGCTGCTCGTGGTGGCCAAGCTGGAGCACCACGACCCCATCGAGATCTTCGGCACCTGGCTCCAGCTCGAGGTGGTCCGCAACCGCGGCGCCGCCTTCGGCATCGGCGAGGCGATGACGATCGTCTTCACGATCATCGCCTCCGCCGTGATCGTGGTGATCGCCCGCATCGCCCGCAAGCTCTACAGCCTGCCGTGGGCGATCGCGCTCGGCCTGCTGCTCGGCGGCGCCTTCGGCAATCTCACCGACCGGCTCTTCCGGGCGCCGGGCGGCTTCGAGGGCGGTGTGGTCGACTTCATCGCCCCCGCGCACTTCGCCGTCTTCAACCTCGCCGACTCCGCGATCGTCTGCGGCGGCTTCCTGATCGTGATCCTCTCCTTCCGCGGTCTGGACCCGGACGGCACGGTTCACAAGGACTGACGTACGGGCGGGTCGGCGCCGTCCGTCATACTCGACGGGTGAGCACCATTCCCGAGATCCGCGCCCTGCCCGTTCCCGATGGCCTCGAAGGCGAGCGCGTCGACGCCGCGATCGCCCGTATGTTCGGCTTTTCCCGCACCAAGGCGGCCGAGCTGGCGGCGGCGGGCAAGGTCCAGCTCGACGGTGCCGAGGCCGGGAAGTCCGACCGGGTGACCGGCGGCGCCTGGCTGGAGGTCGAGATGCCGGCCGCGCCCGCGCCCGTGCAGATCGTCGCCGAGCCCGTCGAGGGCATGGAGATCGTCCATGACGACGACGACATCGTCGTGATCGTCAAGCCGGTCGGGGTGGCCGCCCACCCCAGCCCCGGCTGGACCGGCCCCACCGTCATCGGCGGCCTCGCCGCCGCCGGCTACCGCATCTCCACCTCCGGCGCCTCCGAGCGCCAGGGCATCGTGCACCGCCTGGACGTCGGCACCTCCGGCCTGATGGTCGTCGCCAAGTCCGAGCGCGCCTACACCCTGCTCAAGCAGCAGTTCCGCGAGCGCACGGTCGACAAGCGCTACCACACCCTCGTCCAGGGCCACCCGGACCCGATGAGCGGCACGATCGACGCCCCCATCGGCCGCCACCCCAACCACGACTACAAGTGGGCCGTCACCGCCGAGGGCAAGCCGTCGGTGACCCACTACGACCTCATCGAGGCGTTCCGGGCCGCCAGTCTCCTCGACGTCAAGCTGGAGACCGGCCGCACGCACCAGATCCGCGTGCACATGGCCGCCCACCGCCACCCCTGCGTCGGTGACCTCACCTACGGCGCCGACCCCACCCTCGCCAAGCGGCTCAAGCTCACCCGCCAGTGGCTGCACGCCGTGCGCCTCGGCTTCGAGCACCCCGAGGACGGCCGCTGGGTGGAGTACGCGAGCGAGTACCCCGAGGACCTCCGCCGCGCCCTGGACATCGTGCGCGCCGAGAGCGCCTGACCCCTCCGGCGGAGGGGGGACCGAGCCGACCCGCGGCGTCCGTGGCAGGCTGAGGGGTGAACGACTGTTCCCCACCCGCCTCGGAGGGCCTCCGTGGACCAGCTGGCCCTGCTGTTCCTGCTGCTCCTCGGAGCGCTCGTCACGGTGCCGCTGGGTGACCGGCTGGGGCTGCCGTCGCCGGTCCTGATGACGCTGGGCGGGATCGTCCTCGCGCTGCTGCCGTTCGTACCGAACGTCGACATCTCGCCCGAGTTCATCCTGCCGCTGGTGCTGCCGCCCCTGCTCTACGCCTCCGCGCAGCGCACCTCCTGGCGGCAGTTCGCGGCCAACCGGCGGCCGATCTTCCTGCTGGCGGTCGCGCTCGTCTTCGTGACGACCGCGGCCGTCGCCGCCGTGGCCGACGCGATCGTACCCGGGATCTCCCTCGGCGCCGCCGTGGCGCTGGGCGCGCTCGTGGCCCCGCCCGACCCCGTCGCCGCCACCGCCGTCGCGGGCTCCCTGGGGCTGCCGCGCCGCCTGGTCTCCATCCTGGAGGGCGAGGGGCTCTTCAACGACGTCACCGCCATCGTGCTCTACCACGTGGCCGTCGCCGCCGCCGTCAGCGGCACCTTCTCGCTGCCCCGGGCGATCGGCGAGCTGGTCCTGTCCGCCGTGGTGGCGGTCGCGGTCGGCCTCGGGCTCGGCTGGATGACCAAGAAGCTGATGGACGTCCTGGGCGACGCGACCCTCCAGATCGGGCTCACGCTCCTGGTCCCGTTCGTCTCCTACGTCCTCGCCGAGGAGTTCAAGGGCTCCGGCGTGCTCGCGGTACTGACCACCGCGCTCTTCCTCGCCGAGTACGCGACCGACCCCGACGACGTCCTGGGGCGGCTGGCCGGGCACACCTTCTGGGAGGTCGTCGACACCCTCGTCACCGGCGCGGCCTTCGGCCTGGTCGGCCTGGAGCTCCACAACGCCGTCGGCACGGCCGCCGGCCGCTGGGGCGAGATGCTGGGCATCGGCGGCGCCGTCGTCGCGGTGGTGGTGGGCGTACGGCTGCTGTGGCTGCTGCCCGCCGCGTGGCTGGCCAGGAAGCTGCACAAGCGCCGGGACGTCGACGAGGAAATCCTGCTGAGCTGGCGCGAGACGGTGGTGACGTGGTGGTCGGGGATGCGCGGCGTGGCCACCGTGGCACTCGCCCTGGCCCTCCCCCTGACCATGGACGACAAGTCCCCCTTCCCCGCCCGCGACGAGATCGTCTTCATCGCCTTCGCCGTCATCATCGCCACCCTCGTCGTCCAGGGCCTGACCCTGCCCTGGCTGGTCAAGGTGCTGGGGGTGCGCGCCGACTCCGACGTGAGGAAGGAGCTGGAGCGGCAGCTGGCCGCCCGGGCGGCGAAGGCGGCCAAGCAGCGCCTGTGGGAGATCGTGGAGGAGGAGGACCTTCCCGAGGACATGATGGAGATGCTCGGCCGGCGCGCCTACGACATGGGCGCCCGGATCAGCCCCGAGATGGTCGACGAGGAGCGCCGCGAGGCACAGGCCCAGCGTGTGGAGCGGTTGCGGACGCTCCACCGGGTGCAGGGGGAGCTGCTGTCGGCGGCGCGGCGCGAGGTGCTGGCCGCGCGCAGCGAGCCGGGGGTGGACCCGGAGGTCGTGGACCGGGTCCTGCGGCATCTGGACGAACCCACCCTGCGCGGGCTCTGAGCGGTGGGGCTGCTCCGGCCACCGCCCCTTACGTCGTCCCCGGCCCCGGCCCTATGTCCTCGCCCGTCGGCGGGGTCTGCCGGCGGTCGGGGGCGCTCTCCAGGCCGGGCGCCGGCGCGGTGTTCAGCCGGGGCAGCGCGTACGGGTGCTCCCGCCGCAGCCACTCGATCAGCTGTTCGCGCACCACGCAGCGCAGCGCCCAGATGTCGTCCGAGTCCTTCGCCGTCACCAGCGCCCGCACCTGGATCGTGGACGGCGTGGTGTCGGTGACCACCAGGCTCCACGCCCGCTGGTCCCACTCCAGGGTGGACTTGAGCACCTCGTGCAGATGCTCGCGCATCAGGTCGACGGGCGTCGAGTGGTCGAGGTGGAAGAAGACGGTGCCGGTCATCCGGGGGTTGTTGCGCGACCAGTTCTCGAACGGCCGGCTGGTGAAGTACGACACCGGCATGGTGATCCGCCGCTCGTCCCAGGTGGTCACCACCAGGTAGGTGAGCGTGATCTCCTCCACCCGGCCCCACTCGCCCTCCACGACGACCGTGTCCCCGATGCGCACCACGTCACCGAAGGCGATCTGCAGCCCCGCGAAGAGATTGCCGAGCGTCGACTGGGCCGCCACACCGGCGACGATGCCGATCAGACCGGCCGAGGCCAGCATCGACGTGCCGACCGTCTTCATGGCGGGGAAGGTCAGCAGCATCGCGGCCACCGCCACCACGCCCACGATCGCGGTCACGACCCGCTGGATCAGTGTGATCTGGGTCCGTACCCGGCGCACCCGGGCGGGGTCGTGGGCGCTGGCGGCGTAGCGCGCGTAACTGGACTCCACTATGGCCACGGCCACCCGCACCACCAGCCAGGCGCAGGCACCGATCAGCACCAGGGTGAGGACCTGGCCGATCGCCTCCTCGTGTCCCTCGGTGAGGTCGGCCGAGCGGTAGCTGCCCCGCAGCAGTGCCGCGCACAGCACCACCTGGAGGGGCCACCGACAGCGCCGCAGCAGATCCCACAACGGGGTCTCGGGGTGCCGGACGTCGATCCGGCGCAGCATCTGGTCGGCGACCCACCCCACGATCACGGTGACGACCAGTGCGCCACCGATGACGGACAGCGGACGCAGTACGCCCTCCATGGACACCTCAGCTCCTTCCGGGCCGGCCACGTACTCACCGGTGGGGCGCTTCCCCCCGACGGTAGCTGGCACGATGGGGGACACGCGATTCACCCTGTAAGGAAGTGACCCCAGTGGCGTCCTCTACCACGATTGTGCTTTTTCATTCGGCGTACGGCCTGCGGCCCGCCGTCCACGCCGCCGCCGAGCGCCTGCGCGCCGCGGGTCACGAGGTGCACGTACCGGACCTCTACGGCGGCCGGACGGCCGACACCGTCGAGGAGGGCATGGCGATCAAGGAGGAGATCGGCGCGGAGGAGCTGCTGAAGCGCGCCATCACGGCCGCCGCGCCGCTGTCCGACCGGGGCCTGGTCTACGCCGGCTTCTCGCTGGGCGGCTCCGTCGCGCAGAACCTGGCGCTGGGCGACGAGAAGGCGCGCGGTCTGCTGCTCCTGCACGGCACCTCCGACCTGGCCGAGGACGCGTCCGTGGACGAGCTGCCCGTACAGCTGCACGTCGCGGACCCCGACCCCTTCGAGCCGCACGACTGGCTCAACGCCTGGTACCTGCGGATGGGGCGGGCGGGCGCGGACGTGGAGGTCCACCGCTACCCCGGGGCCGGGCACCTGTACACCGACCCCGAGCTGGCGGACTACGACGAGGAAGCGGCCGAGGCCACGTGGCGGGTGGCGCTGGGCTTCCTGGAGGAGCTGGCCGCTCGCTAGCGGCCGGGTTCAGCGGACGGGCGCCTCGACCCGCTCGACGCGCTGCGTGCCGGAGAGCGTCCGGTAGGAGCGGTACCAGGAGGACGTGGCCTTCGGGTTCCGCTTGTCGGACAGGACGTAGTAGTCCATCTGGGCCCGCTCGGCGGTGACGTCGAGGACGCCGTAGCCGTGCGAGTCCATGTCGACCCACTGCACATGCCGGTTGGCGGCCTTGATCGCGGTGGCGGCGGCCAGGGACACGGTGTGCGGCAGGACGTGCAGCATCTCGTCGAGGTTGTCGGAGGTCACCGAGGTCACCACGAACTCGGTGGCGGCCGACTCCGACAGCGGATACGTCGCCGCCTGCACGGGCACGTCGTTGGCCCATGCCATGTGGATGTCACCGGTCAGGAAGACGGTGTTGCGGACACCGCGGCCGGTGAGGTGGTCGAGCAGCTCGCGCCGGTCGTGGGTGTAGCCGTCCCACTGGTCGGTGTTGACGGCTATGCCGCCCGTGGGCATGCCCAGCAGCTTGGCGAGCGGCTCCAGCAGATGGGCGGGCAGCGCCCCGAAGGCGACCGGCGACATCATCACGGAGTTGCCGACGAGCCGCCAGGTGGCGTCGGAGGACGCCAGCCCCGTCTTGAGCCAGTCGAGTTGGGCACGCCCGGTGAGCGTACGTCCCGGGTCGTCCACCCCGCCGCTGCCGGACTTGACCTGCTGCGAGCGGAACGAGCGCAGGTCCAGCAGGTGCAGATCGGCGAGCTTGCCGAAGCGCAGTTGTCTGTAGGTGGTGCCCTCGATGGAGGGTCTGACGGGCATCCACTCGAAGTACGCTTGCTTCGCGGCGGCCATCCGCGCCGACCAGTCGCCCTCGGCGCCCGGGGTGTGGTTGCCGGCCCCGCCCGACCAGGTGTTGTCGGCGAACTCGTGGTCGTCCCAGATGGCGATCGTGGGATGCGCGGCGTGCACCGCCTGGAGATCGGGGTCGGTCTTGTAGTAGCCGTGGCGGGTGCGGTAGTCGGCCAGGGTGACGATCTCGTGGGCCGGCTTGTGCGGGCGGACGACGTACTTGGCGGCCGGGTACTCGCCCGACCCGTACTCGTAGATGTAGTCGCCGAGATGGATGACGGCGTCCAGATCGCGGCGGGCGGCGAGATGGCGGTAGGCGGCGAAGTAGCCCGACTCCCAGTTGGCGCAGGAGACCACACCGAAGCGGACGCTCGGGACGGCCGCGTCCCGGGCCGGGGCGGTACGGGTGCGGCCGGCGGGGGAGCGCACGCCGTCCGCGGTGAAGCGGAACCAGTAGGCGGTGGCCGGGCGCAGACCGCGCACATCGGCCTTGACGGTGTGGTCGCCCGCCGCCGTGGCCTTGGCCGCGCCGCGCGCGACGACCCTGGCGAACGCCTCGTCCTCGGCCACCTCCCAGGCCACGTCGACGGCCGGCCCGCGCCCGGAGCCGGGAACGGCCTCCGGGACGGGGGTGACACGGGTCCACAGCAGGACGCCGTCGGGCAGTGGGTCACCGGAGGCGACGCCGTGCAGGAAGGCGAGGGCGCTGTCCGCGGCATGGGCCTGGGGAACGGCGAACGGCAGGAGCGCGGCGGTGGCGGCGGCGGCCGTGACGGCGGTGCGCCGCGATATCGGTGAGTGATGAGTCACGGACCATCACCCTACTGTCGGGTAAGCCGATGAGCGGACGAACCGTCAGAGTTCGTCCGCCCATGGCTGTTCCGTTACTTGATCTTCGCTACTTCTTCGGCCCGAATTCCTTGTCGATGGCCGCGACGAACTCGTCCTTGTCCATCGGCGGCCGCTTCCCGGTCCCGTCCTTCAGCTGCTTGCCGTTGTGGACCAGGGTCGGCGTGCCGTTGACGCCGTCCTTGCCGAAGAGCTTGCCCATCTCCAGGGCCCACTTGTCGTAGGTGCCCTCGGTGACGTTCTTCTCGAAGTCCTTGTTGCCCTTCAGCGCCGGGACCTGCTGAGCGACCTCGATCAGCCTCTTGTCGTCGGCGTAGGCGTCGTTCGACTCCTCGGGGTGGTTCTTCTCCGAGTAGAGGGCTTCCTTGTAGTCGACGAACGCCTGGGGGCTGACGTTCAGGGCGGCGCCGAGCGCGCTGACGGCGTTCTTCGAACCGGTCCCGGAGCCCTTCATCGGCAGGTCGTCGATGAAGTTCACCATGACGAAACGAACCTTGTAGCGGCCGTCCTTGACGTCCTGGCGGAGCTGGCCCCCCGACCGCTGCTCGAAGGCGGCGCACGACGGGCACCGCGGGTCCTCGAAGACCGTGAGGGTCTCCTTGGCCTTGGCGTCGCCGATGACGATCTCGTTGCCGTTCTCACCGGTGGTGTTGGCCGGCTTGACGAGGTCCTTCTTCGCCGCGGCCGCCCAGTCGCCGTTCTTGCCGGAGCTGTCGCCGTCGTTCATCTGGCTGACCGCGAAGCCGACGCCGCCCGCGATCGCGAGGACGACGACGATCGAGCCCGCGACGACGAGCTGACGGCGGGTCTTGTCCCGCTTCGCCTGCCGCTCGCGCTCGGCGCGCAGCCGCTCGCGGGCCGCCTGCTTGTTCTGTGCGTTGTTCCGGTTGCTCATGGTGTTCTCCGTGTGGAAGAGGATGGGGACCGCTGTGCTCAGGCGAAGGCCGGGCGGGCAGGCGGTCCGCGGCGCACCACGGAGTGGACGAGCAGCGGGAGGTCGCGGCGGCGGAGGGCACGGCGTACGGGCCGTACGAGCGCACCGCGCGGGTGTGCCGCCAGGGTGGCGGCGGCCAGCAGCAGGGGACGGAAGGCGGAGGCGGCGACGGCGCGCAGCAGGCGGGCCAGGGCCACCTCGCCGCGGCGCAGCCAGGCCGCGGCCAGCAGACCCACGGCGACATGGCAGGCGAGCAGCAGCCAGGGCAGGGCGGAACCGGACGGACCGACCGGGTCGGTGTCGCCCCGGGCGGCCATCCGGGCCAGCGGCGTGCCGAAGTCGCCGCCGCGGCAGACCAGGTCGACGCCGATCGAGCGCAGCGGGCCCGCTATCGGCCCGCCGGCCCGCCCGTAACAGGCGTGCTGCCCGGTGGTGAAGACGGTGTCCGCCGCCAGCTCCAGCGGGACGAGCAGGGTGGCTATCCGGCCGTAGCCGCGCTCACGGTCGGCCAGCGCGTAGGCGATCGCGAAGAACGCCGCCGACAGCACGGCGACCGTGGTCAGCGGCAGCGGCGCCCGGGACAGCAGGACGTGGGAGGCGGCGGACAGGGTGACGCAAAGGGCGGTGAAGAACGACGCCCGCAGCGCCCTCAGTCGAACTCCCGTCCCCTCCATGAGGACGAAGTGTGCCACGACCACCCTTAAGTGTCCGGTCAAGATTCGGCATCAGTGGAGGGGCGGGAGACCCGGGGCGCGAGGGGTCAGGACTTGAGCCGCTCGTCGACGGCCTTGGTGAACTGCTCGGGGGTGATCGGGGCGTTCTTGCCGTCCGCGGTCACCTTCTTGCCGTCGAGCTTGACGGTGGGGGTGCCGGTGACGTCCTTGGCCTTCTCGAAGTCGCCGGACACCTCCAGGGCCCACTTGTCGAAGGTGCCGTCCTTGACGTTCTTCTGGAAGGCCGCGTTGCCCTTGAGCGCCGGGACGCTGTCCGCGATCTTCAGCAGGGTGTCGTCGTCGGCGTAGCTGTCCTTGGTCTCCTGCGGGTGGTTGGCCTTGGAGTAGAGGGCCTTGTTGTACGCGCTGAACGCCTCGGGGCCGACGTCGAGGGCCGCGCCCAGCGCGCTGAGGGCGTTGCGCGATCCGGCGCCGCCGAAGTTGCCGTCGATGAACGTACCGATGTGGTACGAGATCTTGTACGTGCCATCCTTGACGCCCTTGTCGAGCGTGTCCCCGACGTTCTGCTCGAAGACCGAGCAGATCGGGCAGCGCATGTCCTGGTACAGATCCAGGGTGTGGCCGGCCTTCTTGTCACCGATGACGATCTCGGTGCCCTTGTCACCGGCGGCGTTGGCGGGCTTGACGAGGTCCTTCTTCGCCGCGGCCGACCAGGCCGAGTCCGTGGCCTTGCCGCCCAGTTGCGTCACCGCCACGGCGATGCCCGCCGCGACCGCGAGGACCGCGACGACCGAACCGCCGACGACGAGCTGGCGGCGCGCCTTGTCCTTCTTCTCCTGCCGCTCCCGCTCGGCGCGCAGCCGCTCGCGGGCGGACTGCTTGTTCTCCCAGTTGTTGCGCTTGCTCATGATGCCGACTTCTCCGTGCTTCTCCGTGATATTGCTGCGGTCCGTACCGCTCGGGCTCAGGCGAAGGCCGGGCCGGGCGGTGGACCGCGACGGACCACGGAGTGGAGAAGGGACCGGACGGCGGGCACGCGCGCGTGCCGCACGGGACGGACGGGCACCCGGCCGGGCCCCGCGGCCGCCGTGACGGAGGCGATGGCCAGCAGCAGCGGGCGGAAGGCCACGGCGGCGAGCGCGCCCAGCAGCCGGCCGAGCGCCGCCTCGCCGCGGCGCAGCCAGGCGGCGGCCAGCAGCCCGACCGCGAGATGCGCGGCGAGCAGCAGCCAGGAGGCGGCGTCGGGATCGGCGGCGGGCGCGAAGGGCCCGCCGATGCTGCCGCCGCCGCACAGGGCGGTGAGCGCCCCCGGGACGGGGTGGCCCTCCGGCCCGAGGCAGGTCCGCTGGCCCGTGGTGAAGAGCGCGTCGGCGGCCAGCTCCACGGGGATCAGCAGGGCGGCGATCTGCCCGAAGCCGCGCTCGCGGCCGGCCAGCGCGTAGGCCAGGGCGAAGACGGCCGCCGCCGTCGCGGCGACGGTCGGCACGGGCAGCGCCATGCCGGACAGCAGTACGTGGGAGGCGGCGGACAGCAGCACGCACAGCGCTGTGAACAGCGCCGCGCGTGCCGTCCGCAACCATGCCGCCGAAATGTCCATGAGAGACGAGTCTGTCATGGGGTGCGGTAAGAGCCGATTAAAGGCCCGGACGCTCGACCTACGGGCCTCAGAGGCCGGGGATGCGGCCGTTGCGGAAGAGGTCGACGAAGATCTGGTGGTCCGCCCGGGCCCGCGCCCCGTAGGAGTGCGCGAAGTCGACGAGCAGCCCGGCGAAGCCGTCCTCGTCGGCGGCGATGACCGCGTCGATGGCCCGCTCGGTGGAGAAGGGGACCAGCGAGTGACCGCTCTGGTCGTCGGCCGCGGCGTGCATCGTGGCGGTGGCCCGGCCCAGGTCCGCGACGACGGCCGCGATCTCCGCCGGGTCGTCCAGGTCGGACCAGTCGAGGTCGACGGCGTACGGCGAGACCTCGGCGACCAGCTGGCCGATGCCGTCCAGCTCGGTCCAGCCCAGCCACGGGTCGGCGTGCGCCTGGAGCGCGCGCTGGGAGATCACCGTGCGGTGGCCCTCGTGCCGGAAGTAGTCCCGGACGGCGGCGTCGGTGATGTGCCGGGAGACCGCGGGGGTCTGCCCCTGCTTCATGTAGATGACGACGTCGTTCTCCAGGGCGTCGCTGTTGCCCTCCAGGAGGATGTTGTACGAGGGCAGGCCCGCGCTGCCGATCCCGATGCCGCGGCGGCCGACGACGTCCTTGACGCGGTAGGAGTCGGGACGGGCCAGGCTGGTGTCGGGGAGCGTCTCCAGATAGCCGTCGAAGGCGGCGAGGATCTTGTAGCGGGTGGCGGCGTCCAGCTCGATCGCGCCGTCGTCGGGCAGGAAGCGGCGCTCGAAGTCCCGGATCTCGGTCATGGAGGCCAGCAGCCCGAAGCGGGTCAGCGAGCGCGCCTCACGGAGCGCGCCCAGGAGGGGGCCCTCGGCGGTGTCCAGGGTGAAGGGCGGCACCTCGTCGTTCCTGGCGCCGGTGGCCAGGGCGTGGATGCGCTCGCGGTAGGCGGCGGCGTAGATCCGTACCAGCTCGGTGATCTTCTCGTCGCTGAGCGCCTTGGTGTAACCGATCAGCGCGACGGAGGCGGCGAAGCGCTTGAGGTCCCAGGTGAAGGGGCCCACATAGGCCTCGTCGAAATCGTTGACGTTGAAGACCAGCCGGCCGTTGGCGTCCATGTACGTGCCGAAGTTCTCGGCGTGCAGATCGCCGTGGATCCACACCCGGCTCGTCCGCTCGTCCAGATACGGACCGGTCTCCTTGCCGTGCTCCAGATCGGCGTAGAACAGGCACGCCGTGCCCCGGTAGAAAGCGAAGGCGGAGGCCGCCATCTTCCGGAACTTGACCCGGAAGGCGGCGGGGTCGGCCGCGAGCAGCTCACCGAAAGCGGTGTCGAAAACGGCGAGAATCTCCTCGCCGCGCTGCGCGGCCCGGTCGTGCTCGAGCGCCATCGCTGGGTCCTCCTGGTTGATCGACGAGCGGGTGTTGCGAAACGGACAGTCGTCCCGAGGCCCCCAACGTGTGGGACCTCCCTCGCGTGCCCGCGATTGTCAGTGGGGGCCGGTAACCTTCAAAGCTGTCTCCCCGCTGTCGCCGACCCTTCGCCGGAGGTCTTCCACCGTGACCGCCTCGTCCAAGCCGCCCTTCACGCACCTGCACGTCCACACGCAGTACTCCCTGCTGGACGGCGCGGCGCGGCTCAAGGACATGTTCAATGCCTGCAATGAGATGGGCATGACGCATATTGCCATGAGCGACCATGGCAACCTGCACGGTGCGTACGACTTCTTCCACCAGGCCAAGAAGGCGAACGTCACGCCGATCATCGGCATCGAGGCGTATGTCGCCCCCGAGTCCCGGCGCAACAAGCGGCGCATCCAGTGGGGCCAGCCGCACCAGAAGCGCGACGACGTGTCCGGTTCGGGTGGTTATACCCACAAGACGATCTGGGCGGCGAACAAGACCGGTCTGCACAACCTCTTCCGGCTGTCCTCCGACGCCTATGCCGAGGGCTGGCTGACCAAGTGGCCCCGCATGGACAAGGAGACCATCTCCCAGTGGTCCGAGGGCCTGATCGCCTCCACCGGCTGCCCCTCGGGCGAGGTGCAGACCCGGCTGCGCCTCGGCCAGTTCGACGAGGCCATGCAGGCCGCCAGCGACTACAAGGACATCTTCGGCGAGGGCCGGTATTTCCTGGAGCTGATGGACCACGGCATCGAGATCGAGCGCCGGGTCCGCGACGGCCTGCTGGAGATCGGCAAGAAGGTCGGCATCCCCCCGCTGGTCACCAATGACTCGCACTACACCTACGCCCACGAGGCGACCGCGCACGACGCGCTGCTGTGCATCCAGACCGGCAAGAACCTCTCGGACCCGGACCGCTTCCGCTTCGACGGCACCGGCTATTACCTGAAGTCGACGGACGAGATGTACGCCATCGACTCCTCCGACGCCTGGCAGGAGGGGTGCGCCAACACCCTCCTGGTCGCCCAGCAGGTCGACACCACCGGCTGGTTCGAGAAGCGCGACCTGATGCCGAAGTTCGACGTCCCCGAGGGCCACACCGAGACCAGCTGGTTCCGCGAGGAGACCATGCGCGGCATGGCCCGCCGCTACCCCGGCGGCATCCCGGAGGACCGGCTCAAGCAGGTCGAGTACGAGATGGACATCATCATCTCGATGGGCTTCCCGGCCTACTTCCTCGTGGTCGCCGACTTCATCATGTGGGCCAAGAACAACGGCATCGCCGTCGGCCCCGGCCGAGGCTCCGCGGCCGGCTCGATCGTCGCCTACGCCATGGGCATCACCGACCTCGACCCCATCGAGCACGGCCTGATCTTCGAGCGGTTCCTCAACCCCGAGCGCATCTCCATGCCCGATGTCGACATCGACTTCGACGAGCGCAGGCGCGCCGAGGTGATCCGCTATGTGACCGAGAAGTACGGCGCCGACAAGGTCGCCATGATCGGCACCTACGGCACCATCAAGGCCAAGAACGCCATCAAGGACTCCGCCCGCGTCCTCGGCTATCCGTACGCGATGGGCGACCGCCTCACCAAGGCCATGCCCGCCGACGTCCTCGGCAAGGGCATCCCGCTCTCCGGCATCCTCGACCCCTCCCACCCCCGCTACAGCGAGGCCGGCGAGATCCGCGGGATGTACGAGAACGAGCCCGACGTGAAGAAGGTGATCGACACCGCCCGCGGCGTCGAGGGCCTCGTCCGGCAGATGGGCGTGCACGCCGCCGGCGTGATCATGTCCAGCGAGACGATCACCGACCACGTCCCGGTCTGGGTCCGGGCCTCCGACGGCGTCACCATCACCCAGTGGGACTACCCGAGCTGTGAGTCGCTCGGCCTGCTGAAGATGGACTTCCTGGGCCTGCGCAACCTCACCATCATGGACGACGCCGTCAAGATGGTGAAGGCGAACAAGGGCGTCGAGCTGGACCTCCTGAAGATCCCGCTGGACGACCCCACCACGTACGAACTGCTCTGCCGCGGTGACACCCTCGGCGTCTTCCAGTTCGACGGCGGCCCCATGCGCTCGCTGCTGCGCCTGATGAAGCCCGACAACTTCGAGGACATTTCCGCCGTCTCGGCCCTCTACCGGCCGGGCCCGATGGGCATGAACTCGCACACCAACTACGCCCTGCGCAAGAACGGCCAGCAGGAGATCACGCCGATCCACCCGGAGCTGGAGGAGCCCCTCAAGGAGGTCCTCGGCGTCACCTACGGCCTGATCGTCTACCAGGAGCAGGTCCAGAAGGCCGCCCAGATCATCGCCGGGTACTCCCTCGGCGAGGCCGACATCCTCCGCCGCGTCATGGGCAAGAAGAAGCCCGACGAGCTGGCGAAGAACTTCGTCTTCTTCAAGGACGGCGCGAAGAAGAAGGGCTTCTCCGACGAGGCCATCCAGGCGCTGTGGGACGTCCTGGTCCCCTTCGCCGGCTACGCCTTCAACAAGGCCCACTCCTCCGCGTACGGCCTGGTCACCTACTGGACCGCCTACCTCAAGGCCAATTACCCGGCCGAGTACATGTCCGCGCTGCTCACCTCCGTGCGCGACGACAAGGACAAGTCGGCGATCTATCTGAACGAGTGCCGGCGCATGGGCATCAAGGTGCTCCCGCCGAACGTCAACGAATCCGAGGCCAACTTCGCCGCCCAGGGCGACGACGTGATCCTCTTCGGCCTCACCGCCGTCCGCAACGTCGGACAGAACGTGGTCGACTCGATCATCCGCTGCCGCAAGTCCAAGGGGAAGTACAGCTCCTTCCCCGACTTCCTCGACAAGGTCGAGGCCGTCGTCTGCAACAAGCGCACCGTCGAATCGCTGATCAAGGCCGGCGCCTTCGACGAGATGGGCCACACCCGCAAGGGCCTCACCGCGCACTACGAACCGATGATCGACAACGTGGTGCAGGTCAAGCGCAAGGAGGCCGAGGGACAGTTCGACCTCTTCGGCGGCATGGGCGACGAGACCGCCGACGACGGCCCCGGCTTCGGGCTCGACGTGGAGTTCTCCGACGTCGAGTGGGAGAAGGCCTACCTCCTCGCGCAGGAGCGCGAGATGCTCGGTCTCTATGTCTCCGACCACCCGCTCTTCGGCATCGAGCACGTCCTCAACGACAAGGCCGACGCCGCGATCTCCCAGCTCACCGGCGGCGAGCACGCCGACGGCGCGATCGTGACCATCGGCGGCATCATCTCCGGCCTCCAGCGCAAGATGACCAAGCAGGGCAACGCCTGGGCCATCGCCACTGTCGAGGACCTCGCCGGCTCCATCGACTGCATGTTCTTCCCCGCCACCTACCAGCTGGTCTCCACCCAGCTCGTCGAGGACGCCGTCGTCTTCGTCAAGGGGCGGCTCGACAAGCGCGAGGACATCCCGCGCCTGGTCGCCATGGAGCTGATGGTCCCCGACCTCTCCAACGCCGGCACCAACGCCCCCGTGATCATCACCATCCCCACCGTGAAGGTCACCCCGCCCATGGTGGAGAAGCTCGGCCAGGTGCTCACCCACCACCGGGGCTCCACCGAGGTCCGCATCAAGCTCCAGGGGCCGCGCAAGACCACCGTGCTGCGCCTGGACCGCCACCGGGTCACCCCCGACCCGGCCCTCTTCGGCGACCTCAAGGTACTCCTCGGCCCCTCCTGCCTGGCGGGCTGACCCGCCCGGCACCATCGGCGTCACGCGCGTGGGGCGCGCCCGATCCACCGGGCGCGCCCCACGCGCGCATCAAGGCGCCGGTCGGCGGCGGACAGTTGGCCGCCCGCGGACCGGCGCCGCGCCTCAGTTGTGGCCGAAACGCTTCTGGCGGCCCTTGCGCGCCATGTCCCCCGGGGTCACCTGGGACTGCCGCTGCTCGGTCCGGTCCTCCATGGAAGAGCTCTTCGCCTGCTGTGCGCCGCGCTCGGCCGCACTGGTCTTGGGCTCCCGGTTCTGCTTCTTGTTCTTGGCCATGCTGGTGTGCCTCCAGTCGGGGTGACCCCCTGCCGAACACCCTGGCACGGCCCGGCGAAGCGTGCATTTCGGGTAATTACCGTGCGTGATAGGTGCACTTATCGCCGTGAGCCCGTATCCGCCACGCCGATGATCCAGTTCGGACTGATAACCCCCGCACGGTCGGGCAGACTCCAAGGAAAGCCAAGGAAAACCAGGGCACGACCGTGCCGGGGGGCGACCGCACTTCTGGACTGACAGAAAGAGGGTGGAACGTGGACCGCTGCGTCGTCCTGGTGGACGCCGGCTATCTGCTGGGCGCCGCCGCGAGCCTGCTGGCCGGGGAGCCCGCCCGGTCCCGCATCACCGTGGACCACGCGACCCTCATCCAGGGGCTGCGCGAACGCGCCGAGGCCGAGACCGAACAGCCCCTGCTGCGGATCTACTGGTTCGACGGCGCCCCCGACCGGGTGCCCCAGCCCGAACACCGCCGGCTGCGCGTCATGCCCCGGGTCACCGTCCGGCTCGGCGCCCTGACCCGCAGCGACGGCCGCTGGGCCCAGAAGGGCGTCGACGCCGCCATGCACGCCGAGCTCACCGAGCTCGCCCGCAACCGCGCCTGTTCGGACATCGTCCTCGTCACCGGCGACGGCGACCTCCTGCCCGGCCTGATGTCCGCCAAGGAACACGGCGTCGCCGTCCACCTGTGGGCCGTGCAGGCCGCCGACGGCGACTACAACCAGTCCGAGGACCTCGTCGCCGAGGCCGACGAGCGCCGCGTCCTGGACCGCACCTGGATCACCCGCGCCGTCCGCGCCAAGGAACTCACCGGCATCTGCGCCCCGTCACCCGCGCCCCGCCCCGAGATCGCCGCGATCCTCTCCGCCCCGCTCCCGGAGACCGCCGCGGCAGCGGCGGCCGCCGCCGCGAGCCGCGCCGCCGACGCCCGCCCGCCCGAGCGCAACGGCAACGGGCCCATCACACCCGCCGCCTGCCCCGACGGCGAGCGCGACCAGGACACCGCCGACACGCCCACCACCCGGGGCGTCCCCACCCCCAAGGACCTCGCGGTCCTCGGCCGCGGCCCCGCCGCCCAGCAGCCCACCGCCGCCCAGGCGGGACAGGCCGGGCAGACCGGCGCGGGCCAGAGCTCCTCCGGCCTCGCCCCCAACGCCACCCTGCGCTGGTCCTCCGACAAGGGCTGGGTCGAGCGCGGCACCGGCACGGGCCTCGGCGAACCCCCCGAAACGGCCTCCCTGCCGATGCTCGCCCAGCTCACCAGCGCGGAACAGCGCTGGGCCGACCGCGAGGAGGACATCACCACGGTCGGCGGCGACCCCTTCGAGGTCGGCCAGGTCTTCGCCCGCCGCTGGACCGAGCGCCTCACCGACTCCATCCACCTCCAGACCCTGTCGACGGAGTACCCCCGCATCCCGCACCGCATCGACGGCGAGCTGCTGCGGTACGCCGCCCGCTTCGGGCTCCTCGCCCACAAGGACGACCAGATCGACGAACACGACCGCTATGCGATCCGCGCCGGGTTCTGGCGCGAGATCGACGCGCGGACGGCCGCGGAACACGCGCCGGTGGGCGACTGAATCAAGCCCGTCCGGCGATCGAGGACAAGGGGTGGGCACGGTTCCGGGCGATGTTCCACGCCATGGCCCGCCCCGGAGCGAGGCCGCACGGCCGAAGCGCGTACCCTCGTAGCTCGTGAGGACGGGCGCGAAACAGGCGGAACGGGGCTCCCCCCGGGGGACGGACGACACGGTGTGCACCGTGCGCGGTCTGGTCAAGACCTACCCCGCCGCGCGCGGCCGCCGCGGCACGCCCGGCACGTCCGCCGTCCGGGCCAGCGACGGCATCGACCTCGACGTCCGGCGCGGCGAGATCTTCGGGCTGCTCGGCCCCAACGGCGCCGGCAAGTCCACGCTCGTACGCCAGCTCACCGGCCTGCTCCGCCCCGACGAGGGCAGCGTCGACCTGCTCGGCCACGACCTCGTACGCCACCCCGAGCGCGCCTCCCGGCTCCTCGGTTACCTCGGCCAGGAATCGACCGCGCTCGACGAGCTGACCGTCTCCCTCGCCGCCGAGACCACCGGGCGCCTGCGCGGCCTGGACCTGCGCACCGCCCGCGCCGAGCGCGACGCCGTCATCGACGAACTCGGCCTCGCCGCGATCGCCGGCCGGCCCCTGCGCAAGCTCTCCGGCGGGCAGCGCCGGCTGGCCTGCTTCGCCGCCACGCTCGTCGGCGACCGGCCCGTGCTCGTCCTGGACGAGCCGACCACCGGCATGGACCCCGTCGCCCGCCGCGCCGTCTGGGCCGCCGTCGACCGCCGGCGCGCCGAGCGCGGCGTGACGGTCGTACTGGTCACCCACAACGTCATCGAGGCCGAGACCGTCCTCGACCGGGTCGCGGTCCTCGAACGCGGCCGGATCATCGCCTGCGACACCCCCGCCGGGCTCAAGGAGCTCGTCGGCGACGAGGTGCGCGTCGAGCTGGTCTGGCGCGACGAGCCGCCCCTGCACGTCCCCGAGGTCGCCGCGCTGCGCTCGACGGCCCACGCCTCCGGCCGCCGCTGGTCGCTGCGGCTGGGCCCGGCCGAGGCGCGCGCCGCCGTCGCCGCCGTGACCGGCGGGCCCGCCTTCGCCGCACTGGACGACTTCACCCTCGCCACGCCGAGCCTGGAGGACGTCTATCTGGCGCTGGGCGGCCGCGCGCAGGGACTGGTGAAGGGGTGAGCGCCCGCACCGCCCGTACCGCCGGGCGACAGTCCGTACCGAAGAGGAGCATCGCGGCGTGACTGCTGTATCCGCAGAAGCGGCACCCGGGCAGACCAGGACCGAGGGCGTGGTGCGCCCCCGGTCCGACGGCGCCGCCCCGCTCGCGCCCAGGGCACGGCTGCTGCCGGCGCTGGCCGCCGTGTACCGGGCCCAGCTCTCGCGGGCCAGGGTCGCGCGGATACCGCTGCTGTTCGTCGCGACCTTCCAGTCCGTCGGCATCATGATCCTCATGCGCGGGGTCGTGGACGGCGGCGACGAGGCGCGGGCCGTGGTGGCCGGCTCCAGCGTGCTGGTCGTGGCGTTCGTCGCGCTGAACCTCCTCGCCCAGTACTTCGGACAGCTGCGCGCGAGCGGCGGCCTGGACCACTACGCGACGCTGCCGGTGCCGCCCGCGGCCGTGGTGCTGGGCGCGGCGGGCGCGTACGCCTCCTTCACCGTGCCCGGCACCGCCGTCACGGCGGTCGTGGGCAGCGTGCTGTTCGACCTGCCGATGGCGCACCTGTGGGTGCTGGCCGCGGTGATCCCGCTGGCCGGCGCCGCCCTCGCCGGGCTCGGCGCGGCCCTCGGGCTGCTCGCGCCCCGGCAGGAACTGGCGACGCTGTGCGGCCAACTGGGCATGTCGGCGGCGCTGCTGCTCGGCGTGCTGCCGGCCGCGCACATGCCCGCCCCGATCGCCTACGCACGTGATCTGCTGCCCTCCACCTACGGCGTGGAGGCCCTCGCGCGCAGCTTCGACGCGCGGCCGGACTGGCTGATGGTGGCGGCCGACCTGGGGGTGTGCGCGGGCGTCGGTGTGGTGTCACTGGCCGTCGCCACCTGGGCCTACCGGCGGGCGGCCGTGCGGTGACGCGCCGCACCGGCCGTCCTGCCGCCGATGCCACGCCGTCCACCTGGCACGATGGCGGGGTGACCGCATCGCTGACACCGCACGACGAGACCCCGTCCGAGCCGCACGGCGACCCCGACGGGCACGCCGCCGAGCGGAACGAGGAGCTGCGCGCCGAGCTGCGGCAGGCAGCGGTCGTCGCCGGGGCGGTCGCGGTGTCCGGGGTGCTGCTGGGACTGCTGTGGCTGTGGCTGGCGCCGCACGTCCCGCTGATCTCGGACGGCAAGGCCGTCTACCTCAAGAACACCGAGGGCGAGCAGGCGATCGGCGCGGACGGCACGTTCGCGCTGCTGGCGCTGGCCTTCGGCGCGGTGAGCGCCGCCGTGGTCTTCTGCTTCCGCCGCCGGGGCGGCATCCCGCTGGTCGGCGGGCTCGCCGCCGGCTCCCTGCTCGCCTCGGTCATCGGCTGGCGGCTCGGCGTCTGGCTCGGCCCGGACTCCGACGTCGTCGCGGCCGCCAAGGCCGTCGGCAAGGGAGTCGTCTTCGACGCGCCCCTGAAGCTGGCGGCCAAGGGCGTCCTGCTGGCCTGGCCGCTGGCGGCCATGGCCGTCCACCTCGTCCTCACCGCCGCCTTCGGCCCCCGCGACCCGGAGCCCGAACCGCACTGGCCCGGGCCCGGGACTCCGCCGCGGCCCTGACCGCTAGGCCGGCCGCCTGCCGTGGTTGGCCTTGTTCTTCTTCAGGCGCCAGCGGCGCTTGCGGGTGCGCTTCGACATGGGCGTCCCTCCCTGCGGGCGCCGGACGGCGACCCGTACCCCTGGTCGTAGCGGAGGCTTCCGCAAGAGTCCAGAGGTCCGGACGGGCGCTCAGGCGCGGGCGATGGGCGCGACGACCGCCCCCGTGAGGGCGGCGAGGTCGGTGGGGGAGAGCTCGACCTCCAGGCCGCGGCGGCCCGCTGAGACACAGATGGTCGGGTGGGAGCCCGCCGAGGCGTCCAGCGCGGTGGGCAGCCGCTTGCGCTGCCCCAGCGGCGAGATGCCGCCCCGCACATAGCCCGTCGCCCGCTCGGCGGCCGCCGGGTCGGCCATCGCCGCCCGCTTCCCGCCGACCGCCGCCGCGAGGGCCTTGAGGTCGAGGGAGCCGGAGACGGGCACGACGGCCACGGTCAGCGCGCCGTCCACCTCCGCCACCAGCGTCTTGAAGACCTGCCCAGGGTCGAGGCCCAGCGCCCGCGCGGCCTCCTCGCCGTAGGAGGCGACGGCCGGGTCGTGCTCGTAGGCGTGCGTGGCGAAGACCGTGCCCGCCCGCTCCAGGGCGACGATCGCCGGGGTGGCACCGGACTGCTGCTTCCTGGACTTCTTCACCGCGGGCCGCCTCCGCCGGGGCTCAGTTGGGGCTGGTCGGCCGCCGGATGAGGTCGGTGGCCGGCAGCGACGGGAGCTTACCGATCACCGCGGTCTCCGCGCGCAGCAATTTCAGCTCCTCCGCCAGCCGGCTCGCCGTGTCCGGCGCCTGGAGCAGCCGCTGCTTGGCCGGGGTGTCCAGCATCGCCGCGGCCGCGACCAGGTACGACAGCACGGACGGCTCCCCGGGCAGGTCCGTCTGCCCGGCCAGCGACCGCTCCGTCGCCCCGGCCAGCCGCTTCTGATACGCGCGGAACGCCCGTACGACCCCGGAGGCCAGCGCGCCCGCCTCGTCGCCCTGCCGCTCCTCGACGGTCTCCACCTCACCCGTCAGATACGGCCCCGAGGTGTCGAGCGACAGCAGCCGGAAGCGGGTGGTGCCGGTGGCGAGGACCTCGTACGTGCCGTTCTCGCGCTCGCGGATGGTGGCGGCGTCGGCGGTGCAGCCGACGGTGTAGAACGCCTTCATCGGATCGGCGCCGAAGCCGGACGCCGGGCCGGGCTCCGGACGGGCGCCCTCGGGCAGGCCGGGCGCGGTGGGCGCGACCTCGTGGCCGTCGCGGATCGCGACGACGCCGAAGCGGCGGGGCTCCTCCTCGGGCAGCGCGGCGAGGTCGCGCATCAGCGCGCGGTACCGCTGCTCGAAGACGTTCAGGGGCAGGACGAGGCCCGGGAACAGCACGGAGTTCAGCGGGAAGAGGGGGAGTCGGGCGGTGGTCACAGTCGGTAAGCGTAATGGCCTGGGCGGCCGGCAGGTTCGGTCAGGGGCGCCTGACGGCGCTGTCCCCAAGCGCCGGACGGGCTTGGTGGGGCGGGCGTTGGTTTTGCGGCTCGGCTTCGGGTGTCCTCAAGCGCCGGACGGGCTGACGGGGTTGGCCAAGCGCCGGACCGGCTCGATGTGACCGGCGTCGCGCTACTGCCGCCGCAGCAGTCGGGACGCCCCCGCCGCCACCGTCGTCGCCAGTACCCAGCCCAGCAGGATCAGGGCCGTCACCACCCACTGGGCGGCGCCCGTGGGGCGCCAGGACGTGCCCTGGCCCAGGTCGATGACCGGGACCAGCAGATCCAGGGCGTACAGCTCGGGGCTCCACTCCGGGCCCTCGCCCTGCTTCAGGGGCGGCACCGGGTGGTAGGTGAAGTACACCGTCGCGGCCGCCCACAGGACCGCCATCCACACCGCCGCCCGGCCCGGGCGGTAGCCGTAGGCCACCGTCCAGTCCTGGAGGTAGCCCCACGCCTTGCCGGCCAGCGGCAGCGTCTCGCGGCGGCGCCGCTGCTTGGCGAGCAGCACCCGCCGAGCGTCGGCGTCCTCGCCGCAGTCGCGCAGGGCACCGGCCAGCCGCTCGTACGGCTCCGGGGCGTACTCCGGGGTCGCGGCGGCCACCCACTCCAGCCGCAGGGCCAGCGGGAAGTGGCCGAGCGGTATGAGGTTCTCGTAGAAGAAGCCGGCCATGACCAGGCCGCCCGGTCCCGGCCAGCTCTCCGCCCGGTCGACCAGATTGACCACCCGCGCCCCCGACAGCACGACCCGCCCCCGGGCCAGCCACTCCCCGAGGAACCGCAGCTCGGGCGTCTGGACGCGGCGCAGCGACAGCTCCTGCTCCGCCTCCATCGCGAACCGCGCCTGGCTGAGGTCCACCGCGTCGCCGAACCGCCCGTCGTCCAGCCGCACCCCGCCCTGGCACTGGAAGTGCTGCACGCGGGTGCCGCGCTCGGGGGTGTTGGTGATGCCGTACGGGGGAGTGGTGCCCCCGGCGAAGGCGGCGCCGCTGATCCAGGCGGCCGTCATATAGAGGGTGCGCTCCACGGTCAGCTGCGGTGCGTTGAGGGCCCGCCGCCCGTAGGGGTTGCTGAGCGTGGAGCCGCGCAGGCTGAGCGAGACCCCTATCTGCGCGCCACGCATGCTCACCTCGCCGTACGAGCGCATCATCTCGGCCTGGAGGTCCTGCCCGACCGTCATCCCGTCGGCGGCGATCGACATCCCGCGCCGGTCCCGGCGCACCACCACCTGGTTGAGCAGCAGGTCCGTGCCTATCTGCGCGTCGGTGAGCCGGATGCCGTTCTGCACGACGCACCGCGGCAGGTGCAGATCGCCCTCCGTGCGCAGCCGCGCTGCCTCCAGCCGGGGGATGACGCAGCCGATCAGGCGCAGGGTGGTGAAGTGGCTCTCCGGCAGCAGCAGCTGGTGGTCGAAGCGGCAGTTGTGCATCTCGACATACGGGACGACCGTCCCGCCGGACAGATCGAGCGTGCCGGTGATCCGTACGCCGTTGAGCTTGAGCGCGGAGACCCGGCCGGGCAGCGCGGGCGGCCCGTCGAGCAGCAGCAGGGCGACGATCCGGGCCCGCACGCTGCGCTCGGGGCCCCAGGGGTGCGGGCCGCCGGGGTCGTTCCGATCGGGGAGCGGGGTGCGCAGATCATGGGTGCTGCCGGTGCGGAACGCGCGCCACATCCCCCACTCGGAGGTGGTGAGGTCCAGTCCGGCGGGCGGCTCCCCGTCGTGCGGTTCGGTCACGGACCGTACCCCCTCCCGCCACGCATACCACTCGCTACCGTTGCCATTCCCCCTGTGTGACCGGTCGAACACTGATAGTGAGAGTTTCGTATTACTTCTCGACGCGTATCACTGAGTGGTACAGGAAGCCGTGGGGCGGGACGGGTCTGAGACAATTGACCCTGTGATCTCCCGAATCGATCTGCGCGGTGCCGCCTCGGGCGTCGACCGCGACCTGCTGCCCCGAGCCGAACTCGACGTCGAGGCCGCCCTGGAAAAGGTGCGGCCCATCTGCGAGGACGTGCATCATCGTGGCACCGCGGCCCTGATCGACTACGCGGAACGGTTCGACGGCGTCACGATCGACCGGGTGCGGGTCGCGCCCGAGGTGATCACCGACGCCCTGGAGCGGCTGGATCCGGCCGTGCGCGCCGCGCTGGAGGAGTCCATCCGCCGCGCCCGCCTCGTCCACCGCGAACAGCGCCGCACCGACAAGACCGTCAAGGTCGTGCCCGGCGGCACGGTCACCGAGCGCTGGGTGCCGGTCGAGCGCGTCGGGCTGTACGTCCCGGGCGGCCGCTCGGTCTACCCCTCGTCCGTGATCATGAACGTGGTGCCCGCGCAGGAGGCGGGCGTGGAATCCATGGCCGTCGCCTCCCCGCCCCAGGCCGACTTCGACGGCCTGCCCCACCCCACGATCCTGGCGGCCTGCGCGCTGCTCGGCATCGACGAGGTCTACGCGGCGGGCGGCGCCCAGGCCATCGCCATGTTCGCCTACGGCACCGAGGACTGCCGCCCGGTCAACATGGTCACCGGCCCCGGCAACATCTGGGTCGCCGCCGCCAAGCGGCTCCTCAAGGGCCGCATCGGCATCGACGCCGAGGCCGGCCCCACCGAGATCGCCATCCTCGCGGACCGCACCGCCGACCCGGTGCACGTCGCCGCCGACCTCATCAGCCAGGCCGAGCACGACCCGCTGGCCGCCGCCGTGCTCGTCACCGACTGCGAGGAACTGGCCAAGGCCGTCGAGAAGGAGCTGGAGACCCAGGTCGCCGCCACCAAGCACATCGAGGACCGGATCGTCCCCGCCCTCGCGGGCCGCCAGTCCGGCATCGTGCTCGTCGACGACATCGAGCACGGACTCGCCGTCGTGGACGCCTACGGCGCCGAGCACCTGGAGATCCAGACCGAGAACGCCGCCGAGGTCGCCGCCCGCGTCCGCAACGCCGGGGCGATCTTCGTCGGCCCGTACGCGCCGGTCTCCCTCGGCGACTACTGCGCCGGCTCCAACCACGTCCTGCCCACCGGCGGCTGCGCCTGCCACTCCTCCGGCCTGTCCGTGCAGTCCTTCCTGCGCGGCATCCACGTCGTGGACTACACCCGCGACGCCCTCGCCGAGGTCACCCACCACGTGGTCACCCTCGCCGAGGCCGAGGACCTGCCCGCGCATGGCGCCGCGCTCAAGGCGAGGTTCGACTGGAAGGTCCCGAAGTAAGTGACCGGCATCGACGACCTGCCCATCCGGGACGAACTGCGCGGCAAGTCCCCCTACGGGGCGCCGCAGCTCGACGTGCCCGTACGGCTGAACACCAACGAGAACCCCTACCCGCTGCCCGAGGCCCTCGTCGCCCGGATCGCCGAGCGCGTCACCGAGGCCGCCCGGCACCTCAACCGCTACCCCGACCGGGACGCGGTCGAGCTCCGCACCGAGCTGGCCGCGTACCTCTCCCGCACCGCGGGCCACGACGTCACCATGGCCCAGGTGTGGGCGGCCAACGGCTCCAACGAGGTCATCCAGCAGCTGCTGCAGACCTTCGGCGGCCCCGGCCGCACCGCGATCGGCTTCGAGCCCTCGTACTCGATGCACGCCCTGATCTCCCGCGGCACCGGCACCGGCTGGCTCTCCGGCCCGCGCCGTGACGACTTCACCATCGACGTCGACGCGGCCGTCACCGCCATCGGCGAGCACCGGCCCGACGTGGTCTTCATCTGCTCCCCGAACAACCCCACCGGCACCGCCGTCGGGGCCGACACCGTCCTGCGGCTGTACGAGGCGGCGCAGGCGGCCAAGGCGGGCACCGCCGGCGCGCTGGTGGTCCTCGACGAGGCGTACGGCGAATTCAGCCACCACCCCTCGCTGCTGCCGCTCATCGAGGGCCGGCCCAACCTCGTCGTCTCCCGCACCATGTCCAAGGCGTTCGGCGCGGCCGGACTCCGGCTGGGCTACCTGGCCGCGCACCCCGCGGTCGTCGACGCCGTCCAGCTCGTCCGCCTGCCCTACCACCTGTCGTCCGTCACCCAGGCCACCGCGCTCGCGGCCCTGGAGCACACGGATACGCTGCTCACCTACGTCGAGCAGCTCAAGGCCGAGCGCGACCGCATCGTCGCCGAACTGCGCGCGATGGGCCTCGACGTGACGGAGTCCGACGCCAACTTCGTACAGTTCGGACGCTTCGAGGACAGCCACTCCGCGTGGCAGGCGATCCTCGACCGGGGCGTCCTGGTCCGGGACAACGGCGTACCGGGCTGGCTGCGGGTCACCGCGGGCACCCCGGCGGAGAACGACGCGTTCCTCGACGCGGTGCGCGCATTGACCAAGGAGATCAACCCATGAACCACCGCGTGGGCCGCGTAGAGCGCACCACCAAGGAGACGTCCGTCCTCGTCGAGATCGATCTCGACGGCACCGGACAGGTCGACGTGTCGACCGGCGTCGGCTTCTACGACCACATGCTCGACCAGCTCGGCCGCCACGGTCTCTTCGACCTCACCGTCAAGACCGACGGCGACCTGCACATCGACACCCACCACACCATCGAGGACACCGCCCTCGCGCTCGGCGCCGCCTTCCGGCAGGCCCTCGGCGACAAGGTGGGCATCTACCGCTTCGGCAACTGCACGGTCCCCCTGGACGAATCCCTCGCCCAGGTCACCGTCGACCTCTCCGGCCGCCCCTACCTCGTGCACACCGAGCCCGAGAACATGGCGCCCATGATCGGCACTTACGACACCACGATGACCCGGCACATCCTGGAGTCGTTCGTCGCGCAGGCGCAGATCGCCCTGCACGTCCACGTCCCCTACGGGCGCAACGCCCACCACATCGTCGAGTGCCAGTTCAAGGCCCTCGCCCGTGCGCTGCGCTACGCGTCCGAGCGTGACCCGCGCGCCGCCGGAATCCTTCCCTCCACGAAGGGCGCCCTGTGAACGGCCTCTCCACCACCCTCATCGTCGTCGGCCTCTTCCTGGTCGGCGGCATCATCTCCTTCGCCAAGCAGGGCATGCCCAAGAGCCTCATCGTGCTGCTCGGCATAGGCGCCGCCATGTGCCTGGGCGCCGGCGTCCTGCGCGTCGAGGGGCTGTGGGCATGAGCGAGCGCAAGAAGGTCGTCGTCTTCGACTACGGCTTCGGCAACGTCCGCTCCGCCGAGCGGGCCCTGGCCCACGTCGGCGCGGACGTCGAGATCACCCGCGACTACGACAAGGCCATGACCGCCGACGGACTGCTCGTCCCCGGCGTCGGCGCGTTCGAGGCGTGCATGAAGGGCCTGCGCGACGCCCGCGGCGACTGGATCATCGGCCGCCGCCTCTCCGGCGGCCGCCCGGTGATGGGCATCTGCGTCGGCATGCAGATCCTCTTCGAGCGCGGCATCGAGCACGGCGTCGAGACCGAGGGCCTCGACGAGTGGCCGGGCACGGTCGAGCCGCTCAAGGCCCCCGTCGTCCCCCACATGGGCTGGAACACCGTCGCCCCCGCCGAGAACTCCCGGCTCTTCGCCGGCCTCGACGCCGACACCCGCTACTACTTCGTGCACTCCTACGCCGTGCGCGAGTGGGGCTTCGAGATCACCGCCGACCACATCCGGCCGCCCCAGGTCACCTGGGCCACGCACGGCGAGCCGTTCATCGCCGCCGTCGAGAACGGGCCGCTCAGCGCCACCCAGTTCCACCCCGAGAAGTCCGGCGACGCCGGCGCCGTCCTGCTCCGCAACTGGCTCGACACCCTGTGACCGGCCGCGGTGCCGTCCCCGCTCCGCCGGGGCACGGCACCCGGCCGGCCCGTACCCACACCGTAAGGTCCCTCTCATGACTCACCGCCTTGAACTCCTCCCCGCCGTGGACGTCCGTGACGGGCAGGCCGTGCGACTGGTCCATGGCGAGTCCGGTTCGGAGACGTCCTACGGCGACCCGATGGCCGCCGCCCAGACGTGGCAGCGCGCGGGCGCCGAGTGGCTGCACCTGGTGGACCTCGACGCGGCCTTCGGCACCGGCGACAACCGGGCGCAGATCGCCGAGGTCGCCCGCTCCATGGACATCAAGGTCGAGCTCTCCGGCGGCATCCGCGACGACGACTCGCTCGCCGCCGCCCTCGCCACCGGCTGCACCCGCGTCAACCTCGGCACCGCCGCCCTGGAGACCCCCGAATGGGTCGCCAAGGTCATCGCCCGGCACGGCGACCGCATCGCCGTCGGCCTCGACGTCCGCGGTACCACCCTGCGCGGCCGCGGCTGGACCCGCGACGGCGGCGACCTCTACGAGACCCTCGCCCGCCTCGACGCCGAGGGCTGCGCCCGCTACGTCGTCACCGACATCGCCAAGGACGGCACCCTCGAAGGCCCCAACCTGGAGCTGCTGAGGAACGTCTGCGCCGTCACCGACAGGCCGGTCGTCGCCTCCGGCGGGGTCTCCTCCCTTGACGATCTGCGGGCGATCGCGACCCTGGTACCGGAGGGCGTCGAAGGCGCCATCGTGGGCAAGGCCCTCTACGCCAAGGCGTTCACCTTGGAAGAGGCCCTGGAGGCTGTTTCCGTATGACCGAAGCCGTGCAGCGGATGCAGAGCGACAGTTCCTGGGAAGAGACCCTCGGCTCCGCGCGTGCCGTCGCGGCGGGGGACCGGGTGCTGGTGGCCGGAACCCTGCCGTTCAACGGCTCCGTGCTGCACGGCGAGGGCGACCCCTACGAACAGGCCAGGGCCGCCTTCGGCAACGCCCTCGCCGAGCTGGACCGGTTCGGCCTCGGGGTCGACGCCGTCATCCGCACCCGGATTTACCTGACCCACGCGCGCGATGTGGAAGCGGTCGCCCGCGCCCACAAGGAGCTCTTCGACGCCGTACGGCCCGTGGCGACCCTGGCCGTCGTCTCCGGCTTCGTCGACTCCCGCGTGCTGGTCGAAGTAGAAGTAGAAGCTTACCGAGGAGCGACGAACACATGACCCTGGCGGTCCGAGTCATCCCCTGCCTGGACGTGGACAACGGCCGGGTCGTCAAGGGCGTCAACTTCCAGAACCTCCGCGACGCGGGCGACCCCGTCGAGATGGCCAAGATCTACGGCCAGGAGGGCGCCGACGAGCTGACGTTCCTCGACATCACCGCCTCCTCCGGCAACCGCGAGACCACCTACGACGTGGTGCGCCGCACCGCCGAACAGGTCTTCATCCCGCTGACCGTGGGCGGCGGCGTCCGCACCGCCGGCGACGTCGACAAGCTGCTGCGCGCCGGCGCCGACAAGGTCGGCGTCAACACCGCGGCCATCGAGCGGCCCGAGCTGATCCAGGAGATCGCGGAGCGCTTCGGCCGCCAGGTGCTGGTGCTGTCCGTGGACGCCCGGCGGACCGAGGCCGGCACCTTCGAGGTCACCACGCACGGCGGGCGGCGCGGCACGGGCATCGACGCGGTGGAGTGGGCGCACCGCGCGGCCGAGCTGGGCGCGGGGGAGATCCTGCTGAACTCCATGGACGCCGACGGCACGAAGGACGGCTACGACACGGAGATGATCGAGGCCGTGCGCAAGCACGTGTCCGTACCGGTCATCGCCAGCGGCGGCGCGGGCCGGCTGGAGCACTTCGCCCCGGCGGTGGCTGCGGGCGCGGACGCCGTGCTGGCGGCGTCGGTCTTCCACTTCGGTGATCTGCGGATCGCGGAGGTCAAGGAAGCGCTGCGCGGAGCGGGTCACCCGGTCCGCTGAGCGAGCCGGATCAGCCCGGCCGCCGGCATGTGAGCCGAAGAGGGGCTGTCCGGTCACGGGAAGGGGCGGGCCAGGGAGAAGAACCCCCGACACCCGCCCTAGTCCCGGAGCAGCAGGACAACCACCCCGGCCGCCAGCGCCAGCGCCACCGCGCCCACCCCGTAGGACAGCCGGTGCACCCGCAGCCCCGGCAGGAAACGGTCGGCCGCGTAGCGCCCCGGCCCGGTCAGGGCGAGACTCGCCGCCGCGACGGCGACCAAAAGGGTGAATTCGACGCCCTTGGGGAGGAAGAATCCACCGTCCCACGTCAGGTTGAGCGCGTTGATCATCGTGCCCAGCACCGCGGCGGCCGCGAGCGGCGTGAGCAGCCCGAGGGCGAGCCCCGCACCGCCCAGGCCCTCGCTGAGCCCGGCGATGACGGCCATGGTCCTGGGCACCGGGTACCCGGAGTCGGCGAAGCCCTTGGCGGTCCCGTCGATCCCGGGCCCGCCGAACCACCCGAAGAGCTTCTGCGTGCCGTGCCCCACCATGATGATGCCGAGCATCAGCCGCAGCAGCAGGAGTCCCAGGGAGAGACCTGTCGGCGACGCCGCGTGCGCGGACGAGGGCGGCGGCACGTTCTGAAGGTTTCTGCTGCGGAACGCCACGATGGGTGCCTTCTTCCTTGTCGGTGTCCGACCCCCCCGCGGCCCTTTCGAGGCCCTCAGATTCCCAGTGTGGCCCCGCCCAGCTTCGCGATCGCGTTGTCGTCGCCGTCCAGCTCCACCCGCGCCGCGCCCTGACGGCCGAACGCGAACAGCGTCAGCTCGCCCGGCTCACCGGTGACCGTGACCACCGGCGCCCCGCGGTGCGCCACCGCCGTCCGCCCGTCGGGGCGGCGCAGCACCACACCCACCGGCGACCGGCGGCCCAGCAGCCGGGCCGCCCGCTCCAGCCGCGCCCACAGGGCGTCCGAGAAGACCGGGTCCAGCTCGCGGGGTGTCCAGTCCGGCTGGGCGCGGCGGACGTCCTCGGTGTGCACGAAGAACTCCACCGTGTTGGCGGCCTCGTCCACCTGCTTGAGTGCGTACGGCGACAGGCGCGGCGGGCCGGTGCGGATGAGCTGGAGCAGCTCCTCGTACGGCTTCGCGGCGAACTCGGCCTGCACCCGCTCCAGCCGGGACGCGAGCACCTTGATCACGAGTCCGGCGGCGGCGTCGCTCCGCCGCTCGCGCACTACGACATGCGCGGCCAGGTCACGGGCGCGCCAGCCGTCGCAGAGCGTCGGGGCGTTCGGGCCCACCGTCTCCAACAGGTCGGCGAGGAGCAGGCGTTCGCGCTGCGCGTGGGTCGACATGGGCGCCACCCTACGACCCGTGCGCCGTCCGTGCCACGGCGCCGCGCCCCGGAGCCGCCCCCTACCCCGGCAGCGCCTCGGTCAGCTTCGCGCCACCGGGCGAGGTGCTCCGCGTGATCGTGCAGGTGACCTGGTTCTGACCGCGGTCGTAGGTCGACTTGGCCGGATACAGGGTGTACGAGTAATACGTGCGGCCGTCGGTTATGGAGCTCACGCGCTTCTGCGCCTTCTTCTCGCACAGGTCCTTGGCCTTGGCCTGGATCGCCAGCTCCGTCTCGTACGTGCCCGTCAGGGTCTCGTTGGCTATCACCTCGCCGTCGTGGCTGCCGTCGCACGACCGCTTGGTCACCCGGGTCACACCACTGCTCAGATGCGGGTGGTCGAAGCACTCGCCGGGCTTGAGCACCACATACGGCACCCGGGAGACCGACGGCGAGGAGGCGTCCGAGGACGGCGACGGGTTGAAGCCCGACGGCTCGTCACCGGGCGCGGCGGGATCCGCGGACGGGGCGGTGGACGGCGCGGTGGGGCTCGCCGAGGGCTTCGGCTTCGCGGACACCTTCTTGTCCCCGCCACCGGCGGTCAGGATGATGCCGCCCACCACGAGACCCGCCACCAGGACGACGGCCACCACGATCGCGGCGACCTTCGCGCCATTGCCGCCCGACGGCGGCGGAGGCATCGGCGGCGCGAACTGCTGCCCGTACGGCTGCTGACCGTAAGGCCGGCCGGGCTGACCGGGCTGGCCGAAACCCTGCTGCTGCCCGTAACCCTGCTGCCCATAGCCCTGCGGGCCGTTCGGCTGGCTGTTCGGCTGCCCATAGGACTGCCCGTACGGCTGGGCGGGTGGCTGGCCGGGCGGGCCGTAGCTCTGCGGCGGACCGAACCCACCGCTGTCACCAGGAGGTTGCGGGGAGTGCGGCGGAGGCGGAGACGTCATGGTCGAAGCATGCCGTACGCCACTGACAATCCGACCGGCGGGCCCCGCTCACGAGATCGGCACCCGGACACCCCGCCCGTAGCGGCACAATGGACCCCATGACCGGCACCACCAGCCCCAGCGCCCCCCTCCCCGGCCCCGGCCTCGACCCCGCCATCGCCGCCCGCCTCAAGCGCGACGCCGACGGCCTGGTCCCCGCCATCGCCCAGCAGTACGACACCGGCGAGGTGCTCATGCTCGGCTGGATGGACGACGAGGCGCTGCGCCGCACCCTCACCACCGGCCGCTGCACCTACTGGAGCCGAAGCCGCCAGGAGTACTGGGTCAAGGGCGACACTTCCGGCCACGCCCAGCACGTGAAGTCCGTGGCCCTGGACTGCGACGGGGACACCCTCCTCGTCAAGGTCGACCAGGTCGGCGCCGCCTGCCACACCGGCGACCGCACGTGCTTCGATGCCGACGTCCTCCCGCTGGGCAAGTAGCATCCGCTGCCATGGCTGCCACGACCCCGGTTGAGACCACCCCCGACGCCGAAACGTTCCGCACGCTCGCGAAGGACCGCCGGGTCATCCCGGTCACCCGCCGGTTCCTGGCCGACGGCGACACGCCCGTCGGCCTCTACCGCAAGCTCGCCGCCGAACGGCCCGGCACCTTCCTGCTGGAGTCCGCCGAGAACGGCCGCACCTGGTCCCGCTACTCCTTCATCGGCGTCCGCAGCGCCGCCACCCTCACCGTCCGCGACGGGCGGACGCACTGGCTGGGCACCCCGCCCGTCGGCGTCCCCACCGACGGCGACCCGCTGGAGGCCCTGCGCGCCACCGTGGCGGCCCTGCACACCCCCCGCGACCTCATGGAGGGCACCGGACTGCCGCCCTTCACCGGCGGCATGGTGGGCTACCTCGGCTACGACATCGTGCGCCGCCTGGAGAAGATCGGCGAACACGGCGCCGACACCCTCGGCCTGCCCGAGCTGACCATGCTGCTCACCTCGGACCTCGCCGTCCTCGACCACTGGAACGGCACCGTCCTGCTGATCGCCAACGCGATCAACCACAACGACCTCGCCACCGGCGTCGACGAGGCCTACGCCGACGCCGTCGCCCGCCTCGACGCCATGGCCGCCGACCTGCGCCGGCCCGCGCCCACCGACCCCACCACGCTGCCGCCCTCGGAGCTGCCGGAGTACACCGCCCGCTGGGGCGGCCCCGACTACATGACGGCCGTCGAGGACATCAAGGAGCGCATCCGCGCGGGCGAGGCCTTCCAGGTCGTGCCCTCCCAGCGCTTCGAGACCCCCTGCGCCGCCTCCGCGCTCGACGTCTACCGCGTCCTGCGGGCCACCAACCCCAGCCCGTACATGTACCTGCTGCGCTTCGACGGCTTCGACGTCGTCGGCTCCAGCCCCGAGGCGCTGGTCAAGGTCGAGGACGGGCACGCCATGGTGCACCCCATCGCCGGCACCCGCCCGCGCGGCGCCACCCCGCAGGCCGACGCCGCCCTCGCCGACGAGCTCATGGCCGACCCCAAGGAACGCGCCGAGCACCTCATGCTCGTCGACCTCGGCCGCAACGACCTCGGCCGCGTCTGCGAACCCGGCAGCGTCGAGGTCGTCGACTTCATGTCGATCGAGCGCTACAGCCACGTCATGCACATCGTCTCCACCGTCACCGGCCGCCTCGCCTCCGGGCGCACCGCCTTCGACGTCCTCACCGCCTGCTTCCCCGCCGGCACCCTCTCCGGCGCGCCCAAGCCCCGCGCCATGCAGATCATCGAGGAGCTCGAGCCCGCCCGCCGCGGCCTGTACGGCGGCTGCGTCGGCTACCTCGACTTCGCCGGGGACTCCGACACCGCCATCGCCATCCGCACCGCCGTGCTGCGCGACGGCACCGCCTACGTCCAGGCCGGCGCCGGCGTCGTCGCCGACTCCGACCCGGCGGCCGAGGACGCCGAGTGCCGCAACAAGGCCGCCGCCGTGCTGCGCGCCGTGCACTCCGCCAACCGGCTCCCGCACCGCGCGTGACCCCCGGCCGGACCCCGGGCACCCCTCGGGGGACCCCCGGGCGTCCGGCCGCACCGGACGAGGGATAGTGGTAACCGTGAGCGCAGCCGTACCCCACCCCCGCCCCCACGCCGAGCCCGCCGCCCGCGCAGGCGCGGCCAAGCGGCGCAGCGTCGCCGTCGCCCTGCTGTCCGGCGCCGCCGGCGCCGCGCTCGTCCTGCTGTCCGGCGGCCGCACCTGGACCGAGGGCCGGGCCGCCGGCATCCGCGACGCCGTCACCGAGCACGCCAGCGGCCAGGACATCAACGGCCTGCCCGGCGCCCTGGCCATCGTCGCCCTGGCCGCGCTCGTCGCCGTCTTCGCCGTCCGCGGCGCCTGGCGCACCGTCGTCGCCGCGCTGCTCGCCCTCAGCGGCGCCGGCGTCGTCGCGGGCGCCGTCACCGGCGCCTTCGACACCGCCGCCCTGGAGGAGAAGGCCGCCAGGACCAGCGGCCTCACCGGCACCGCCGTCACCGGCGTCACCCACACCGCCTGGCCCTGGGTCGCCCTCGCCGGCGGCGTCCTGCTGCTCCTCGCCGGCTTCCTCGCCCTGCGCCACGGCCGCCACTGGCCCACCATGTCCAGCCGCTACGAGCGCGACGGCACCCCCCGCCCGCGCGCCCGCCGCACGGCCCCCGACCCCGACCGCCCCGAGGAGCTGTGGAAGGCACTCGACCGCGGCGAGGACCCCACCGGGGACGCCCGGCCGTGACTCGGCCGTGACACGCCCCACCCCAGATCGAGGCGGCCCCCGCCGTCGGGGACAATGACCATGAGCGTTCTCCGCGCCCGCGGGCGCGCCACAGCAACGAGGAGTCATAGTCATGGCGGGTACCAGCCACGGACACACCCCGGCCGCCTGGACCGGTGTCACGATCGCCTTCATCGGCTTTTGCGTCGCCGGCGCGTTCATGGTGGCGGCCAAGCCCGTCGGGTTCTGGGCGGGCATCGGCGTGATCGCCCTCGGCGGCATCGTCGGCGGCATCATGCGCATGATGGGCCTGGGCATGGTCCCCAAGGGCGGCAGCACGGCGAAGTCGGAGCCGCAGGCCCAGCCCCAGGGCTGACCCCCCGCGAGCACTCACCGAAGGCGCGGCCCCGGGCCCGTACGGCCGAACGTACGGAGCTCTGAGCTGCGCCTTCGCGCTGTCCGGCGGAGACTGCCAGATGTGACGGACTGCGCCGACGGCCCCCCGGAAGGCCGCGTACGAGACCGCGCGCCCGCCCCTCGCCGGGCCGCCGCGCCCAGGCACCCGGCGCGCCGCCTGGCCGCCCCGCTCGGCGTCGCCGCCGTCCTCGCCGCCGCCACCGCCTATGTCGGCGCCGTCGACCCCAACCGGCCCGGCCACTACCCCGCCTGCCCCCTGCTGCGCCACACCGGCCTGTACTGCCCCGGCTGCGGCGGCCTGCGCGGCCTCCACGCCCTGTGCCACGGCGACCTCGCCGCCGCCCTGAGCGCGAACGTCCTCGCCGTCGCCGGCTACGCCGCCTTCGCCGGCCTATGGGTCCTGTGGCTCACCCGGGCGCTCAAGGGCGGCGGCGTGTCACCGCTGCCGCGCGCCGGCCACTGGTGGGCGCTGGGCGCGCTCGTCCTGGTCTTCACCGCCGTACGGAACCTGCCCTTCGGCTCCGCGCTCGTCCCGTAGCCGCCCCGCGGGGCCGCACGGCGGTCTGTCCCCAGGGCGTCCGGGTGGTGTCCACTGGGCATCCACGTTGTGGGACGTGCGTCAACCGGATGCGAAACCTTCGCCCTCCGGCAAGTACCATCGCAGTGCCTGGTGAGGAAGATTCGACATTTCCCGCCGCACCAGCCCAGACCATCCGAGTCCGGAAGGGGGCCGCTCGCGTGAGTGTGCTCGACGAGATCATCGACGGAGTCCGTGCCGACCTCGCGGAGCGGCAGGCGCGCGTCACCCTCGACGAGCTCAAGGAGCGGGCTGCCAAGGCCCCGCAGGCCAAGGACGGCGTCGCCGCCCTGCGCGGCGAGAACGTCAGCGTGATCTGCGAGGTCAAGCGCTCCAGCCCCTCCAAGGGCGCGCTGGCGGCGATCGCCGACCCCGCGGGCCTCGCCGCGGACTACGAGGCGGGCGGCGCGGCCGTCATCAGCGTCCTCACCGAGCAGCGGCGCTTCGGCGGCTCGCTCGCCGACCTGGAGGCCGTCCGCGCCAAGGTCGACATCCCGATCCTGCGCAAGGACTTCATCGTCACGGCCTACCAGCTCTGGGAGGCCCGCGCCTACGGCGCCGACCTGGTCCTGCTGATCGTCGCCGCGCTGGAGCAGGAAGCCCTCGTCTCCCTCATCGAGCGGGCCGAGTCCATCGGACTCACCCCCCTGGTCGAGGTGCACGACGAGGAGGAGGTCCAGCGCGCGGTGGACGCCGGCGCCCGGATCATCGGCGTCAACGCCCGCAACCTCAAGACCCTCGAGGTCGACCGCGGCACCTTCGCCCGCGTCGCCCCCGAGATCCCGGACCACATCATCAAGATCGCCGAGTCCGGCGTCCGCGGCCCCCACGACCTGATCGCCTACGCCAATGACGGCGCCGACGCGGTCCTGGTGGGCGAGTCCCTGGTGACCGGCCGCGACCCCAAGGGCGCCGTCGCCGACCTGGTCGCCGCCGGCGCGCACCCGGCGCTGCGGCACGGCAGGAGCTGACCGGGGATGACGGCGTACGCACGGCTCGCTCGCGGCTGCCGGCCGCGTGGCTGCCGTGCGCCCGCGCGGCGCGTTCTGGGACGGCGCGTGCGGTACCACATCGGCTGTGAGCCTGGGCAGATCAACGGGATGCGATGGTGCGGCAGCGCGCCGCTCTAGCCCATCGCGTTGCCGGGTGCGGCGCCCTCGCGCCTGCGGCGGGTGTTTCCCGCCCGCCCACCCGTTGCCCAGAACCTCATACCCGTTCGAGGAGTACGTACGTGTCCTCTGAATTTTTCGTGCCCGACCCTGAGGGGCTCTCGCCCAGCGCCGACGGTTACTTCGGCGCCTTCGGCGGCAAGTTCATCCCCGAGGCCCTCGTCGCCGCCGTCGACGAGGTCGCCGCGGAGTACGAGAAGGCCAAGGCGGACCCCGCCTTCGCGGCCGAGCTCAATGACCTGATGGTCAACTACACCGGGCGCCCCAGCGCGCTCACCGAGGTGCCGCGCTTCGCCGGCCACGCGGGCGGCGCCCGTGTCTTCCTCAAGCGCGAGGACCTCAACCACACCGGCTCGCACAAGATCAACAACGTGCTGGGCCAGGCGCTGCTCACCAAGCGCATGGGCAAGACCCGCGTCATCGCCGAGACCGGCGCCGGCCAGCACGGCGTCGCCACCGCCACCGCCTGCGCGCTCTTCGGCCTGGAGTGCACCATCTACATGGGCGAGGTCGACACCGAGCGCCAGGCGCTCAACGTCGCCCGGATGCGGATGCTCGGAGCCGAGGTCATCGCCGTGAAGTCCGGCAGCCGCACCCTGAAGGACGCCATCAACGAGGCGTTCCGCGACTGGGTCGCCAACGTCGACCGCACCCACTACCTCTTCGGCACCGTCGCCGGCCCGCACCCCTTCCCGGCGCTGGTCCGCGACTTCCACCGGGTGATCGGCGTCGAGGCCCGCCGCCAGATCCTGGAGCGCACCGGCCGCCTGCCGGACGCCGCCGTGGCCTGCGTCGGCGGCGGCTCCAACGCCATCGGCCTCTTCCACGCCTTCCTGCCCGACACCGGTGTCCGCCTGATCGGCTGCGAGCCCGGCGGGCACGGCCTGGCCACCGGCGAGCACGCCGCCACCCTCACCGCGGGCACCCCCGGCATCCTGCACGGCTCCCGCAGCTACGTCCTCCAGGACGAGGACGGCCAGATCACCGAGCCGTACTCCATCTCGGCCGGACTCGACTACCCCGGCATCGGCCCCGAGCACTCCTATCTGAAGGACATCGGCCGCGCCGAGTACCGGGCCGTCACCGACGACGACGCCATGCAGGCGCTGCGGCTGCTCTCGCGCACCGAGGGCATCATCCCGGCGATCGAGAGCGCGCACGCGCTCGCCGGCGCGCTGGAGATCGGCCGGGAGCTCGGCGAGGACGGACTGATCCTGGTCAACCTCTCCGGCCGGGGCGACAAGGACATGGACACCGCCGCCCGCTACTTCGGGCTGTACGACACCGAGGGGGACGCGAAGTGAGCGGCAGCATCGACCTGTTGAGCGGGGCCCTGGCCAAGGCCAAGGCCGAGAACCGCGCCGCCCTCGTCGGCTATCTCCCCGCCGGCTTCCCGACCGTCGACGGCGGCGTACGGGCCGTCACGGCGATGCTGGAGGGCGGCTGCGACATCGTCGAGATCGGACTCCCGCACAGCGACCCGGTCCTGGACGGCCCGGTCATCCAGACCGCCGACGACATCGCCCTGCGCGGCGGCGTCAAGATCGTCGACGTGATCCGTACGGTCCGCGAGGCGCACGCCGCGACGGGCGCGCCCGTGCTGTGCATGACGTACTGGAACCCCGTCGACGCCTACGGCGTCGAGCGGTTCGCCGCCGACCTCGCCGAGGCCGGGGGAGCGGGCTGCATCCTGCCCGACCTGCCGGTCGAGGAGTCCGAGGTGTGGCGCAAGGCCGCCGAACAGCACGGCCTGGCCACGGTGTTCGTGGTCGCGCCCAGCAGCCGCGACGAGCGGCTCGCCAAGATCACGGCGGCGGGCAGCGGCTTCGTCTACGCGGCCTCGCTGATGGGCGTCACCGGCACCCGCGAGTCCGTCGGCCAGGAGGCACAGGACCTGGTGCGCCGCACCCGGGCCGTGACCGACCTGCCCGTCTGCGTCGGCCTCGGCGTCTCCAACGCCGGGCAGGCCCAGGAGGTCGCGCAGTTCGCCGACGGTGTCATCGTCGGCTCGGCCTTCGTCAAGCGGCTGCTGGACGCCCCCGATCTGGAGTCGGGCCTGGCCGCCGTCCGCACTCTCGCGGGTGAACTCGCCGAGGGCGTACGCAAGCGCGCGTAACTCTTTTGAAGGAACCGGCGACCGGGGGCGCGCATGCCGCGCCCCCGGTTCGTTGTACCGGGACGTGAGCCAGAAGAACCCTGAGGGGAAGCGCACCGCCCGTGAGCGGCTGCAGGAACAGCGCCAGAAGGAAGAGTCCCGGGCCAAGCGCAAGCGGGCCCTGATCGCGGGCGCGGTCGTGGTCGCGGTCCTGGGCGTGGGCGCCGGCATCGGGGCCCTGGTGGCCAATGCGGGCAAGGACAAGAAGAAGGAGACGGCCGGCCCGCTGGTCGCCCCCCAGGGCGCCACCGGCAAGGACACCGTGACCGTCCCGGTCGGCAAGTCCGCGGCCAAGTCCACCCTGACCGTCTACGAGGACTTCCGCTGCCCCGGCTGCGGCCAGTTCGAGATCCAGTTCCGCGACACCATCCGTGACCTGGAGAAGAAGGGGCAGCTCAAGACCGAGTACCACCTGGTCACGCTGATCGACAACAACCTCCGCGGCCAGGGCTCCCTCAACGCCGCCAACGCCGCGGCCTGCGCCCAGGACGTCGGGAAGTTCGCCGATTACCACGACGTGCTCTACAAGAACCAGCCCGCCGAGACGGACGACGCCTTCGGCAGGAAGTCGCGCCTGATCGAGCTGGCCGGGCAGGTCCAGGGGCTGGACACCCCGGCCTTCCGCAAGTGCGTCGAGGACGGCACCCACAACAGCTGGGTGAAGAAGTCCCACGACGCGTTCAGCAAGTCCTCGTACCACGCGACCCCGACCATCCTCCTCGACGGCAAGGACGTCTACAACGACCAGAGCAACCCGCTGACCCCGGACAAGCTGCGGCAGATGGTCACGTCCAAGACGTCGTCGAAGTCGTCCTCCGGGACCACCGCCAAGACCACGGCCGGGACCACCGCGAAGCCCACTTCCGGGGCCAAGGGCTGAGGGCGTTACCCAGCTGTTGCACCGGGCGGGTTGCCGTTCCGTCGGCCCGGCAGGGTAGCGTCGGTGCTGCCATGGACATCGCTTACATTCCCAGCCCGTCGACCGGGGTGGTCCATCTCGGACCGGTCCCGCTGCGCGGCTATGCCTTCTGCATCATCATCGGCGTCTTCGTCGCCGTCTGGCTCGGCAACCGACGCTGGATCGCGCGCGGCGGCCGGGCGGGCACGGTCGCCGACATCGCCGTGTGGGCGGTGCCCTTCGGGCTCGTCGGCGGGCGTCTCTACCACGTGATAACCGACTACGAGCTGTACTTCGGTGAGGGCCGCGACTGGGTCAACGCCTTCAAGATCTGGGAGGGCGGGCTCGGCATCTGGGGCGCGGTCGCGCTCGGCGCGGTCGGCGCGTGGATCGGCTGCCGCCGCCGCGGCATCCCCCTCCCGGCCTGGGCGGACGCCCTCGCCCCCGGCCTCGCCGTGGCCCAGGCGATCGGCCGCTGGGGCAACTGGTTCAACCAGGAGCTGTACGGCCGGGCGACGGACCTGCCATGGGCGCTGAAGATCGACGCGGACCCGGCGATCGGACGGGTCGCCGGTACGTACCACCCGACGTTCCTGTACGAGTCGCTGTGGTGCCTGGCCATCGCGGGCCTGGTCATCTGGGCGGACCGCCGCTTCACCCTCGGCCACGGCCGGGCCTTCGCGCTGTACGTGGCGGCGTACACCGTAGGGCGCTTCTGGTTCGAATACCTCCGCGTCGACGACGCGCACCATGTGCTGGGCCTGCGGCTCAACGGCTGGACGTCGATCGTGGTCTTCATCGCGGCGGTCGTCTACATGGTGATCTCCGCGAAGCGGTGCCCTGGCCGGGAGCTGGTGGTGGAGCCGGCGGTGGAATCGGATGATGTCGCCGATTCCACCGAGCCCGCCGAAGGCGGCGAGGGCACGGGCAAGGGCCCCAAGAGGGGCCCGGCCGAGCCGAAGAAACTCTGACGCGCACGCCAAGGTCCCCACGGTCAGCCCGGCACCGCCGGTCCGGCCGTGGGGGCCTTTCGCCGTCGCGGGGGGAAAACCGGACCCCGCCGCCCCCGGCGCCAACTCCCCGCCGCGGCGGCGCCCCCCCCCCGCGACGAAGCCCGGCGGTGCCCAACCGACCCCGGCCCGAACGGAATTTCCCCCAGCCCACAGCAAAGCCGCAGGTCACAGAGGTAAGTTCGGCCTTCCTTGCTAGCGCGGCAAGCGCAATCGTGCGTACCTTCGACTCGTGGGGGCGAGGCGGCAGAGCCTGTTCCCCGTGGGAGAGGGAGTACCCGGAGAGATGTCTGTCCTGGAAGCCGTCGCGGCACCGCACATCGCGCATCGCGACAACCACACGCACCGCGATGTGAACGGTGGTTGGCTGCGCCCCGCCGTCTTCGGTGCCATGGACGGGCTGGTCTCCAACGTCGCCCTGATGACGGGCGTCGCCGGGGGTTCCACCTCCTCCCAGACGATCGTGATCGCCGGGATGGCCGGGCTCGCGGCGGGCGCGTTCTCCATGGCCGCCGGTGAGTACACCTCCGTCGCCTCGCAGCGCGAGCTCGTCCTCGCCGAGCTGGAGATCGAGCGGCGCGAGCTGCGCAAGCACCCCGCCGACGAGCAGGCCGAGCTCGCCGCGCTGTACGAGTCCCGCGGCGTCGAGCCGCTGCTGGCGCGCGAGGTCGCCCGGCAGCTGTCCAGCGACCCCGAGCAGGCGCTGGAGATCCACGCGCGCGAAGAGCTCGGTATCGACCCCTCCGACCTTCCGTCCCCGACGGTCGCCGCCGTGTCCTCCTTCGGCTCGTTCGCGCTGGGCGCCCTGCTGCCCGTACTGCCGTATCTGCTGGGCGCCACCCAGCTGTGGCCGGCCGTGCTGCTGGCCCTGCTCGGGCTCTTCGCCTGCGGCGCCGTCGTGGCCCGGGTGACGGCGCGCAGCTGGTGGTACAGCGGACTGCGCCAGCTGCTGCTGGGCGGCGCGGCCGCGGGTGTGACTTACGTCCTCGGTCTTGCCTTCGGCACCGCCCTGGGGTGATGCTTTATGCGGGCATCCGCATAACGTACGCGTTACCTCGCGGTTTCAAGCCCTCGACGACCGGGCACAATCCGGAAGCGCAGCGGGCAACGCCGCCCGCTCTGCGCTATGCCCGGCAGAGCCGGGCCTGGTGATCCCGGGCTTCCGGAGTTCGCCACCTCGTCAGCAGCGTCCACATGCTGGAACGAAGTATCCGCTTTTTGAGAAGCGGTCCATCATGTAACCTGCACCAAATTTCTTCGCAGAGGGCCAACGTCGTCCCTCGGCACATGCACATGCCATGACTGCCAGACGACGACGGGAGAGCCGATGCGCCCCATGTTTGCCGCATCCCACCCCGCCCAGCAGGGGATGTACGACCCGCGCAATGAGCACGACGCCTGTGGCGTGGGCTTTGTCGCGACCCTCACCGGCGAGGCGAGCCACGCGCTCGTGGAGCAGGCACTCACCGTCCTGCGCAACCTCGAACACCGCGGTGCCACCGGCTCCGAGCCCGACTCGGGCGACGGCGCGGGCATCCTCCTGCAGGTCCCCGACGCCTTCCTCCGCGAGAGCGTCACCTTCCCGCTCCCCGAGGCCGGCGCGTACGCCGTCGGGATCGCCTTCCTCCCCGCCGAGGACGCCGCCGCGGACGCGGCCGTCTCGCGGATCGAGACGATCGCCGCCGAGGAGGGCCTCACCGTCCTCGGCTGGCGCGAGGTCCCCGTCGCACCGGACCTGCTCGGCAACGGCGCCCGCGCCACGATGCCCGCCTTCCGCCAGCTGTTCGTGTCCCACCCCACGGACACCGGCCTCGCCCTGGACCGCAGGGCCTTCGTCCTGCGCAAGCGCGCCGAGCGCGACGCGGGCGTCTACTTCCCCTCGCTGTCCGCGCGGACCATCGTCTACAAGGGCATGCTCACCACCGGCCAGCTGGAGCCGTTCTTCCCGGACCTCTCCGACCGCCGCTGCGCCACCGCGATCGCACTGGTCCACTCCCGCTTCTCCACCAACACCTTCCCCAGCTGGCCGCTGGCCCACCCGTACCGGTTCGTCGCCCACAACGGTGAGATCAACACCGTCAAGGGCAACCGCAACTGGATGCGGGCCCGCGAGTCCCAGCTGGCCTCCGGCCTGTTCGGCTCCGCCGAGAGCCTGGAGCGGACGTTCCCCGTCTGCACCCCCGACGCCTCCGACTCCGCCTCCTTCGACGAGGTCCTGGAGCTCCTCCACCTCGGCGGGCGGTCGCTGCCGCACAGCGTGCTGATGATGATCCCCGAGGCCTGGGAGAACCACGCCTCCATGGACCCGGCCCGCCGCGCCTTCTACCAGTACCACTCCACCCTCATGGAGCCCTGGGACGGACCGGCCTGCGTCACCTTCACCGACGGCACCCTCGTCGGCGCCGTCCTCGACCGCAACGGCCTGCGCCCGGGCCGCTACTGGGTCACCGACGACGGCCTCGTCGTCCTCTCCTCCGAGGTCGGCGTCCTCGACATCGACCCCGCCAAGGTCGTCCGCAAGGGCCGCCTCCAGCCCGGCCGGATGTTCCTTGTCGACACCGCCGAGCGCCGCATCATCGAGGACGACGAGATCAAGGCCGGACTGGCCGCCGAGAAGCCCTACGGCGACTGGCTGGAAGCCGGCCTGATCGACCTCGCCGACCTCCCCGAGCGCGAGCACATCGTGCACACCCATGCCTCGGTCACCCGCCGCCAGCAGACCTTCGGCTACACCGAGGAAGAGCTCCGCGTCATCCTCGCGCCCATGGCCAAGGCCGGCGCCGAGCCCATCGGCTCGATGGGCACCGACTCGCCGATCGCGGCCCTCTCCGAGCGGCCCCGGCTCCTCTTCGACTACTTCACCCAGCTGTTCGCGCAGGTCACCAACCCGCCGCTGGACGCCATCCGCGAGGAGCTCGTCACCTCGCTGGTCTCCTCCCTCGGCCCTCAGCGCAACCTCCTGGACCCCACCGCGGCCTCCTGCCGCAGCGTGACCCTGCCCTTCCCGGTCATCGACAACGACGAGCTCGCCAAGCTCATCCACATCAACGCCGACGGCGACCTGCCGGGCCTGAAGGCCGCCACCCTCTCCGGCCTCTACCGCGTCGGCGGCGGCGCCGAGGCGCTCGCCGCCCGGCTGGCGGCCATCCGCACCGAGGTGGACGCGGCCATCGAGGACGGCGCCCGCCTGATCGTCCTCTCCGACCGGCACTCCGACGCCGAGCACGCCCCGATCCCCTCGCTGCTGCTCACCTCGGCCGTCCACCACCACCTCATCCGCACCAAGCAGCGCACCCAGGTGGGCCTGCTGGTCGAGGCCGGTGACGTCCGCGAGGTCCACCACGTCGCCCTGCTCATCGGCTACGGCGCCGCCGCCGTCAACCCGTACCTGGCCATGGAGTCCGTGGAGGACCTCGTCCGCGCCGGCACGTTCCTGACGGACATCGAGCCCGAGGACGCCATCCGCAACCTCATCAAGGCGCTCGGCAAGGGCGTCCTGAAGGTCATGTCCAAGATGGGCATCTCCACCGTCGCCTCCTACCGCGGCGCCCAGGTCTTCGAGGCCGTCGGCCTCGACGAGACCTTCGTCGACACCTACTTCCACGGCACCGCCAGCAAGATAGGCGGCGCCGGCCTGGACGTCATCGCCCAGGAGGTCGCCGCCCGGCACGCCAAGGCCTACCCGGCCACCGGCATCGCCGCCACCCACCGCCGGCTGGAGATCGGCGGCGAGTACCAGTGGCGCCGCGAGGGCGAGCCGCACCTCTTCGACCCCGACACCGTCTTCCGGCTCCAGCACTCCACCCGCACCCGCCGCTACGACATCTTCAAGCAGTACACCCAGCGCGTGAACGAGCAGTCCGAGCGGCTGATGACGCTGCGCGGCCTGTTCGGCCTCACCAGCGACCGGCAGCCCGTGCCGCTGGACGAGGTCGAGCCGGTCGGCGAGATCGTCAAGCGCTTCTCCACCGGCGCCATGTCGTACGGATCGATCTCCCGCGAGGCCCACGAGACCCTCGCCATCGCCATGAACCAGCTGGGCGGCAAGTCCAACACCGGTGAGGGCGGCGAGGACCCCGAGCGCCTCTACGACCCCGCCCGCCGCTCCAGCATCAAGCAGGTCGCCTCCGGCCGCTTCGGCGTCACCAGCGAATACCTGGTCAACTCCGACGACATCCAGATCAAGATGGCGCAGGGCGCCAAGCCCGGCGAGGGCGGCCAGCTGCCCGGCCACAAGGTCTACCCCTGGGTCGCGAAGACCCGGCACTCGACGCCCGGCGTCGGCCTGATCTCGCCGCCCCCGCACCACGACATCTACTCCATCGAGGACCTCGCCCAGCTGATCCACGACCTCAAGAACGCCAACCCCGCGGCCCGCATCCATGTGAAGCTGGTCTCCGAGGTCGGCGTCGGCACGGTCGCGGCGGGCGTCTCCAAGGCCCACGCCGACGTCGTCCTGATCTCCGGACACGACGGCGGCACCGGCGCCTCGCCGCTGACCAGCCTCAAGCACGCGGGCGGCCCCTGGGAGCTCGGCCTCGCCGAGACCCAGCAGACCCTGCTCCTCAACGGCCTGCGCGACCGCATCGTCGTGCAGACCGACGGCCAGCTCAAGACCGGCCGCGACGTGGTCATCGCCGCCCTCCTCGGCGCCGAGGAGTTCGGCTTCGCGACCGCGCCGCTCGTCGTCTCCGGCTGCGTCATGATGCGCGTCTGCCACCTCGACACCTGCCCGGTCGGCATCGCCACCCAGAACCCGGTGCTGCGCGAGCGCTTCTCCGGCAAGGCCGAATTCATCGTCAACTTCTTCGAGTTCATCGCCGAGGAGGTCCGCGAGCTCCTCGCCGAGCTGGGCTTCCGCACCCTCGAAGAGGCCGTCGGCCACGCCGAGGTCCTCGACACCAGCCAGGCCGTCACCCACTGGAAGGCCCAGGGCCTGGACCTGGCACCGCTGCTGCACGTGCCGGAGCTGCCCGCGGGCGCCGTCCGCCACCACGTCACCGAGCAGGACCACGGCCTGGCCAAGGCGCTCGACAACGAGCTCATCGAGCTCGCCGCCGACGCCCTCGCCGTGGCCTCCGCCGAGGACGCCCGGCCCGTACGCGCCCAGATCCCCATCCGCAACATCAACCGCACCGTCGGCACCATGCTCGGCCACGAGGTGACCAAGAAGTTCGGTGGCGCCGGCCTGCCCGACGACACCATCGACATCACCTTCACCGGCTCCGCCGGCCAGTCCTTCGGCGCCTTCCTCCCGCGCGGCATCACCCTGCGCCTGGAGGGCGACGCCAACGACTACGTCGGCAAGGGCCTCTCCGGCGGCCGCGTCGTCGTCCGCCCCGACCGCGGCGCCGACCACCTCGCGGAGTACTCCGTCATCGCCGGCAACACCCTCGCCTACGGCGCCACCAGCGGCGAGCTGTACCTCCGCGGCCGCGTCGGCGAACGGTTCTGCGTCCGCAACTCCGGTGCCACCGTCGTCTCCGAGGGCGTGGGCGACCACGGCTGCGAGTACATGACCGGCGGCCGCGCCGTCGTCCTCGGCGAGACCGGGCGCAACTTCGCGGCCGGCATGTCCGGCGGCGTCGCCTACGTCATCGACCTCGACCCCGACAACGTCAACAAGGAGCTGGCCGGCGCCGTCGACACCCTCGACGCCGACGACCGGCGGTGGCTGCACGACGTGGTGCGCCGCCACCACGAGGAGACCGCCTCCACCGTCGCGGCCAGGCTCCTCGCCGACTGGGACAGCGCGGCCGACCGCTTCAGCAAGGTCGTCCCCGCCACGTACAAGGCAGTGCTCGCCGCCAAGGACGCCGCCGAGCGAGCGGGGCTCTCGGAGACCGAGACCCACGAGAAGATGATGGAGGCGGCGAGCAATGGCTGACCCCAAGGGCTTCCTGACCACCGGCCGCGAGGTCGCCGAGACCCGCCCCGTCGGCGAGCGCGTCAAGGACTGGAACGAGGTCCACGTCCCCGGCTCCCTGCTGCCGATCATCAGCAAGCAGGCCGGCCGCTGCATGGACTGCGGCATCCCGTTCTGCCACAACGGCTGTCCGCTCGGGAACCTCATCCCCGAGTGGAACGACTACGCGTACCGCGAGGACTGGCGGGCCGCCAGCGAGCGCCTCCACGCGACCAACAACTTCCCCGAGTTCACCGGTCGTCTGTGCCCCGCGCCCTGCGAGTCCGCGTGCGTGCTGGGCATCAACCAGCCCGCCGTCACCATCAAGAACGTCGAGGTCACCATCGTCGACAAGGCGTGGGACAGCGGCGACGTCACCCCCCAGCCGCCCGAGCGGCTCTCCGGCAAGACCGTCGCCGTCATCGGCTCCGGCCCCGCCGGCCTCGCCGCCGCCCAGCAGCTGACCCGGGCCGGCCACACCGTCGCCGTCTACGAGCGCGCCGACCGCATCGGTGGCCTGCTGCGCTACGGCATCCCCGAGTTCAAGATGGAGAAGCGCCACATCAACCGCCGCATCGAGCAGATGCGCGCGGAGGGCACCAAGTTCCGTACGGAGGTGGAGATCGGCCGGGACATCGACGCCGCCAAGCTGCGCAAGCGCTACGACGCCGTCGTGATCGCCGCCGGTGCCACGACCTCGCGTGACCTGCCGGTGCCCGGTCGTGAGCTCAAGGGCGTCCACTTCGCCATGGAGTACCTGCCCGTCGCCAACAAGGTGCAGGAGGGCGACCTGACGGTCTCGCCGATCAGCGCCGAGGGCAAGCACGTCGTCGTCATCGGCGGCGGCGACACCGGCGCCGACTGCGTCGGCACCGCCCACCGCCAGGGCGCGGCCTCCGTCACCCAGCTGGAGATCATGCCCAGGCCGGGGGAGGAGCGGAACGCGAACCAGCCCTGGCCCACGTTCCCCATGCTCTACAAGGTCACCTCCGCGCACGAGGAGGGCGGCGAGCGGGTCTACTCCGTCTCCACCACCCACTTCGAGGGCGACGAGGACGGCAACGTCCAGTGGCTGCACCTGGTCGAGGTCGAGTTCGTCGACGGCAAGCTCACCCAGAAGCCCGGCACCGAGCGCCGCATCCCGGCCCAGCTGGTGACCCTCGCCATGGGCTTCACCGGTACGGACGTCAAGAACGGCCTGGTCGAGCAGTTCGGCCTGGAGCTGGACGCGCGCGGCAACATCGCCCGCGACGCGGACTACCTGACCAATGTGCCGGGTGTGTTCGTGGCCGGTGACGCGGGGCGCGGGCAGTCGCTGATCGTGTGGGCGATCGCCGAGGGGCGGTCCGCGGCGCGCGGCGTCGACCGCTTCCTCACGGGGGCCAGCGCGCTGCCGGCTCCGGTGCGGCCGACTGATCGGGCGCTGACGGTCTGAGCGGCCCTTAGAGCACGCGGCGCCCGCCTTTTCCCCGACCGGGGGCGGGCGCCGCGGTATTTCCCGGGGGCGGGAAAACAAGCCCGTCTGGGGGCACCTCCCAGCGTTAGCTGGGGGAGATTGAGGACAACGGGGGCCCGGGGGCTCAGCCCCCGGTCGCGGGGAGGGGCGGGTAGGGAAAACCCCTCACCCACCCAACCCCCGCGCCACCAGATCCCGGAACTCCACCTTCGCGTCCTCCGTGTACACCCCGACCCTCCCCCCGACGTACGGCCGCTCGTGGTCCTGGTACGACACCAACCCCCGCCCGTCCACGCTCACTTCCATCCGCGCGTCACGCTGGGCGATCCGCACATCCGACCACTCGCCCACCGGGAACTTCCCGGAACCCGTGGCCAGGAACCGCTGCCCACCCCCGTACGCGGGATCCCGCTTCCCCAGTTCCCACCCGTTCGGCTTCAGGGTGATGTAGTAGAAGTGCTCGGGATCGGTGTACGCCCACACCAGCCACGGCACCTCCCAGGGATTCGGCGCCGGCGTGCGCAGCTGCGCGACCGTCCGCATGCGCGCCCGGAAGCCCACCGCCCCGTACTCCTCCGTGGAGACGATCAGCCCGGCGTGGGTCTCCTCCGGCACACGGGCCGGCATGGGGGAGAGCTCCAGGCCGTCGTGGCGGCCGATGTTCTGGCCGTGACCGTCGAACACCGACCGCCACGGACCGTGCACCGAGCCCTCGGCCCACGGCCGTTCCGGCTCGCCGTCGCCGCCCCACAAGGCGCTCACCACCAGCGCGGCACCCGCCACCACCACGGCGGCGAGCACCGCGAGGCCGACCAGCCGGCGCACTCTCGTCATGCCGTCGAGTATGACCCCGGACCCTCGCCATGGGAGCCGACCAGCGGCACGACGGCTCCCTCGGGCCCCGCGTCCGCGCCGAAGTCCTCGGCGAGTTGCGCGACGATACGGTCGGTGGCGTGGCCGTCCCCGAAGGGATTGCCGGCCGTCGCCATCCGCTCGTACACGACGGGGTCATCCAAAAGGGTGATGGCCGCCTCCAGGATGGACTCCGGTTCCGTACCCACCAGCCGGGCCGCGCCCGCCTCCACCGCCTCCGGGCGTTCGGTGGTCGTCCGCAGGACCAGCGCCGGCTTGCCCAGCGTCGGGGCCTCCTCCTGGATGCCGCCCGAGTCGGTCAGCACCAGATCACAGTCGGCGAGCGTGGCGGAGAAGTCGACGTAGCCCAGCGGCTCCACCACCCGGATGTTCGGGTGATCGGTCAGCTCCGGCAGCAACGCCTCCCGGACGGCGGGGCTCTTGTGCAGCGGCAGCACCATCTCGACGTCGCCGCGGTCGGCCAGCCGCCGCAGAGCCCTGCCCATGCCCCGCATCGTGGCGCCCTGGTTCTCCCGGCGGTGCAGCGTGACCAGCACCCGCCGCAGATCGCTCTCGAAGAGGCTGCGCCCGGTGCCCTCGGCCAGCACCCACAGCAGGTTGTCGATGACGGTGTTGCCGGTGGTGAACACCTCGGCGTCCGGCACCCCTTCGGCCGTCAGATGCCCGGCGGCCCGGGGCGTGGGCGCGAAGTGCCAGCGGGCCATCCGGCCTATCAGGCGCCGGTTGACCTCCTCCGGGAAGGGATTGTCGAGCACCCCGGTGCGCAGGCCGGCCTCGACGTGGGCGATGGGGACGTGCTCGTAGAACGAGGCCAGCGCGCCGGTCAGCGCGGTCGTGGTGTCGCCCTGGACGATGACGAGGTCGGGGCGCTCCGCCCGGACGACCTCGCCGAGGCCGTCGATCAGCCGGGCGGTGAGCGTGGACAGCTGCTGGCGGTCGCGCATCACGTCGAGCCCGGTGTGCACCCGCACCCGCAGCAGGTCCAGCATCTGGTGGAGCATCTCGCGGTGCTGGCCGGTGGTGACCACGAGGGGCTCGAAGAGCGGGGACAGCGCCATGGCACGGGCCACGGGCGCCAGTTTGATCGCCTCCGGACGGGTGCCCAGCACGAGCATGGCGCGAACAGGCGCGGTGATGATGTTCGGGGACATGGATCTCCCTAGAAAGGGCGAGCGGTGGGCGCAGATGCGGTGGTTCTCAGGTGCGCGCGGTCTTCAGCCAGGTCCGTTTGCCGGTGACCATCCGCCACAGGCCCCACCACCCGGCGGCGAACCAGATGTAGCCGTAGAAGACGAAGACGTGCGAGAGGAGGACGGCGCGCGGCAGTCCGAGCCCCCGTTCCCGCCGGGAGTAGACGAAGGCGTACGCGTAGGCGGCGGTGAAGGACAGCACATACGGCCCGAGGATCCACATCGGGGAGATCAGCGGGCGCCCCACCTGCACGGACCCGACGACCGTGCCGCCCAGGGCGACCAGGAAGGACAGCGGCATCAGCGAGGTGAGCAGGATCAGCACCGGGCTGGAGAGGTGGTACAGCAGGTCCACGGCGGCCCGGGTGGGGACCTCGCGCAGGATCAGCGGCACCAGCCCCGCCGACTGGAGGTGGCCCTGGAACCAGCGCGAACGCTGGCGCACCAGGCGCCGTACGTCGAGCACGGCCTGCTGGGAGACCGCGGCGGTGGTGCAGTGCTGGTTGACCCAGCCCTTCGCGATCAGGCGGACCCCGAGGTCGAGGTCCTCGGTCAGCGAGTCGCTCCAGGGCCCCTGCCCGTCCTCGCCCATCAGCGAGTCCAGGGCGGCGAGCCGCATGAACTGGCCGTTGCCGCCCATCCCGACGCTGCCGATGTAGCGCCGGGCGCTCTGGAAGATGTCGCCGTAGATGACGAACTCCATGTCCTGGAGCCGGGCCAGCAGGCCCTTGTCGCGGTTGTACATCCGCACACCGATCTGGGTCCCGCCGGTGCGCGGGTCGTCGAAATAGGGGTCGACGGCCTGGACGACGTGCGGGTCGAGCCGCCCGTCGGCGTCCACGACGCAGACGATGACATCGCGCGGGTCGTGCGTGTCGAGCAGCCCGGACGAACGCAGGTGCGCGATACCGGCGTTGAGCGCCGCGCCCTTGCCCCGGCGGGCGTCGGGCAGCCGCCGCTGGAGCAGTTGGACCCGGCCGGGCGTGGCGCGGGCGGCGGCGCGGGCGATGTCGGCGGTGCCGTCGTCGGAGGCGTCGTCGATGACCAGGGCCATGAAATTGCCGGCGGGCAATCCGGTGATGCGGGCCAGGCTCTCGGCGAGGACCTTCTCCTCGTTCAGGCACGCGAGCAGGAAGACGTACAGGCGTTGCCGGCGCGGGTCGCGGGCGTGCCGGATCCGGCGCCGGGACAGCGTGAAGAGGGTGGTGTTGTAGCCGCCGGCCATCACGATGATGGCGATGGCGGACCAGAGCAGGAGTTCGGTGATCAAGACTGATCACCGGTGCTGCGCATATGAAGCCACAACTTGATCGAAAGCAGTGCTATCGCGGTCGCGACATAGAGCAGAAAGCCCGCGCCCGCCGCTTCCTGCAATCCCCTGGCAAAAGGAATGCCCGGTAGCACTTCTGGAGCAGCCGTCAGCCCTGCCATGGGCAGCACTGTCCCCAGAGCCGGTTTTCCGTACATGGGTTCCCCCCGATTTTCACCTCATGTGAGGCGTGCGCAGGAAAGGTATCAGTTGCAACGGGTACTACTGTCGGACTTGATTGGAGTTGTTTGATCGGAATCTCAAATTCGGTAAACCTACCGTTTGTTATGCCTGGTCAGCGGCGTATGTGGCGCGTGTGATCAATGGTCCGCACCAATAGGACTGTAGGGAACTGAGCGCTCCGGACCGAAATTGCCTGTTGACATGGGTTGTTGAGCGCAAGAAGAATCTGCCAACTGTCGGGCCCTCGAATCTGCGGGGGTGGCGGCATGGAGAAAATCCCAGGGGGAAAAGACGTGCGAAAGCTGCGAAGGAGACCCCGGATTTCCCGGCTCTCCGCCATTGTCATGCTCATCGTCACCCTGTTGGGTGGTGTCCTCCTCTCCTCGGCGCAGGCCGCCAGAAGCCCGATATCCGGGCCGGGCAGCAGGGACGCCGTCAACCCGACGTCGCTCTCACCGAAGACCGTGAAGGACCTCGGGTCCTGGGCCAAGTCCCGGCTGGCGCTGGACACCCTGCGCCGCGCGGGATCCCTCGTCGTCCAGCCGGCGCCCCAGCCGAAGACCACCGTCGCCGGGACATCGCTCGCCGCCCCGGCCGCCGGCACCTCGGCCCTCGTCCTCTACGACACCGCGGGCCCCTACGGGCACCTGGGCGAGCTCTACGCCATGGCGACGGCGAACCTCGCGGGCCACTTCGGCACCGTCACCGCCAAGCCCGTCTCCGCGTACACCGCGGGCCTCGTCGAGCAGTACACCGCCACGGTCTACCTCGGCTCGACCTACTACGGGGGCACCCTCCCCGACGCCGTTCCCGCCGCCTTCTACCAGGACGCGCTGGCCACCAGCCACCCCGTCGTCTGGATCGGCGACAACATCTGGAACATGGCCAACGCCGTCGGCGTCACCCGCTTCGGCCAGAAATACGGCTGGGACCCCACCAACTCGTACTACAGCACCGATGGCGGCGTCGGGAACCTCGACCAGGTCACGTACAAGACCCGGCAGCTGACCCGGAAGATCCCCGCCGGCCAGGACGGCGGCGTCCTGCACCCCGCCCTCCTCACCGGCCCCGGATACCCGCAGGTCACCCAGCTCGCCCAGGCCAAGGACGGCACCACCGGCGCCACCACCCCATGGGCGATCCGCTCGTCCAACCTCACCTATCTCGGTGAGATCCCGTTCAGCTACGTCTCCGAGAGCGACCGCGTCATCGTCTTCGAGGACCTCCTCTTCGACGCCCTCGCGCCCTCGACCGCCGAACGGCACCGGGCGTTCGTACGCCTGGAGGACATCAGCCCCGACGCCGACCCCGCCGAGCTGCGGGCCATGGCCGACTACCTCTACTCCCAGCGCGTCCCGTACGGGATCAACGTCATCCCGGTCCACACCGACCCCAAGGGCACCTACAACGGTGGTGTCGCCAGGACCGTCACGCTGGCCCAGGCCCCGGCCGTCGTCACCGAGCTGAAGTACATGCTCGCCCACGGCGCCGTCCTGATGAACCACGGCTACACCCACCAGTACAGCAACGTCGACAACCCCTACAGCGGCGTCACCGGCGACGACTTCGAGTTCTTCAGGGCGCACGTCGACAGCGCGAACAACGTCGTCTACGACGGCCCGCCCGCCGAGGACTCCACCGCCTGGGCCCAGAGCCGCGTCACCGCGGGCCTCGCCGGCTTCGCCGCGGCCGGCCTGCCCAAGCCCACGCTCTGGACGACTCCGCACTACGCGGCGTCCGCCACCGACTACCGTGTCTTCGGCCAGAACTTCTCCGCCCGACTGGAGAGATCGTTGTATTTCGCCGGCACGCTCAGCGGAACCACCGCGGACCCCAGCCGCTACATCGGTCAGTTCTTCCCGTACGCCGTGAAGGACGTCTACGGCACCAAGGTGCTGCCCGAGAACATCGGCAACTACGAGCCCGAGCCGTACAACAACCACCCGGCCCGGCTCCCCGCCGACCTCGTCTCCTCCGCCAAGGCCAACCTGGCCGTACGCGACGGCGTGGCGAGCTTCTTCTACCACCCCACCTACCCGGTGGCACCGCTCCAGCAGACGATCGAGGGCATCCGAGCCCTCGGGTACACCTTCGTCGGCCCCGCGGACCTCGGCTGATGAACGCGATGAGGAGGGCGGCCGCCGCGCTCACCGCCACAGCCGCCCTCTTCCTCGCGGCCTGCTCCTCCGGCGGCTCCGGCGAGCAGGACACCGAGCCGCCCGACCGCAGGGAGGTGAGCGCGATGCGCGGCATCACGCTGCCGTCGTGGAACACCGACGACTACAGCAGCCCGCAAGCGGCGACGTATCTGAAGCAGATCGCCGCCACCGGCGCCCGCTGGGTCACCTTCACCCCCACCTGGTACCAGGACCGCGTCACCGATTCCGCCATGCGCACCACCGGCGAGACGGCCGCCGACGACAGCCTGCGCCACGCCATCGGCCTCGCCCACGACGCGGACCTCAAGGTCATGGTCAAGCCCCACGTCGACCTGGTGAAGGGCGGCGACCGGGCCGAGATCCGCCCCGCCGACCCGGACGCCTGGTTCGGCGCGTACCAACGCCTCATCACCCACTACGCCCGCCTCGCCACCGACACCAAAGCCGAACAGCTCTCCGTCGGCACCGAACTGGCCGGCACCTCACAGGACGGCGCCCACTGGCGCCAGGTCATCGCCGCCGTCCGCGAGAGCTACCGGGGCCCGCTGACCTACGCCGCCAACTACGACGAGTACCAGAAGATCCCCTTCTGGGGAAACCTCGACGTCATCGGCATCGACGCCTACTGGCCGCTCGCCGACAGCGCCACCACCGACTCCGCGCGACTGCGCCGGGCATGGCGGCCCATCACCGAGGAACTGGCCGCCTTCTCCGCCCGCCACCACCGCAAGATCCTCTTCACCGAGGCGGGCTACGTCAGCCAGCGCGGCACCACCACCGCCCCGTACTCCTGGACCATCAGCAAGTCCGGCGGCGACGCCGAACAGGCCGCGGCCTACGAGGCGTTGCTCACCGCGCTCGACGGCAAGTCGTGGTGGGCGGGCGTGTGCTGGTGGATGTGGGACGACTGGCCCGACAGCGGCGAGACCGCGAAGCGGCTGGCCTACACACCTCACGGCAAACCGGCGGAGAAGGTGCTGCGCGAGTGGTGGGCGCCCTAGCGGCGGCCCAGGTGTCGTAGCGACCGCCTCAGGTGTCGCACTCCAGCACCGTCCGGCACAGCCCGCACCGCGCCCGCAACGGCCCCTGGACGGGCACCCGCAGCCGCTGGTGGCACGTCGGGCAGGGAAAGCTGACCCGCATCGGGCCCTGGCCCTCGAAGGCGTACCCCCCGGCCGGTGAGCTCTGCGCCGCCCGCCGGTCGCGTGCGTAGCGGTGCCGGCCCAGCCGCCCCGCCGCGGCCAGCGGCGCCCGCCGCTCGTCGGCGTGCGCCCGCGCCAGGCCCTTGGCGTACGCCTCGTACGCCTGCGGGCTGGTGAACCAGGGGGAGGGGTCCTCCCCGAAGGCCAGCGCCCGCTTGGCGAGGACGTAGCCGAACTCCTCCGGCGTGAGATAGCCGAGCTTCTGCGTCGAGACCGAGGACTCGCGGTAGGCGTCCAGCAGCAGCCACCCCGATCCGAGGTAGGCGGCCGCGGTGTCGGTGAGGATCTCGTTGTCCCGCGTGCCGGGGAATTCGAGGTCGAGGCGGTGCAGATAGACGTGCATCACCTCATGGGCGAGGGCGGCGCCGATGTCCCTGCGGTGGGTCTTGAAGCGGGAGTTGAGCTCGATGAAGTACTCCGGGCCCGCCGCGAGCTCGACGCTCCCGGCGTGCCGCATCTCCCGGAAGCTGACGATCATCCGCGCGTCCGGCAGCCGCAGGTGCCGCACCATGGCCCCCGCCACGCGCTGCACGCCCAGATACGGGTCCTCGTCGTCGGAGAAGGCCGCGTCGACCGGCAGCACGCTCGCCTCGAAGGAGTGCACCGTGTCATAGGAGAGCCGTTTGTACAGCGCGGTGATCGCGGTGCGGACGGTCTCCAGGTGCGGGAAACCGTGCGCGATCTCGATGTCGCTCTCGGCCGAGCCCACGCGGCCACCCCCTCTGTCCGTCCTGCCCCTGCCCCCACTGTACGGGTGGCCCATGGCCGGCGGGCAGGGCGCACGGGCCGGGCGCGGGCCCCCGGTGAGGCGCTCGGCGACTGGCCGAAAGCACAGCTTGTCGCACCTTTCACCCGGTCCTCATAATCGCACCGCGCTCCGACGGCCGAATTCCGGATATCGGACCGGAATGATTGTCATGAGCCTGACGAGTGCGCCAACCTCCCACGGAAGGAAGCACCTTGCGCAACTACCTCAAGGCGCTCAGGAGAACCCTGGCCGTCGGCGCCGTCGCGCTCGCCGCCTTCAGCCTCCAGCCCGGCACCGCCCAGGCGAACGACCCGGGAGCCCGCCCCAGCCCCGGAGTCGTCGGCGGCGTCCGCGCCCAGCAGGGCGAGTTCCCATGGATGGTGCGGCTGTCCATGGGCTGCGGCGGCGCCCTCTACACCAAGCAGATCGTCCTGACCGCCGCCCACTGCGTCGACGGCAGCGGAGCCAACACCTCCATCACCGCCACCGCCGGCGTCGTCGACCTCAACGCCGGCCAGGCGATCAAGGTCAAGTCCACCCGCGTCCTCCAGGCACCCGGCTACAACGGCACCGGCAAGGACTGGGCGCTGATCAAGCTCGCCAAACCCATCGACCTGCCCAACCTCAAGATCGCCGACACCACCGCGTACAACAGCGGCACCTTCACCGTCGCCGGCTGGGGCGCCGCCCGCGAAGGCGGCCCCCAGGAGCGCTACCTGCGCAAGGCCGACGTCCCCTTCGTCGACGACACCGCCTGCGGACAGGCGTACGGCGGCAGCCTCACCCCCGGCGAGGAGATATGCGCCGGCAAGCTCCAAGAGGGCGGCGTCGACACCTGCCAGGGCGACTCCGGCGGCCCGATGTTCCGCAAGGACGACGCCGGCGCCTGGATCCAGGTCGGCATCACCAGCTGGGGCACCGGCTGCGCACGAGCCGGCTACCCCGGCGTCTACACCGAGGTCAGCACCTTCGCCACCGACATCAAGAGCGCGGCCGCGAGCCTGGGCGGCTGACCCACGGCCCGTACCCACGCCCCCACTGACGCCGCACCCCCTCCGAGCCGCCCCGCCACCGGCCCCTTCCGGTGGTCACCCGACCCGGACGGACCAGCGGCCCGGCGGCGTCCGGTACGGCCTTCCACGGCCCGCCCGCGCGACTCCGGTATGACGCGGGCGGGCCCCTGTCATCCTTTCGGCCGAGACGAGAATGGTCGGACAGTCGAGGTGTGGAGCCCATAAACCTCCGTAACGTGAAAGGACGCGGCCGGAGCACCGGCCGCGGTCCGCACCGCACGCAGGAAAGGGACCCCCGTGTCCGCCAAGCACCGCATCGTCGCCGCCACCGTCCTCACCGCCGCAGCCGGCGCGGTGATATGGCCGACGGCCGACGCACTCGCCGCGGACGCCGGACACCGCGACCCCCGCCCCGCCCGCCCGGCCGCCACCGTCCAGCAGGTCCGGCTCCCCGACGGCAGCCAGGCCCGCCTGACCTCCGGCGACGGCCGTACGAGCGCCACGGTCACCGGCCACGGCACCACGCGGCGCACCCTCGACAGCGCCCGCCCCGCCGCCGACCTCGACCGCCTCCACCTGCGCATCATCGGCGGCGACACCACCCGCCCCACCCTGCGCGCCACCCTTGACGGCACCAAGGGCGCCGCGACCACCACCTACTACGACTTCACCTCCGGCACCCCACGGCATAACCCCAACAGCCCCGCCGCCGCGCGCGACGACCACCGGCCGGCCGTCAAGAAGGCCGCGGCCCACCGGACCGCCCCCGCCGAGCAACACCCCGGCACCCCGGCCGCCCCCGCCGAACACGACCGGCGCCACAAGACCCACCCCGCCTCCAGCAACCCCGTCAAGCGGGTCGTCCAGGCGGGCGAGGCCATCAAGGGCCGGCACGACGTCGCCACCCCCGCGCTCGCCGGAGCCGCCCTCCTCGCCGCCGGCGGCAGCGCCTACGGCATCCGCTTCGCGCTGCGCCGCTCGGGGCGCGACACCACCTGATCGCTGCGGTTGCGGCGCCCGGTCACCCCCGGTGACATGGAGGGACGCGCCCCCGGCGCCCGGACCCCGCAGGGCCCGCACGCACCCAGCTCTCCCACAGCCGATTTCCCCCCAGCAGGTTCCCCAGCAGGTTTCCCCCAGCAGCGAGGACAGGGCGAGGCACAGCATGGCGATCACCGTGGTCATCGCGGACGACCAGGAGATGGTCCGCACCGGCTTCCGGATGATCCTGGAGAGCCAGCCCGACATCGAGGTCGTCGCCGACGTCGTCGACGGCGAGGCCGCCCTCGCGGCCGTCGAGGAACACCGGCCCGACGTGCTGCTCCTCGACATCCGCATGCCCAAGCTCGACGGCCTGGAGGTCACCCGCCGCCTCTCCGACCTCTCCGCCGCCGACCCCGGACGCGGCCAGCGCCCGCGCATCGTCATCGTCACCACCTTCGACCTCGACGAATACGTGCACACCGCACTCCGCAACGGCGCCTCCGGCTTCCTCCTCAAGGACGCCAGCCCCGCCATGCTCGTCGAGGCCGTCCACGCCGCCGCCGTCGGCGACTCCCTCATCTCACCCGCCATCACCGTCCGGCTGCTCCGCGACATGGCCCCCGCCGGCACCTCGGGCGGCCCCGCCCGCGCCCCCGCCGAGCCGCTCACCGACCGCGAGGCCGACGTCGTACGCTGCCTGGCGCGCGGCGCGACGAACGCCGAGATCGCCGCCGAACTGTTCGTCTCCCTGTCCACGGTCAAGACCCACCTGGCCAACGTGCAGATGAAGCTCGACGCCCGCAACCGCGTCGAGATCGCCGCCTGGGCCTGGGAGAGCGGACTGGCCACGGGCGGACCGTGAACAGAGTGGCCGGGTGGGCCGCCCGGCACCCCCGGTGGGCCGTGGCCGCGAAGGCCGTCCTCGCCCTCACCCTGCTGTGCCTCGTCGCCTTCGAGAGCCACGCCCTCGCCCACCGGCCCAGCCGCCCGCACGCCCTCGTCCTCGCCTCCGGCGTCGCCGTCTGCCTCTGCGCCGTCCCCTACAGCTGGATCCCCCTCGCCGTACGCGCGGGCGTCGCCGCCGCCGTCTCCCTGTCCACCTCCGCCGCCCTCATGGCCGGCGACCACCCCGACGTCGTCTGGGGCATGGGCGAGGACATCGCCCTCCTCTTCCTGCTGACCTCCGTCGTCCAGCGCGCCCCCACCCGCGTCGCCGCCACCCTCGCCCCCCTGCTCGGCGTCGCCTGCCTCGCCGCGCCCATGCGCGACCTCGACCCCGGCCGCTTCACCGCCGTCTTCGGCACCCTCACCGTCGTCGTCACCGCCTACTCACTGCTCCTGCGCGGCCAGTCCGGACAGCGCGTACGCGACATGGCGGCCGTACGCACCGCCGAACGCCTCGAACTCGCCCGCGAGCTGCACGACCTCATCGCCCACCACGTCACCGGGATCGTCGTCCAGGCCCAGGCCGCCCGCTTCACCGCCCTGGACGGACCCGCCGCCGCGAACGCCTTCGAACGCATCGAGCTCGCCGCGAGCGAATCCCTCAACGCCATGCGCCGCCTCGTCGGCGTCCTGCGCGAAGGCGACGCCGAGACCGAACCCGTCGCCGGCCTCCCCGAAGTCCGCGACCTGACCGAATCCTTCGCCCGCACCGGACCACCCGTCGTCCTCTACATCGAACACGGCATGGAGAACTGGATCCCCGCCGAGGTCGCCGCCGGCGTCCACCGCGTCGTCCGCGAAGCCCTCACCAACATCCGCAAGCACGCCGCCGACGCCACCGCCGTACGCGTCGGCGTACGGGGCGTACCCGCCGGCGTCGAACTGCGCATCGCCGACGACGGCAAGAACGCCGCCACCCTCTCCGACCAGGCCCGCGGCGGCGGCTTCGGCCTCGTCGGCCTCAGCGAACGCGCCAAGGCCATGGGCGGCCTGCTGCGCGCCGGACCGGCACCGGAGGGCGGCTGGGAGGTCACCGCGCTCTTTCCCGTCGACCGGATGCCGGCTCACCACACGTGACGGATCGCCCTTCAGAACCTCCGGAGCCGTTTCGCCCGGGGCTCAATCCGCCGAGGGCGCAAAGCCTCGGCGCAGCACTTCGTGATCCTTAATGTGGGACGGCATGGAGATCACCCAAGTCACCGACAGCATATGGATGTTCCGCTTCCCCGTCGGCCAGGCGTACGCGGTACGACTGCCGGACGGCTGGGCGCTCGTCGACACCGGGCTGCCCGGACACGGCCCGCACATCCTCGACGCCCTGCGCGGCCTCGGCGCCGCCCCCGACGACCTCCGCGAGATCGTCCTCACCCACTCCCACCTCGACCACACCGGCTCCGCCGCCCACCTCGCCGCGGCCACGGGAGCCCGCGTCCTGGCCGGAGCGGCCGACGCCGACGTCATCCGCGGCAGCGTTCCCGAGCCGCCGCCCGCCCTCCTGGACTGGGAAGTCCCGATCTTCACAGCCGTGCAGGACCAGCTCCGCGACACCCCGCCCGCCCCGCCCTGCCCCGTCGACCGCACGCTCGCCGACGGCGACACCCTCGACTGGGGCGAGCGGGCACACATCGTCCACGTGCCCGGCCACACCGCCGGAAGCATCGCCCTGCACCTGCCCGACTCCGGCGTCCTCTTCACCGGCGACACCATCGCCAACGTCCCCCACGTCATGCTCGGCGTCTTCAACACCGACCGGCGACAAGCCATCGCCTCCTTCCACCGACAGGCCGCCCTCGACATCGAAACGGCCTGTTTCGGCCACGGCGAACCACTGCTCAGCGGCGCCGGGGCCGCCCTGCGCGCCGCGGCGGCCGAGCTGGGGTGAGCCACCGCCGCAACCCGGGTCAGCCCTGCCCGTAACAGAGACAGAACGGATGCCCCGCGGGATCCGCGTACACCCGGAAACCCTTCTCCTCGCCCCCGCTGTCGTGCAGGAACGTCGCACCCAGCGCGAGCACCTCGCGCTGCGCCCGCTCCATGTCCGCGAGCGAGTCGACGTCGAAGTCCAGGTGCGACTGTTGCGGGTGGGCCGGGTCGGGCCAGCGCGGCGGGCGGTGGTCCGCCGCCTTCTGGAAGGCGAGCCGCGGACCACCGTCCGGCCCGCTCAGATACACCCAGGACGGGTCGCCGCCGTCGGCGTCGACCCGCCAGCCGAGAACGGCGCCGTAGAAGGCCGCCAGCGCGGCCGGGTCCGGGCAGTCGATGACGGTGCACTGCAGTTTGGCGATCACACGCCGATCATGCCGGGCCCACGTCAGAGAACCGCGAAGCCACCGCCCGGGCAATCACTACGGGGGAGCGCCACCGCGGTCCGTTCGACAAGCGCGTCGAAAACCCGCCGCCCCAGCCGCACCGCGCCCGCCGAGAGTCCAACACCCTCCCACCCTTTGTCCATGGGCACCCCAGCCCCCCGCGCCCCACAGTGACGCCGTGACCACTGGCGTGAGGAGCGCGAGCAGATGACCGAACACCTCCCCGGCACCCCGCCGTCGACCCGGCCCAGCCGGCGCACCGTCGTCGCCACCGCCGCCCTCGCCGGCCTCTCCACCGCACTCACCGCCACCGACACCGCCCACGCCGCCACCGGCCCCGCCCACGCCGCCACCACCGAAGCCGTGCTCCGCTCCACCGCACTCGACGTACGCGTCGACACCACCTTCCCCCGAGTCCTCTCCTACACCGACCGCACCACCGGCGCCGTACTCCACGCCCAGGAGGACCCCGTCACGACGCTCCTCGTCGACGGCACCGAACACACCCCCACCGTCACCACCTCCACCGCCACCGACCACGCCTCGTACACCCTCACCCTCCCCGGCGGCACCCGCGTCGACGTGGAGATCCGCGTCGACGGATGGCTCCTGCACTGGCGCGTCACCCGCATCACCGACACCCCCGCCCTGCGCATCGGCACCCTGGACATCCCCCACCTCGCCCTGCTCAGCGTCCGCAGCACCCAGCCGGGCGCCGCCCTCCTCGCCGCCCGCATCCAGCTCGACAAGGCCAAGAGCGGCGACACGCTCGTACGCCCCACCCCGGACACCCCCGCCGACACCACCCCCACCGGCTGCGCCTACGCCGTCGTCAGCACCGGACTCCTCGCCGCCGCCGTCGAGACCAACAGCATCCACGACCGGCCCGACGCCCACAGCGCATGGGAGAACGGCCGCCTGCGGCGCCAGACCCTCCGCCGCACCGGCTACACCAAGGCCCAGCTCACCTGCGGCCCCTGGACCCACCGCGCCGCCACCGCACCCACGCACGACACCGAACCCCTGCCGTACGCCACCGTCATCGTCACCCGCGACCGCAACGGCGACGGCGACGCGGACTGGCAGGACGCCGCCATCGCCCTCCGCGACATCATGACCAACCCGCTCGGCGCCGACGAACAGCACCTGAGGGTCGTCCCCCACATCCCGTTCAACTTCGCCAGCCAGGCCACCAATCCGTTCCTGGCCACCCTCGACACCGTCAAGCGCATCGCCCTGGCCACCGACGGACTACGGCAATTCACCCTCCTCAAGGGCTACCAGTCCGAAGGCCACGACTCCGCCCACCCCGACTACGGCGGCAACTACAACACCCGCGCCGGCGGACTCGCCGACCTCAACACGCTCCTGCGCGCCGGAAAGCGCTGGAACAGCGACTTCGCGGTCCACGTCAACACCACCGAGTCCTACCCCGTCGCCCACGCCTTCTCCGACACCCTCGTCGACCGGAACAACCCGCAATGGGACTGGCTCGACCAGTCCTACCGCATCGACGCCCGCCGCGACCTCGTCTCCGGCGACATCGCCCGCCGCTTCCAGCGACTGCGCGACGAGACCGACCCCGCCCTGAACACCCTCTACATCGACGTCTTCCGCGAATCCGGCTGGAACTCCGACCGGCTCCAGCGCATCCTGCGCGAACAGGGCTGGCAGATCACCACCGAATGGGGACACGGCCTCGAACGCTCCAGCCTCTGGGCACACTGGGCGACCGAGACCGACTACGGGCCCGACACCTCCCGCGGCATCAACTCCCGACTCATCCGCTTCATCCGCCACCACCAGAAGGACGTCTTCGCCGACAAATGGCCCCTCCTCGGCCACGCCAGGCTCGGCACCTTCGAAGGCTGGCAGGGCAAGACCGACTGGGCCCCTTTTTATCGCCAGCTGTGGACCGACAACCTCCCGGCCAAATACCTGCAAGCCTTCCCCATCCACACCTGGGAAGAACACCGCATCACCTTCGCCGGCCCCACCAGGACCACCGTCTCCGACACCGACGGCACCCGCCGCATCACCACCGACGGCCGCACCGTCTACGACGCCGGCACCTACCTCCTGCCCTGGGAACCCCGCCACGCCACCGACCCAGCCAAGCTCTACCACTACAACCCCACCGGCGGCCGCACCACCTGGACCCTGCCCCGCGGCTGGTCCACGCGCCGCACCGTCGCCCTGCACCGCCTCACCGACCAAGGCCGCACCGACACCCGCGAACTGCCCGTACGGCGCGGCCGCGTCACCATCGAGGCCACCGCCGGACAGCCCTACGTCCTCACCCGCGCACCCGAAACCGACCGCCCGGACCCCTCCTGGGGCGAAGGCACACCCCTGCACGACCCCGGCTTCCACTCCGGCACCCTCGACGGCCGACAGGTCACCGGCCCCGCCACCGTCGCCCTCAGCGACCTCGGCGACCACGAACTCGTCATCGGCCCCGGCGCAGCGGCCACCGTCGGCCAGCGCCTGACCCGCCTGCGCCCCGGCACCTACGCCGCATCCGTCCAGGTCGAGGTCGGCGCCACCGCGGGGGAGCGGCGCCGGGCCGCCCTGGAGGTCCGCACCGCCGACGGAATCACCGCCACGAACTGGACGGACACCTCCACCGCCGTCAACCACGTCGCCGCCGACCGCAAACACGGCACCCGCTTCCAGCGCATGTTCACCTGGTTCACCGTGCCCGCCGGCGGCGGCCCGGTCACCCTCACCCTGACGGCCGCCGCGGGCAGCGCACGGATACGGTTCGACGCCCTGCGCGTCGTCCCCGGACGGCGCGCCACACTCGACGGCGCCCTCCTCTTCGAAAACTTCGAGCACGTCCCCCAAGGATGGGGACCCTTCGTCAAGGGCGACGCCGGCGGCGCCACCGACCCCCGTACACACATCGCCCAACGCCACGCCCCCTACACCCAGCGCGGCTGGAACGGCAAAGCCGTCGACGACGTCATCGACGGCACCCAGTCCCTGAAATCACGCGGCGAGAACCGGGGAATCGTCTACCGCACCGTCCCGCACACCGCCCGCTTCACCCCCGGACACCGCTACCGCGTCACCTTCCGCTACGAGAACGAAACCGCCGGCCAGTACGCCTGGATCACCGCCGTCGACGAACCCGGCACCCGGGAACTGCGCAGCACCCCACTCCCCGCCGCCACCACGCCCACCACCCACACCTACGAATTCACCGCACCACCGGCCGGCGAGGCATGGGTCGGACTGCGCAAGACCGGCGACAGCGGCACCGCCGAATTCGTCCTCGACGCCTTCACCGTCCACCGGCTCGACGACTAGCCCCCCGCCACGCTAGGGGGAACGCCGCCCTCTGGCGGGGGAGAGGACCATCGAGGAAGATCCGTCCTGGACGAAGCCGACAGGGCGGGAGGCCGGGGCATGTACCAGACCTGGATGCGGTACTTCACCCCCGCACCGGTCCACCACCGGCTCGGCCTCGTCTGCCTCGGCGTCGGCCTCCAGCACGGCGCCCTCCCCGCCGTCGGCCCCCGCACCCTCGACCACCACGTCGCCGTCGTCATCAGCGCGGGCACCGGCTGGCTCCGCACACCCGACGGCCGCACCCACACCGTCACCGCCCCCGCACTCCTCTGGCTCACCCCCGGCACCCCCCACCACTACGGCGCCGCACCCGGCCACGGCTGGGACGAGAGCTTCGTCGACTTCACCGGCCCCGCGGTCGCCGCCTACACCGAACTCGGCTGCATACAACCCCATCGGCCCCTCGTACCCCTCACCGACACCACCGCCGCCCGCGCCGCCGTCCACCGCATCGCCCGCGCCGCCCGCCGCGGCAACCCCCTCCTCGAAATCGAGACCTCCGCCGCCGTCCACGAACTCCTCATCGCCCTGCGCCGCGCCCGCCTCGACCCCGGCGACCCCGTCCTCCAGGCCCTCGCCCGCGACGCCTTCCTGCCGCTGTCCGTCGCCCAGCACGCCGCCCGCCACGGCATGACCCCCACCGAACTGCGCACCGCCGTCCGCCGCGGCGCCGGGTGCAGCCCCAAGGACTACCTCCTCGGCATCCGCCTCGGCCGCGCCAAGGAACTCCTCGCCGCCACCGAACTGCCCGTCTCCGCCGTCGCCCGCCGCGTCGGCTACACCGACCCCGCCTACTTCAGCCGCCTCTTCACCCGCCGCGTCGGCACCGCCCCCGTCCGCTTCCGCGAAGGCCAGGGCCGCGCCGTACCCGGCGGCTGGAGCGACCGCGTCCCCGATCCGGACCACCCGCCGGTCATCGGACCCCGCCCGTCCGCATAGGCTCGGTGACCATGAGCGACAGTGCCAACGACGAGTCCGTGACGGCCGAACTGAGCCGGCTGCGCGACAGCATCGACAACATCGACGCCGCGGTGATCCACATGCTCGCCGAGCGTTTCAAATGCACCCAACAAGTCGGCCACCTCAAGGCCGCCCACAAACTCCCCCCGGCCGACCCCGCCCGCGAGGCCCGCCAGATCACCCGCCTCCGAGAACTCGCCGAAAACGCGAAACTCGACCCGGCGTTCGCGGAGAAGTTCCTCAACTTCATCATCGCGGAGGTAATCCGCCACCACGAGACGATCGCCCGGGCGTAAGAGGGGAGGGCCGCAGGGCGGCCCGGGGCGGGCCGGGCGCGGTACGGGGACGGCCTCTCCCGACCGGCCGACACCACCGACGACCGACTCGTCGGCCCGTCCGATCCGGCGGCTGCCGGATCCGACGCGACGAGCCGGCGGCACCTCTGCGTGCTGCCCGACGCCGCCCGCCACCCCTTCCCGCCGCGACGGCGAGCGACTCCGACCGTGGGGGTCCGGCGGCGTGGGAGCCTGCTGGCTGGGGGCGCCTGCGTCGGCACGTCCCGAGCCTGTCCGGTGTTTGCCTCCGGCGGCTGCGGCCGCCAGTTCTTCCCGCCGCGAGGGCGAGCTGCCCCATCGTGAGGGTCCGGCGGCATGGAAGCCTGCCTGCTGTGAGGCGTGGGGCATCCTGGGCCTGTCCGGTGTTTGCCCCCGGCGGCTGCGGCCGCCAGTTCTTCCCGCCGCGAGGGCGAGCTGCCCCATCGTGAGGGTCCGGCGGCATGGAAGCCTGCCCGCTGTGAGGCGTGGGGCATCCTGGGCCTGTCCGGTGTTTGCCTCCGGCGGTTGGGGCCGCCACCTCTTCCCGCCGCGACGGCGAGCGACTCCGGCCGTGGGGGTCCGGCGGCATGGAGACCCCCGCCAGGTGGGCGGTCGGCCGCCCCGGCCCGTACGCCCGGCGGCCGCGTCCGCCAGCCCCCCCGCCGCCACGGCGAGCCCCGCACGGCGGCCCGCCGAGGCGGCCGACCGGCCCGGGCCTCGACCGGCCCGCCCCCGCCGCGACAGCGAGACGCGCCAAAGGCCGCACCCACCCCCGCCGCGACGGCGAGACGGCCCACCCCCAACCCCCAAACCCCCAAAGGCCAGCGCCCAGCGATACGGCAGCATGAGCCCATGCCCGTACTGACGCGCGACGAAGCGCAGACCCGTGCCCGCCTCCTCGACGTCCACCGGTACGAGGTCGACCTCGACCTCACCCGTGGTGACGAGATCTTCGGATCCACCACCGTCATCCGCTTCACCGCCCGCCACCCGGGCGACACCTTCGTCGAACTCCGGCCGGCCACCCTCCGCACCGTCACCCTCGACGGCAGACCCCTCGACCCCGCCACCCTCGACGACAACCGGCTCCCCCTGCCCGGCCTCGCCCCCGGCGCCCACGAACTGCGCGTCGAAGCCGACATGCGCTACTCCCGCACCGGCGAGGGCATGCACCGCTTCACCGACCCCGCCGACGGCGAGACCTACCTCTACACCCAGGCCTTCCTCGAAGACGTCCAGCGCGTCTTCGCCGCCTTCGACCAGCCCGACCTCAAGGCCGTCTTCGACGCCACCGTCACCGCACCCCCCGCCTGGACCGTCCTCGGCAACGCCACCGCCACCCGCGTCGGCCCGCCCGCCGAAGGGCGCTGGCGGCTGGCCACCACCAAGCCCCTCAGCACCTATTTCGTCGCCTTCGCCGCAGGCCCCTGGCACTCCGTGCACACCGAACACGCCGGCCTGCCCTTCGCCCTGCACTGCCGCCGCTCCCTCGCCCCCCACCTCGACGCCGACGCCGAGGAAATCCTCGACATCACCCGCCGCTGCTTCGACCGCTACCACGAGATCTTCGACGAGCCCTACCCCTTCGACTCCTACGACCAGGCATTCGTCCCGGAGTTCAACGCCGGCGCCATGGAGAACCCCGGACTCGTCACCTTCCGCGACGAATACATCTTCCGCTCGGCCGTCACCGACACCGAACGCCAGACCCGCGGCGTGACGATCGCGCACGAGATGGCCCACATGTGGTTCGGCGACCTCGTCACCCTCCGCTGGTGGGACGACATCTGGCTCAACGAGTCGTTCGCCGAGTACATGGGCTACCAGGTCCTCGCCGAGTCCACCCGCTTCGACGGCGCCTGGACCGACTTCGCCTGCGCCCGCAAGAGCTGGGGCTACGACGCCGACCAGCGCCCCTCCACCCACCCCGTCGCCCCCGCCCCCGAAGCCGTCCACGACACCGCCTCCGCCCTCCTCAACTTCGACGGCATCTCCTACGCCAAGGGCGCCTCCGCCCTCCGCCAACTCGTCGCCTGGCTCGGCGAGAAGGACTTCCTCGCCGGCATCAACGACCACTTCACCCGCCACCGCTTCGGCAACGCCACCCTCGCCGACTTCATCGACTCCCTCGCCCGCGCCTCCAGCCGCGACGTCCACACCTGGGCGCAGAGCTGGCTGCGCACCAGCGGAGTCGACACGATCACCCCCCACGTCACGGCCGACGACGCCGGAGCCCGCGACCACCAACCGGTCCCGCCGCCCCCCGGCCACCCCACCGCCGACACCCCCCAGCCCACCGCGGGGGCCTGGCGGCTCGACCTCCACCACGACGGCACCCGCCCCCACCACCTCGCCATCGGCCTCTACGACCACCCGCAGACCGACCACCCGCAGACCGACCACCCGCAGGCCGACCACCCGCAGGCCGACCACCCGCAGGCCGACCACCCGCAGGCCGACCACCCGCCGACCGACCACCCCACCGACGGCACCGACCGCGCCGAGCTCGTACCCCGCGACCGCGTCGCCATCGACCTCCCCGCCGGCGGCGGCACCCACAGCATCGAACTCCCCGGCCCCCGCCCCGCCCTGCTCCTCCTCAACGACGGCGACCTCACCTACGCCAAGGTCCGCCTCGACCCGCACTCCTGGGACACCGCCCTGCGCTCCCTCTCCGCCCTCCCCGACCCCCTCAGCCGTGCCGTCCTCTGGAACGCCGCCCGCGACATGGTCCGCGACGGCGAGCTCGCCCCCGCCGCCCACCTCGACGCCGCCCGCGCCCACCTCCCGTACGAGACCGACACCGCCGTCACCGCCGGCGTCCTCGCCTTCGCCCGCCACCACATCACCGACCGCTACACCACCCCCACCGCCCGCCCCATCGCCCTCGCCACCCTCACCGACCTCTGCCACGACCTCCTGCACCGCACCGAGACCCCACAAGGCGACCACACCGACACCCAGGGCCTGCGCCTGACCGCCGTCCGCACCCTCATCGACAGCTGCACCACCCCCGACACCCTCCACACCTGGCTCCACGACGACACCGTCCCCGGCGGCCCCGCCCTCGACCCCGAACTGCGCTGGCGCGCCCTCACCCGCCTCGCTGTCCTCGGCGCCACCACCCCGCGGGAGATCGACGCCGAACTCGCCCGCGACCCCAGCGCCACCGGGCGGGAAGGCGCCGCCCGCTGCCACGCCGCCCTCCCCGACCCCGCCGCCAAGGCAGCCGCCTGGGAGGCCATGTACACCGGCGACGAGCTCTCCAACTACCTCTTCGCCGCCACCGCCGACGGCTTCTGGCAGGCCGACCAGCTCGACCTCCTCCGCCCCTACCGCGACCGCTACCACCCCGCCGCCGTCGCCCTCGCCGCCCGCCGCGGCCCCGCCCTCGCCGCCCTCGCCGGCACCCGCGGCTTCCCCCACCCCCTGATCGAGGAGCGCACCCTCGCCCTGGGCGAGGAGTGCCTGCGCACCGCCGACCCCACCCCGGCCCTGCGCCGCAAGCTCGTCGACCAGCTCGACGACCTCCGCCGCGCCCTGCGGATCACGGCCGCGCGGGCATAACGCCCTGCACAAACGGCGAGGCTCCCGGAACCCTGTCCAGGGTTCCGGGAGCCTCGCCGTACGAGCCCGCGACGCGCGGGCCGCGTATCAGTCGCGCTTGTCGCTCACCGCGTCCGACGGCTCCGCCGTCCGCAGCTCCTCCAGGAAACGGTCCACGACGCCGCTCTCCCGGGCGAAGTCCGTGACCGGCTCGCCGACGATCCGGCCGGCCAGCTCCGTGGCCAGCACGCCGACCTGCTCACGCAGCTCGGCCTCGGCGACCGCGCGCTCCGCGTCGATCACGGCGTGACCCGCGGCGATGATCTCCTCGCGCTGGCGCTGACCCTCGGCCCGCAGCTCGGCGATGATCGCCGTACCCTGCTCGACCGACTCCTGACGCAGCCGCGCCGCCTCGTGGCGGGCCTCCGCCAGCAGCTGCTGGTACTCGGCGTGGACGCGCTCGGCCTCCGCGCGCGTCGCGTCCGCCTCGTCGAAACGGCCCTCGGTGGCCTTCTCGCGCTCGACGAGGACCTTGCTGATCCGGGGCAGCAGCACCTTCGCCATGACGGCGAAAAGGATGAAGAAGAGGACGAACCCAAGGACGAGCGGCGCGGGCTCGGGCTTGAGCGGCCCTACGTCGATAGCGAGAAAGTTCATGGCCATGGGTGCAGATTAGTCGACGCGCCGCCCCGGGTCCGCCCCGCACCCCATTAGCAGACTCCAGCCGGCCCCGCCGCAGGGCGGTCCCCCCATCGGGCGAAACCCATCCGGAGCACCGTCACCGAACGTGCCGCGCCGGTAACTTGATGCAATTGACGCCTGCCAACGCCCTGCCGCACCCGCATCGACGGGTTCACAGTCCCTCCCGACGACTCCGCGACCCCCTCCCGGTATCCCAGCAAATTAGCTCAAAAGGGTCACCATCATGTCTGTGTCCGACATCGCACCCCTCGCCGGCGGCCCCCACGGCCCCCACGCGCTCCGCCCCCTCCTCGACACCACCCTCCAAGCCCTCGCCCAAGGCGCCACCACCCGCGCCGGCCCACTCCCCGCCGGCGGCCCCGACGCCGTCACCGCACGCCTACGAGCCGCCGCCACCCCCGTACTCCCCGAAACCGGCACCGGAGCACACGACGCCCTCCGCACCCTCGTCCAAGCCCTCGCCGAAGGATCCGCCGACCCCGCCCACCCCCACTGCGCGGCCCACCTGCACTGCCCACCGCTCGCCGTCGCCACCGCAGCCGACCTCGCCGCCGGCGCCCTCAACGCCTCCCTCGACTCCTGGGACCAGGCGCCCGCCGCCTCCGCCCTCGAAGCCCTCACCACCCAGGCCCTCGCCGCCCTCGCCTACCCCCACCGCCCCACACCCGACGCCCTCGTCACCACCGGCGCCACCGAGTCCAACCAACTCGCCCTGCTCCTCGCCCGCGAAGCCGCCCCCTGGCCCCTCCACATCATCTGCGGAGCCAACGCCCACCACAGCATCCACCGAGCCGCCTGGCTCCTCGGCCTCCCCAGACCCCACACCCTCCCCACCCCCACCGGCGTCATCAACCCCACCGACCTCAAAACCGCCCTCACCGCACTGCACAACGCCCCCACCCTCGTCATCGCCACCGCAGGCACCACCCACACCGGCCAGATCGACCCCCTCACCGACATCGCCGACCTCTGCACCACCCACCACACCCCCCTCCACATCGACGCCGCCTACGGCGGACCACTCCTCTTCAGCGACACCCTCCGCCCCGCCCTCGACGGCCTCGACCGCGCCCACACCATCGCCCTCGACCTCCACAAACTCGGCTGGCAACCGATCGCCGCCGGCCTCCTCGCCGTCCCCGACACCGCCGACCTCCACCCCCTCGCCACCCACGCCGACTACCTCAACGCCCCCGACGACACCGAAGCCGGCCTCCCCGACCTCCTGAACCGCTCCCTGCGCACCACCCGCCGCCCCGACATCCTCAAGATCGCCGTCACCCTCCGCGCCCTCGGCCGCCAAGGACTCGGCGCCCTCGTCGAACGCGTCTGCGCCACCGCCCACCAACTCGCCGACCTCATCGACGACCACCCCCGCTTCGACCTCTACACCCGCCCCACCCTCAGCACCGTCCTCTTCCGCCCCACCCACACCGACGACCACACCACCGCCGACATCCGCCGCCAACTCCTCCACAACGGCCACGCCACCCTCGGCCGCACCACCACCCCCGACGGCCTCTGGCTCAAAGCAACCCTCCTCAACCCCCACACCACCACCGAAGACCTCCGCACCCTCCTCACCCTCGTGGAAGGCCACACCCCTCAATGACCAACAACAACAAACCACCCCAGAACCCCAAGAACACCCCCCGCGCCACCCCCGACCACCCCCTCGACCTCGCCGGCATCGGCATCGGCCCCTTCAACCTCTCCCTCGCCGCCCTCGCCCACGGCCTCCCCGACCTCCACACCGCCTTCTACGACCAGACCCCCACCTTCCGCTGGCACCCCGGCCTCCTCATCGACGGCACCACCCTCCAAGTCCCCTTCCTCGCCGACCTCGTCACCCTCGCCGACCCCACCAACCCCTGGACCTTCCTCAACTACCTCAAAACCCGCGAACGCCTCTACCCCTTCTACTTCGCCGAGCGCTCACACATCCAACGCGCCGAATACGACGCCTACTGCCGCTGGGTCAGCCAAAACCTCCCCCACCTCCACTTCAACCACCAGATCGACGCCCTCCGCTGGAACCCCGAACGCAACCTCTTCGAAATCGACTACACCCAACTCGACACCGACGGCGAAGCCGAAGCCCTCGGCCGCGCCTACGCCCGCAACCTCGTCCTCGGCGTCGGCACCACCCCCCACATCCCCGAACCCCTCCGCCCCCTCGCCGAAGCCCCCACCGTCCCCGTCATCCACTCCGCCGACTACCTCGACCACCGCGACACCCTCCTCGCCGCCGAACACATCACCGTCATCGGCGCCGGCCAATCCGGCGCCGAAGTCTTCCTCGACCTCCTCCGCAACCGCCCCGCCGGCCGCGAAAAACTCCACTGGCTCGCCCGCACCCCCGCATTCGCCCCCATGGAATACAGCAAACTCGGCCTCGAACAATTCACCCCCGACTACACCCGCTACTTCCACACCCTCCCCGAATCCGTCCGCAACCAACTCCTGCCACAACAATGGCAACTCCACCGCGGCATCGACGCCGGCACCCTCGCCGACATCCACGACGAGCTCTACCGCCGCAGCCTCCACGGCGGCTGGCCCGACACCGTCCTCACCCCCGGCGTCTTCGTCCGCACCGCCGGCCGCGTCGGCACCACCCGCGTCGAACTCCACCTCGAACACGCCCAACAAGGCACCCGCTCCCGCATCACCACCGACGCCGTCGTCCTCGCCACCGGCTACCGCGAACGCCGCACCGACACCCTCCTCGCCGCCCTCGACCCCTACATCCGCCGCGACCACAGCGACCGCCCCCGCATCGACGAACACCACCGCCTCGTCCTCGACCCCCTCGTCACCGGCGCCATCCACGTCCAGAACGCCGAACGCCACACCCACGGCATCGGCACCCCCGACCTCGGCCTCGCCGCCTGGCGCAGCGCCGTCATCCTCAACGCACTCACAAAAAAAACGGCCTACCCCCTCCCGGAGCGGACCGCCTTCACCACCTTCGGCCTGGAGCCGCGACCACAGCCACGGCCCCACACCAACCACCACTCAGAAGACCGGCACACCGTCCCGCGTCAACTTCCAGTCCACTGACGCAAAACGGCCCACATCAATAGACCCCTGGGCCTTCACCCACGCGATCAACGTATTACGGATCTCCTCCGAATTGGCCCACACCTGCTTCGCCCGCGCGACATGCGGGAAATTACCCCCACCACTCGCCCGGTAATTATTCACCGCCAACACAAACTGCGCCGCGTCATCCAGCGGCTTCCCGTCGAACGACAACTTCCCGATCCGCGCCCCCGGCGCCTTCGCGATGTCGATCTCGTACGAGAGGCCGCTGACCGCATCATAGTTGTAATCCGGAATACTCTCCGCATTCGTCAGACGCGCCGGATCCACCGGATCACCCGCAGCCGTCCGCACGTAATACCGCGCCGAGAACTCCAAATACTCCCGCAACTGCGCACCCGTCAACACCCGGGCCTCCAGCGTGTTCTCGAACGGATACAGACCCGCCACCTCGCGAATCGTCACCTTCCCCGCCCGCACCGCCGCCGTACGCGAGAAACACGACGCCTGCGACAAAACCGGCAACGACGCGTACGCCGTACCCGCCAGCGCCGCCCGCACCGTCTCCGCCTGCACATGATTGATGAAATCGATGATCGGCGTGTCCTTGTACGGAGCCTCCGCCGCACCCATCGCCGCCGACGACGTACCGATCACCTGATTCACATACGCCACCACCTTCTCGTGCTCATCACGCAACAGACCCGTGATCCGCCGATCCTCGGCAGCCGTATTGGAGTTCAACACCTTCGCCGACACCGACTCCACCCGCCAACAACCCCGCTCCCACACCAGACCGAAGTCGAACAGCGTCAACCGCTGCCCCCACTTCAACGGCTCCGAGAGCACAACCTCCTTACCCGTCTTCTTATTGGCCACCCGATACTCCGGAATCTCCGTATGCGCATGACCCACCAGAATCGCATCGATACCCGGCACCTGCTCGGCCACCAACGCCGCCGCATTCTCCACATACGGCAACTGATCCCCGTACGACGACGTACCACTCGAACCCGAATGCGCCGACACGATCACCACATCCGCCCCCATCGACCGAAGACGCGGCACCCACTTCGCCGCCTGCTCCTCCAGCCCCGGGAACGTCATCTTCCCCTGCACATTCGCCTTGTCCCAGATCGCGATCCCCGGATTCGTCAACCCCAGAATCGCCACCTTCACATCACGACCATGCGGCGTACGCACCCGCTTCATCACATACGGAGCGAACGCCGGCCGCAGAGTCTTCGCATCCAGCGCATTCGCCCCCAGCAGCGGAAAATCACACTGCTCCTCGAACTTCCGCAGCACCGGAATACCATAATTGAACTCATGATTGCCCAGCGCCGCCGCGTCATAACCGATCGCGTTCATCGCCTGCGCCATCGGATGCACCGGACCATGCTTCCGCGTGATCGGATCCACCTTGGCGTAGTAATACGACAGCTGCGTACCCTGAATCGTGTCACCGGCATCGATCAGCAGCGTATTCCGGCGCCCCTTCTCCGCCCGCACCTCATTCACCAGCGTCGAGATCTTCGCCAGCCCCACATCGTTGTGAGCCTTGTCGTCGAACTCCGCATCGGTGAAATAGTCCCAGTTGAAGACATTCCCGTGCAGATCCGTCGTGCCCATCACCGTGAACGCGTAGCGAGCCTTCCGGTCACCCCGCACCGGCCCCGCCTCAGCCGCCTCGGCCGACCCGACACCCCCCGCCCCCACCAAAGCCACACCCGCACCCGTCGCCGCGGTACGCCCCAGAAAATCCCGCCGGTCCAGCGCCACTTCAATCTCCCCACTCGGTCATATCGCGTCACATACAACGCGCGTAGATTCTGGCCCCGAGACCCCCGCCCCCAACACCCCCACAAGGTTGCGATCCGGTGACCGACCAGTAACCTCACCCCCACAACCCACCTGAGACGCTGACCCCATGACCACACCCCAACCCCTGCCCTACGGCACCCCCGACACCCCCCGCCTCGCCGTCCGAGGCGAAGCCCGCCTCGAAGTCGACCCCGAAATCGCCCGCATCACCATCACCATCAGCGCACGCGGCACCGACCGACGCACCGCCCTCGAAGACCTCACCCACCGCAACAAACAAGCCCTCGACCTCCTCAAGTCCTACGGCGACACCGTCGAAAAACTCGAAACCGGCTCCTTCACCATCACCCCCCAACTCACCGACAAGGGCCGCAACGAACGCATCCGCGCCTACCACGGCAGCGTCCGCCTCACCGCCACCCTCAACGACTTCACCACCCTCGGCGAACTCACCACCCGCCTCGCCGACCTCGACCTCACCCGCATCGACGGCCCCTGGTGGGCCTTGCGCCCCACCTCACCCGCCCACCGCCAGGCCCGGCAGCAAGCCGTACGCGAAGCCGTCCAACGCGCCCGCGAATACGCCGAAGCCGTGGGCGCCCACCTCGACGCCCTCATCGAGCTCGCCGACGACGGCGCCGAGAACGCCGGCGTCCCCGGCCCATCCCCCTACGCCGGCGCGCGCCCCCGCTTCGGAGGCGCACCGGCCGCCCCCGGCGGCGCCGCCCCCGCCCCCGCACTCGACCTCGAACCCCGCCGCCAGACCGTCCACGCACAGGTCAGCGCACGCTTCACCATGAGCCGCCCCAGCCTCTGAAACACCAGCGCGGGGCGCACGCCAAACGCTCATCAGAGCACCCCCGCGCACGTTTCACATCTCGTCAACAAGCTTTTACTCAAAGGCCGTTGAGGTGTCTCCGGCAGCCAATTGCCTACCCATCAGTAGGTCATAAGGTCGTGCCATGCGCCGAGCAAAAATCGTCTGCACCCTGGGGCCCGCCACCGACTCGTACGAGCAGATCAAGGCACTCGTCGAAGCCGGCATGGACGTCGCACGCTTCAACCTCAGCCACGGCACCTACGCCGACCACGAGGCGCGGTACCAGCACGTACGAAAAGCGGCCGAGGAAACCGGCCGCAACGTCGGCATCCTCGCCGACCTTCAAGGCCCGAAGATCCGCCTCGGTCGATTCCACGAAGGCCCCGTACTCCTCGAACGCGGCGACGAATTCACCATCACCGTCGAAGAAGGCGTCCAAGGCGACCGCCACACCTGCGGCACCACCTACGACGGCCTCGCCACCGACGTCACCAAAGGCGAACGCATCCTCGTCGACGACGGCCGCGTCACCCTCGAAGTCACCGAGGTCGACGGCCCCCGCGTCAAGACCATCGTCATCGAAGGCGGCATGGTCTCCGACCACAAGGGCCTCAACCTCCCCGGCGTAGCCGTCTCCGTCCCCGCCCTCTCCCGCAAGGACGTCGAAGACCTCCGCTGGGCCATCAACACCGGCGCCGACATCATCGCCCTGTCCTTCGTCCGCAGCGCCCACGATATCCACGACGTTCACCGCGTCATGGACGAGGAAGGCCGCCGCCTCCCCGCCATCGCCAAGATCGAAAAACCCCAGGCGGTGGAGAACCTCAACGGCATCGTCGACGCCTTCGACGGCATCATGGTCGCCCGAGGCGACCTGGGCGTCGAAATGCCCCTGGAAACGGTCCCGATCGTTCAAAAGCGCGCCATCAAGCTCGCCAAGCGCAACGCCAAGCCGGTCATCGTCGCCACGCAGATGCTCGACTCCATGATCGACGCGTCCCGCCCCACGCGCGCGGAAGCCTCGGACGTCGCCAACGCGGTCATCGACGGCACCGACGCGGTGATGCTGAGCGGCGAGACGAGCGTGGGCAAATACCCTGTCGAAACGGTCAAGACGATGGGCCGCATCGTCGCGGCAGCGGAGGAGGACGTCCTCGCGAAGGGCCTCCCACCGCTCAGCGAACGCAGCAAGCCCCGCACCCAGGGCGGCTCGGTGGCCCGCGCCGCCGCCGAAATGGGCGACTTCCTGGGCGCGAAGTTCCTGGTGGCCTTCACTCAATCCGGTGACACGGCCCGGCGGCTCTCGCGCTACCGGTCACCGATCCCGCTCCTGGCGTTCACGCCGGAGCCGGGGACGCGATCGCAACTGAACCTGACGTGGGGAGTGGAGACGTTCCTGGGCCCGATGGTCCAGACGACGGACGAGATGGTCGACCAGGTCGACGAGTACCTGCTGAGGATCGGCCGCTGTCGCCAGGGCGACATGGTCATCATCACGGCGGGGTCCCCGCCGGGGGTGGCGGGGACGACGAACCTGGTGCGGGTGCACCACATCGGGGAGGACCGGTAGGTCAGTATTTGGGGCCGATGTGGGCGTCCATGAGAGCGACGGAGTCGCGGCGTGCGACGGAGATGTTGAACGGGTCCTTGCCGCGACGGGTCATGGTCCACTCGACGCCGACCATGTCGAGGGCGTAGGCGTAGATGCCGAGGATGTCCTCGGATTTGTTGGCGAAGAAGTACCGGGGGTACTCGTAGCGCTTGCGCTCACCCGCGACGAGGCGGGTGGTCCAGTTGGTGATGCGGCAGCCGTCGGAGTGGATGAGGCCGCGTATGAACTCCCACGGGTGTTCCTCCACGATGGCATCCTGCCAGTCATGGAGCTGGATGAGCCGTTCGTGCTTCTTGCCGGGGCCATGCTGAGGGAACAGGCAAGTCCAGTGCTGTGTACAGGACTTCACTTCAGTACAGCCGTGTTTTTGGCGGCGGCTTACGCGGTATTGGGGCATGACCGCGCGCATCGCCGCTTCGGCGGCTTCGATCAAGCCGGGCCATGCGTCGGCGCAGAAGATGGACAGGTGGTGTTGCTTGGGCTTGGAGATGATGTGACCGTCGCCGAGATAGAGGCCGAACAGGTAGGCATACGCCTTGTGGTCCAAGTCGCAGCCTGTGCACTTCGGGCAGTGGTTGGGGCGGACGAAGACCTCTCCTCGGCGTCTCCGATCTTCATGCCTCCACCAGCTGATGGTTCCCAGAGGTATGCCGAACTGCGCCGCCACCACTTTGTTGGACACGCCGTCCCGCATCATCGCAACCGCGCGAGTGCGCGTTTCGAGGTCGTACATAACAGCGAGCGTGGCTGGGATTCGGCACAGCCGAGGCTGGTTCGTGGGTGCGTTCACCGCACTGAGTGAAGATCGCCAATCATTGGCTGACCTTGGAAACGAAGGGAAAGTGCCCCGAGTCGGATTCGAACCGACGCTGTATGGGTTTTGAATCCATGGCCTCTACCGCTGGGCTACCGGGGCTAGCCTATGAAACCAAGGTTAGCGGAAACCCTCCGTGCGTCAAACATACCGCAGCTAGGTAGGCTCATGAGGCACCACCTGCCCTGATCGAGGAGACCCGTGACCGCCGCCGAGCCCACGCCGCCCGTCGACGACGAGCAGCCGCACACCCCTCCGCACACCACCCGCGTCGTGATCGCCGAGGACGAGGCCCTGATCCGCCTCGACCTGAAAGAGATGCTGGAGGAAGAGGGCTACTCCGTCGTGGGCGAAGCCGGCGATGGTGAGACCGCGGTCGCGCTGGCCCGGGAGCACAAGCCGGACCTCGTGATCCTGGACGTGAAGATGCCCGTCCTCGACGGGATCTCCGCCGCCGAGCAGATCGCCGCCGACTCGATCGCCCCCGTCCTGATGCTGACCGCGTTCTCCCAGCGCGAGCTCGTCGAGCGGGCCCGGGACGCCGGCGCGATGGCCTACCTCGTGAAGCCGTTCAGCAAGAGCGACGTCGTGCCCGCCATCGAGATGGCGGTGTCGCGGTTCACCGAGCTGAAGGCCCTGGAGCAGGAGGTCGCGGACCTCTCCCAGCGGCTGGAGACGCGGAAGCTCGTCGACCGGGCGAAGAGCGTGTTGCAGACGCAGTACGGGCTGACGGAGCCGGCCGCGTTCCGGTGGATCCAGAAGACGTCGATGGATCGCCGGCTGTCGATGCAGCAGGTGGCCGAGGCGGTCATCGAGGACGCCGAGGAGAAGAAGTCGGCGAAGGGGCAGTAGCCCCGCGCAGCGAGTGCATGGGCCCGCCGGTGATCGTTCCGGCGGGCCCTTCGCGTGCGTACGTACCCTCAGTCCTCGCCCAGGTAGGCCTTCCGTACTGACTCGTCGTGCAGCAGGTCCGCCCCCGTCCCGGACAGGACGATCTTGCCGATCTCCATGACGTGACCATGGTCGGCCAGGGAGAGCGCGGCCTGTGCGTTCTGTTCGACGAGGAGGATCGTCGTGCCGCCGGCCTTGAGCTCGGCGATGGTCTCCATGATCTTCTGCATCATGATCGGCGAGAGGCCCATGGAGGGCTCGTCGAGCATGAGGAGCTTGGGGCGGGACATCAGGGCGCGCCCCATGGCGAGCATCTGTTGTTCGCCGCCGGAGAGCGTGCCCGCGGCTTGGCGTGAGCGTTCGCCGAGGATGGGGAAGAGGTCGTAGACGCGCTGGGTGTCCTTCCGTATGCCGTCGGCGTCCTTGCGGAGGAACGCTCCGAGCTGGAGGTTCTCGGCGATGGTGAGGCGGGGGAAGATGTGGCGGCCTTCGGGGGAGTGGGCGAGGCCGAGGGCGACGATCTTGTGGGCGGGGGTGCCGGTGAGCGGGCGGCCGTCGAAGCGGATCGTGCCGGCGAGGGGTTTGAGGAGGCCGGAGAGGGTGCGGAGGGTGGTGGTCTTGCCGGCGCCGTTGGTGCCGATGAGGGTGACGACCTGGCCGGCCTCGACGGTGAAGGTGATGCCCTTGACCGCTTCGATCTTGCCGTAGGCGACGCGGAGGTTCTCGACTTCGAGGAGGGGGGTCATCGGTTGTCCTCCGTACGGGCGTCGGCCTCTGCGGCTTCGACTTCGGCGAGTTCTTCCTGGCCGGGGGCGCCTTCGAAGGGGGTGCCGAGGTAGGCGGCGATGACGCGTTCGTCGGCCTGGACGATGTCCGAGGTGCCTTCGATGAGCTTTTCGCCCTGGACGAGGACGGCGACGCGGTCGCAGAGGTTGAAGATGAAGCGCATGTCGTGCTCGATGACGAGGACGGCGGTGCCTTGGGCGCGGATGTCGCGGACGAGGGTTTCGGTGGCGCGGGTTTCCTGGGGGTTCATTCCGGCGGTGGGTTCGTCGAGGAGGAGGAGGCCGGGGTCGCTGGCGAGGGCGCGGGCGATTTCGAGCTTGCGTTGTTCGCCGTAGGGGAGGTTGCGGGCGAGGTGGTCGGCTTTGGCGGCGAGGCCGGTGAAGTCGAGGAGTTCCATGGCGCGTTGTTTGGAGGCGGCTTCGGCGCGGTGGAAGCGGGGGCTGCGGAGGAGGGCGGAGAAGAGGCCTTCTTTGGTGCGGGTGTGGCGTCCGACGAGGACGTTTTCGAGGACGGTCATGTTGGCGAAGAGGCGGATGTTCTGGAAGGTGCGGGCGATGCCGGCCTGGGTGACGAGGTGGGGTTTGGGGGGTAGGACGGTGTCGCGGTAGGTGACGGTGCCTTCGGTGGGTACGTAGAGGCCGGTGAGGCAGTTGAAGAAGGTGGTTTTTCCGGCGCCGTTGGGGCCGATGAGGCCGACGATTTCGCCGGGGGAGACGGTGAGGTCGACGCTTCGTACGGCGGTGAGTCCTCCGAAGCGCATGGTGACGCCGGTGGCGCTGAGGACCGGGGTTTTGGTCGCGGTGGTGGTGGCCATGGGGGTCATGCCTCCGCTTTGGTGATGCCGACGGTGTTGTCGGGGAGGCGTGGTTCGGGTACGGCGAGTTGGTCGGTCTCGTGGAATTCGAGTTGTTTGCGGCGGTCGGCGACCAGGCCCTCGGGGCGGAATCGCATCAGGAGGATGAGTGCGACGCCGAAGAGGAGGAGTTGGTAGTCGGCCATGAAGTCCATCTTGTTGGGGATGAGGTAGAGCAGTGCCGCGCCGATGACGGGGCCGCTGATGGTGCCCATTCCGCCGAGGATGACGGCGGCGAGGAGGAAGGCGGAGTTGGGCGGGACGGTGCCGGCGAATTGGTATTGGTCGGGGGTGGCGGTGGTGATGACGTGGGCTTGTACGGTGCCGGCGAGTCCGGCGAGGGAGGCGCCGAGGGCGAAGGCGAGGAGTTTGAGGCGGAAGGCGTTGATGCCCATGGCGGTGGCGGCGGTCTCGTCCTCGCGGATGGCGACCCAGGCGCGGCCGATGCGGGATTCGGCGGCTCGTCGGAAGACGAGGACGACGAGGAGGGTGGCGAGGAGCATCAGCAGGTAGTAGTTGCCGAAGCGGCCGATGGGTGCGCCGAGGATGTCGTGTGTTTGGCCGAAGTTGAAGCCGAGGATTTCGAGTTCGGGGATGTTGGGGATTCCCATGGCGCCGTTGGTGATGTCGGGGCCGGTTTTCCCGTTGAGGTTGAGCATGGTGATGCGGAAGATCTCGCCGAAGCCGAGGGTGACGATGGCGAGGTAGTCGCCGCGGAGTCGCAGGGTGGGGGCGCCGATGACGATGCCGAAGACGAGGGAGGCGCCGATGCCGGTGAGGACGGCTGCCCAGAAGGGGAAGTGGACGCCGATCGCGGATTCGGGTGAGCCGGAGACGAGGGCGGCGGCGTAGGCGCCGACGCCGAGGAAGGCGACGTAGCCGAGGTCGAGGAGGCCGGCGAGGCCGACGACGACGTTGAGGCCGAGGGCGACGGTGGCGAAGATCAGGATGCTGGTGGCGAGGTTGGTGTAGGCGTCGTTGGTCTGGGTGAGGGGGAAGCAGGCGGCGGCGATGAAGGCGGCGGCCAGGGTGATGTTGCGGTGTTTGGCGGTGAGGTTGCTGAGGCGGGTGGTGAGTCCGGCGCGGGCGAGTGCGAGGAGGCCGGCGCAGGTGAGGAGGAGGTAGCCGACGAAGAGTTCGCCGTATTCGGTGTCGATGCCGTAGGTGAAGAGGTGGAGGCCGAGGGCGTAGGCGGCGGCGATGACGAGGATTTCGGCCCAGGTGGGGAGTGGTTGGGGGCGGGGTGGTCGGCGGGTGGTGAGGGTGTGGCGGAAGCGGCGCCAGGGGGTGGGTGGTGTGGTGCCGCCGGCGTCGTCGTAGGGCTGGTCGGTGGGGAGGGCGAGGGTGCCGATGAGGGTGATGAGGGTGGTGGTGGCGGCGATGTAGCCGCCGGGTTCGAGGTTGGCGAGGCCGCCGAGGTCGGTGGTGATGGCGCCGAGGGTGTACCAGGTGGTGGCGAGGGTGCCGAGGGCCAGGAGGAGGGTGGGTGCGGTGGAGCCTGCGGGGGTGAGCCAGCGCAGGCCGGGGGTGGGGCGTCCGGCGAGGGCGAAGAGGAGGGTGAGGAGGGCGCCGGTGAGGGTGATGGTCTGGAGGCCGCCGGGGTAGCCGTTGACGGTGAGGTTGCCGGGGAAGGCGGTGGTCCAGGTCCAGGCGAGGAAGGTGGAGATGATGGTGAGGGTGGCGCCGGTGAGGGTGGTGAGCCGGGCGGCGGTGGTGGGGAGGGGGATGAGTTGAGTGGGGCGGGCTGCTGTGGGGTGGTTCGTTGTGGTGGTTGTCTTCTTGTTGGTCGTCTTCTTGTTGGTCATGGGGGTCACGCCCGATCCGCGACGCGTTCGCCGAGCAGCCCTTGTGGGCGGAGCAGCAGGACGAGGATGAGGAGGACGAAGGCCCAGACGTCTTTCCAGGAGCCGCCGCCGAATTGGGTCATGCCGGGGATCTCCTCGATGTAGCCGGTGGCGAGGGCTTCGGCGACGCCGAGGACGACGCCGCCGAGCATGGCGCCGTAGATGTTGCCGATGCCGCCGAGGACGGCGGCGGTGAAGGCTTTGAGGCCGGTGATGAAGCCCATGCGGAAGTCGACCTGGCCGTATTTGAGGCCGTGGGCGACGGCGGCGATGGCGGCGAAGGCGGCGCCGATGGCGAAGGCGATGACGATGATGCGGTCGGTGTTGATGCCCATGAGCTTGGCGGTGTCGGGGTCCTGGGCGGTGGCCTGCATGCCGCGGCCGGTGCGGGTCTTGGCGACGAAGAGGCCGAGGGCGAGCATGCACAGGGGGGCGGCGACGAGGAGGAAGATTTCGCCGCGTTGGACGGTGGCGCCGAGGATGTCGAGGGATTCGCCCTTGAACTGGGGGAAGACTCGGGCCTTTTTGGCGTCGGGGTACCACTTCCAGATGGCCTGTTGGAGGGCGATGGACAGGCCGATGGCGGTGATGAGGGGGGCGAGGCGGGGGGCGTTGCGGAGGGGTCGGTAGGCGAAGCGTTCGGCGGCGACGCCGACGGCGACGGAGGCGAGGATGCCGCCGAGGATCATGAGGGGGAGGGCGAGGGCGAGTGCGGTGCCGTCGGGGAGGATGAGGTGGGCGGTCAGTGCGCCGAAGCCGCCGACCATGAAGATCTCGCCGTGGGCGAAGTTGATGAGCTGGACGATGCCGTAGACCATCGTGTAGCCGATCGCGATGAGTCCGTACATCGCGCCGAGGATGAGTCCGTTGGCCAGCTGTTGCGGCAGTTCGTGCACCGCCGGGCCTCCGTGGGTGGGTTGGGGTGCTGGGCCGTTCGCGGCGGGCCGTGCGGGGTGGGTGGTGCGTGTGGTGGTTTCCCGCACGGCCGGGGCCGTTGTTGGGTGCGGTGTTTTGTCACCGCGGTGTGGGTGCTGGTGTGCGGTGGCGTGGCGGTGCCGGTGTGAGCTTTGTGCTCAGGGCGGTGCCGGGTGCCGGCGCTCGCGCTTGGCGCGTGGGTGTGAGGTGGGCGGCGGGCGCCCGGGTCAGCCCTTGTATTCGGCGCTGTGGCGGGACTTCCAGGCGTTGTTGTCCACCTGGTAGGCGGTGATCATGGTGTTGGTGGTGTCGCCGTATTTGTCGAATCCGATGGTTCCGGTGACGCCGTTGAAGGTGACCTTGTTGAGGGCTTCGACGACCTTGGTGCGGGCGTCGTCGGGGAGTTTGCCGTTGTTGTCGGCGACGACGTTCTTGACGGCCTGGATGAGGGCCCAGGCGGCGTCGTAGGTGGAGCCGCCGTATGCCTCGTAGCGGTCCTTGTAGCCGGCTGCCTTGTAGTCGGCGATGAATTTCTTGGCGGAGTCGAGTTCTTCGACGGGCTTGCCGACGGAGGTGGCGTAGTCGCCGGCGGATTTCTTGTTGAGGTTGATGTAGTCGGCGCTGTACATGCCGTCGCCGCCCATGAGCGGGATCTTGAGGCCGCCGTCCTTGATCTGCTGGCTGAGGGGTGCGGCCGCGGGGTATTCGCCGCCGTAGAAGACGAGGTCGGGGTTGGCGGTCTTGGCCTTGGAGACGATGGCCTTGAAGTCGCGGTCCTCGGGGTTGACGTGTTCGGTGCCGACGACCTTGCCGCCGAGTGCGGTGAATTTGGCGGAGAAGGCGGCGGCGAGGCCGACGCCGTAGGTCTTCTGGTCGTCGATGACGTAGACGGTCTTGGCCTTGATCTTCTCGTAGGCGAATTGGCCGCCGAAGGCGCCTTGTACCTCGTCGGTGGTCGAGGTGCGGAAGTAGGTCGTGAATTGGCGTTTGCGGTTGTTCTGTTTCCAGTCCTTGCCCTGGGTGAGGTCGGGGGTGGTGTTGGCGGGGGAGATGAGGGGGACGTTGTTGGCCTGGGCGACTTGTTGCATGGACTGGGCGACGCTGGAGTTCAGGGGGCCGACGATGCCGAGGACTTGTTTGTCGCCGGCGAGTTTGGTGGCGTTCTGCTGGCCGGAGGTGGGCTGTGCCTGGTCGTCGAGGGCCTTGAGCGCGAAGGTGATGCCGGGCACCTCTTTGGCCTTGTTGGCGTTGTTGACGGCGAGTTCGGCGGAGTTCTTGATGCCTTGGCCGAGTGCGGAGAGGTCACCGGTGAGGGGGGCGTCGACGCCGATCACCACGGTGGTGTTCTTCCCGCCGCTGTTGTCGCCACCCCCCTTGTCGTCGCGTGAGCCGCAGGCGGTGAGGGTGAGGGCGCCTGTGGTGAGCGCGGTGGTGAGGATGAGCAAGGAACGGTGTCGCACGGTGATTCCCTTCCCTGGCGAGGCCCCCTCTGCTGAGGTGCCGTTTCGCGTGCCGGGTGGCGAGGTGAGATGTGGTGGCGAAGTGCGGGGCCGCCCGGCGGGGTGGTGACTGGCCGTGACTCTAAGGCTGTGTGGCGATCTGGGGCAGAGGTGCTGGCCATGATGTGACTGTCTTGTTATGACGCAGGTCACTCCTGCCTCATCTGTGTAGCGGGAACGCATGGACAGTTCGCGCTTATGCGGAGATTCCGATTTCTCGGTGGGTGGGAACGTGCAGCTCCGCTAAGGAGTCGGGGGAGGTGTGGGCCCTGATCCGGGTGGCGCGGCCGTCGAAGGGCCGTGAAGATCGCGAAAGCGGCGCCCGCGTGAAGTGGATCAGCGGCGCCGCTCGGCGTGAATGTTACGCACGGTGACGTGCGGTGGTTTTTCTCGGTGCTCCGGAGGGCGCGCCTGGAGGGGGCTCCGGGAAGGTCGTCGCGGCGAGCCCATGGAAGGGTGCGGCCCGCCCCCGGGTGGCCCGGACCCGCCCTGGCGCCGGCGCCGGCTCACGGAGAGGTGACGGCCTGCTCCAGCAGTCCGTGGAGGGCGCGCTGCTCCTGCGGCGTGAGGCCGGACAGCGGGGAGTCCACGGCGAGGAGTTCGAGGAGGCGTGCGCGCAGTGCGGTGCCCTCGGTGGTGAGGACGAGGTGCTTGGCGCGGCGGTCGGTGGGGTGCGGGTGGCGCTCGACCAGGCTCTGCTTTTCCAGCTTGTCGACGACGAAGGTGGTGTTGGAGGGCTCGCAGCTCATGCGTTCGGCGAGCTCCCGCATGGTCATCGGCCCGCTCATCTCCCGCAGCGCGGTCGCCTGGGGTGCGGTGAGGCCCAGGGTGGCGGCGCGCTCGCGGACGTGCTCGTTGATCCGCTGGGCCAGTCCGTTCACCAGACCGCACAGCTGTCGCTCGGCGATGGCCTGCGGTTCGGAGGGCGTCGTCATGCCCTCACCTTAGCAAGTCCGTCAAGACGAAACATTTACAGCTTGAATGATTCGAGCTTGATGCTTATGGTGGGCGTCGTCGCCGCGGGAGACGCCGTGACGACCTGATGACGGCTCAACTCGCGGGAGAGAACCCATGGCTGACGTGACGGTGGATCGGGACGGGCGACTGCGCCGGCCGGCGGGAATCCGCTCGATACGGCTGGGCGACACGAAGGTGTCGTACGTGCCGGACGGCGATGTGCGCCTCCGCCCGCTGGAACTGCTCCAGGACACCACCGACGAGGTGTGGGCCGCGCACCCGGAGTACCTGGACGCCACGGGCCACCTCGTGGGGAGCGTCGGCGGTCTGCTGGTGGAGCACGGCGACCGCGCGCTGCTGATCGACGCGGGCTTCGGCCCGCAGACGCTCGAGGCTCCGGACGGCCCCCTCGGCGTGATCCACGGAGGCGCGCTCCCGGACAGCCTGGCCGAACTCGGCCGCCGCCCCGAGGACATCGAAGCGGTGGCCTTCACCCACCTCCACTCCGACCACCTCGGCTGGGCCTGCCATCCCGCCCCCGGCGGTGACCGGCCCGTGTTCGCCCACGCCGACTACCTGGTCTCCGAGCCGGAGTGGGACCGGCGCGACCTCCTGGAGGCCCAGGGCATGACCGAGCAGGTCGCGGCCCTGGCGCCGCGCGTGCGGACGATCGCGGACGGGCAGGAGATCTTCCCCGGCGTGCGCGTGCGGATCACGCCCGGCCACACCGTCGGGCACGCCGAGTACGTGATCACCGGGGGCGGCCGGCGCCTGATCGCCTTCGGTGACGCCATGCACTCGCCGATCCAGGTCGACCACCCGGAATGGTCCTCGGCCTTCGACCACGACGGCGTCCGGACGGCCGACCACCGCCACCGCCTCGTCGCCGAGCTGGCGGAGCCCGGCACGATCGGCTTCGGCGTCCACTTCGCCGACGTGGTGTTCGGACACGTCCGGCAGGACGGGGCCGGCCCGGCCTGGCGGCCCCTGGACGCCTGACCGCCGGGGCCGGGGACTGTCCCGGCTACCCGGGCCCGGCCGATGCCCGCCTCGGGCACGGCCGGACAAGCCCCGGGCGGCGCGTTCCTCAGGCGCCGTTGCCGTTGCCTCCGGCGGTGTCGTTCGGGCGCAGGAGGCAGGTGAGGCGGGCGCTGCAGACCCGCTTGCCCTGGTCGTCGGTGACGACGATCTCGTACGTGGCGGTGGTGCGGCCCCGGTGGACGGGGGTGGCGATGCCGGTCACCAGTCCGGAGCGGACTCCGCGGTGGTGGGTGCAGTTGAGGTCCACGCCGACGGCGAGGTTGCCGGGGCCGCCGTGCAGCATCGCGCCGACGGAGCCGAGGGTCTCGGCGAGTACGGCGGAGGCGCCGCCGTGCAGGAGTCCGTACGGCTGGGTGTTGCCCTCGACCGGCATCGTGCCGACGACGCGGTCGGGGGAGGCCTCGACGACGCGGACGCTCATGCGCTCGCCGAGGTGTCCGGCGGAGAACAGGGCGGGCAGGTCGAGCCCGCTGCCGGCCCATTGGTCCAGGACCTCCTGCGGGAACGTGGTCCGGCTCTGCTCACCCATGTCCTGCTCCGATCGTCCTTGGTCGTTGCGTCTCGAACGTCTTATCAGGCCAACGGCCTTGGCCGGCGTTCGGGGTGGTGTTCACGCGGGGTCGGGCAGCTGCTGCTCCACCCTGATGACCAGGGACTTGCTGGCGGGGGTGTTGCTGGTGTCGGCGGTGTGGTCGAGGGGGACCAGGACGTTGGTCTCGGGGTAGTAGGCGGCGGCGCAGCCGCGTGCGGTGGGGTAGTGGACGACGCGGAAGCCGGGTGCGCGGCGTTCGGTGCCGTCGGTCCATTCGCTGACGAGGTCGGCGTAGGAGCCGTCGGCCAGGTCGAGTTCGCGGGCGTCGTCGGGGTTGACGAGGACGACGCGGCGGCCGTTCTTGATGCCGCGGTAGCGGTCGTCGAGGCCGTAGATGGTGGTGTTGTACTGGTCGTGGGAGCGCAGGGTCTGCAACAGCAGGCGGCCTGGGGGTACTTGGGGGTACTCGACGGTGGCCGCGGTGAAGTTGGCCTTGCCGGTGGTGGTGGGGAAGCGGCGTTCGTCGCGGGGCGCGTGGGGGAGGGTGAATCCGCCGGGGCGGGCGACGCGGGCGTTGAAGTCCTCGAAGCCGGGGATGACGCGGGCGATGCGGTCGCGGACGGTGCCGTAGTCCTTCTCGAACTCTTCCCAGGGTGTGGTGCTGGTGGTGCCCAGTACGCGGCGGGCGAGGCGGCAGACGATGGCCGGTTCGGAGAGGAGGTGGGGGCTCGCGGGGGCGAGGCGGCCGCGGGAGGCGTGGACCATGCCCATGGAGTCCTCGACGGTGACGAACTGGTCGCCGGCTGCCTGCCGGTCCCGCTCGGTGCGGCCGAGGGTGGGCAGGATCAGGGCGCGGGCGCCGGTGACGGCGTGCGAGCGGTTGAGCTTGGTGGAGACGTGGACGGTGAGCCGGGCGCGGCGGACGGCGGCCTCGGTGACGTCGGTGTCGGGGGTGGCGGAGACGAAGTTGCCGCCCATGGCGAAGAAGACCTTGGCTTGGCCGTCGCGCAGGGCGCGGATGGCTCGTACGACGTCGAGGCCGTGTTCGCGTGGTGGGGTGAAGTCGAATTCCTTCTGGAGGGCGTCGAGGAAGGCGGGGGCGGGGCGTTCGAAGATGCCCATGGTGCGGTCGCCCTGGACGTTGCTGTGGCCGCGGACGGGGCAGACGCCGGCGCCGGGGCGGCCGATGTCGCCGCGCAGGAGGAGGAGGTTGACGACTTCCTTGATGGTGGGGACGGCGTGCTTGTGCTGGGTGAGGCCCATGGCCCAGCAGACGACGGTCCGGCGGGAGTCGAGGATCATGCGGGCGGCGCGTTCGATCTCGTCGCGGCGCAGGCCGGTGGCGCGGAGGGTTTCGGCCCAGTCGGTGGTGTCGGCGGCGCGCCGGAATTCCTCGAAGCCGTGGGTGTGGTCGCGGATGAAGTCGGTGTCGAGCGCGTCCTCGGTCCGCAGGACGATGTGGTTGAGGGCGCGGAAGAGGGCCTGGTCGCCGCCGAGGCGGATCTGGAGGAAGAGGTCGGTCAGGGGGGTGCCGCCGGCGGTGAGGCCGCGGGCGTTCTGGGGGTTCTTGAAGCGTTCCATGCCCGCTTCGGGGAGCGGGTTGACCGTGATGATCTTCGTGCCGCCGGCCTTGGCCTTTTCGAGGGCGCTGAGCATGCGGGGGTGGTTGGTGCCGGGGTTCTGTCCGGCGACGATGATCAGGTCGGCTTTGTAGAGGTCTTCGAGGAGGACGCTGCCCTTGCCGATGCCGATGGTCTCCGTGAGGGCGGAGCCGGAGGACTCGTGGCACATGTTGGAGCAGTCGGGCAGGTTGTTGGTGCCGAATTCGCGGGCGAAGAGCTGGTAGAGGAACGCGGCTTCGTTGCTGGTGCGGCCCGAGGTGTAGAAGACGGCTTCGTCGGGCGAGGAGAGCGCGGTGAGCTCCTCGGCGATGATGTCGAACGCCTTCTCCCAGGTGACGGGCTCGTAGGCGGTGGCGCCCTCGGCCAGATACATGGGGTGGGTGAGGCGGCCCTGCTGGCCGAGCCAGTAGCCGCTGCGCTGGGCGAGGTCGGCGACGGGGTGCGCGGCGAAGAAGTCCGGGGTGACGCGGCGCAGGGTGGCTTCCTCGGCGACGGCCTTGGCGCCGTTCTCGCAGAATTCGGCGGCGTGGCGTTTGTCCGGCTCGGGCCAGGCGCAGCCGGGGCAGTCGAAGCCGTCCTTCTGGTTGACCTTGAGGAGGGTGAGAGCGGTGCGGCGCACGCCCATCTGCTGTTGGGCGATGCGCAGGGTGTGGGCGATGGCCGGGAGTCCGGCGGCGGCGTGCTGCGGGGCGGTGACGTCGGGTGCGTCCTGGACCGGATCGCCTGTCGGCGGCTTGCCTGCCATCTCGCTCCCCCTTGAGCGGTCGGTGCGGTCGCGTCGGCGGTGTCGTGCGCGGGCGCGGTCCGCGGTCGTGTGTACGTGCTGATCCTGTCACGGGGTGCTGACAGTGTGCCGTGGAGGCGGTGGGGGGAGGTGCGCGTGGCCCGCATTGTCAGTGGGCCGTGGCAGGATCGGGGGCGTGGCAGCAAAGGCAACGAAGATGAGCGCAGAGACCGGCACCGACGTGGTGGAGGGAGGCCGCCCCCGCCTGCTCCTGATGGACGGGCACTCCATGGCGTACCGGGCGTTCTTCGCGTTGCCCGCGGAGAACTTCACGACGGCGACGGGGCAGCCGACGAACGCGGTGTACGGCTTCGCGTCGATGCTCGCGAACACGCTGCGTGATGAGAAGCCTTCGCATTTCGCGGTGGCGTTCGATGTGTCGCGCAAGACGTGGCGCTCGGAGGAGTTCCCGGAGTACAAGGCGACGCGATCGAAGACTCCGGACGAGTTCAAGGGTCAGGTGGAGCTGATCGGTGAGCTGCTGGACGCGATGCGGGTGCCGCGGTTCGCGGTGGACGGTTTCGAGGCCGACGATGTGATCGCCACGCTGGCCACGCAGGCGGAGGCGGCGGGTTTCCACGTCTCGATCGTCACCGGTGACCGGGACTCCTTCCAGCTGGTCTCCGACGATGTCACGGTGCTGTATCCCACCAAGGGTGTCTCGGAGCTGACCCGGTTCACCCCGGAGAAGGTGCTGGAGAAGTACGGCCTGAGCCCGGCGCAGTATCCGGACTTCGCGGCGCTGCGCGGTGACCCGTCGGACAATCTGCCGGGCATCCCGGGTGTGGGGGAGAAGACGGCGGCGAAGTGGATCAACCAGTTCGGTTCGTTCGCGGAGCTGGTGGAGCGCGTCGAGGAGGTCAAGGGCAAGGCGGGGCAGAATCTCCGGGATCATCTGGAGGCCGTCAAGCTGAACCGCCGCCTGACCGAGATGGTGCGGGACGTGGAGCTGTCGGTGGGCCCGGAGGGCCTGGTCCGGGAGGCGTACGACCGTAAGGCGCTGACGGCGTTCCTGGAGGGTCTGGAGATCCGTAACCAGGGTCTGCGGGACCGGTTGCTGGCGGCGGACCCGGGTGGGGCGGTCGCCGAGGAGGAGCCGCCGGCGGCCGGTGCCGAGGTGGACGGTGTGGTGCTGGGCGCGGGTGAGCTCGCCCCGTGGCTGGCCGAGCACGCCGTCCATGTGCTCGGTGTGGCCGTGGTGGACTCCTGGTCGCTGGGCAGCGGCCGGGTCGCCGAGATCGCGCTGGCCACGGGTGAGGGCCCGGCCGCGTGGTTCGACCCCGCCGAGCTGGACGAGGCGGACGAGCGGGCGTTCTCCGCGTGGACCGCGGACGCGGGCCGGCCGAAGGTGATGCACGACGCCAAGGCCATCATGCGGGTCTTCGCCGAGCACGGCTGGTCCGCCGTCGAGGGCGTCACGATGGACACGGCGCTGGCCGCCTATCTGGTCAAGCCGGGCCGCCGGTCCTTCGACCTGGAGGCGCTGTCGGTGGAGTATCTGGGCCGTGAGCTGGCCACGGCCGCCGCCGGTGACGGCCAGCTGGCCTTCGGTGCGGACGAGCAGGCCGAGGCGGACGCCCTGATGGGCCGGGCCCGTACGGTGCTCGACCTGGGCGAGGCGTTCACGGGCCGGCTCAAGGACGTGGGCGCGGCCGGGCTGCTCACCGATGTCGAGCTGCCGACGAGCACGCTGCTGGCCCGCCTGGAGCGGGCGGGTATCGCTGCGGACCGGGGCTGGCTGGAGCGGATGGAGCAGCAGTTCGCGGCGGCTGTGCAGCAGGCCGTCACGGAGGCGCACGCGGCGGCGGGGCACGAGTTCAATCTCGGTTCGCCCAAGCAGTTGCAGGAGGTGCTCTTCGGTGAGCTGGGCCTGCCGAAGACGAAGAAGACGAAGACCGGGTACACCACGGACGCCGATGCCCTCGCCTGGCTCGCCGCCCAGACGGAGAACGAACTCCCGGTGATCATGCTGCGCCACCGTGAGCAGGCCAGGCTGCGGTCCACGGTCGAGGGCCTGATCAAGGCGATCGCCCCCGACGGGCGGATCCACACGACGTTCAATCAGACGGTGGCGGCCACGGGCCGGCTGTCGTCGACGGACCCGAATCTGCAGAACATCCCGGTGCGCACGGACGAGGGCCGGGCGATCCGTCGCGGCTTCGTCGTCGGTGAGGGCTATGAGTCGCTGATGACGGCCGACTACAGCCAGATCGAGCTGCGGGTGATGGCCCACCTGTCGGAGGACGAGGGTCTGATCGAGGCGTTCGCCTCGGGTGAGGACCTGCACACCACGGTCGCCTCGCAGGTGTTCGGCGTCGCCAAGGGCGAGGTCGATCCGGAGATGCGCCGGAAGATCAAGGCCATGTCATACGGGCTGGCCTATGGTCTGTCGGCGTTCGGTCTCTCGCAGCAGCTCAACATCGCGCCCGCCGAGGCGGGCAAACTGATGGACACCTTCTTCGAGCGGTTCGGCGGTGTGCGGGATTACCTGCAGCGTGTGGTCGTGGAGGCCCGTGCCACGGGCTATACGGAGACGATGCTGGGCCGCCGTCGCTACCTCCCTGATCTCAACAGCGACAACCGCCAGCGTCGTGAGACGGCCGAGCGGATGGCGCTGAACGCCCCGATCCAGGGCACGGCCGCCGACATCGTGAAGGTCGCGATGCTGCGGGTCGGTCAGGCGCTGGAGGCCGGGGAGCTGTCCTCGCGGATGCTGCTCCAGGTGCACGACGAAATCGTGCTGGAGATCGCGCCGGGTGAGCGGGAGGCGGTGGAGAAGCTGGTCCGCCGTGAGATGGCGGGGGCCGTGTCGCTGCGGGCTCCGCTGGATGTGTCGGTCGGTGTCGGCGGGGACTGGGAGTCCGCGGCGCACTGACCGGGCCTGATCCATGGCCGCGTACCGCCCTCCCGCCCTTCGGCGAGGGGGCGGTTCGGTGTTTCGGGGACCGCTCGTGCGGGACGTGTTCTCATCCGGGCCGGGCGTTGCTACGGTGCCTCAGCCCCGATTTTCTGATGACCCATCAGTTTTCTCATCAGTTCTCCATCGGTTCCGGGAGGCCGTGAACATGCGCGCACTGGCCGCCGCGGCCATCGGACTGGCCGCGGCCCTCGCCCTCGTCCTCACCGTCACGGCCATCGGCCCGCCCCGGGGCGAGACCTCACCCGAGCCGCTGCTCACCTCCGTCCCCGCGCACCCCTAGCGGCGGGGAGACCTCGCCATGCGCCGCAAAGCGAGCCTGATCCTCCTCGCCCTCGCCGTCTTCCTCACCGCCCTGTCGCCGCTGCTGCGCTGGTACGCCTTCCCCCGCCTGGCCAAGGTCCCGGCGGGCCGCTACCAGACGGCCGTCATGGAGGCGAAGGACGCGACCCTCATCGACTACGCCACGATGGAACCCAAGAAGGTCCCCCGCCTCACCGTGGTCCAGACGATCAAGGGCAATGTGGAGCAGGCCGACAAGGTCAAGAAGGCCACCGGCCGCGACGTCGTGGTCTGGGACACCCTCAGCTATATGGCGGGACCCGACGGCGCCATGGTCTCGCGCATCCCCGAGCGGTACGTCTTCGACGCCCACAGCCAGCAGCCCGTGCACGCGGGCGGCGAACACGTCGACGGCACCCCGGTGCGCCGCGACGGCATCGCGTACAAGTGGCCCTTCCTGGTGCGCAAGCACGACTACCAGTACTTCGACATGCAGACCCGCACCTCCGCGCCCATCCACTACCGCGGCACCCGCACCTTCCGCGGCCTGCGCGTCTACTACTTCGAGCAGACCATCCCCTGGACCCAGGTCCCCGTACCGCGCGCGCTGCCCCTCGGCATCACCCCCGACACCGTCCGGCAGCTCGGCCTGGAGCGGTGGTACTCCACCCGGCGGATGTTCTGGGTCGACCCCACCACCGGCGCGCCCGTCAACGGCGAGGAGATCCACCGGGAGGAGATGCGCTGGACCGGCCACCCCGAGAAGAAACCGATCACCGCCTTCGCCGGCCACGTGAAGATGCGCCCCGACTACGTCGACTCCACCGTCGCGCTCGTCACCTCCCAGCGCCGGCTCGTCCTGCTGCTCACGACGTACCTGCCGTGGGGCTTCGCGGGCCTCGGCACGGCGCTGCTGGCCCTGGCCCTCGTACTGGAAGCCCGCTCCCGCCGCGCGCGGGCCGACGCCGGGGTCTCGGCGACGGGAGATCGGTATGCACTCGCGGAGGAAATGTCACAGGATGGAGGGACACCTGAATGGCCGACCCCAGGCAGGGGCCGCTGAGTGAAGGAGGCCCACCGTGAAGGAGAGCCCCGAGGACACGTCCACCACGTCCCGGCCACGCCGCCTCTACACCGGCGGCGAGCGCCCGTACGACCCCGAAGACCTGGTCATGGCATCCGGCCGGGACGTCACGCCCGAACGGGTCGAGGCGGCCAGGCGGCTGATCGAGGAGAAGGGGGCGGCGGCGGTCGAGCGGTACCTCCCCTGAACCCCACTCCACCCCGGCGGCGCCGGGCGGCCCCACGACCCGCCCGGCGCCGCCGGCTTTCGCCCGACGTCAGCGCCGGGCGTTCGTACGCCGCGTCGCCACCGCCGTCGAGGGGTCCTCGGGCCACGGGTGCCGGGGATAGCGGCCCCGCAGCTCCGCCCGCACCGAGCGGTAGCCCTCCTTCCAGAAGGACGCCAGGTCAGCGGTGACGGCCGCCGGACGGCCCGCCGGTGACAGCAGGTGGACCAGTACGGGCACCCGGCCGCCCCCGACGCGCGGCGTTTCCTGGAGCCCGAACAGCTCCTGCAGCTTGACCGCGAGGACAGGCTGCTCACCGCCGTAGTCCACCCGGATCCGCGAGCCGCTCGGCACCTCGACGCGCTCGGGCGCCAGCTCGTCCAGACGCGCGGCGTCGCCGCTCGCCCACGGCAGCAGCCGCTCCAGCGCCTTCCCTGCGTCCAGCCGCTCCAGATCCGACCGCCTACGGGCCCGCTCCAGCTCCCAGGCCAGCCACTCCTCGGCCCGCGCCAGCAGCGCCTCCTCCGACACGTCCGGCCACGGCTCCCCCAGCGCGCGGTGGACGAACGCCAGCCGCTGCCGCAGCCCGGCCGCCTCGGCCGACCAGCGCAGCAGCCCCAGCCCCTCCCGCCGCAACCCCTCCAGCAGCGCCGCCCGGACGAGCCCGGCGTCGGGCGACCGCAGCGGCCGCTCCGCCAGCTCCACCGCGCCCAGCCGCTCCACGCGCCGCGCCACCACGTCCCGCCGCTCCTCCGACCAGCGGACCTCCTCGACCTCCGCGTACAGGGCCCCGGCGGCCGCCCGCGCGGTGTCCTCGTCGATCAGCGCACCCAGCGTCACCCGCGCCGACGCCGCCGCGACGGGCCGGTCCGCGACGGCCACCGCCAGCCACCGCCCACTCCGCAACCTCGACCCGTCCCGCAGCTCGGCCCCGGTCCCCGACACCATCAGATACGAGCCCTCGCCCCGCGCCCGGGCGACCCGCTCGGGAAACGCCAGCGCGGCGACGAGCCCGGCGACGGCGTCGTCACCGGGGGCGGCGTCGGGCCGGCCGCCGGGGCGCTGCCGCTCGGCCCCGCCACGAGCCGCCGAGCCCGGGCCTTCGCCGCTTCCGGCGGATCCGCGCACCGCCGAGGTCTCAGGGGTACGAGCCGCCGAGCCCCGCCCTCCGCCGCCCCCGGCGGTCCCGCGCACCGCGGCCTCCTGCGCTTCGGCCGGCCCCGCCCCGGCCTCCGGCCCGCGCCCCGCCGCTTCGCCGCCCGCCGCACCCCGTACCGCGCTCTCCAGCCGGCGGGCCTCCGCGCGCCAGCGGGTCGCGTAGGCGTCGCCGCCGCGGCGCGCCGTGCGCCACGCCGCCGCCAGGTCGTCGCCGTACTCCCGAGGGGGCTCCTCGCTCAGCAGGGCCACGACCTCCGCCGCCCGGCGTGCGCCGACCTCGTGCGCGCCGTCCAGGAGGGCGCGCGCCAGCCGGGGGTGGACGCCCAGGCGGGCCATCCGTCGGCCCCGGTCCGTGGGGCGGCCCTCCGCCGTGATCGCGCCGGTGGCGTTCAGGACCTCGCGCGCGGCCGCCATCGCACCGGCCGGCGGCGGGTCGAGGAGGGCGAGGCCCGTCGCGTCCGGGTCGCCCCAGCACGCCGCCTGCAAGGCGAACGCCGTCAGGTCCGCGACCGTGATCTCCGCCGCCGGGAAGCGCGGCAGCCGCGCGTCGTCGGCCTCCGTCCAGCAGCGGTACACCGCGCCGGGGGCCTCGCGCCCCGCCCGTCCCGCGCGCTGCCGGGCGGCGGCCCGGGACGCCCGTACGGTCGTGAGCGCGCTCAGCCCGCGCGCGTGGTCCACGCGCGGCTCCCGCGCCAGGCCCGCGTCCACCACGATCCGTACGCCCGGCACCGTCAGGCTCGACTCCGCCACCGACGTCGCCAGGACCACCCGGCGGTGGTCCGAGCCACCGGCCAGCACCGCGTCCTGGACGGCCGCCGGAGCCCGCCCGTGGACCTGGAGGACCTCGGCCCCCAGCTCCCCGGGCCCGCCCAGCCGGCCCGCCACGCGGGCGATCTCCCCGACGCCGGGCAGGAAACACAGCACATCCCCCGGCCGCTCGCGCAGCGCCCGCCGCACCACGCCCGCGACGTGCTCCAGCAGGGCGGGGTCCACCCGCATCCCGTGCGGCGGCCGCACCGGACGCTCCGGCGGGGCCCACACCACCTCCACCGGGTGGGAGACGCCCCGCGCCTCCACGACCGGCGCGTCGCCCAGCAGCCGGGCCCAGCCCTCCGCGTCGGTGGTCGCCGACGCCGCGACCAGCCGCAGCTCGGGCCGCAGGGCGGCCCGTACGTCCAGGAGGAAGGCGGCGACGGTGTCGGCGTCGAGGTGGCGTTCGTGGCACTCGTCGAGGATCACCGCGTCGACACCGGCGAGCTCCGGGTCGCGCTGGAGGCGCTGCAACAGCACACCCGTGGTGACCACCTCCACCACCGTCCGGGGCCCGACACGCCGCTCGCCGCGCACCGTGAACCCCACCCGGCCGCCCACCGCCTCGCCCAGCAGCCACGCCATGCGGCGCGCGGCCGCGCGCGCCGCGATCCGGCGGGGCTCGGCGACCACGACGCGCCGCCGCGGCCCGTCGCCGACGAGCCCGGCCAGGACGAGCGGCACCAGCGTCGTCTTGCCCGTGCCGGGCGGCGCGCACAGCACCGCCACGCCGTGCTCGTCGAGCGCGCGGGCCAGGGCGGGCAGGGCGGTGCGTACGGGCAGCCGGTCCAAAGGGGACAGCTGGGACTCGGGGGAGGGGCCGTCGGCGTGGATCACACGCCCCAGTCTCGCCCAGGCCCGGACGGGCCCGGAACGAACCGGTCAGGCCGGCCCGCGCTCACAGACGAAGATCGCCGTGCCCGGGATCAGATGGCCGCGCAGCGGGGACCAGCCGCCCCACTCCTGGGTGTTCCACTCCGGCCACTCCGGCTCCACCAGGTCCACCAGGTGGAAACCGCCCGCGACCACGTCGCGCACCCGGTCGCCGATCGTGCGGTGGTGCTCCACATAGACGGCGCGCCCGGCCTCGTCCTGCTCCACATACGGCGTGCGGTCGAAGTAGGAGGCCGCCACCGACAGCCCCTCGGGGCCGGGCTCGTCGGGAAACGCCCAGCGGATCGGGTGGGTGACGGAGAAGACCCAGCGCCCTCCGGGCCGCAGCACCCGGCGCACCTCGCGCATCACCCGTACCGGCTCGGCGACGAAGGGGACCGCTCCGTAGGCCGAGCACGCCAGGTCGAAGGAGCCGTCCGCGAAGGGCAGCGCCCCCGCGTCCGCCTCCACCAGCGGTACGTCACCGCCGATGCGCAGGGCGTGCTGGAGCTGGCGGTGCGAGAGGTCGAGGGCCACCGGCCGGGCGCCCTGCGCCGCCAGCCAGCGCGAGCACTGCGCCGCGCCGGCGCCGATCTCCAGGACGTCGAGGCCCTTGAGGCCGCTCGCCGGGCCCAGCAGCGCCGCGTCGGCCTCGTCGAGGCCCTCCGGACCCCAGATGAAGCGATCGTCGCCGAGGAAGGCGCCGTGCTCGCTCTGGTATTCGTCGGCGTTGCGGTCCCACCAGCCGCGGCTGGCCCGGCTGCTCTCCGTCTCCCCGCTGGCCCGCCGGGTCGCTTCCGGTTCGTACTCGTGGATCTCTGAGCTCATTTTGGACCGTCGTGCCCTCGGCAGTAGTGGTTCAGTGGACTTTGTCGTATCTTCTGGGTTCTTCTGCGGTCTTCCGCGGCCGATACGAGGGCCGATACGGGGGCCGGTGCCGTGCCGTGCCGGGGCGCGGGGGCGATCCGGGCCGTTCCGAAACCGGAACAGGGGACCGGAGCGTGAAGCTCCGGGGTGCGGCGGGGCCCTCGTGGCCTCGCAAAACATAAGTTGTGCCCGATGTGGGGGGTTTCGTCCCGGGTGTGCGCCTTCGCGCATTGACCGTGCCCGGCTGCCCCCGTATGCTACAAGTTGCGCTGCGGGCCTGCGCGCCTCAGACGGAGCAGGTCGCGCTCGCACTTGTTGTATGTCCCCTCGGTCGTCGAGGCGCTTTCGATCTTCTTCGAGAGCCTCCGGGAGTCTTCGGATTCCTGGGGCCCTCGGGTTGTGCGCCTTCAAGGCTGTCCGGCTTCGGCGGTGCGATACGGGTTCTCGGCGTAGCAGTACCTACGACTCACTGTCCGTACCGGAGCCTTTTCCCACATGACGAGCAGCACCGAGACCACCGCCACCACCCCGCAGGTTGCGGTCAACGACATCGGTAACGAGGAAGCCTTCCTCGCCGCGATCGACGAGACGATCAAGTACTTCAACGACGGCGACATCGTCGACGGCGTCATCGTGAAGGTCGACCGGGACGAGGTCCTGCTCGACATCGGTTACAAGACCGAAGGCGTCATCCCTTCCCGCGAGCTTTCGATCAAGCACGACGTCGACCCGAACGAGGTCGTCAAGGTCGGCGACGAGATCGAGGCCCTGGTTCTCCAGAAGGAGGACAAGGAAGGTCGACTCATCCTGTCCAAGAAGCGCGCTCAGTACGAGCGTGCCTGGGGCACGATCGAGAAGATCAAGGAAGAGGACGGGATCGTCACCGGTACCGTCATTGAGGTCGTCAAGGGTGGTCTCATCCTCGACATCGGCCTCCGTGGCTTCCTCCCGGCCTCCCTGGTCGAGATGCGCCGCGTTCGCGACCTCCAGCCCTACGTGGGCAAGGAGCTCGAGGCCAAGATCATCGAGCTGGACAAGAACCGCAACAACGTGGTCCTGTCCCGCCGTGCCTGGCTGGAGCAGACCCAGAGCGAGGTCCGCCAGACCTTCCTCACGACCCTGCAGAAGGGCCAGGTCCGCTCCGGCGTCGTTTCCTCGATCGTCAACTTCGGTGCGTTCGTGGACCTCGGCGGCGTCGACGGTCTCGTCCACGTCTCCGAGCTCTCCTGGAAGCACATCGACCACCCCTCCGAGGTTGTCGAGGTCGGCCAGGAAGTCACCGTCGAGGTTCTCGACGTCGACATGGACCGCGAGCGTGTCTCCCTGTCGCTCAAGGCGACGCAGGAAGACCCGTGGCAGCAGTTCGCCCGGACCCACCAGATCGGTCAGGTCGTCCCGGGTAAGGTCACCAAGCTCGTTCCCTTCGGTGCGTTCGTGCGCGTCGACGAGGGCATCGAGGGCCTGGTCCACATCTCCGAGCTGGCCGAGCGCCACGTGGAGATCCCGGAGCAGGTCGTCCAGGTCAACGACGAGATCTTCGTCAAGGTCATCGACATCGACCTCGAGCGCCGTCGCATCAGCCTCTCGCTGAAGCAGGCCAACGAGTCCTTCGGTGCCGACCCGTCCGTGGTCGAGTTCGACCCGACCCTGTACGGCATGGCCGCGTCCTACGACGACCAGGGCAACTACATCTACCCCGAGGGCTTCGACCCCGAGGCCAACGACTGGCTCGAGGGCTACGAGAAGCAGCGCGAGGAGTGGGAGCGCCAGTACGCCGAGGCGCAGCAGCGCTTCGAGCAGCACCAGGCGCAGGTCATCAAGTCCCGCGAGGCCGACGAGCAGGCCGCTGCCGAGGGTGCTGCCGCTCCGGCCGCCGCCTCGACCGGCGGTGCCACCGTCTCCGGCGGTTCGTACTCCTCGGAGTCGGCCGACAACTCCGGCGCCCTGGCGTCGGACGAGGCGCTTGCCGCCCTCCGCGAGAAGCTCGCCGGCGGCCAGAGCTGACGCTCTGACCGGCAGCAGCTGACAGCTGACTGAGGTAAGGCCCGTTCCCCTTGGGGAGCGGGCCTTACTCATGTCCGCGGCCTGTCCAGCCCCGACCGCTCCTGACCGCTCCCGTTCATTACCCTCCGCTCTTGCCGTGAGTGTGTCCGCGGTATTGCGCGCGGCGGACGGCGGGAATGGTCGGGCCCTCCCCATGCGTTCCCCGTACGGAACATGAGGAGGAACGGTCACTGTGTTGGATCCGCAGGGTTTGTACGAATGGGAGCCCAAGGGGCTCGCCGTGGCCGACCTGGCATTGGCCCAGGACACGGCCGGCCTGGTCATGCTCTATCACTTCGACGGCTACATCGACGCCGGAGAGACCGGCGACCTGATCGTCGAGCGGCTCCTCGACAGCCTGCCGCACCAGGTCGTCGCCCGCTTCGACCACGACCGGCTCATCGACTACCGGGCGCGCCGCCCGCTGCTCACCTTCCAGCGCGACCGCTGGAGCGCGTACGAGACCCCGAAGATCGAACTGCGACTCGTGCAGGACGCCACCGGCGCCCCCTTCCTCCTGCTCACCGGCCCCGAGCCGGACGTCGAGTGGGAGCGCTTCGCGGCCGCCGTCGGACAGATGGTGGAGCGGCTCGGTGTCCGGCTGTCCGTCAACTTCCACGGCATCCCCATGGGCGTCCCGCACACCCGGCCGGTCGGCATCACCCCGCACGGCAACCGCACCGACCTGATGCCCGGTCACGGCGGCTTCTTCGACGAGGCGCAGGTGCCCGGCAGCGCCGAGTCGCTCGTCGAGTACCGCCTGGCGGAGGCCGGCCACGACGTCCTCGGCGTCGCCGCGCACGTACCGCACTACGTGGCCCGCTCGCCCTACCCCGACGCCGCCCTGACCGTCCTCGAAGCGGTCACCGCCGCCACCGGCCTCGTCCTGCCGAACACGGCACACGCGCTGCGCACGGCCGCCCTCCGTACGCAGGAGGAGATCGAGCGGCAGATCGCCGAAGGCGACGAGGAACTCGTCACCCTCGTCCGGGGACTTGAGCACCAGTACGACGCGGTGTCCGGCTCCGAGACCCGCGGCAACCTCGTCGCCGAACCCGTCGAACTGCCGTCCGCCGACGAACTGGGCGCGGAGTTCGAGCGCTTCCTCGCCGACCGGGAGGGCGACGGCGGCCACTGACCGCCCGCCCGATACCGTGGGGCCCATGCTGAATGTGGGCCTCACGGGCGGGATCGGCGCGGGCAAGAGCGAGGTGTCGCGGCTCCTCGCGTCGTACGGAGCGGTGGTCGTCGACTCCGACAAGATCGCCCGCGAGGTGGTGGAGCCGGGGACCCCCGGGCTGGCCGCGGTGGTCGCCGAGTTCGGCGACGCGGTCCTCACGCCCGAAGGGGCGCTCGACCGCCCCAAGCTGGGCGCCGTCGTCTTCGCCGACCCCGACCGGCTCGCCGCGCTGAACGCCATCGTGCACCCACTCGTGGGAGCCCGCTCCGCCGAACTCACCGCGTCCGCCGGCCCCGACGCGGTGGTCGTCCACGACGTCCCCCTCCTCACCGAGAACGGCCTCGCCCCCCTCTACGACCTGGTCGTCGTCATCGACGCCTCCACCGAGACCCGCCTCGACCGCCTCGTCCGCCTGCGCGGCATGACCCTCGACGAGGCCCGCGCACGCATGGCGGCCCAGGCCACCCGCGAGGAACGCCTCGCGGTGGCCGACCTCGTCATCGAGAACGACGGGTCCCTGGAGGAACTGGAGCCGCGGGTACGGGAAGTCTGGGCGGAGTTGACGGGGCGGGCGACGCGGTAGGGCCCTGTCGGCGCCGTTCGTCATATCGGGTGATGTGACGAGGGCGCCGCCGACACGCTTTCCGGCCCGATCCGCGGCTTCATCGCGGGGATGCGGGGCTTCGTCCTCCGGTGCGGCCCAATTCCACCCTCACGCACGCCGGTTCAGGGGCACGGGTGTGTGCGTAGGGTTTCCTCTCGATCACCGAAATCGATGCGAGGGGATTGCCGCGTGGCCATGCCGGAACTGCTCGGCGTGAGACCCGTCGCGCCGCCGCCCGGTCCGAGATACAGGGCGCGGGCGCTGGGGCTCTGCATCATGCTGGCCGGCCTGGCCGGAATGGGATTCTGTCTCTCGCGATCGGTGAAAGCCGCCGGTTACGCGGCGGACAAGGGCACGGTGACCATCGGCCATTGCTGGACGACACACCGGTCATCGAGCCGCTCCTCGCACGACGAAACGCGGTGTTCCGGCGTCTTCCGGCCGAAAGGCGGCCGGTCCGTACGGACGGACGCCGAGCTCAGGGGCTTCTATGTGCCCGGCGAGCGGGTCGAGGTCTACCGCGAGGGCTCCGATTACTCCCTGGTCAGTCCGCGCGCGTGCTGGGGCTGGCTGTGCGCCGTGTTCTTCGGGGTGATCGCGTTCTCGCAGGGGCTGACGGCGGTCGTCGTCGGTTTCCACGCGCGAAGCCTCGAAGAGTTCCATGCCGCTCGCGAGCTGATCAGCAGGTCGCCTTGCGCGAGCTACGTCAAAGGTCTGCTGCTGGTCGGGGGCGCGGGCATGGCCCTGTGTCTGGTGCTGGCCTGCGTTTCGCCCTGATCGTCGCCCACACCCGGGAGAGAGGAATCCGCATGACTCTTCGAGTGCGGCCCGTGGAGCTGGAAAAGTATGCCGGTCAGGTGCGCCGTGCCGCCGACGACGCGCAGGAAATGCTCGACTACGCACGGAAGTTCACCAAGGTCTCCGCCGCTGAGGCGGGGCTGCTGGCGAGGGCGATGGAGCAGCACGAGGAATTACGCGGCAACGTGCTCCGTGTCCTGCGGCACCTCGCGGACATCCTGAAGGGCTCGGCGGGCGAACTCGACGCCTCCGCCTCCTTCTACCGCCGCACCGACCGGTCCGTGGCCGCTTCCATGGATGGGACCGTGACCGCGGCGCCCGGCGAAGCGGGGCGTTGATTCCCGCATGGCATTCACCGACAGCGCGGAGCCCACGGCGCATCTCACCCCTCCCGGGAAGCCGGCGGACTTCATCGACCCGCTGAGCCCGATCAACGCGGTCTGCGATGTCCTCAGCCCCGGGTCATGGTTGCTGAAAATCATCGAACTCGTTCTCCCCCACGACCCGGTGAAATGGCTGGAGGACACCTTCGCGGGGGACTGGGAGGCCTACGCGAAATGCGCCGAGTCCTGGCGGAACCTGGGAAAGGCGTGCGATGCCGTCGCACGGAACCTGGACAGTGGGAACAAGGCCCTGAACCGGACCTGGGACGGGGCCGCCGGTGATGCCGCTTTCCACTACTTCGAGGCTGTGCGCAAAGACCTGCGCGAGATCAGTGCCTCCTTGACGGCGATGAGCGACGAATACACCGCTGTCGCCCAAGGGGTCGCCGCCGCGGCCGAGGCCATCGCGGAGTGCGTCAGCGCGATGATCGACGCCGCCATGACCGTATGCATCGTGGGAGCCGCCGCGACGGCACTGAGCTGGACCGGCTGGGCCACGGCGATGGGCTATGCCCTGGGCGCGGCGGAAGCGACGGTCATCGCGAAGGAATGGGAGAAGGCGACCAAGCTCGTGAACAGCGCTCAGCTGCTGATGAACGCCGGCTATGCGGTGCTGGGACGGGCCGGCGGCGAACTCGCGGCGAAACTCGAGAGGTTTCCCCTTCCGCGACATGCCTATGACCATCCCGCTGTGTGAGCGCTGTGTGATCGCCGTGTGAGCGGTGTTGCGGCCGGTTGTCCGACGACTGACGTTTTCAGGAGGTTGTGGAGAGTGGCGGAACGCCACGTGGGACCCGAGGAATTCCTGACGCCGGGGCGCGATCCGGCCCGTGCGCGCATGGTGCACACCTCGCTGCGGGCCCTGGCCGAAGGAGGGGCCGGGAAGGTCCTTCAGGAAATGGCCCGGGAAGTGCTCAGCGGCAGAATGGGGCTGCGCGAGTGTCTGACCGTCGACACGTACGCCGAGACGCTCACCAGCAGGGCCGTCGAGGCGTACGAGGAGTGGGAACGCCTCCCCGCCGCCGACCGGGAGCGGCATATGGCCGAAGCGCGCCGCTTCCTCGACGGTGAAGGCGACGGCGGCGGCCGCGCGCCACAGCGCTTCTGACCCCCCGCCGCCTCAGCTCACCCCGTCCGGCCTCCGGGGGGGGGTATGGCGTGGTGGCCGGTCGCAGCAGGTCCGCCGAGCCCGCCACTTCCGCCAGCGAGTTCGCCAGGGCGACCAGCACTTCCCGTACCCGCGAGATCTCCTCCCGCAGCGCCGCCGCGTGTTCCCAGACGCGCTCGTACGACACCGGGTCCACGTCCGCCGGGCGCAGCGACTCGTACGCGGCCAGGCGGGGGTGCCACGCCGCCAGCACCGGGCGCAGTGCCTGGTTGAGGACCGTCACGGCCAGCGCCCCGAAGGTGATCTGGCCGGGGCCGCGGCGCGGGGCGACATCGGGGCCGTAGCGGCGCAGGATGTCGCGGGTGGTGCCGAAGAGGCTGTAGAAGGAGGACAGCGCCTCTCTCAGGAAGCCTTCCTCGGGGCCGAGTTCGACGGTCGAGATGCGCGTGGCCAGCTCCGCGTACAGCTCCCAGGCGGCCTTGCGCTCGGCTTCGACCGGTTCCCAGACGCCGGTGATGTCGCCGAGCATCGGGATCGCCATCCGGACCGTGATCTGCTTGGGCCTGGTCCGGCCGGCGGCGTTGCGTATCCGTCGCATGATCTTCCTCCCCGGGGCCCACAGTAGGCTAGGGCCGGCCGAGGCAGGCAGGGATCGGCCGGAACGCCGCCGGAATCCGGCAAGGAGAAGCGGCGGAGGCGGGCGGGACCTGCGAGGCTGAGGAGACGGAGAAGGAGAAGCGGGCGTGGAGGGACAGGGCTCCCGGAGCTGGGACGTGTTCCTCAGCTACAGCCGCGGCGACGCCCACCGCGTCGCACCGCTCCGCGAGCGCCTGCTCGCCTCCGGTCTGGACGTCTTCGTCGACGAGGTCACGGTCGCGGGTTTCGCGGGCATCAGCGACGCCATCCGTGACGGGCTGGCCCGCTCCAAGGCGCTGCTGGCCTGCTATTCCGCGGCGTACCCGGAGCGGCAGGCGTGTCAGTGGGAGCTGACGGCCGCGTATCTGGCCGGGCTGCGCGAGGGCGATCCGCGCCGCCGCGTCATGGTCGTCAACCCCGAGCCGACCGCCGATCACATCCACCCCGTCGAGCTGCGCGACGCCAAGCACTGGGCGCTGCCGGACGGCGCGGTGGCGCTGGACGCCCTCATCGCGGACGTACGGGCCCACGTCTCCGCCCTGGCGGACCCCATCGGGCCCCCGGAGACGCCGCCCGCCGCCCACTGGCTGCCGGGCCCGGCGCCCTCGCCCGCCCCGGCGTTCACGGGCCGGCTGCCGGATCTGTGGCAGGTGCACAGTTCCCTGCACCGCCACGCCGCGCCGCTCACCACCGGCCACAGTGCCGCGCGTCCGGTGCAGATCCGCGGCATGGCGGGCATCGGGAAGACGCTGCTCGCCCAGGAGTACGCGACCCGTTTCGCCGCGGCCTATCCCGGCGGCATCCACTGGCTCGCCCGCGACGCGGCGGGCGCCGGCGACCTGTACGGGACGGCCGCGCCATACGGCCCGTACGAGCCCTACGAGAAGAGCCTGCGCGCCCTCGCCGCGGCGCACGGGCTGCCGCGCGGAGGGTCTCCGGAGGAGGTGGCCGGCCGGCTCGGGGACCGCCTCGCGTCCATCGGCGAACCGTTCCTGTGGATCGTCGACGACCTCTCCGACCAGCTCACCGCCCACCAGGTCGCCCGCCTGTGCGCGCCCCATCCGCTGGGCCGCACACTGCTGACCACGCGCAGCCGCCGGTACGACGCGCTCGCCACGCCCGTCGAGCCGGGGCCGCTCGGGCCCGAGGAGTCGTACGCGCTGCTCACCCACGCCGCCACCCCCGGCGGGCCGGAGGAGCGCGCGGCGGCCGAGGCGTTGTGCGCGGCCGTCGCCGGGCATCCGCTGGCGCTGGACCTGCTGTCGTCGGCCACCGCCGACGGCTACACCACCCTGCACGACCGCTTCCACACCCCGGGGCGCTCCCTCCTCGACGTCCTCGCGCGCGGCCGTGTCCTGCCGACCGGCTATCCCGCCGAGGTGACGGCCGCGCTGGTCCGGGACGTGCCGGCGGCCGGGCCGTGCGCCATGGACGTGCTGCGCCTCGCGGCGGCATTCTCGCCGACGCCGCTGACCAGGGACGACGCGGTACGAGCCCTGTCGTCGGCAGCCACCGTCCCCGATATCGCCACGGCCCGCCGCCTCGACTCCGGCATCGCCGAACTCCGCGGCCGCAGCCTCCTCGCCCCCGCCGGAACCCGCTCCTGGTCGGCGCACCCGCTGCTGATCCACGCCTGGTCGCGCCACGACCCCGAACCGGCGCGGGCCGAACGGCTGCGCCACGCCGTGCTGCGGACGCTGCGCACCTCCTACGGCACTACGCTGGGCCGCGTCGGAGCCCGCCCCGGCACCGCCGGCACGTCCACCGGCACGAGGGAGCCGCAGATGAAGCCGCACATGCCCGCGCAGCGGGACGCCGCGCCCAGCGAGCTGGAGCGCATGGCCGCCTTCGACCTCCAGGTCGAACTGGCCACCCGGATCGGCGTCCAGGAGCTCGCCCCCGGCGCCGGCAGCCTGCGCGAGGCGCTCGCCTCGCTGCACGCGATGTTCGAGTTCACGCGCACCACCTTGCGGCAGTACAGCATCAACCTGGCCGACCAGCCGGCTCCCAAGGGCACCCGGACCGTCCACAGCATCGCCGACGACCTGCTCAACCGCACCCTGCGCCCGTTCACCAGCGAGTGGCACACCCGGCTCGCCGCCCATGAGGCCGTGCGCCCCGACGGTACGAGCCCGGTGGCCCACGAACAGTCCTGGCCGGACGCACCGGCCATGCGCACCGCCCTCGCCGGCCTCCGCGAGCCCCTGCTGCGCATCGTCGGCGAGCTCGCGGACATCTCGGGCGCCGACTTCGGCCTCCCCGCGGCGAGCTAGGGCTTGCGCCGGGTGTCCCTGACCGGTTCGTACGGGGGGACGTCGCGGCCCGGCTGGTAGTGGGGTCCCTGCCGGATGTGCCGGATGACCAGGGCCAGGTCCACGGCGGTGACCACGACCAGCACCGCGCAGGCGATCGCCCACCCAGGGTGCCCGGCCCAGGCGAAGAGCACCGTCCCGGCAACCGCCCAGACCAGCCCCCAAGCGGCCAGCCCACACCGCAGCCGCAGGGGACTCCGGGCCGTCGCCGGTTCACTGCCTGTACGCATGGCGCACCATCTCCCACTACCAGGAAACACCTCTCCGGTCGCGGGGGCAGGCATGGCGGGGAGCCGTCGTCAGCGCTCCCGGAGCGGCCCAGGACGGGCGGCCCAGCCGCTTCCACGGCCGCCGCTCAGATCAGGCGCTGGATCTCGCCCCGGACGCGGTAGAAGCCGGACGACGGGGACAAGGCGTCCACCACGTACCGCGCCCCCGGCTGACGTATGTGGCGGGGGAACTGGACGTTCCAGGCGGGGTCGTAGCCGGGGGTGACGACGTGGACGCGGAGACGGCCGGATTCCTGGACGCATTCGACGACGATGCCGGTCGTGGGGGCCGAGGCGGTGGTGACAGTGCGGACCGTGGTGGCCGGGGTGTAGGTGGGGACGGCGGCGGCGGACTTGATGTCGAGGGGGACGGGGACCGTGCCGGAGCGGGCGGCCGCGATGGCCTGTTCGCTCGCGTCGACGCAGACCAGGGAGCCGTCCGTGGTGACCATGTAGAGCTTCTCGTCGCGGTACTGCATGGACAGCGCCGAGCCGCCGCCCGTGCCGAGCTTCCACAGGCGGGTGCCGTCGGCGGCGAAGCAGTAGATGGACGAGGCGGAGTCGCCCGCGAAGACGTAGCGGCCGCCGGGGGCGGTGGCGCAGGAGTAGACCACGCTGTCGCAGGGGTACGTGGCCTCGACGCGGCCGGTGGTCTTCGACAGGCGCTGGACGACGCGGCGGTTGGTGCCCGCGTAGACGGAGTGGTCCTCCTGCCAGCCGAAGAGCACCGCGCCGGTGGTCGGGGTGTGCCACAGCTCGCCGGTGCCGTCGGGGGCGTAGGCGGTGACGCCCTCGCTGTGGCCGTGGTAGACCGCGTGGGCGTCGCGGCGGACCATCCACGCGTGCGCGCCCGCGCTTCTGCGCGACCACTGGTGCTCGTCCTCGTGGTCGATGACGGTCAGGCCGCCGTTCCGGTCGGCGACGTCGAGGACGCCGTCGTGGATGTCGAGCCAGAAGATGTCGACGTCGGAGGCGATCTCGTAGGCGGCGAAGGGGAGCTTGGAGGAGAGGTCGTAGACGGTCCCGTCGTCGCACCCGGCGTAGATCCAGAAGTCGTCGGCCACCAGGCACTTGACGCCGTCCGGCAGCTGATAGCGGGCCAGCACCTCGCCGTCGTGGCCCAGGGTGTAGACGTCGCCGGACTGGTTGCCCACCCAGCAGCGGTCCTCGTCGATGTGGATGCCGAAGGCGGAGGAGCCGGTGCCGAACCGCCACAGCACGGGGGCGACGGCCCGCGCCGTCGAGGGCGCCGAGGTGACCTGACGGCGCGTCACCGCGCGGGCGGCGCGCCCGCCGGGCACGGCCGGGGCGTAGCCCTTGCGCACCTTCTCGCCGACCTTCTTCGCCGCGGCCGCCCGCGCCTTCTCGACGGTCGGGAAGGTGGAGGTCTGAGCCTGGCCCGCCGCCCCGATCCGCCCGTAACGCACCGAGACGGTCGTGCCGTCGACCGTCACCTCATAGAACTTGTGCGCACCGCCGCCATCCTGGGACAGCTCCAGATACGTCGTGTTCGCAGACATGGCAAAGCCCCTCTCCCCTCGGCCGCGGTGGCCGATCTCCACTGACGGGAACGCTAGGGGCTGCCACTGACAATCGGCCCTCGGCGCCGGTGCGCCGAGGCCGTCGCGGGTCAGAACAGGGGCTGCGGAAGCACCCCTTCGAGGGACAGCAGGGCCCGCTTGACCTCCAGCCCGCTGCCGAATCCGCCCAGGCCACCGCCGCTTTCGACGACGCGGTGGCAGGGCACGACGATCGGCAGCGGATTGCTGCCCATGGCCGTGCCCACGGCGCGGGCCGCGCCGGGCTCGCCGACGCGGTCGGCCAGGTCCTGATAGCTGACCACGGAGCCGTACGGGACGTGGGCGGCCAGCTCGCGCAGCACCTCGCGGTTGAACCCGGCGGTCAGCGACCAGTCCAGCGGTACGGAGAACGTCTCCCGGCGGCCGGCGAAATAGGCCGCCAGTTCCGCCGACGCCTCGGCCAGCAGGTCATGGGAGGCGGAAGGGCTCGCCCCGGGGCCGGTGCCCAGGCGCCGGGTGAGGCGGTCGACCATGCTGTCCATGATGGTCCGGTCGGCGCACAGGGCGACCTCCAGGAGCCCTCTGGGCGTCGCCGCGAGGCCCACGGGGCCTATGGAGGAGTCGATCGTCGTCCACGCCCACCCCTGCGGCCGGGGCGGCGGGGTCCGTTCGGTGTCCGTCACACGATCAGCGTAGGGCGTCCCCCGCCCCGGCGGCCATGGACGTACGCGGCCGCCCGGCCAGCGCCGCCTCCACCACGTGCGCGGCGTTGCTGATGATGCCGTCCACCCCCATCCGGGCGAGCTCCACGGCCCGGTCGCCGTCGTCGACGGTCCACGCCGAGATCTCCAGCGGCCTGCCGTGCGGGCCCTTCACCGCGTGGACGGACCGGACCCACGCGGCGGTGACGCCGCGGTGGCTGGGGTTGATCTGATCGGCGAACTTCGCGTACGAGCCGAGCTCCGCCGGTTTCGGCGCGCCCAGGAAGCCCGTCTTCACGTCCGGGCGCAGGCCGTGGAAGGTCTTGAGGAAGTCCGCGTTGAAACTCTGGACGATCAGATCGCGCTGGACGTGGTCCCGGTCGAGCCACCCGGCGCGGCGCAGCTCGGTCAGCAGCTGCCGCTCGATGCCCGGGTAGAGCTCGGGGGCCTTGGCCTCCAGCAGCAGCTTCTGGTGGTTGCGGTCGACGCGCTGGAGGTAGCGCTTGAGCGTCGGCACCCGCTCGCCGGCGAACCTGCGGTCGTACCAGCTCCCCGCGTCGAGCTTCTCGATCTCCGCGAGGGTGAAGTCCGCGATCTTCCAGGGCGCCCGGCCGGGGTAGCGCTTCTTGGCGTCGGTGGTCCGTTCCAGGGTGGTGTCGTGCATGACGACCAGAACGCCGTCCTTGGTGCGCTGCACGTCGTTCTCGACCCAGCGGGTGCCGAGCCGGGCGGCTCTGTCGATCGAGGCCAGGGTGTTCTCCGGCGCCTCGGCCGGCACCCCGCGGTGGCCGATGGCGACCGGGGTGTGCGTCCGCGCGGCGGCGTGTGCGGCGGCGTGGACGGGGGGAGTGGCGAGGGTGATCGTGGACAGACCGAGCAACGCGCTGGTCACGGCGGAGACGGGGCGGATGCGCATTCGGGCTCCTCGCGGCGTCTGGACACGGCGGGACCGCGGACGCGGTCGCGTCACGGTCCCCGGTGTACGGGAAGGGGCTGCACCACACAAGTACGCGATGGCGATGGGCGCGGCACGCGGAGCCGCGCGACCTTTGCCGGTTCTTCGCCCTGCGTTCGCCCGGGAAACGGGGGCGGAACGGCCGGCGCCCGACGGTTGTCAGTGGTGAGCCGTACGGTGGTTCCATGCGGCCCGTATCGAAGATCGAACGCAAGGTGGCGCCTTTCGAGGTCGTCAGCCCCTTCCAGCCCAGCGGTGACCAGCCCACCGCCATCGCCGAGCTGGAACGGCGCATTCGCGCAGGTGAGAAGGATGTCGTCCTGCTGGGTGCGACCGGCACCGGCAAGTCGGCGACCACCGCGTGGATGATCGAGAAGCTCCAGCGGCCGACGCTCGTGATGGCGCCGAACAAGACGCTCGCGGCCCAGCTCGCCAATGAGTTCCGCGAGCTGCTGCCCAATAACGCCGTCGAATACTTTGTGTCGTACTACGACTACTACCAGCCCGAGGCGTACGTCCCCCAGTCGGACACGTACATCGAGAAGGACTCCTCGATCAACGAGGAGGTCGAGCGGCTGCGCCACTCCGCCACGAATTCGCTGCTCACCCGGCGTGATGTCGTCGTGGTCGCCTCGGTGTCCTGCATCTACGGCCTCGGCACCCCGCAGGAGTACGTGGACCGCATGGTGCCGCTCAAGGTCGGCCAGGAGTTCGACCGCGACCAGCTGCTGCGCCGCTTCGTGGAGATCCAGTACACCCGTAACGACCTGGCCTTCACCCGGGGCACCTTCCGGGTGCGCGGCGACACCATCGAGATCTTCCCGGTCTACGAGGAGCTCGCCGTACGGATCGAGATGTTCGGCGACGAGATCGAGGCGCTCTCCACGCTCCACCCGCTCACCGGCGAGGTCATCTCCGACGACCAGGAGCTCTACGTCTTCCCCGCCAGCCACTACATCGCGGGCGCCGAGCGCATGGAGAAGGCCATCGCGGGGATCGAGGCCGAGCTGGAGGAGACCCTCGCCCGCATGGAGAAGCAGGGCAAGCTCCTGGAGGCCCAGCGGCTGCGCATGCGCACCACGTACGACATCGAGATGATGCGTCAGATCGGCTCCTGCTCCGGCATCGAGAACTACTCGCTGCACATGGACGACCGTGAGCCCGGCTCGCCGCCCAACACCCTGCTGGACTATTTCCCGGAGGACTTCCTCCTCGTCATCGACGAGTCGCACGTCACCGTCCCGCAGATCGGCGCCATGTACGAGGGCGACGCCTCCCGCAAGCGCACGCTCGTCGAGCACGGCTTCCGGTTGCCGTCGGCCATGGACAACCGGCCGCTGAAGTGGGAGGAGTTCACCGAGCGCATCGGGCAGACGGTCTACCTCTCCGCGACCCCGGGGAAGTACGAGCTCTCCCGCGGCGACGGCTTCGTCGAGCAGATCATCCGGCCCACCGGCCTCGTCGACCCCCAGGTCGTCGTGAAGCCGACCGAGGGCCAGATCGACGACCTGGTGCACGAGATCCGTACGCGCACGGAGAAGGACGAGCGCGTCCTGGTCACCACCCTCACCAAGAAGATGGCCGAGGACCTCACCGACTACTTCCTGGAGCTGGGCATCCAGGTGCGGTATCTGCACAGCGACGTCGACACGCTGCGCCGCATCGAGCTGCTGCGCGAGCTGCGCGCCGGTGAGTACGACGTGCTGGTCGGCATCAACCTGCTGCGCGAGGGCCTCGACCTTCCCGAGGTGTCCCTGGTCGCCATCCTGGACGCCGACAAGGAGGGGTTCCTGCGGTCGGGGACGTCCCTGATCCAGACCATCGGCCGTGCGGCGCGCAATGTCTCCGGACAGGTCCATATGTACGCCGACAAGGTCACCCCGGCGATGGAGAAGGCCATCGAGGAGACCAACCGCCGTCGCGAGAAGCAGATCGCGTACAACAAGGAGCGGGGCATCGACCCCCAGCCGCTGCGGAAGAAGATCGGTGACATCGTCGCCTCGCTCGCCCGCGAGGAGATCGACACCCAGGAGCTCCTGGGCACGGGCTACCGGGAGGGCAAGGGGAAGGCGCCCGTGCCCACGGCGGCCGCGGGTGGGGCCGCGACGAAGGGCAAGGGCAAGGCGAAGGCCGTGGTGGCCACGGACCGTCCCGCGGCGGAACTGGCCCAGCTCATCGAGGACATGACCGACCGTATGCGGGCCGCCGCGGCGGAGCTGCAGTTCGAGGTCGCGGCCCGGTTGCGGGACGAGGTCGGCGAGCTGAAGAAGGAGCTGCGGCAGATGAAGGAGGTCGGGCTCGCCTGACGGCGGGCGCCGCTCCTTCGCGGAAGCGCCCTGGCATGTTGCAAGACCGCCACAAATCCCGCCCGGGTGCATGCGCGCCCGACGGCAGTGCATAGGGTCGTTCGAGGAGGCCGTGCGGACGCGCGGTCACGGGGAAGAAAGAACGAGAAGGGACTGCGCGTGACGGTCAACTTGTCCAAGGGTCAGGGCATCAGCCTGCAGAAGGCCGACGGGGGAACCCTGACCGCGGTGCGGATGGGGCTCGGCTGGCAGTCGGCCCGCCGCCGCGGACTGTTCGGGTCGCGCACGAAGGAGATCGACCTCGACGCGTCGGCGGTGCTCTTCGCCGGTGACCAGCCGGTGGACGTGGTCTTCTTCCGCCACCTGGTCAGCGACGACGGGTCCGTGCGGCACACCGGTGACAACCTCGTCGGCGGCGCCGGCACCGGCGGCGACGACGAGGCGATCCTCGTCGACCTCCAGCGCGTTCCCGTGCACATCGACCAGATCGTCTTCACGGTGAACTCCTTCACCGGCCAGACGTTCGCGGAGGTGCAGAACGCCTTCTGCCGCCTCGTCGACGAGACCAACGGCCAGGAGCTGGCCCGCTACACCCTCGACGGCGGCGGCCAGTACACCGCGCAGATCATGGCGAAGGTGCACCGGGCGGGCGCCGGCTGGCAGATGACCGCGATCGGCACCCCCTCCAACGGCCGGACGTTCCAGGACCTCATGCCGGCGATCCTGCCGAGCCTGTAGGGCTCGACGGCGCACGCGCGCAAGGACGGACCGGGCCCGGCGGAGACTGTCTCCGCCGGGCCCGCGCGCGCGAAGGATCAGCAGCACGACAAGCACGACACGCACGGCGAGAAACACACAACAAGGGGGCGCAGGGATGACGGCCGAGCTGGTGCGGGGACAGAACCACCCGCTGTCGCAGACCCGTCTGGAGATCCGGATCTCGGCGGATGAGCCGATCGTGGCGGGAGCCACCCTCGGTGACGCCGACGGCAAGGTCGCCGGTCCCGAGTGGGTCGTCCACCCCGCCTCGCACCGGCTCCCCGGCCTGGAGGTGTCCCGGCAGGCCGCGGCCGAACACCGGCTGGCCGTCGACCTGGACGCCCTTCCGGAGTCCGCGTACCACGTCAATGTGCTGCTCGCCCTGCCGGACGGCGCCGGCGGACCGGCGCGCTTCGGTGCCATGGCCGCGCCGTTCGTCGCCGTCACCGGCCTCGACGGCACCGAGGTCGCCAGCTACACCGTGACCGACCTCGACTCCGAGTCGGCCGTGGTCGCGGTGGAGCTCTACCGCAGGCAGGGCGCCTGGAAGGTGCGCGCCGTCGGTCAGGGGTACGCGGGCGGCCTCGCCGCGATGCTGCTCGACCAGGGGCTCGTCGACGCGGCCGCCATGGCGACGGCCATCAACGAGGCGGTCACCCAGCGCATGGCCCGGTCGGTCGCGCCGCCGCGCCCGCGCCCCGCCGGCGGCAGCGAAGCCGACGGCCGCCGGACGGCGCCCGTCGGCGGCGGCACCACCGCGGACGCCCGGGCCGCGGGCGATCAGGGCGCGGGCGACCGCGCCGCGGACGGCCGGCCGGGTCCGGCACCCGCCGCCCGGCCTTCCGGCGCCGCCCCCGACCAGCCCCGTCCGCCCGCCCCGGCGGGACCCGTCAGCTATCAGCACCCCGGCCGCCAGACGGCCACCCCGCCGGCCCCGGCGCCCGCCGTGCCGCCCGCCGAGCCCGGGCAGCCGCCGCGGCCCGTGGCGGGCGACGCCACCGGCTGGACGATGGACGAGCGGCTCTACAACCAGGTGTGGGGCATGTTCGAGGACCTGGCCCGCTCCACGGCCGCCTACCGCAGTGCGGTCGACTTCGCGGAGTCGCGCCTGGAACGGGAGCTGGACACGGTGCTCTCCGACCCGCGCACCCGCGTCGGACCCGCGGCCGACGCCGCGCGGGAGGAGGCGCGCGCCAAGCGGACGGCCCTCGTCGAGCAGGCCCGTGCCGTGCTCGACCGGGACCTCACCCAGCTCGTCGCCGAGTCCGAGGTCGTCGAGCACGCCCTGCCGCCCGCCTTCGCCCGCTGGGACAGCCCCGTGTGGCAGGGCTACCAGGTGCCGCTGGAGACGCCGATGGCGCTGCGCCTGGGCGACCTGCACCTGCCGGAGCGCACCGATCTGCGGATCCCCATGCTGGTGCGGCTGCCGCTGGAGCGCGGCCTGTGGATCGACAGCGGACGGTCGTCCGGCTCGTCGGCGGCCCTGGTGGACTCCTCCGAGCTGCGCCGGCTCGCCATGGACGCCGCCGTCGCGATCGCCGCACGCCTGCTGGCCGTCTACCCGGTCGGCGACTTCACGCTGCACGTCATGGACCCCGCCGGGTCCGCGGGCACCTCGCTGGCGCCGCTGCTGGGGTCCGGGGCGCTGCGGGAGCCCCCGGCCGCCGGTGCGCAGGGTGTGACCGCGCTGCTGGAGCGGCTGACCAAGCGCGTGGACCTGGTGCAGATGGCGGTCCGCAGCGGTGCCGTCGACTCGCTGCCGCCGGACCTCGACACGGCCGAACAGCTGCTCATCGTCAATGACTTCCCGCACGGTTTCGACGACCGTGCCGTGACGCAGCTGCGCTATCTCGCGGACGAGGGGCCGTCCGTGGGGGTGCATCTGATGATGGTCGCCGACCGCGAGGACGCCCGCGCGTACGGGCCGGTCCTGGACCCGCTGTGGCGGGCCCTGCTGAGGGTCACGCCGGTGCCGGACGACCACCTGGCCGACCCCTGGGTCGGGCACGCCTGGACGTACGAGCCGTCGCTGGCGCCCGCCGGGAGCGATGTGCTGGGGCAGGTGCTCCGGCGGGTCGGGCAGGCGCGTCAGGCGTACGGCATCTGAGTCCGGCGGGCCGGATCCGGCTGGCTCCGGCCCGCGTCGACCGGCACCCCTCATAACCCCTGGCCAGGGCTTTTGGGGATTCCTTTACCGTTCCTTGGGTCTTCCTGTACTGTTTTTGGTGCGGAGGCGTCCCGAGATGTATCCGGGGCTCCTCCGGCAGCGACGACGCTGGCAGTTGCCGTACGAGTGCCGGAGGACCCCATGGACGTCTCCTTGACCCTGTGGGCGCTGACCATTCTCGGTCTGTGCGCCCTCGTCACCGCCGACTTCTTCATCGGCGGGCGCAAGCCGCACGAGGTCTCCCTCAAGGAGGCCGGCGTCTGGACCGCCGTCTGGGTGGCCCTGGCCGGACTCTTCGGGCTGGGGCTGCTGGTCTTCGGCGGCGGCCGGCCCGCCGGTGAGTTCTTCGCGGGCTTCATCACCGAGAAGTCGCTCAGCGTCGACAACCTCTTCGTCTTCGTCCTCATCATGGCGAAGTTCGCGGTTCCGCCGATATGCCAGCAGCGCGTCCTGATGGTCGGGGTGCTCATCGCCCTCGTCCTGCGGGCCGTCTTCATCGGCGCGGGCGCGGCGATCATCGCCAACTTCGCCTGGATCTTCTACATTTTCGGCGCCTTCCTCATCTGGACCGCCTGGAAGCTCATCCAGGAGGCGCGCGCCGACGAAGAGGAGGAGTTCGAGGAGAACCGCTTCCTGAAGATGGTCGAGAAGCGCTTCCCTTCGACCGACCGCTACCACGGCACCAAGCTGTTCGTCATCGAGAACGGCAAGCGCCTGATGACCCCGATGCTGATCGTCATGCTGGCGATCGGCACCACCGACGTCCTCTTCGCGCTGGACTCGATACCCGCGATCTTCGGCCTCACCCAGGACCCGTACATCGTCTTCACCGCCAACGCCTTCGCCCTCATGGGCCTGCGCCAGCTGTACTTCCTGATAGGCGGCCTGCTGAAGAAGCTGGTCCACCTCTCGTACGGCCTGTCGGTCATCCTCGGCTTCATCGGCGTCAAGCTGGTGCTGCACGCCCTGCACGAGAACGGCGTGCCGGTCCCGGAGATCAGCATCCCGGTCTCGCTCGGTGTCATCTGCGCGGTGCTGGTCATCACCACCGTCACCAGCCTCCGGGCCTCGAAGAAGCAGGCGGCCGCCGAGGCCGCCGCGCTCGGCGACGGCCCCCACGACGGCCAGGACGACCCGCGCGGCGTGACCAGCGGCACCCGGGCCTGACGCCCGACCGCCGTGCCGACCGCCCGGCCTCAGGCGGGCGCGCCCTCGGCGAGGGGTCCGGCGGCGGTCGAGGGACGGGTCTCGGGAAGCAGCGCGAAGCACCCGAGGCTAAGCAGGGCGACGGCGGTCAGATAGACGGCCACGCCCCAGGGCGGGCCGCCACCCCGGGACACGGCGGTCGCGACGAGCGGGGTGACGGCGCCGCCCAGCACCCCGGCCAGGTTGTAGCCGACGGCCGCGCCCGTGCAGCGCACCCGGGGCTCGTACAGCTCGGGCAGATACGCCGCGACGACGGCGAACATCGTGACGAAGGCCAGCATCCCGACCGTGAAGCCCAGCAGCATCCACACCGGACGCCCGGTGTGCAGGAGGGCGATCAGCGGAACCATCCACAGCGCCATCGCCACGCCGCCGACCAGGCACAGCGGGCGGCGCCCCCAGCGGTCGCCCAGGTAGGCGAGCGGCGGTGTGGCCACGCCCGAGACGGCGATCGCCGCCATGATGCAGCCGAGCATGACCGTACGGTCCACGCCGAGCCTCTCGGTGGCGTAGGCGAGGGACCACGTCGTGATCGTGTAGTAGACGGCGTAGCCGATGGAGAGCCCGCCGGCGGTCAGCAGGACCAGCCGCCAGTGGCCGCGGACGACCTCGGCGAGGGGGACGTCGGCGACGTCGCCCCGGTCGGCCAGCTCGCGGAACTCCGGGGTCTCCGTGAGCCGGGCGCGCAGCAGCAGCCCGCCCACGGCCAGGACGCCCGCGAACCAGAAGGGCACGCGCCAGCCCCAGGACAGGAACTGCTCGTCGGTGAGCGTGGCGGACAGGGTGAGGGTGATGCCGTTCGCGAGCAGGAAGCCCACCGACGGTCCGACCTGCGGGAAGCTCGACCACAGGACGCGGTGGCGGGCGGGGGCGTGTTCGGCGGTCAGCAGCACCGCGCCGCCCCATTCGCCGCCGAGCCCCAGCCCCTGGGCGAAGCGCAGGACCAGCAGCAGGCAGGGCGCCGCGATGCCGATGCTGTCGTAGGCCGGTACGAGGCCGACGGCCACGGTCGCGAGCCCCGTCAGCAGCAGTGACATGATCAGGACCGGCCGCCGCCCGCGCCGGTCGCCGATGTGCCCGAAGAGCACCGAGCCGAGGGGGCGGGCGAGGAAGCCGACCCCGAAGGTCCCGAAGGCGGCGAGGGTGCCCATGAGCGGTGAGACGGTCGGGAAGTAGAGCCGGCCGAGGACGAGCGCGGCGGCGGTGCCGTAGACGAAGAAGTCGTAGAACTCGATGGCGGTGCCCGCCAGGGACGCGGTTGCCAGGCGGAGCATGCCGGTAGGGCGGTCACCCGGTGAACGGTCGCGTTGCATGTAACGCCCAACTTCCGGTGGGCAGGGAAGGAAACGGGGCGTGCGGAGGTGCGACCGGGGGCGTGCGGGGAGATCGCCGACGGGCCGTCGTACGGGATCGCGCCACCGCCTGCGGGCGGCGCCCGGGGCGGCGTCCAGGAAGGTCGCGAAAAAAATTACGAGTGAGGGCTTGCGGTCCCTTTGGGGCGGAGTATGGTGGTTTGTAGAGGCCGCCACACCCGGAGTTTGAGTGGGACGGCCTCACTGATGTCCGGACCCGCCGCAGCGGCCGGAGCAGAGCGGAACGGGCGCCCAGGGCGCCCGTTTTTTCATGCCCGCAGGCCTCTCTCCGCAGGCCCCGCGCAGGTCACCAGCCGCGTTCGCGCCACTCCGCGAGGTGCGGGCGCTCGGCGCCCAGTGTGGTGTCCGAGCCGTGTCCCGGGTAGACCCAGGTCTCGTCCGGAAGCCGCCCGAAGAGCTTGGTCTCGACGTCGTGCAGCAGGTCGGCGAAGGCCTTGGGGTCGTCGTGGGTGTTGCCGACGCCGCCCGGGAAGAGGCAGTCCCCGGTGAAGAGGTGGGGGTGGCCGTGTGGGTCGTCGTAGACCAGGGCGATGCTGCCCGGTGTGTGACCGGTCAGGTGCCGGGCGGTGAGCTCGACCCGGCCGACGCGGAGGGTGTCGCCGTCCTCCACGAGCACGTCCGTCGGTACGGGAATCCCCTCGGCGTCGTAACGGCCCGCGTAGGTGCGCGCGCCGGTGGCGTCCACGATCTCGCGCAGGGCGCCCCAGTGGTCGGGGTGCTGGTGCGTGGTCACGACCGAGGTGATCCCGCTGTCCCCGATCAGGCTGAGCAGGGTGTGGGGCTCGGCGGCGGCGTCGATCAGCAACTGCTCGTCCGTCGCGCGACAGCGCAACAGATAGGCGTTGTTGTCCATGGGGCCGACCGCGACCTTCGAGATCATCAGGTCCGTCAGCTCGTGCACGTCCGCCGGTCCGCCGACCTTCACCGCTCCGCTGTACGTCATGATCCCAGCCTATAGCGGGGGGAGCGGCCGCAGGGCGGCTCCGTCGGCCTGCAGTGTCGCCCCTCCGTCGCCTCGCCCGGCGAGCCAGCCCAGCAGGTCGGCCCGGGGGCCGGTGACGGTGACCGGGGTGCCGTCGGGGCGGCCCGTGTGCCACTGCCGGCCGTCGTCGGCGGCGAGCGTGTAGGCGGGCAGGTCGGGGTGGCCCGAGAAGCGCTCGGCGAGGAAGGCGATCTCCCGGTCGGTGAACTCCTCCGGCAGGTCGTCCAGTTCGTAGCCGATGTCCAGGTCGACGTGGTGCAGTCGGACCTCGACGAGGCGGCGGAAGGGGACGCGGGCGGCGGAGTCGGTCACGCCGTTGCGCAGGGTGACGGTGCGGTTCCAGTCGGCGGGTGCGTCGGAGGTCCGCAGGAAGCGGGCGGCGCTGTCGCGCAGGTCGGCGAGCTGGAGGTCGAGCGGGCGGAAGGCGTCCCGTTCGATGTCGGCGTCGCGGGCCTCGGCGCTCTCGTACATGGGGCGGCCCTCCAACACGTTCACCAGGGCGTCCGCGTTGCGCGCGAGGTGGGCGAGGAGGTGGCCTCGGGTCCAGCCGGGCAGCCGTGACGGTTCGGAGACCGCGGCGTTGTCCAGTTTGCCGAGGGCGGAGAGCAGCTGGTCGGTTGCCTCACGTACAGAGTTCAGGTCGTGCACATGATCGATCATGTGCCGACGATAGCGCCGCCACTCGTCCGGGTGAAGGTGGCTGAGTCCCGCCGTAAATCGAATGTACGTGCTATATGGTCGTGAGTGGCATCACCTACGACATCCGCGCGCCTCTTGATCGGCAGTCCGCTTGTCAGAGGCCCCCCGTACTCTGGATCGAGGGGCGCGGCCCACCCCGCAGCTCTCCCCAGAGTCGAATCTCAAGAAAGGTGCCGACCGGCGTGGCTGACCGTCTCATCGTCCGTGGCGCTCGCGAGCACAACCTCAAGAACGTCTCGCTCGACCTTCCCCGTGACGCGCTCATCGTCTTCACGGGTCTCTCCGGCTCGGGCAAGTCGTCCCTCGCGTTCGACACGATCTTCGCCGAGGGGCAGCGTCGCTACGTCGAATCGCTCTCCTCCTACGCACGACAGTTCCTGGGCCAGATGGACAAGCCCGACGTGGACTTCATCGAGGGCCTGTCCCCGGCCGTGTCCATCGACCAGAAGTCGACCTCGCGCAACCCGCGCTCGACGGTCGGCACCATCACCGAGGTCTACGACTACCTCCGCCTGCTCTTCGCCCGCATCGGCAAGCCGCACTGCCCCGAGTGCCACCGGCCCATCTCCCGCCAGTCGCCGCAGGCGATCGTGGACAAGGTGCTGGAGCTGCCGGAGGGCAGCCGCTTCCAGGTGCTCTCGCCGCTGGTGCGCGAGCGCAAGGGAGAGTTCGCCGATCTCTTCTCCGACCTCCAGACCAAGGGCTACAGCCGGGCCCGGGTCGACGGGCAGACGATCCAGCTCAGCGAGCCGCCCAAGCTGAAGAAGCAGGAGAAGCACACCATCGAGGTGGTCGTCGACCGCCTCACCGTCAAGGACAGCGCCAAGCGCCGGCTGACCGACTCGGTCGAGACCGCGCTGGGCCTCTCGGGCGGCATGGTGATCCTGGACTTCGTCGACCTCGCCGAGGACGACCCCGAGCGTGAGCGGATGTATTCCGAGCACCTCTACTGCCCGTACGACGACCTCTCCTTCGAGGAGCTGGAGCCGCGCTCCTTCTCCTTCAACTCCCCCTTCGGAGCCTGCCCGGACTGCACCGGCATCGGCACCCGCATGGAGGTCGACCCGGAGCTGATCGTCCCGGACGAGGACAAGTCCCTCGACGAGGGCGCGATCAGCCCCTGGTCGCACGGCCACACCAAGGACTACTTCAGCCGCCTGGTCGGCGCCCTCGCCGACGAGCTCGGCTTCCGTACGGACATCCCCTGGGCCGGGCTGCCGCTGCGGGCCCGCAAGGCGCTGCTCAACGGCCACAAGACGCAGATCGAGGTGCGCTACCGCAACCGCTACGGACGCGAGCGCGCCTACACCACGGCCTTCGAGGGCGCGGTGCCGTTCGTCAAGCGGCGCCACTCCGAGGCCGAGAGCGACTCCAGCCGTGAGCGCTTCGAGGGCTATATGCGCGAGGTGCACTGCCCGACCTGCGAGGGCACCCGGCTCAAGCCGATCGTGCTCGCGGTCACCGTGCAGGAGCGGTCCATCGCCGATGTCGCCGCGATGTCGATCAGCGAGTGCGCCGACTTCCTGCGGGACATGAAGCTCACCGGCCGCGAGAAGAAGATCGCCGAGCGGGTCCTCAAGGAGGTCAACGAGCGGCTGAAGTTCCTCGTCGACGTCGGCCTGGACTATCTCTCGCTCAACCGCGCCGCCGGCACCCTCTCCGGCGGCGAGGCCCAGCGCATCCGCCTCGCCACCCAGATCGGCTCCGGCCTCGTCGGCGTGCTCTACGTCCTGGACGAGCCGTCCATCGGCCTCCACCAGCGCGACAACCACCGTCTCATCGAGACGCTGGTCCGCCTGCGCGACATGGGCAACACCCTGATCGTCGTCGAGCACGACGAGGACACCATCAAGGTCGCCGACTGGGTCGTGGACATCGGCCCCGGCGCCGGCGAGCACGGCGGCAAGGTCGTGCACAGCGGACCCCTCAAGGAGCTGCTGACCAACAAGGAGTCGATGACCGGGCAGTATCTGGTCGGCAAGAAGTCCATCGCCACACCGGACGTACGCCGGCCCGTGGACCTCGACCGTCAGCTGACGGTCCGCGGCGCCCGGGAGAACAACCTCCAGGACATCGACGTCTCCTTCCCGCTCGGCGTGCTCACGGCCGTCACCGGCGTGTCCGGCTCGGGCAAGTCGACGCTGGTCAACGACATCCTCTACACCCACCTCGCCCGCGAGATCAACGGCGCGCGGACCGTCCCCGGGCGGCACACGCGCGTGGACGGCGACGACCTCGTCGACAAGGTCGTCCACGTCGACCAGTCGCCCATCGGCCGTACGCCGCGCTCCAACCCGGCGACGTACACCGGCGTCTTCGACCACGTCCGCAAGCTCTTCGCGGAGACCATGGAGGCGAAGGTCCGCGGCTATCTGCCCGGCCGCTTCTCCTTCAACGTCAAGGGCGGCCGCTGCGAGAACTGCTCCGGCGACGGCACCATCAAGATCGAGATGAACTTCCTGCCGGACGTGTACGTGCCGTGCGAGGTCTGCCACGGCGCGCGCTACAACCGGGAGACCCTGGAGGTGCACTACAAGGGCAAGTCCATCGCCGAGGTGCTGGACATGCCCATCGAGGAGGCGCTCGACTTCTTCGAGGCGGTGCCGACCATCGCCCGGCACCTGCGCACGCTGCACGAGGTCGGCCTCGGCTACGTCCGTCTCGGGCAGTCCGCGCCGACGCTCTCCGGCGGCGAGGCCCAGCGGGTCAAGCTCGCCAGCGAGCTCCAGAAGCGCTCCACGGGCCGCACGGTGTACGTCCTGGACGAGCCGACCACGGGTCTGCACTTCGAGGACATCAGCAAGCTGATCTCGGTGCTGTCCGGCCTGGTCGACAAGGGCAACACGGTGATCGTCATCGAGCACAACCTCGATGTGATCAAGACGGCCGACTGGGTCGTCGACATGGGCCCCGAGGGCGGCAACGGCGGCGGCCTGGTCGTCGCGGAGGGCACGCCCGAGGAGGTGGCGTCCGTCCCGGCCAGCCACACGGGCAAGTTCCTGCGGGAGCTGCTGGGCGACCGGGTGAGCGATTCGCCTCCGGCGCGGAAGGTCGCGAAGAAGGCGTCAGCGGCGAAGAAGGCACCTGCCAGGAAGGCGGCCGCTCCGAAGAAGGCGGCGTCGCGGGCCAAGCGCGCCTGAGTGGTCGGTGCCGGTGTCCTCAATCGCCGGACGGGCTTTGTTGAGCCCGTCCGGCGATGTCACCCACCCAGCTCCGCCGCGTACGGCGGTTCCGCGCCCGCTCGGGAGCAGGTGAGGGCCGCGGCGCGGGCGGCGTAGGTCAGGATGTCGTGCCAGGCCGCCTCGCCGAGCTCCGCCGGCGCGGTGGGTGACAGGGCCGCGTGTGACGCGAGGCGGTGCAGCAGGGCCGCGTGCACGGTGTCGCCGGCGCCGATCGTGTCCACCACCGCGACCCGCTCCGCGGGCGCCTCGTACGTACGCCCCGCCCGGGTGTGGACGCTCAGGCCCTCCCCGCCGCGGGTGAGCACCACCGCGGCCGGGCCCGCCGCCAGCCACTCCTCCGGCGAGCCGCCCAGCCACCGGGCGTCCTCCGCCGACAGCTTCAGCAGCGTCACGTGCGGCAGCCAGGAGCGGAACCGGGCTCGGTAGGCGTCCGCGTCCGGGATCAGACCGGGGCGGATGTTCGGGTCGAGCACGGTGAACAGCCCGCGCTCCGCCTCGCGCCGCAGCAGCGCCTCGTACGCGCTCGCGCCCGGCTCCAGCACCAGCGAACAGGTCCCCAGGCTCAGCGCCACGGCCGCCTCCGGCAGCGGGCCCGGCAGCTCGAAGAGGCGGTCCGCGGTGCCCTGCGCGTAGAAGCCGTAGCCCGCCGACCCGTCCGCCGCGATGTCGGCCACCGCCAGCGTCGTGGGCTCGGGCCCGCGCCGTACCAGCGAGACGTCCACCCCGGCCGTGCGCAGGCCCTCCAGCAGCGCCTCGCCGAAGCCGTCCCGCGACACCCGTGAGCAGAAGGCGGCCGGTGATCCCAACCGGCCCAGGGCGACCGCGGTGTTGTACGGGCCGCCGCCGCGCCGGGGCAGCAGCGCCGGCAGGGCGCCCGGGCGCACGGCGCCGTCGGGCACGAGGTCGATCAGGGCCTCTCCGGCGACGACGATCACTGAGACAGTCCTTTCTCCGGCCGCGGTCGCCGCGGCGCTCTCGCGGACTCAGCCTGTCACGCCGTCGCGAGCACCGGAGGGGATCCGGGCGGAATATCGGCTGCCGGTAGGGTCGGGGCGTTGTATCCGCAGTTCGCAGCTCATGTTGGAGCCCCCATGACAAGCCCCTCCGGCCCCCTCTCGTCCCGCCGTACCGTGCTGTGCGGAGCGGTGCTGGCCGGCGCCGCCGGGCTCGGTGCCACGGCCTGCTCGGGCGGCGGCTCCGGCACCCCCAAGGGCCCCGCGACACCCACCGCTCCGGTGGACCTCGGGGCCCCGGCCGACATCCCGGTCGGCGGCGCGCGGCTCTACCGCGAGCAGCGGCTGGTGGTGTCGCAGCCCGTCAAGGGGGAGTACAAGGCGTTCAGCGCGGTGTGCACGCACGCGGGCTGCGTCGTCGACAAGGTCGAGGACGGGAAGGTCAGCTGCCCGTGTCACGGCAGCGAGTTCGACGCGACCAGCGGCAAGGTCCTCCGGGGCCCGGCGAGCGTGCCCCTGCCGGCCGTCCCCGTCAAGACGTCCGGCGGCAAGCTGATCGCGGGCCCGGACGCGTGAGTCCGCAGGGCGGACGCTGAGTCCGCACGGCGGACGCCTGAGACCCACAATGATGGACGCCTGGGAACACCCGATGAGTGCCTGAGACCACACGACGGACCCGCCTGGGACCGCACGGCGGATGCCTGGGGGCACCTCCATTGGAAGCCGGGAGCACCTGATGGGCCCCTGAGATCCACGGCGGACCCCTGGGACCGCACGGCGGACGCCCGGGACCACCCCCATCGGACCCCCGGGGCCCCCGACAACCGCCTGAGAGCCACCCGGCGAGCGCCCCTCAGCACCAGTCCCAGGCGATCCCCAGGATCCCCGGGCGTACCCCCGGCTCCACCAGGTGCACGCCGCGGTGGCGTCCCGCCAGCGTCAGCTCCTGCTGTCCGGTGCGCGGCGCGCCCGCCGAGCTCCGAGCGAAGCGGCGGCAGCGCACCGGCAGCGCGGTGGAGTCGAAGCGGACCTGGAGGACGTACTGCCCGCCCGCGAAGCTGAACCCGCGGACGTACTCGCTGCTCGGACCGCCCGTGCCGTCGTCGAAGCCGTAGCCGAAGACATACGTCTCCCCGGCGCGCAGGCGGTTGTCGAAGAGCAGCTCGGCGACGAGGACGCCCGACGCGGAGTGCCAGCGCACGCGCCCGAGCCGGCAGTTCTCCGTCGCCCTGACGGTCACGCGGCCGGGGTCGCACCCGGTGTCGCCGTGGTGGATGGCCACGTAGCGGTCCACGCCGTCCCGGTGCGCGCGCACCACGTGCTGGGAGTCCCGGCCGCGGAGCTCCCGGCCGGTGCCGATGAACACCCGCTCCAGGTGGCAGACGGTGTGCAGGCCGCCGTCGGCGGGCGATTCCAGTTCCGCGAGCAGCCGTTCGAGGGCCCGGGACTCCTCCACCAGCGCGCGGTACGAGCGCGTCGCGGGCCGCTCGCTCTCCGCCCGGGCGCCCACCGGCTCCAGCAGCCGGGTCAGGGCGTTCGCGGGCAGGTCCAGGACGTCCTCCAGCATCCGCACCGCTCGGAGCGACTCGGGCCGCTGCGGTCGCCGCGCGCCCTGCTGCCAGTAGCTGAGGCTCGTCACCCCCACCTGTACGCCGCGCTGCGCGAGCCGGTGCTGCACCCGGTGCAGGGCGAGGCCGCGGGTGCTCAGCGCGGTCCGCAGCGCCAGGTGGAAGGGGCCCGTGCGCAGCGCCCGGGCCAGCTCGGCCTCGGCTTCGGCCGCCTCTGCGCCGGTCCGTCCCATCCGTATCGCCCCTCTGTGAATATTCACAAGTGGTGAACGCGGCTCGGCCTGTTGAGCCGCCGTGATCCTCTTCGGCGGGCACCGGACGTTCACATCCGATACCCGCTGTTCACACCCGCGACCCACCCAGCATTGAAACCTGTTGACCGCTCACTGACAACACCCTGATGCTCCTCACCAGCGTCCGGACGCGCCTCCACCACCACCCCCCGCCTCGGGAGGAACGTCCATGTCCCGTGCATCGGCACAACTGAACAAGCCGGGAAGGCCCGGCATACGTGGCAGACGGCTGTCCGTCGCCGCCCTCGTCGCCGCAGCGCTGCTCGCCGTCCCCACCACGGCGAGCGCCGCGACCGTCGACCGGTCGACCCCCTTCTCGTCGAACTTCTCGTCGAACTTCGCGTCGAAGCAGCTCAACATCACCATGCAGGCCCAGCAGAAGAGCAACTGGTGCTGGGCGGCCTCGGGCAACACCATTGCCACCTGGTTCGGCCGCAAGTACAGCCAGAACCAGTTCTGCAACGCCGCCTTCAACCGGCAGCAGGGCACGGAGTGCCCCAACAACCAGGCCACCCTGGGCAATGTGCAGACCGCCTTCCGGTGGGCCGGCATCAACCCCGGCTCGTACGTGACCGGATGGCTGCGCTACCCGACCGTGCAGGGCGAGCTCAACGCCAACCGGCCCATCGAGACCCGTATCCAGTGGTCCTCCGGCGGAGGCCATATGCACGTCCTCTACGGGTACGACGACGCCAACTCCCTCGTCTACTGGGGCGACCCCTGGGGCTCCAACGACCGCTACAACTGGGGGTCGCACAGCTGGTACGTCGACAACGACCAGTTCTCCTGGACCCACTCGCTCTACAAGATCGGAGCGTGAGGTCATGACCACGCACAACAGGAAGCACGCGGCCCGTGCGGCGGCCGCCGGAGCCCTGACCGCCGCCTTCCTCGGGCTCGCGCCCCTCGCGCACGCCGCACCCGCCCCGCCGGCTCCCTCCGGCGCCGGGGTCTCCGCCGCCCACGAGGCGGCGGCAGCCCCCGCGACCCTCGCCACGCTCTCCCGCTTCTTCGCCCACGACGGCTCGATCGCCGAGGCGAAGGCGCGGCCGAGGATCGACGGCGCGACCGTGCCGGTCTACACGCTCGCCCCGGAGTTCGTGGCGGGCAAGGCGGGCGCACCCGTCGCCACGCTGGAGTTCCTGGCCAGCGAGGCGGTCGCCGCCGACGGCCGCAAGGCGTCGGTGTGGACCGCGCGGACCGGGGACAGCTGGAAGGTCGTCAACATCGCCACCGGCGACGACGAGACCCGCTACGCCGCCGAGGGCGCCCGCAGGCTCAGCGGGGGCACCGTCTTCCGCGAGCCGCAGATCGACGCCTGGTATGTACAGGGCGGCGACCGGGTGCTGCCGCTGGACGAGGACGCCACCCGGGCGATCGGCTCCGGCGGCACCACCGTCGCGGGCTACCAGGCCCGCGTCCACAAGGCCTACGGCGACAAGCTGCCCGGTTCCGCGTACGCCCGGAAGGGCCTCGCCGGCGGTTACGCGGGGCAGGGCGGCACGGCCCGGCAGGAGAACGCCGGGGACACCGCCGTGGCCGCCGCCCGGACCGATGACGGAGGCGGCGCGCTGATGCCCGCCGCCACCGCCACGGGGGCCGCGCTGGCCCTCGGGGCCTCCGCCGCGGTGGTCCGCCGGCTGCGTCGCCGCTGATCCGCGGCCCGCGAGCCGGGCCGTGAACAGGGGACGGCCCCACACCGTCCCGCCACCCCCCCGGTCCGGCCCCGGCGCCCCTGCGCCGGGGCCGGATGGCGCGCCGGGAGCGGCCCCTTCCGGGGGCGCGGGGCGCACCCCCGGCCCCGGCTCGGAGATGGAGTTGTCACTGCCCGCAAGTAGGGTGTGTGACATGGCCGACCCCAGCAGCTACCGACCCAAGCCGGGACAGATCCCCGACTCGCCGGGGGTCTACAAATTCCGCGACGAGCACGGCCGCGTGATCTACGTCGGGAAGGCGAAGAGCCTGCGCCAGCGGCTCTCCTCCTACTTCCAGGACCTCGCCGGCCTGCACCCGCGCACCCGCACCATGGTCACCACGGCCGCCTCCGTCGAGTGGACCGTGGTCTCCACCGAGGTCGAGGCGCTCCAGCTCGAATACTCCTGGATCAAGGAGTACGACCCGCGGTTCAACGTCAAATACCGCGACGACAAGAGCTATCCCTCCCTCGCGGTCACCCTGGGCGAGGAGTTCCCCCGGGTCCAGGTCATGCGCGGCCCCAAGAAGAAGGGCGTGCGCTATTTCGGCCCGTACGCCCACGCCTGGGCGATCCGCGAGACCGTCGACCTGATGCTGCGCGTCTTTCCCGTTCGGACCTGCTCGGCCGGGGTGTTCAAGCGCTCCGCCCAGATCGGCCGCCCCTGCCTGCTGGGCTACATCGGCAAGTGCTCCGCGCCCTGCGTCGGCCGGGTCTCCCCCGAGGAGCACCGCGAACTGGCCGAGGAGTTCTGCGATTTCATGGCCGGTCGCACCGGCGCGTATCTGCGCCGCCTGGAGGAGCGGATGCGCGAGGCCGCGGAGGAGATGGAGTACGAACGCGCCGCCCGGCTGCGGGACGACATAGAGGCGCTCCGGCGCGCCATGGAGAAGAACGCCGTCGTCCTCGCCGACGCCACCGACGCCGACCTGATCGCGGTCGCCGAGGACGAGTTGGAGGCCGCGGTCCAGATCTTCCACGTGCGCGGCGGGCGCGTGCGCGGCCAGCGCGGCTGGGTGACCGACAAGGTCGAGGCCGTCGACACCGCCGGCCTCGTCGAGCACGCCCTCCAGCAGCTCTACGGCGAGGAGAAGGGCGACGCGGTCCCCAAGGAGGTCCTCGTCCCCGCCCTGCCCGACCCCCTGGAGCCCGTCGCCCAGTGGCTCGGCGAGCGGCGCGGCGCCCGCGTCGACCTGCGCATCCCGCAGCGCGGCGACAAGAAGGACCTGATGGCCACGGTCCAGCGCAACGCCCAGCAGGCCCTCGTCCTGCACAAGACCAGGCGCGCCTCGGACCTGACCACCCGCTCCCGCGCCCTGGAGGAGATCGCCGAGGCCCTCGGCCTGGAGTCCGCGCCGCTGCGCATCGAGTGCTTCGACATCTCCCACCTCCAGGGGCAGGACGTGGTGGCGTCCATGGTCGTCTTCGAGGACGGCCTCGCCCGCAAGAGCGAGTACCGCCGCTTCCAGATCAAGGGCTTCGAGGGGCAGGACGACGTCCGCTCCATGCACGAGGTCATCGGCCGCCGCTTCCGCCGCTATCTCCAGGAGCAGCAGAAAGCGGGGGAGTGGTCCGAGGAGAACGCCGTCGAGGAGGACGGGACGGACCGCCCCGCGGAGGACCGGCCCAAGCGCTTCGCCTACCCGCCGCAGCTCGTGGTGGTCGACGGCGGACAGCCGCAGGTGGCGGCCGCCCGCCGGGCGCTGGACGAGCTCGGCGTCAGCGATGTGGCCGTCTGCGGCCTCGCCAAGCGGCTGGAGGAGGTCTGGCTGCCCGGCGACGACGATCCCGTCGTCCTGCCGCGCACCAGCGAGGGCCTCTACCTCCTGCAGCGGGTCCGTGACGAGGCTCACCGCTTCGCCATCTCCTACCAGCGCAGCAAACGGTCCAAGGCGCTGCGGTCCGGGCCGCTGGACGCCGTCGCCGGACTGGGCGACACGCGCAAGAAGGCGCTGCTCAAGCACTTCGGATCGGTCAAGCGGCTGCGGGCCGCGACAATCGAGCAGATCTGCGAAACACCCGGCATCGGCCGCAAGACGGCGGAGACGATCGCCGCGGCGCTCGCCGCCTCGGCCCCGCCCGCCCCGGCCGTCAACACCGCGACTGGCGAGATCATGGACGATGCGGAGGAATGATGGACGTGGACGGCGGCACCGCCGGCCGCCCGCGGAGCGCGGGCGCCCGGGGGCGGGCGCGCGGGTCATGGACACCGGAAGACCGCAGTATGGAGGACGGGGCCGCAGCCGCGGCGCCGTCGGCAGAACGGGGGTAGCAGCATGACCGGGACCGATCGAGACGGAGCACAGGTGAGTACGGGCACGACGGCGGACGCGGCCGGCGAGGCGACGGGCATCCCCGAACTGGTGATCATCTCCGGCATGTCGGGGGCGGGCCGCAGCACCGCCGCCAAGTGTCTGGAGGACCTCGGCTGGTTCGTCGTGGACAACCTGCCGCCCGCCCTGATCCCCACCATGGTGGACCTCGGCGCCCGCTCGCAGGGCAATGTGGCCCGTATCGCCGTGGTCGTGGACGTCCGCGGCCGGCGCTTCTTCGACAACCTCCGGGAGTCCCTCGCGGACCTGGCCGCCAAGAAGGTCAAGCGCCGCGTGATCTTCCTGGAGGCGTCCGACGACGCCCTGGTGCGCCGCTTCGAGTCCGTCCGCCGCCCGCACCCGCTCCAGGGCTCCGGGCGCATCGTGGACGGCATCGCCGCGGAGCGCGACCTGCTGCGCGAGCTGAGAGGCGACGCCGACCTGGTGATCGACACCTCCAGCCTCAACGTCCACGAGCTGCGCGCCAAGATGGACGCCCAGTTCGCCGGCGAGGAGGAGCCGGAGCTGCGCGCCACGGTGATGTCCTTCGGCTACAAGTACGGTCTGCCCGTCGACGCCGACCTGGTGGTGGACTGCCGCTTCCTGCCCAACCCGCACTGGGTCCCGGAGCTGCGCCCCTTCACCGGCCTCAACGAGGAGGTCTCGGGCTACGTCTTCAACCAGCCCGGCGCCAAGGAGTTCCTCGACCGCTACACCGAGCTCCTCCAGCTCATCGCCGCGGGCTACCGCCGCGAGGGCAAGCGCTATGTGACCATCGCGGTCGGCTGCACCGGCGGCAAGCACCGCTCCGTCGCGATGTCCGAGAAGCTCGCCCACCGTCTGGTCTCGGAGGGTGTCGAGACCGTCGTCGTCCACAGGGACATGGGGCGCGAGTGACCGGCCGTTCGTTCCGGCTGCGCCGGGTCCGCCGTCTCGACCCCGCCCGCGGCGGCGGCCGGGGTAACGGGCGTGCGGGCCGCGGGGCGCAGCCCAAGGTCGTCGCCCTCGGCGGCGGCCACGGCCTGTCGGCGTCGCTCACCGCGCTGCGCCGGATCACCGGGGACCTCACGGCCGTCGTCACCGTCGCCGACGACGGCGGCTCCAGCGGCCGCCTCCGCGACGAGCTGGGCGTGCTGCCCCCCGGGGACCTCCGCAAGGCCCTCGCCGCGCTGTGCGGCGACGACGACTGGGGCCAGACCTGGGCCCGGGTGATCAAGCACCGCTTCGCCAGCGAGGGCGACCTGCACGGCCACGCCGTCGGCAATCTGCTGATCGTCGCCCTGTGGGAACAGCTCGGCGACCACGTCCAGGCCCTGGACCTGGTCGGCAAGCTGCTCGGCGCGCACGGCCGGGTGCTGCCCATGTCGGCGGTGCCGCTGGAGCTCCAGGCGCTCGTACGGGGCCACGACCCGGCCGCCCCGGAGGCGATCAGCACCGTCCGCGGCCAGGCCACCGTGGCGCTCACCCCCGGCGAGGTGCAGTCCGTGCACGTCGTGCCGGAGGACCCGCCGGCGGTGCCGGAGGCCGTCGAGGCGGTGCTGGACGCGGACTGGGTGGTGCTCGGTCCGGGGTCCTGGTTCTCCTCCGTCATCCCCCATCTGCTGGTGCCCGAGCTCCTCGACGCGCTGCGGCACACCAAGGCCCGGCGTGTCCTCTCGCTGAACCTCGCGCCGCAGCCCGGTGAAACAGATGGCTTCTCCCCGCAGCGTCATTTGGAGGTTTTGGCCCGACACGCCCCTAAACTCGCCCTGGACGTGGTGCTGGCCGACGAGGCCGCCGTGCCCGACCGCGAGAGCCTCACCGACGCCGCCAAGCGACTCGGGGCCGCGGTCGAGCTGGCGCCGGTCGCCGCTCCCGACGGCTCCCCGACGCACGACCCGGAGCTGTTGGCCGCCGCGTACGACCGTATTTTTCGGATGCATGGAAGGATCGGCCCATGGCGATGACGGCAGCGGTGAAGGATGAAATCTCCCGGCTCCCCGTCACCCGGACCTGCTGCCGGAAAGCGGAGGTCTCGGCGATCCTGCGGTTCGCGGGCGGTCTGCATCTGGTCAGCGGGCGGATCGTGATCGAGGCGGAGCTGGACACCGGGATCGCCGCCCGGCGGCTCCGCAAGGACATCCTGGAGATCTTCGGACACGCCTCCGACCTGGTGGTGATGGCCCCCGGCGGGTTGCGCCGCGGCAGCCGGTACGTGGTGCGGGTGGTGGCGGGCGGTGACCAGCTCGCCCGCCAGACCGGTCTGGTCGACGGCCGCGGCCGGCCGATCCGTGGGCTGCCCCCGCAGGTGGTCTCCGGCGCCACGTGCGACGCCGAGGCGGCCTGGCGGGGCGCGTTCCTGGCCCACGGCTCGCTCACCGAGCCCGGCCGCTCCTCCTCCCTGGAGGTCACCTGCCCGGGCCCGGAGGCGGCCCTCGCCCTGGTCGGCGCGGCCCGCCGGCTGCAGATCGCGGCCAAGGCGCGCGAGGTCCGCGGTGTGGACCGGGTCGTCGTCCGGGACGGTGACGCCATCGGCGCGCTGTTGACGCGGCTGGGCGCGCACGAGTCCGTGCTCGCCTGGGAGGAGCGCCGGATGCGCCGCGAGGTGCGGGCCACGGCCAACCGCCTCGCCAACTTCGACGACGCCAACCTGCGCCGCTCGGCGCGGGCCGCCGTGGCGGCCGGTGCCCGTGTGCAGCGGGCCCTGGAGATCCTCGGCGAGGAGGTGCCCGAGCACCTCGCGGCCGCCGGCCGGCTGCGCATGGAGCACAAGCAGGCCTCCCTGGAGGAGCTGGGCGCCCTCGCCGACCCGCCGCTGACCAAGGACGCCGTCGCCGGGCGGATCCGGCGGCTGCTGGCCATGGCCGACAAGCGCGCCCAGGACCTCGGCATCCCGGGCACCGAGTCCAACCTCTCCGACCTCTCGGACCTGTCCGAGGAGATGGCCGAGGGCATGGTCGGCTGACCTGCTCCGATGGCCCCACCGCCCCCCGCGGCCGATGCCGCCGGGGGCGGTCGTCCGCCCGGCCCGACGGGCTTCGCCCCCTGAGGCGGCATTGACATGATCATGCTGTCTCGCCAGCCTTGGCGTCCGTGTATCGACGTGGCACACAACAGCAAGGGGGGCTCATGAGACGCAGAACGAGACCGCTCGTGGGACTGGGGGCAGCGGCTTCGCTGTTACTCGGCGGACTGGCCGCGGCGCCCTTCGCACAGGCACAGCCCAAACCCACCGCGGACGCCGAGGGGATCTCCGCGTGGACCGCCGAGGTCACCGCCGCGCAGGTCCCGCTCCTGATCGAGGCGGGCGCCGACGGGCACGAGCTGGGGGAGAAGATCCCCGCCGGCCGCACCGCCCCGGTCGAGCTCCACCTCACCGGTCAGCAGGCCGAGGCGCTGCGCCGGAAGGGCGTGGACCTCACCGAGAAGCGCCTGGCCCGCGCGACCCAGGAGAAGCTCAAGGCCGCGGGCGACGGCGTCTTCCGCCCGTACAGCGGAGAGCGCGGCCTCAAGCGCGAGATCACCGACACCGCCGCGGCCCACCCCGGTCTCACCAAGGTCGTCAGCATCGGCAAGACCGTGCGCGGTCAGGACATCCTCGCCCTGAAGCTGACCAAGAACGCCCGCGCGACCCGCGACGGCGACAAGCCCGCCGTGCTCTACATGTCCAATCAGCACGCCCGCGAGTGGATCACGCCGGAGATGACCCGGCGGCTGATGCACCACTACCTCGACCATTACGGCAAGGACCAGCGGATCACCCAACTGGTCGACCGGACCGAGCTGTGGTTCCTGCTCTCCGCCAACCCCGACGGCTACGACTACACCTTCGAGTCCCCCGCCACCCGGCTGTGGCGCAAGAACCTGCGCGACAACAACGGCGACGGCAAGATCGCCCCCGGCGACGGCGTCGACCTCAACCGCAACTTCTCCTATAAGTGGGGCTACGACAACGAGGGTTCCTCCCCGCGCCCGGCCTCCGAGACCTACCGCGGCCCGGCGGCCGCCTCCGAGCCGGAGACCAAGGCCGTCGACGCCTTCCAGAAGCGGGTCCGCTTCCGCTACGCCATCAACTACCACTCGGCCGCCGAACTCCTGCTCTACGGCGTCGGCTGGCAGGTGGCCACCCCCACCCCGGACGACGTCCTCTACCGGGCGCTGGCCGGCACCCCGGAGAAGTCCGCGATCCCCGGCTACCACCCCCAGCTCTCCTCCGAGCTCTACACCACCAACGGCGAGGCCGACGGCCACGCGGCCAACGTCAACGGGACGATGATGTTCACCCCCGAGATGTCGACCTGCCAGACGGCCTCCAAGGTGGACCCCGACGACCCCTGGAAGCCCGCCGACTGCCGCTCGGGCTTCACCTTCCCCGACGACGAGAAGCTGATCCAGCAGGAGTTCGCGAAGAACATCCCCTTCGCCCTCTCCGTCGCCGAGACCGCCGCCCACCCCGACCGCCCCGCCTCCTCGGCCGTCCTGGCCGCCCCCGACTTCACTCCCCACGCCTTCACCACCTCCTACACCCGCGACGAGCGGCAGCCGGTCGCCGTCACCGCCCGCAAGAGCCTGCGCGACAAGCGCCTCAACTACCGCGTCGACGGCGGCCGTACGCACACCGAGCCGCTGAAGGCGTGGGAGGGCGGCGACCGCTACGGCGGCGAGGACAACCTCCGCTTCGACCAGTACCGCGCCACGGTCGAGGACGCCGAACCCGGCTCGACCGTGCGGGTCTGGTTCACCGGACGTACGCCCGAGGGCAAGACGACCGCCAGTGAGCCGTTCACCTTCACGGTCGCCGAGCGGCCGCGCGCCGACACCCTGGTCCTCGCCGACGAGGGCGGCACCGCCCCCTCCGGGAACGTCGCCGCCTACACCAAGGCCCTCGCCGACAACGGCCGCAAGGCCGCCGTCTGGGACGTTGCCAAGCAGGGCACGCCGAACGCGCTCGGTGTGCTCGGCCACTTCACGAGCGTCGTCTGGTACTCCGGCGCCAACCAGCCCGGCGGCGACACGCTGCTCGCCGTGCGCGACTTCTTGAACGAGGGCGGCAAGCTCGTCACCGCGGGCCCCCAAGCGGGCGGCGAGGCACGGGTCGGCAAGGCCGACACCAATGACTTCAGCCAGTACTACCTGGGCGCGGGCGGCCGGATCGCGCACTCGGCGCCGCCGCGCTTCACCGGCGCGGGCAGACTCGCGGGCACCTCGGCCGTCCTGGCCGGCCCCACCGGCGGCCCGCCGGCGACCGCGGGCGCCTACAGCTCCATCTCCGACGAGCTGCCGCCCGCGACCTTCCCGCGGTTCCGCAGCGAGTCCGCCGGTGACTACGCCGGCGTACGGTCCCCCTTCCAGCCCTACGAAGGCGCCTGGATGGCCGCCGCCCCCCACCAGGACAACTCCTGGATGCGGCTGTCGCGCACCATCGACCTGACCGGAGCGGGCGCCGCGGACAAGCCGAGCCTGGGCCTTCGCCTCAGCCTCGACACCGAGCGGGGCTACGACAACGCCGTCGTGGAAGCCCGTACGGCCGGCCAGGACGACTGGACCACGCTGCCCGACGCGAACGGCGGTACCGGGCGGACCACGCCCACCGACTGCGCCGCCGCCGTCCACCTCCACCCCTTCCTCGGCCACTACCTCACCGTCGGTGACGACACGTGCGAGGCCAAGGGCACCACGGGCGCCTGGCACAGCTTCAGCGGGCCGACCACCGGGTGGCGGCAAGTCTCCTTCGACCTGAGCGCGTACGCCGGCAAGAAGACGGAGGTGGCCCTCTCCTACATCACCGACGGCGGCGACGGCGGCCGCGGCGTCTTCGCGGACAACGCCACCGTCACCATCGGTGGCACCGAGCGCGCCGAGGGCTTCGAGACCTCGCTGGGGGACTGGGCGACGCCCGGCGCACCGGCCGGCAGTCCCGGCAATACCGGAGACTGGGCGCGCTCGCAAGAGCTCATCCGCTTCTCCGCGGGCATCACCACCCGCGACACGGTGCTGCTGGGCTTCGGTCTGGAGCACGTCCAAGACACCCGGGAGCGCGCCAAGCTCCTCGGCGCCGCCCTGCGCGCCATCGACGGCTGACACCCCACAGCGCCGCGCGACTCGGGCCCCGGTCCGAGGGCGCGCAATTGTGCCTGAGGCCGCCCACTTGTGCAAGACCCTTCAATGTCACATACCTCTCTACTTAGAGGTAGGGTCGTTGGTGGTCGGGGACTTCCCATACAGCCGCCGGCGGACAGACCGGCAAACCAACGAGGAGATCGGTTCGTGACGATCCGCGTAGGCATCAACGGCTTTGGCCGTATCGGTCGTAACTACTTCCGCGCGCTGCTCGAGCAGGGTGCGGACATCGAGATCGTCGGTGTCAACGACCTGACCGACAACGCCACCCTGGTCCACCTGCTCAAGTACGACACCATCCTGGGTCGTCTGAAGCAGGAGGTCAGCCACACCGACGACTCCATCACCGTCGGCTCCCAGACCTTCAAGACGATGGCCGAGCGCGACCCGGCGAACCTGCCGTGGGCCGAGCTCGGCGCCGACATCGTCATCGAGTCCACCGGCATCTTCACCAAGAAGGCCGACGCCGCGAAGCACATCGCGGCCGGCGCCAAGAAGGTCCTGATCTCCGCGCCCGCCAAGGACGAGGACATCACGATCGTCATGGGCGTCAACCACGACAAGTACGACGCGGCCAACCACCACGTCATCTCCAACGCCTCCTGCACCACCAACTGCGTGGCGCCCATGGCGAAGGTCCTCGACGAGAGCTTCGGCATCGTCAAGGGCATGATGACCACGGTCCACGCGTACACCAACGACCAGCGGATCCTGGACTTCCCGCACTCCGACCTGCGCCGCGCCCGCGCCGCCGCGGAGAACATCATCCCGACCTCGACGGGTGCCGCCAAGGCCACCGCCCTGGTCCTCCCGCAGCTCAAGGGCAAGCTGGACGGCATCGCCATGCGCGTCCCGGTCCCGACCGGCTCGGTCACCGACCTGGTTCTCGAGCTCGACCGCGAGACCACCAAGGAAGAGATCAACGCCGCCTTCCAGAAGGCCGCCGAGGGTCAGCTCAAGGGCATCCTCGAGTACACCGAGGACGCGATCGTCTCCTCCGACATCGTGAACTGGCCGGCCTCCTGCACCTTCGACTCCTCCCTGACCATGGTCCAGGGCAGCCAGGTCAAGGTCGTCGGCTGGTACGACAACGAGTGGGGCTACTCCAACCGTCTGGTCGACCTGACCGTCTTCGTCGGCGGTCAGCTCTGATCTGTGGCCTGCTGTACGGTCACAGGCACTGAGATGTAGGGGACGGGGCTCGTGCGACGCGATGGAGCGTCGTACGGGCCCCGTGCCATGACCAGCCGCTACGTCACCGGAGTCACTGCATGAAGACGATCGACGAACTCCTCCAGGACGGCGTCGAGGGCAAGCGGATCTTCGTCCGCGCCGACCTCAATGTGCCGCTGGACGGCACCACCATCACCGACGACGGCCGGATCCGCGCCGTCGCGCCGACGATCGCCAAGCTCGCCGCCGCGGGCGCCAAGGTGATCGTCGCCTCCCACCTGGGCCGTCCCAAGGGCGCCCCGGACCCCCAGTACTCCCTCGCCCCGGCCGCGGCGCGGCTCGGCGAGATCCTGGGCAAGAGCGTCTCGTTCGCCACCGACACGGTGGGCGACAGCGCGAAGGCCACCGTCGCCGCACTGGCGAACGGCGAGGTCACGCTGCTGGAGAACCTCCGCTTCAACGCGGGCGAGACGAGCAAGGACGACGCCGAGCGCGGCGCGTTCGCCGACGAGCTGGCGGCCCTGGCCGACCTGTACGTGGGTGACGGCTTCGGTGCCGTGCACCGCAAGCACGCCTCGGTCTTCGACCTCCCGGCGCGCCTGCCGCACGCCGCCGGTGACCTGATCGCCACCGAGGTCGGCGTCCTGAAGAAGCTCACCGAGGACGTCGCGCGGCCCTACGTCGTCGTCCTCGGCGGCGCCAAGGTCTCCGACAAGCTGGGTGTCATCGACAACCTGCTGGAGAAGGCCGACCGCATCCTCATCGGCGGCGGCATGTCCTACACCTTCCTCAAGGCCAAGGGCCACGAGGTGGGCATCTCGCTGCTGCAGGAGGACCAGGTCCCGGTCTGCCTGGAGTACCTGGCGCGGGCCGAGAAGCGCGGCGTGGAGTTCGTCCTCCCCGTCGACGTCCTGGTCTCGGCCGACTTCCCGGACCTGAAGACCAAGGCCCCGGCCAACCCCGACCTCGTCGCCGCGGACGCCATCCCGGCCGACAAGGAGGGCCTGGACATCGGCCCGAAGACCCGTGAGCTCTACGCCTCGAAGCTCGCCGACGCGGGCACGGTCTTCTGGAACGGCCCCATGGGTGTCTTCGAGCACCCCGACTACGCCAACGGCACCAAGGCCGTGGCGCAGGGTCTCCTCGACAGCTCCGCCTTCACCGTCGTCGGCGGTGGCGACTCGGCCGCGGCCGTGCGCACCCTGGGCTTCGACGAGACCGCTTTCGGCCACATTTCGACCGGTGGCGGCGCCAGCCTCGAGTACCTCGAGGGCAAGACGCTCCCCGGCCTCGCCGCACTGGAGGACTGAACCACCGTGAGTGATCGCACCCCGCTGATGGCGGGCAACTGGAAGATGAACCTCAACCACCTCGAGGCCATCGCGCACGTCCAGAAGCTCTCCTTCGCGCTCGCCGACAAGGACTACGACGCCACCGAGGTCGCCGTCCTGCCGCCCTTCACCGACCTGCGCTCGGTCCAGACGCTGGTCGACGGCGACAAGCTCAAGATCAAGTACGGCGCCCAGGACCTCTCGGCGTACGACTCCGGTGCGTACACCGGTGAGATCTCCGGCGCGATGCTGTCCAAGCTCAAGTGCACCTACGTGGCGATCGGGCACTCCGAGCGCCGCCAGTACCACGCCGAGACGGACGAGATCTGCAACGCCAAGGTCAAGGCCGCCTACCGGCACGGGCTCACCCCGATCCTGTGCGTCGGCGAGGGCCTGGACGTCCGCAAGGCCGGCAACCAGGTCCAGCACACGCTGGCCCAGGTCGACGGCGCCCTGAAGGACATCCCGGCCGAGCACGCCGAGACCATCGTCGTCGCCTACGAGCCCGTCTGGGCCATCGGCACCGGCGAGGTCGCCACCCCCGAGGACGCGCAGGAGGTCTGCGGCGCCATCCGCGGCCGCCTCGCCGAGCTCTACGGCCGTGAGGTCGCGGACAAGATCCGCATCCAGTACGGCGGCTCCGTCAAGTCCGGCAACATCGCCGCGATCATGGCGCAGCCGGACGTCGACGGCGCCCTGATCGGCGGCGCCGCCCTGGACGCGGACGAGTTCGTCAAGATCGTCCGTTTCCGGGACCAGTAGGCAGCGCTATGACGACGGGGGTCCCCCGTCGTACCCTGTCGGGGCCGGGACCGGTGCATCCGCACCGCCCGGCCCCACTCCGTTCAGAGATCCGAGAGAGTTGGTCAAGCCGTGGTCATGGGGTTCTCGATCGCCCTCATCGTCTTCAGCCTGCTGATGATGATGCTGGTGCTCATGCACAAGGGGAAGGGCGGCGGCCTCTCCGACATGTTCGGTGGCGGCATGCAGTCCTCCGTCGGCGGCTCCTCGGTCGCCGAGCGCAACCTCGACCGCATCACCGTGGTCGTCGGTCTGCTGTGGTTCGCGTGCATTGTCGCACTCGGCCTGCTGATGAAGCTCGATAGCTGACGTACCGTCGTGGACGCGGCCTATCATTGGGGTCGCGTCCTCGCGGCTGGGCTGTAACTCCTGCCACTGGACGCGCGTTGGGCCTTACGTAGACTGGAGCGCCCGCAGCGGAGCCGTTCACGACCCCGCGGCGCAGCCGGTATTCGGCACAGTGCAGCACCATTACGCAGGGAGTTACGACCGTGGCAAGTGGCAACGCGATCCGAGGAAGTCGGGTCGGAGCGGGGCCGATGGGGGAGGCCGAGCGGGGCGAGTCCGCGCCGCGCCTCCGCATCTCCTTCTGGTGCTCCAACGGGCACGAGACGCAGCCGAGCTTCGCCAGTGACGCACAGGTGCCGGACACCTGGGACTGCCCGCGCTGCGGCTTCCCGGCCGGCCAGGACCGGGACAGTCCGCCCGACCCGCCGCGCACCGAGCCGTACAAGACCCACCTCGCCTATGTGCGCGAGCGGCGCAGCGACGCGGACGGCGAGGCCATCCTCGCCGAGGCGTTGGCCAAGCTCCGCGGAGAGATCTGAGCGGCACCACACATCGACACCATTCGAGCGGCCCGGCCGCGCACCTGCCCAGGGCGCGCGCCGGGCCGCTCGACGTCTCATAACGTGCCCTGATCAATTAGGTTGGACGGTGGCGGGGCAGCTACGAGAGAAGTGGGCTGATGTCCGAGATGAACCCAGAAGGCCGCAGCAGGCTCGACCGCACGCCTGAGTGGAACGCGCTGGCCAAGCACCGGGAAGAGCTGGGGGAGGTGCACCTTCGACAGCTGTTCGCGGACGACCCGCGACGGGCCGAGCGCTATGCGCTCACCGTCGGCGACCTGCACCTCGACTACTCCAAGCACCTGGTCACCGACGAGACGCTGCGGCTGCTGCGGGAGCTGGCGGCGGCCACCGGGGTCACGGAGCTGCGCGACGCGATGTTCCGCGGCGAGAAGATCAACACCACCGAGGGCCGCGCCGTGCTGCACACCGCGCTGCGCGCCCCGGAGTCGGCCGTCATCAAGACCGGCGGTGAGAATGTCGTACCGGCCGTCCACGCCGTTCTGCGCAAGATGCAGGTCTTCACCGACCGGGTGCGCGGCGGCGACTGGAAGGGCCACACCGGCAAGCCCATCAAGAACGTCGTCAACATCGGTATCGGCGGATCCGACCTCGGTCCGGCGATGGCGTTCGAGGCCCTGCGGGCCTACACCGCACGTGACATGACGTTCCGTTTCGTGTCGAACGTCGACGGCGCGGACCTGCACGAGGCGGTGCGCGATCTGGACGCCGCCGAGACGCTGTTCATCGTCGCGTCGAAGACCTTCACCACCATCGAGACCATCACCAACGCGACCTCCGCGCGCAACTGGCTGCTGACCGAGCTGGGCGCAGGCGAGGACGCGGTGGCGAAGCACTTCGTGGCGCTGTCGACGAACGAGGAGAAGGTCTCCGAGTTCGGCATCGACACCACGAACATGTTCGAGTTCTGGGACTGGGTCGGCGGCCGCTATTCGTACGACTCCGCCATCGGGCTCTCCCTGATGCTCGCCATCGGCCCGGACCACTTCCGCGAGATGCTGGCCGGCTTCCACCTGGTCGACGAGCACTTCCGCTGCGCCCCGCCCGAGGAGAACGTCCCGCTGCTGCTGGGTCTGCTCGGCGTCTGGTACGGCAATTTCCATGGCGCGCAGTCCCACGCGGTGCTGCCCTACAGCCACTATCTGTCGAAGTTCGCGGCCTATCTCCAGCAGCTCGACATGGAGTCCAACGGCAAGTCCACAGACCGCGACGGACAGCCCGTCAACTGGCAGACGGGCCCGGTCGTGTGGGGCACGCCCGGCACGAACGGGCAGCACGCGTATTACCAGTTGATCCACCAGGGTACGAAGCTGATCCCCGCGGACCTCATCGGCTTCGCCAAGCCGGTCGACGACCTGCCGTCGGGGCTGGTGGCCCAGCACGACCTGCTGATGGCGAACCTCTTCGCCCAGGGACAGGCGCTCGCCTTCGGCAAGACGCCGGAAGAGGTCGCGGCGGAGGGCGTCCCGGCGGAGCTCGTCCCGCACAAGACGTTCCGGGGCAACCACCCGACGACGACGATCCTCGCGGGGGAGCTGACGCCGTCGGTGCTGGGGCAGTTGATCGCTCTGTATGAACACAAGGTGTTCGTCCAGGGGGCGATCTGGAACATCGACTCCTTCGACCAGTGGGGTGTCGAGCTGGGGAAGGTGCTGGCGAAGCGGGTTGAGCCCGCGCTTACGGCCGGCGCCGAGCCGGAAGGCTTGGACGCGTCCACGGCGGCGCTGGTCGCGCGGTATCGCGAGCTGCGGGGTCGCTGACGCGGTCGGGGCCCCGGTCCCGCCGTTTCCCGGGGCTCCGCCCCGGACCCCGGTCCTCAAACGCCGGACGGGCTGATTTCAGCCCGGGTACCCCTCCCAAGCGACGATGGCCCGCCCCCCTCACACGAGGGGGGCGGGCCATCGTCGTATGTACGATCAGCCGCTCACGGCGAAGCCGGCGGGTACAACCCCCGCGGCAACCGCGCCGCCGCGGCCTGGTCCAGCAGCCACAGCGTGCGGCCGCGCCCGTAGGCCCCCGCCGCCGGGGCCTGGATCTCGCCCGCGCCGCTCAGGGCGAGGGCCACCGCCCCCGCCTTGTCCTCGCCCGCCGCGAGGAGCCAGACCTCGCGGGCCGCGCGGATCGCCGGGAGGGTCAGGGAGACCCTCGTCGGCGGCGGCTTCGGGGCGCCGTGGACGCCGATGACCGTGCGCTCGGTCTCCCGTACACCCGGCAGCTCGGGGAAGAGCGACGCCACGTGCGTGTCGGGGCCGACGCCCAGCAGGAGGACGTCGAAGGACGGCACCGGACCGTGGTCCTCCGGCCGGGCCGCCGCGGCGAGCTCCGCCGCGTACGCCTCGGCCGCCGCGTCCGCGTCGTTGCCGTACGGGCCGCCCGCCGGCGGCATCGCGTGCACCCGGGCCGGGTCCAGCGGCACCGAGTCCAGGAGCGCTTGACGCGCCTGCGTCACATTGCGCTCCGGGTCGCCCTCCGGCAGGAACCGCTCGTCGCCCCACCACAGGTCGAGCCGCGACCAGTCCACCGCGTCCCGCGCGGGCGCCGCGGCGAGGGCCGCGAGCAGCCCGTTGCCGTTGCGCCCGCCCGTGAGGACGACGGAGGCCGAGCCGCGCGCGGCCTGGGCGTCCACGATCTTCGTGATCAGCCGGGCCGCCGCGGCCTGGGCCATCAGCTCCTTGTCCCGGTGGACGACGATCTGAGGGGTGCTCACTTGCCGGCCGCCTTCTTGCCTGAGGCGGCCTTCTTCGTGGGAGCGGGCTTCTCGGCGGCGTCGGTCGCGTCCGAAGCGTCCGAAGTTTGCGCCGCCGCCTTGGCCGGCTTCGCCTCCTCGGCCGGCTCGGCCTCGCCGAGCCGCTCCACGCCGTACTTCAGCGCCGACTCGTACGTGTCGTCCGGGTCGAGCCGCCGCAGCTCCTCCGCGAGGAGCTCCGCGGTGTCGCGCCGGTTGAGCGCGACCGCGCGGTCCGGCTGGCCGGGCATGGAGAGCGTGGCCAGCGAGCCGTCGGGGCGGTCCAGGACGATCGGGCCGTTGCGGGACTCCAGTCGTACGGCCGTGAGGCCGGGGCCCTCCGAGACGGACCGCCGCACCGGTACGCCGAGGCGGTCCGCGAGCCACATCGCGAGCAGTTCGCAGCTCGGGTTGTAGCTCTCGCCCTCGACCACGGCGGAGAGGATGTCGACCTGCTGCTGGTCCAGCGCCGCCGCGAGCATCGAACGCCACGGCGTGATCCGGGTCCAGGCCAGGTCGGTGTCGCCGGGCGTGTAGTGCGCGGCGCGGGCCGACACCTCCGCGAGGGGGTCCTCGGCGGCGTAGGTGTCGGTGACCCGGCGCTGCGCCAGGGCGCCCAGCGGGTCCTTCTCCGGGTTGACCGGGGAGCCGACCGGCCACCAGACGACCACGGGGGCGTCGGGCAGCAGCAGCGGCAGCACGACCGACTGGGCGTGGTCGATGACGTCGCCGTGCAGGCGCAGCACGACCGTCTCGCCGGTGCCGGCGGAGGTGCCGACCCGGACCTCGGCGTCGAGGCGGGCCTTGGCGCGGTCGCGCGGCGAGCGGCTGACCCGCTTGATGACCACGAGCTTGCGCGAGGGGTGCTCGCGGGACGCCTCGTTGGCCGCCTTCAGCGCGTCGTAGGCGTGCTCCTCGTCGGTGACGATGACCAGGGTGAGCACCATGCCGATGGCGGGCGTGCCGATGGCGCGGCGGCCCTGGACCAGAGCGTTGTTGATCTTGCTGGACGTGGTGTCCGTGAGGTCCATCTTCATGGCCGGCGCCAGCTCCGTCCGTCTCGTGCGAGCATCTCGTCCGCCTCGTCCGGGCCCCAGGTGCCGGCCGGGTACGACGCGGGCTTGCCGTGGGTGTCCCAGTACCGCTCGATGGGGTCGAGGATCTGCCAGGACAGCTCGACCTCCTTCAGGCGGGGGAAGAGGTTCGCGTCGCCGAGGAGCACATCGAGGATGAGTCGCTCGTACGCCTCGGGGCTGGACTCGGTGAAGGACTCGCCGTAGGCGAAGTCCATCGAGACGTCCCGGACCTCCATCGAGGTGCCCGGCACCTTGGAGCCGAACCGCAGGGTGACGCCCTCGTCCGGCTGCACCCGGATGACCAGGGCGTTCTGCCCCAGCTCCTCGGTGGCGGTGTGGTCGAAGGGCGAGTGCGGCGCGCGCTGGAAGACGACCGCGATCTCGGTGACGCGGCGGCCGAGGCGCTTGCCGGTGCGGAGGTAGAAGGGGACGCCCGCCCAGCGGCGGTTGTCGATCTCCAGCTTGACCGCCGCGTAGGTGTCGGTCTTCGACTGGGGGTCGATGCCGTCCTCTTCGAGGTAGCCGGCGACCTCCTCGCCGCCCTGCCAGCCGTGCGCGTACTGGCCGCGCACGGTGTGCCTGCCGAGGTCCTTGGGCAGCCGCACGGCGCCGAGCACCTTGGTCTTCTCCGCGACCAGAGCGTCCGCCTCGAAGGAGGCGGGCTCCTCCATGGCGGTCAGGGCCAGCAGCTGGAGCAGGTGGTTCTGGATGACGTCGCGCGCGGCGCCGATGCCGTCGTAGTAACCGGCCCGGCCGCCGATGCCGATGTCCTCGGCCATGGTGATCTGCACGTGGTCGACGTAGGACCGGTTCCAGATCGGCTCGAAGAGGGTGTTGGCGAACCGCAGGGCGAGGATGTTCTGAACGGTCTCCTTGCCCAGGTAGTGGTCGATCCGGAAGACCTCTTCGGCCGGGAAGACCTCGTGGACGATCCGGTTGAGCTCCTGGGCGCTGGCCAGGTCGTGCCCGAAGGGCTTCTCGATGACGGCGCGCCGCCAGGAGCCCTCCTTCTGGTCGGCCAGGCCGTGCTTCTTCAGCTGCTGGACGACCGTGGGGAAGAACTTCGGCGGTACGGACAGGTAGAAGGCGAAGTTGCCGCCCGTGCCCTGTGCCTTGTCGAGCTCCTGGATGGTGTCCTTGAGGGTCTCGAACGCCTCGTCGTCGTCGAAGTCGCCCTGGACGAACCGGCAGCCCTGCACGAGCTGCTGCCAGACCTCCTCGCGGAACGGCGTACGGGCGTGCTCCTTGACCGCGTCGTGGACGATCTGGGCGAAGTCCTCGGTCTCCCAGTCGCGGCGCGCGAAGCCGATGAGGGAGAAGCCCGGCGGCAGCAGCCCCCGGTTGGCGAGGTCGTACACCGCCGGCATCAGCTTTTTCCTGGACAAATCGCCCGTGACGCCAAAGATGACCAGGCCCGACGGCCCCGCGATACGCGGGAGCCGTCGGTCCTGAGCGTCACGCAGCGGATTGCTGCTTGTGCTCAATTCACGCCTCCGGAGCGAGGCGCTTGAGCTCCGCCTCAGTGGACTTCAGCAGGTCGTTCCACGACGCCTCGAACTTCTCGACGCCCTCGTCCTCCAGGAGCTGCACGACGTCGTCGTACGAGATCCCGATCTTCGCCAGCGCGTCGAGCTCGGCCTTTGCCTGCTCGTAGGTGCCGCGGACGGTGTCGCCGCTGATCTGACCGTGGTCGGCGGTGGCCTCCAGGGTGGCCTCCGGCATGGTGTTGACCGTGTTCGGGGCGACCAGGTCGTCCACGTACAGGGTGTCCTTGTAGGCCGGGTCCTTGACGCCGGTCGAGGCCCACAGGGCGCGCTGCTTGTTGGCGCCGGCCTTCTCCAGGTCGGCCCAGCGGTCGGAGGAGAAGACCTCCTCGTACGCCTGGTAGGCCAGGCGGGCGTTGGCCAGGGCGGCCTTGCCGCGCAGCGCCTTGGCCTCGTCGGTGCCCAGGGCGTCCAGGCGCTTGTCGATCTCGGTGTCCACGCGGGAGACGAAGAAGGACGCGACCGAGTGGATCAGGGACAGGTCCAGGCCCGCGGCCTTCGCCTTCTCCAGACCGGTCAGGTAGGCGTCCATGACCGCGCGGTAGCGCTCCAGGGAGAAGATCAGCGTGACGTTGACGCTGATGCCCCGGCCGATGGTCTCGGCGATCGCCGGCAGGCCGGCCTTGGTCGCCGGGATCTTGATCAGCGTGTTGGGGCGGTCCACCAGCCAGGCCAGCTGCTTGGCCTCGGCGACGGTGGCCTTGGTGTTGTGCGCCAGGCGCGGGTCGACCTCGATGGACACCCGGCCGTCCTGGCCATCGGTCGCGTCGAAGACCGGGCGCAGGATGTCGGCGGCGTCGCGGACGTCCGCCGTGGTGATCATGCGGATCGCCTCTTCGACGGTGACCTCACGGGCGGCGAGGTCGGAGAGCTGCTGCTCGTAGCCGTCGCCGCCGGAGATCGCCTTCTGGAAGATCGACGGGTTGGTCGTGACGCCCACCACGTGGCTCTGGTCGATGAGTTCGGCCAGGTTGCCCGACGTGATGCGCTTGCGGGACAGGTCGTCCAGCCAGATCGCGACGCCTTCGTCGGAGAGGCGCTTGAGTGCGTCTGTCATGGGAATTGCATCTCCTACTGAGAAAGGTGGGGCGTCAGCGGCGGTTGGCGTCGGCGTGCTCGATGGACTCGCGCGCGGCGGCGACGACGGCCTCGGACGTCAGGCCGAACTCGCGGTAGAGCACCTTGTAGTCGGCGGAGGCGCCGAAGTGCTCCAGCGAGACGATGCGGCCGGCGTCACCGACGTAGCGGTGCCAGGTCAGGCCGATGCCCGCCTCGACCGCGACGCGGGCCTTGACGTCGGGCAGCAGCACGCCGTCGCGGTACGCCTGGTCCTGCTCCTCGAACCACTCCACGGACGGCATCGAGACCACGCGGGTCGGGATGCCCTCGGCCTGGAGCGCCTCGCGGGCCTCGACGGCCAGCTGGACCTCGGAGCCGGTGCCGATCAGGATCACCTGCGGACGGCCGCCCTCGGCCTCGAACAGGACGTAGCCGCCCTTGGCCGCGCCCTCGTTGGCCTCGTACGTCGGCACGTTCTGCCGGGTGAGGGCCAGGCCGTGCGGCGCCGGGTGGGTGGTGTGGCGCTTGGTGATCTCGCGCCAGGCGATGGCCGTCTCGTTGGCGTCGGCCGGACGGACCATGTTCAGGCCCGGGATGGCGCGCAGCGCGGCCATGTGCTCGACCGGCTGGTGGGTCGGGCCGTCCTCGCCGAGACCGATGGAGTCGTGCGTCCACACGTAGGTGACCGGCAGCTTCATCAGCGCGGCCAGGCGCACGGCCGGACGCATGTAGTCGGAGAACACCAGGAAGGTGCCGCCGTAGACGCGGGTGTTGCCGTGCAGCGCGATGCCGTTCATGGTCGAACCCATGGCGTGCTCGCGGATGCCGAAGTGGATCGTGCGGCCGTACGGGTTCGCCTCCGGGAGCGGGTTGCCCTCGGGGAGGAACGACGACGACGCGTCGATCGTGGTGTTGTTCGAGCCGGCGAGGTCGGCGGAGCCGCCCCACAGCTCGGGGATCACGCCGCCCAGCGCCTTGAGGACCTCGCCGGACGCCTTGCGGGTCGCGACGTCCTTGCCGGCCGGGAAGACCGGAACGGCCTTCTCCCAGGCGTCGGGCAGCTCGCCCGCGGCGATGCGGTCGAACTCCGCGGCGCGCTCCGGGTTGGCCTGGCGCCACTCCTGGAGGCGCTTGTCCCACGTGGCGTGGGCCTCGCGGCCGCGGTCGACGACCTTGCGGACGTGGCTGAAGACGTCGTCGTCGACCTGGAAGTCCTGCTCGGGGTCGAAGCCCATGACGCGCTTGGTCGCGGCGACCTCCTCGGCGCCCAGCGCCGAGCCGTGCGAGGCCTCGGTGTTCTGGGCGTTCGGGGCCGGCCAGGCGATGATCGTGCGCGCCGCGATGATCGACGGGCGCTCGGTCTCCTCCTGCGCCGCCTTCATGGCCGAGTGCAGCGCCTGGATGTCGAAGTCGCCGTTGGCGCCCTGCTCGATGCGCTGGACGTGCCAGCCGTACGCCTCGTACCGCTTGAGGACGTCCTCGGAGAAGGCGGTCTCGGTGTCGCCCTCGATCGAGATGTGGTTGTCGTCGTAGAGCGCGACGATGTTGCCGAGCTTCTGGTGACCGGCCAGCGAGGACGCCTCGGCGGAGATGCCCTCCTCCAGGTCGCCGTCGGAGACGATCGCCCAGATGGTGTGGTCGAACGGGGAGGTGCCCTGCGGCGCCTCCGGGTCGAACAGGCCGCGCTCGTAGCGGGCGGCCATGGCCATGCCCACCGCGTTGGCGATGCCCTGGCCCAGCGGGCCGGTGGTGGTCTCCACACCGCGCGTGTGACCGTGCTCCGGGTGGCCCGGGGTCTTGCTGTCCCAGGTGCGGAACGACTTCAGGTCCGAGAGCTCCAGGCCGTAGCCGGCCATGAAGAGCTGGACGTAGAGGGTCAGGCTGGTGTGGCCGGGGGAGAGGACGAACCGGTCGCGGCCGGCCCAGTCGGCGTCGCTGGGGTCGTGCCGCATCAGCTTCTGGAACAGCAGATAAGCGGCCGGCGCCAGGCTCATGGCCGTGCCCGGATGGCCGTTGCCGACCTTCTGCACGGAGTCCATGGCCAGGACGCGGGCGGTATCGACGGCCCGCTGGTCCAGTTCGGTCCACTCGAGGTCTGTTGTGGTCGGCTTGTTGCTCACCCTCGGTCAGGGCTCCTCTCCACATGTTCTTTTTAGCCGGGGGCGGTCTTCCGCCACGACGCGGCGCTGTCGAGCCTACCCCGCAGGGCAGGGCGCCTTTTCGACGCTCAGTCGGCTGCTCGGGCGCTCATTCGGGGCTTCGTCCGACTGCCCGGCCCGACGTCCCGGGCAACCGGAAACGGATAGGAAAGATTCCCGCCACGGCTGCGACGGTCACGGGTACAGCCTGCCGGGAGGTCCCCCTGCCCGCCTCCCGAACGCTTCCGTTCTGTCATGTTCCCAGGGCGGCCGATCCGATGCGGAGCCGTTGCGGATCCGGTACGGATCGGGTCCGCTACGGCCCCAACACGACCCGACCCCGGCGAAGGCCGAGGTATCCCCTACGTCTAGAGTGGCGTGGTACGCGCAAGCCTTTACCGGGGTTTCATCCACCCGGCCGTGCTTGCTGGCCTTATCTCTGTCAGGGGTGTGCGTGACGGCCGTCGAATCCCGTCCTGCGGGGGTTCTCGCGGAGAGCGAGAGCCTCGGTCACCGGCCGTTCGGGGCCCGTGTCAAGGCGTTCGTGGCGTTGACCAAGCCGCGGGTCATCGAGCTGCTGCTGATGACGACCGTGCCGGTGATGTTCCTCGCCGCCGAGGGCGTGCCCGACCTGTGGCTGGTCCTCGCCACCTGCATCGGCGGTTACCTCTCCGCCGGTGGCGCGGGTGCCTACAACATGTACATCGACCGCGACATCGACGCGCTGATGGACCGCACCTCGCAGCGCCCGCTGGTGACCGGCATGGTCTCCCCGCGCGAGTGCCTGGTCTTCGCGACCGCCCTGACCGTCGGCTCGACCGCCTGGTTCTGGTTCCTGGTCAACCCGCTCTCGGCGATGCTCTCCCTCGGCGCCAACGTCTTCTACGTCGTCGTGTACACGATGATCCTCAAGCGGCGCACCGCCCAGAACATCGTCTGGGGCGGCATCGCGGGCTGCATGCCGGTCTTCATCGGCTGGTCCGCGGTCGCGAACTCCGTCTCCTGGGCCTCCCTCGTCCTCTTCCTCGTCATCTTCTTCTGGACGCCGCCGCACTACTGGCCGCTGTCGATGAAGGTCAAGGACGACTACGAGCGGGTGGGCGTGCCCATGCTGCCGGTCATCGCCGGCAACAAGGCGGTCGCCCGCCAGATCGTCCTCTACAGCTGGGTGATGGTCGCCGTCTCCCTCTCGCTCCAGCCGCTCGGCTACACCAGCTGGTTCTACACGGTGGTGGCCGCGGCGCTCGGCCTCTTCTGGCTGAAGGAGGCGCACGGCCTCCAGGCCCGCGCCAAGGCCGGTGTCACCGGCGCGAAGCTGAAGGAGATGCGGCTGTTCCACTGGTCCATCACCTACGTCTCGCTGCTCTTCGCCGCTGTCGCCGTGGACCCCTTCCTGCACTGAGGTTCCCTCCGCCACCCCGGAGATCCCTTCCCTCATTAATTACCGGCCGGTAGCATCCTGTCCATGGCAGAGGACACCACCGCGCAGGCCGAAGAGACCGCACCCGACGCCCGGACCGGCCGCAAGGCCGCCCGGCTCGCCCGGCAGATCGGCGCGTTCGCCAAGAGCCACGGCGGCACCGCCGAGGGCCAGCTGGCGCACATCGCCCGCGGCACCACCCGGATCGCCCTCGTCGGCGCCAACGGCGAATGGGGCAACCTCGTCGCCCCCTCCGCGGAGATCGCCCGCGCGGCCGCCGAGCAGGCCGGGATCACCCTCCACGACGACTTCGACGGTGAGTTCGCCGCCAAGGTGCGCACCGGCCCGTACGAGTGGTCGCGCATGGCCGGCATCCAGATCGGCGGCCCGAGCAATCCCGCCGATAACTGACGGGCCCCTGAGCCGTTAGACCCGCCGGGGAGCGGCCGCACGCGCGCCGCTCGGGGTGGGGCTCGGCACAAGGGGGGCGGATGGACGGCATGCCGCCGCTCATCGATCAGCACAGCCACGGCGCCGTCCACGGCGAACTGGGACTCGGCGGCTTCGAGACCCACCTCGCCGCGGCCGCCGGAGCCACCGGCCCGGCCCCGCCCGGCACCACCTTCTTCGACACCCGGGCCGGCCTGGCCATCCGCCGCTGGTGCCCGCCCCTGCTGGGCCTGGAGCCCTACTGCGCGCCGGTCCGCTATCTGGCCCGCCGCCGCGAGCTGGGCGCCTACCGCGCCGGACAGCTGCTGCTGCGCGGCGCCGGCATCGGGACGTTCCTGCTGGAGTCCGGGTTCCCCGGCGGCCTCACCTCCCCCGCCGAGCTCGCCCGCGCCGCCGAGGGCCGCGCCCACGAGGTCGTACGGCTCGAAGCGCTCGCCGGGCGGATCATCGACGCCTCGGGAAGCCCGGCCGACTTCATCGCCCGCACGGCGGAGGCGCTGCACGCGGCCGCCGGGAGCGCCACCGCCTTCTCCTGCGCCGTCCACTCCTGCGAGGAGACGCCGCCCGGCCCGCCGGAGGTCCGCCGGGCCGCCGCCCGCGGGCTGCGTACGCGCCGCACGGACGCCCCGCCGGACGAGCCCGTCATCGTCCGTCATCTGCTGTGGAGCGCCGTCACCACCGGCCTGCCCGTCCAGCTGCACTGCGCCGACCCACGGCGCCTGACCCGCTTCCTGCGGGCCACCGCGGGCCTGGGCACCGATCTCGTCCTGCTGCCCGACCGCCGCCACCACCGGCACGCGGCGCAGCTCGCCGCGGCCTTCCCGCACGTCTACGCCGACGTGGGCGCCCGCCCGGCCGAGAGCCTGGCCGAGGCGCCGTTCGGCAAGCTGCTGTTCTCCACGGGTGCGCGGGCGCTGGCGGAGCTGTACGTGGTCGGCGCCCGGTCGTTCGTCCAGGCCATGGGCGCCCTGATGGACGACTGGGTCGCCGAGGGCTGGTGCCGGAGGGCCGAGGCGCGGCGGATCGCCGCGCTCGTCGCGGCCGGCACCGCGCGCCGGGTCTACCGGCTGGAGGCGGCGGTCGCCTGAAGCGCGTCGTGCTCGCCGGAGGGGGCGGGCACGGCGACGAGGAGCTCGCCGCGGTCGCGCAGCGCCAGCACGACCCGGAGCGCGGCGATCCACACCAGGCAGGAGCCGAACATGTGGATGCCGACGAGGACCTCGGGCGAGTCGTTGAAGTACTGCGCGAAGCCGATGACGCCCTGGAACATCAGGACGGCGAACATCTCGACCACCCTGCGGACCGCCCCCGCGGGCGCCTTCACGGCCCGCAGCGCGAACCACAGGGCCACGGTGAGGCCGAGCACGATGAAGACGAAGTCCACGTGCAGCTGGGTGACCTCACGGAAGTCCAGCGGAATCCGGTGGACGTCCTTCGAGGCGTCGCCCGCGTGCTGTCCCGAACCGGTGACGACGGTGCCCAGCACGATCAGCACGGCACTCGCCAGGAGCAGCACCCAGCCGAGCTGCCGCACCGGACGGGCCACCACGTCACGCGGCTGCTCGTCGCCCTCGCAGGCGCGGCGCCACATCACCACCGCGACCGTCAGCAGCGCGGTCGCCGCCAGGAAGTGCGCGGCGACGATGTACGGGTTGAGGCCCGTCAGCACCGTGATGCCGCCGATCACACCATTGCTCGCCACGAGCCAGAACTGCGCCCAGCCCAGCCGCGTCAGGGAGCGGCGGCGCGGGGCACGCGCGCGTGCCGCCACGATCGCCAGGCCGACGAACGCGCACAGCACGTAGGTGAGCATGCGGTTGGTGAACTCGATGACGCCGTTGATGCCCATCGCGGGCGTCGGCGTCAGGCTGTCCTCGGTGCAGGTCGGCCACGTCGGGCAGCCGAGCCCGGACTGGGTGAGCCGCACCGCGCCGCCCGTCACGACGATGACCACGGCCATCACCACACAGGCGAGCGCCGCCAGCCGGACGAAGCGCGCGGACGGCTGCCAGCGGTCGGCGATGGCCTGGAGGGGATTCAGCGATTTGGGCACGGAGTCATCGTAAAGGCCCGCTTGTGCACGGATTCACGAGGGGGCCGTGCGGCGCCGGTTCCGGCTCACTCCCAGCGGAAGAGGCGGGCCGCCGCGCCCAGGCCGAGCACGGACCAGGCGGCCAGGATGCCCAGGTCGCCCCAGGGCATCGCCGCGCCGTCCCGCAGCACGTCGCGCAGCCCGTCGGAGAGCGCCGAGATCGGCAGCAGCCCCAGCACGGTCCGCACCGCGTCCGGGAACTTCTCCAGCGGCACGATCACGCCGCCGCCGACCAGCAGCAGCAGGAAGACGAGGTTGGCCGCGGCCAGCGTCACCTCGGCCTTGAGCGTGCCCGCCATCAGCAGCCCGAGGCCGGAGAACGCCGCCGTGCCGAGGACGAGCAGCAGCAGGACGGCGAAGGGGTTGCCGTGCGGCGACCACCCCAGCGCGAAGGCGATCACCGTCAGGAGCACGATCTGCAACACCTCGGTGACCAGCACCGAGCACGTCTTCGCCACCATCAGCGCCCAGCGCGGCAGCGGCGACGCGCCGAGCCGCTTCAGCACGCCGTAGCGGCGCTCGAAACCGGTCGCGATGGCCTGCCCGGTGAACGCCGTGGAGAGCACGGCGAGCGCCAGGACGCCGGGCGCCAGGAAGTCCACGGCCTTCCCCTCGCCCGTGTCGACGATGTCGACGGAGCTGAAGAGGACCAGCAGGAGGGTGGGGATGACCACGGTCAGCAGCAGCTGTTCGCCGTTGCGCAGCAGCATCCGGGTCTCCAGCGCGGCCTGCGCCCGGATCATCCGGGGGAGCGGGGCGGCGCCGGGCTTCGGGGAGAACGTTCCGGCGTCGGTCATGCGCGCAGCTCCTTACCGGTCAGCTCCAAGAAGACATCCTCCAGCGTGTGCCGTTCGACGGCGATGCGGTCCGGCATGACGCCGTGCTGGGCGCACCAGCTGGTGACGGTCGCCAGCAGCTGCGGGTCGATCTTGCCGGTGACCCGGTACGTGCCCGGGGTCGGCTCCACCGCGGCGGAGTCGGCCGGCAGGGCCTTGAGCAGCGAGACGAGGTCCAGGCCGGGGCGGCCGCCGAAGCGGAGCGTGTTCTCGGCGCCGCCGCGGCACAGCTCCTCGGGGCTGCCCTGGGCGATGACCTTGCCGCTGTCGACGATGGCGACGTCGTCAGCCAGCGCCTCGGCCTCGTCCATGTAGTGCGTGGTCAGTACCACCGTGACGCCGTCGGCCCGCAGCGCGCGGACCAGGTCCCAGGTGGCGCGCCGAGCCTGCGGGTCGAGGCCCGCGGTCGGCTCGTCGAGGAAGACCAGCTCGGGGCGGCCGACGACGGCCATGGCGAGGGCCAGGCGCTGCTGCTGGCCGCCGGACAGCCGCCGGTAGGCGGTGCGGCCGCAGCCGCCGAGCCCGAGGCGCTCGATCAGGTCGTCGACGTCCAGGGGGTGCGCGTGCAGGGTCGCGGTGTGCCGCAGCATCTCCTCCGCGCGCGCCCCGGGGTAGACGCCGCCGCTCTGCAGCATCACGCCGATCCGCGGCCGCAGCGCGGCGGAGTCCTTGACGGGGTCGAGCCCGAGCACCCGGACCGTGCCGGCGTCGGGGCGGCGGTAGCCCTCGCAGGTCTCGATGGTGGTGGTCTTGCCGGCCCCGTTGGGGCCGAGGACGGCGGTCAGGGAGCCGCGGGCGACGGACAGGTCGAGCCCGTCCACCGCGGTTTTCGGCCCGTACCGCTTCACCAGGCCGTGGACCTCGACCGCGGGCTCTCGGCCGGGGGTGCGGGGGGCTTCCCCCGGGGAGACGCTGCGCATGGCGGGAAGTCTACGAACCTCCGGCGGCCCCGGGCCCCGCCGGGGTGCGGACCGGGAGCATTCGGTGATCTTGACCGTGGCGGTTAGGTGACCCTTAGTGATCGAGGACACCGTCGGGTGATCCCGACGAGGCTTGTCGCCTTCCCGGGATTTACGCAACAATGGTGTTGTGAAATACGCGAGCGAGGCTTCGCAGGACCCCGCGGCCCAGGCGGCCGACGGGGCCGCGGTGCTTGCGCGGGGGCCCGTCCGCGAGGAGGAGCGCGCCCACGACGAGCAGCGCGGCACCCGCAATCGCGTCGCCAGGTCCATCCTCGATCACGGTCCGTCGACCGCGGCCGAGCTGGCCCAGCGCCTGGAGCTGACCCAGGCCGCCGTCCGGCGCCACCTCGACATCCTCCTCGCCGAGGGCGTCGTCGAGCCCCGCGAGAAGCGCGTCTACGGCGCTCGTACGCGCGGCCGCCCCGCGAAGGTCTTCGCGCTCACCGACTGCGGCCGGGACGCCTTCGACCAGGCGTACGACAAGCTCGCCGAGGACGCCCTGCGCTGGATCGCCCAGGCGGCCGGCGGCGGCGAGATGGGCGAGGCCGCCGTCGCCGCCTTCGCCCGCGCTCGAATGGCCGCACAGGCCGAGGGATACCGCAAGGCCCTGGAGGCGCTGCCCGACGGGGCCCCGGAATCCCGCGCGGAGGCCCTTGCCAGGGCATTGACCGAGGACGGGTACGCTGCTACGGCGCGTAGCGCGCCGGTCGGCGAACAGCTTTGCCAGCACCACTGCCCGGTCGCCCATGTCGCCGAGCAGTTCCCGCAGCTGTGTGAGGCGGAGACCGAGGTCTTCTCCCGCCTGCTAGGGACCCATGTGCAGCGTCTTGCCACCATCGCCCACGGCGACGGGGTGTGCACGACGTTCATTCCGCGCAGCAGCGAACGCGGCACGGAGCAGCACACCACCGAGACCACCACAGCATCCGCCAGCACGGCCGGGAGGAACCCCGCATGACTCTCCCCACGGAGACTGCCCACCCTGAGCTCGAAGGCCTGGGCACGTACGAATACGGCTGGGCCGACTCCGACGTGGCCGGTGCCGCAGCCAAGCGCGGCCTCTCCGAGGAGGTCGTCCGCGACATCTCGGCCAAGAAGTCCGAGCCGGAGTGGATGCTCAAGCTGCGTCTGAAGGGCCTCAAGCTCTTCGAGAAGAAGCCCATGCCGACCTGGGGCTCCGACCTCACGGGCATCGACTTCGACAACATCAAGTACTTCGTGCGCTCCACCGAGAAGCAGGCCGCTTCCTGGGAGGAGCTGCCCGAGGACATCAAGAACACCTACGACAAGCTGGGCATCCCCGAGGCCGAGAAGCAGCGCCTCGTCGCCGGTGTCGCCGCCCAGTACGAGTCCGAGGTCGTCTACCACCAGATCCGCGAGGACCTGGAGGAGCAGGGTGTCCTCTTCCTGGACACCGACACCGCGCTCAAGGAGCACCCGGAGATCTTCCAGGAGTACTTCGGCACGGTCATCCCCGTCGGCGACAACAAGTTCGCCTCGCTGAACACCGCCGTGTGGTCCGGTGGCTCCTTCATCTACGTCCCGCCGGGCGTCCACGTCGACATCCCGCTCCAGGCCTACTTCCGTATCAACACGGAGAACATGGGCCAGTTCGAGCGGACGCTGATCATCGTCGACGAGAACGCCTACGTGCACTACGTCGAGGGCTGCACCGCCCCGATCTACTCCTCCGACTCGCTGCACAGCGCCGTCGTGGAGATCATCGTCAAGAAGGGCGGCCGCTGCCGCTACACGACCATCCAGAACTGGTCGAACAACGTCTACAACCTGGTCACCAAGCGCGCCGTGGCGTACGAGGGCGCGACCATGGAGTGGGTCGACGGCAACATCGGCTCCAAGGTGACGATGAAGTACCCGGCCGTCTACCTGATGGGCGAGCACGCCAAGGGCGAGACCCTCTCCATCGCCTTCTCCGGCGAGGGCCAGCACCAGGACGCCGGCGCCAAGATGGTCCACATGGCGCCGAACACCTCCTCCAACATCGTCTCCAAGTCGGTGGCGCGAGGCGGTGGCCGCACCTCCTACCGCGGCCTGATCGAGATCGGCGAGGGTGCCCACGGCTCCAAGTCGAACGTGCTCTGCGACGCCCTGCTGGTGGACACCATCTCCCGGTCGGACACCTACCCCTACGTCGACGTCCGCGAGGACGACGTCTCCATGGGCCACGAGGCGACCGTATCCAAGGTCAGCGACGACCAGCTCTTCTACCTGATGAGCCGCGGTCTGACCGAGTTCGAGGCCATGGCCATGATCGTGCGTGGCTTCGTCGAGCCGATCGCCCGTGAGCTGCCGATGGAGTACGCACTGGAGCTCAACCGGCTGATCGAGCTGCAGATGGAAGGCTCGGTCGGCTGAGGCCGGTCCCCCCATCCGCAGCGACCCCTTTTGTGACAGGAAGAGAGCACGACGACAGCCATGGCTGACAACACTCCCGCCGGCAGCACGACCGACGGCGCCATCCAGGTGGGCGGGCCCCAGCAGCCCATCGACGCCCGGGTCAGCGCCCCCGCCTCGTACGACGTCGCGGACTTCCCCGTGCCGCACGGCCGCGAGGAGGAGTGGCGGTTCACCCCGCTGGCGCGCCTCCGCGGTCTGCACGACGGCACCGCCGTGGCGAACGGCGGCGGCGTCAAGGTCGAGGTGACCGCCCCCGAGGGCGTCATCGTCGAGACCGTCGGCCGGGACGACGACCGCCTCGGCCGCGCCGGCAAGCCGGTCGACCGTGTCGCCGCCCAGGCCTTCAGCTCCTTCGAGAAGGCCTCGGTCGTCTCGATCCCCAAGGACACGGTGCTCACCGAGCCCGTCCGCATCGCCGTGCACGGCGAGGGCGGGGTCGCCTTCGGCCACCAGGTCGTGGAGATCGGCGCCTTCGCCGAGGCCGTCGTCGTCCTCGACCACACCGGCGACGCCACGCTCGCCGCCAACGTCGAGTACCTGATCGGCGACGGCGCCAAGCTCACCGTCGTCTCGATCCAGGACTGGGACGCCACCGCGGTGCACGCCGCCCAGCACACCGCGCTGGTCGGCCGTGACGCCTCCTTCAAGTCCGTGATCGTCACCTTCGGCGGCGACCTGGTCCGCCTCCACCCCCGGGTCGTCTACGGCGCCCCCGGCGGCGAGGCCGAGCTCTACGGCCTGTACTTCACCGACAAGGGCCAGCACCAGGAGCACCGCCTCTTCGTCGACCACGACACCCCGCACTGCCGCAGCAACGTCGCCTACAAGGGCGCGCTGCAGGGGCAGGACGCCCACGCGGTCTGGATCGGCGACGTGCTCATCCGCGCCGCCGCCGAGGGCACCGACACCTACGAGCTCAACCGCAACCTCGTCCTCTCCGACGGCGCGCGGGTCGACTCGGTCCCCAACCTGGAGATCGAGACCGGCGAGATCGTCGGCGCCGGCCACGCCTCGGCCACCGGCCGCTTCGACGACGAGCAGCTCTTCTACCTGATGGCCCGCGGCATCCCCGCCGACGAGGCCCGCCGTCTGGTCGTCCGCGGTTTCTTCGCCGAGCTCGTCCAGCAGATCGGGCTCCCGGACCTGGAAGAGCGCCTCATCGGCAAGATCGAGGCCGAGCTGGAAGTGTCGGTGGCATGAGCGAGACCCCGTTCGTCCGCGCCTGCGGACTGAGTGAGCTGGAGGCCGACACGCCCAAGCGCGTGGAGCTCGACGGCACCCCGGTCGCGCTCGTCCGGACCGAGGGCGAGGTGTTCGCCATCAACGACATCTGTTCCCACGCGAACGTCTCGCTGTCCGAAGGCGAGGTGGAGGACTGCGCCATCGAGTGCTGGCTGCACGGCTCCAGCTTCGACCTGCGCACCGGAAAGCCCTCCGGTCTGCCCGCCACGCGCCCCGTCCCCGTATACCCCGTCAAGATCGAAGGGGACGACGTGCTCGTCTCCGTCACCCAGGAGTCCTGAGTTCCCCATGGCAACGCTTGAGATCCACGACCTGCACGTCTCCGTCGAGGCCGAGAACGGCCCCCGCGAGATCCTCAAGGGCGTCGACCTGACCGTGAAGCAGGGCGAGACCCACGCCATCATGGGCCCCAACGGCTCCGGCAAGTCGACCCTGGCGTACTCCCTCGCGGGTCACCCCAAGTACACGATCACCGGCGGCACCGTCACCCTCGACGGCGAGGACGTCCTGGAGATGACCGTCGACGAGCGCGCCCGCGCCGGCGTCTTCCTCGCCATGCAGTACCCCGTCGAGGTCCCCGGCGTCTCGGTCTCCAACTTCCTGCGGACCTCCGCCACCGCCATCCGCGGCGAGGCCCCCAAGCTGCGCACCTGGGTGAAGGAGGTCAAGGGGGCCATGGAGCGCCTCCACATGGACCCCGCCTTCGCCGAGCGCAACGTCAACGAGGGCTTCTCCGGCGGTGAGAAGAAGCGCCACGAGATCCTCCAGCTGGAACTCCTCAAGCCGAAGATCGCGATCCTCGACGAGACCGACTCCGGCCTCGACGTCGACGCGCTGCGCCAGGTCTCCGAGGGCGTCAACCGCGTCCGCGAGACCGGCGAGGTCGGCACCCTGCTGATCACGCACTACACGCGCATCCTGCGCTACATCAAGCCCGACTTCGTGCACGTCTTCTCCAACGGCCGCATCGTCGAGTCCGGCGGCGCCGAGCTCGCCGACAAGCTGGAGAACGAGGGCTACGAGGCATACAGCACGAAGGGTGGCGTAACCGCGTGACGATACTGCCGGGCCTCCTCGACACCGACACGATCCGTAAGGACTTCCCCATCCTGGACCGCACGGTCCACGACGGCAAGAAGATCATTTACCTGGACTCCGCGGCGACCTCGCAGAAGCCGCGCCAGGTGCTCGACGCGCTGAACACGTACTACGAGCGGCACAACGCCAATGTCCACCGCGGCGTGTACACCATCGCCGAGGAGGCCACGGCGCTGTACGAGGGCGCGCGCGACAAGGTCGCCGCGTTCATCAACGCGCCGAGCCGCGACGAGGTGATCTTCACCAAGAACGCCTCGGAGTCGCTCAACCTCGTGGCCAACATGCTCGGCTGGGCCGACGAGCCCTACCGCGTGGACCACGAGACCGAGATCGTCATCACGGAGATGGAGCACCACTCCAACATCGTGCCGTGGCAGCTGCTCTCGCAGCGCACCGGCGCGAAGCTGAAGTGGTTCGGCCTCACCGACGACGGCCGCCTCGACCTGTCGAACATCGACGAGATCATCACCGAGAAGACCAAGGTCGTCTCGTTCGTGCTGGTCTCGAACATCATGGGCACCATCAACCCCGTCGAGGCGATCGTCCGGCGCGCCCAGGAGGTCGGCGCGCTGGTCGTCGTCGACGCCTCCCAGGCCGCCCCGCACATGGTGCTGGACGTCCAGGCGCTCCAGGCCGACTTCGTGGCCTTCACCGGCCACAAGATGTGCGGTCCGACGGGCATCGGCGCGCTGTGGGGCCGCCAGGAGCTGCTGGAGGACCTGCCGCCGTTCCTCGGTGGCGGCGAGATGATCGAGACCGTCTCGATGCACTCCTCCACCTACGCCCCGGCGCCGCACAAGTTCGAGGCCGGTACGCCCCCGATCGCCCAGGCCGTCGGCCTCGGCGCCGCGGTGGACTACCTCTCGGCGATCGGCATGGACAACATCGCCCGCCACGAGCACGCGATCACCGAGTACGCGGTGCGCAGGCTCCAGGAGGTCCCCGACCTGCGGATCATCGGCCCGACGACGGCCGAGGACCGCGGTGCGACCATCTCCTTCACGCTCGGTGACATCCACCCGCACGACGTGGGCCAGGTCCTCGACGAGCAGGGCATCGCCGTCCGGGTCGGCCACCACTGCGCGCGCCCGGTCTGCCTGCGGTACGGAATTCCCGCGACCACGCGAGCGTCGTTCTATCTGTACTCCACTCCCGGCGAGGTCGACGCCCTGGTCGAGGGCCTGGAGCACGTACGGAACTTTTTCGGTTAACCAGAGACCGTGGCTGACGACGAGGGCTGCTGACTGTGAAGCTTGATTCGATGTACCAGGACGTCATCCTGGACCACTACAAGCACCCGCACGGCCGGGGCTTGCGGGCCGGCGACGCCGAGGTGCACCACGTCAACCCGACGTGCGGCGACGAGATCACGCTGCGCGTGCGGCTCTCCGGCGAGACCATCGAAGACGTCTCGTACGAGGGCCAGGGCTGCTCCATCAGCCAGGCCAGCGCCTCGGTGCTCAATGAGCTGCTGGTCGGCAAGGACCTCGCCGAGGCCCGTCGGATCCAGGAGACGTTCCTGGAGCTGATGCAGTCCAAGGGCAAGCTGGAGCCGGACGACGACATGGAGGAGGTGCTGGAGGACGCGGTGGCGTTCGCCGGTGTCTCCAAGTACCCGGCACGCGTGAAGTGCGCGCTGCTGAGCTGGATGGCGTGGAAGGACGCGACGGCGCAGGCGCTGTCCGAAGGGAAGACCGCATGAGTGAAGAACTGGAAACGGCCGCGACGGGCACCAAGCCGGCCTCCGAGGAGGAGGTCCGCGAGGCGCTGTACGACGTGGTCGACCCCGAGCTGGGCATCGACGTCGTCAACCTCGGCCTGATCTACGGCATCCACGTCGACGACGCCAACATCGCCACCCTCGACATGACGCTGACGTCCGCGGCCTGCCCGCTGACCGACGTCATCGAGGACCAGGCGAAGTCGGCGACCGAGGGCATCGTCAACGAGCTCCGGATCAACTGGGTCTGGATGCCGCCGTGGGGCCCGGACAAGATCACCGACGACGGCCGCGAACAGCTCCGGGCGCTGGGCTTCAACGTCTGAGCGCACCGCGCCACCGGCAGCCCGTTCCCTGACACCAGGTCAGGGGGCGGGCTGCTGCTGCGTGGTGCGGGCCTGCTCGTACTCCCGCGTCCGGATGTCGCCCGTACGGCCGCCGTGTGCCGCCCCCACGCGGAGCCGGCGGGGTGGCCGGCTCGGAAGGTGCGCGGGTGGGGGAGGGATGCGCACGGAAGGTGGTTCATGATCGTCGATTGCCCCAGACTGGGGACATGGCCTCTTCGCTGTACAGCATCGTCATCGACGCACACGATCTCCGCGCCCAGGCGCGCTTCTGGTGCCGGGTCCTCGACTGGCGCGTCCTCTTCGAAGCCGACGACGAGGTCGTCATCGGCGCCGACGAGTCCGCGGCACCGGGCTTCTGCTTCGTCCCCGTGGCGGAGGGCAAGACGCTCAAGAACCGCCTGCACATCGACCTCAACCCCGACGACCGCGACGCCGAGGTGGAGCGCCTGACGGGCCTGGGGGCGCGGTGTGCCGATGTGGGGCAGGGGCCGGAGGTGACCTGGGTGGTCATGGAGGACCCCGAGGGCAACGAATTCTGTGTGCTGAGCCCGAAGAAAACCCTCATCGGCTGAGGTCCGGCAGGTCGCGGAGGCGCCGGCCGGGGCGGTCGGCGGTGCTCGCCGGCCGGCCGGGTTCGCCTTCGGCGGCCGTGTCCGGTTAGCTTTCGACCATGACCGATGCAGTAGCTTCCCGTACCACCACCGGCGCCGTCGCCGCCGGTCTCGCCACGATCACCGCGGACGGTACCGTCCTCGACACCTGGTTCCCGGCCCCCGAGCTGGTCGCCGAGCCCGGCCCGGCCGGGACCGAGCGGCTGACCGCCGAGCGCGCCGCGGAGCTGCTGGGCGAGGCCGCCCCCAAGGCCCTCGGCCCGGACCCGCGCCGCGGTGTCGAGGTCGTCGCCGTCCGCACGGTCATCGCCTCGCTCGACGACAAGCCCCTCGACGCGCACGACGTCTACCTGCGTCTGCACCTGCTCTCCCACCGTCTGGTCAAGCCGCACGGCCAGAACCTCGAAGGCATCTTCGGCCTGCTGGCCAACGTCGCCTGGACCTCGCTCGGCCCCGTCGCCGTCGACCAGGTCGAGACGGTCCGCCTGAACGCCCGTGCCGAGGGCCTGCACCTCCAGGTGACCGGCATCGACAAGTTCCCGCGCATGACCGACTACGTCGCCCCGTCGGGCGTCCGCATCGGCGACGCCGACCGCGTCCGCCTGGGCGCGCACCTGGCGGTCGGCACCACCGTCATGCACGAGGGCTTCGTCAACTTCAACGCCGGCACGCTCGGCACCTCCATGGTCGAGGGCCGCATCAGCGCGGGCGTCGTCGTCGGCAACGGCTCCGACATCGGCGGTGGCGCGTCGATCATGGGCACCCTCTCCGGCGGCGGCAAGCAGACCGTCTCCATCGGCGAGCGCTGCCTCCTCGGCGCCGAGGCCGGCCTCGGCATCGCGCTGGGCGACGACTGCATCATCGAGGCGGGCCTGTACGTCACCGCCGGCACGCGCGTCACGCTGCCGGACGGCCAGGTCGTCAAGGCGCTGGACCTCTCCGGCGCGAAGAACCTCCTCTTCCGCCGCAACTCCACCAGCGGCCGGGTCGAGGCGCTGCCGCGCTCCGGTTCGTGGGGCGGCCTGAACGAGATCCTCCACAGCCACAACTGATGGTCCCGAGCGCCGGACTGGTCGCCATCGCGGCCCGTCCGGCGCTCGGCCGTCGGGGCTAGGACGCGCCCACCGGCGCGCCCACCTCTTCGTACGCCGCCCGCAGCGCCGCCACCCGGTCCGGACCCGCCGCCCGCAGGGGAGCGCGTACCGGGCCGCCGGGCAGGCCCAGCGCGGCCAGCAGGGCCTTGGCCGTCACCGTGCCCGGCAGGCCCGCGGCCATCATCTGTTCCACCAGCGGTACGGCGCGCTGGTGGAGCCGGGTGGCCTCCGCCGTGTCGCCGCGGTCGAACGCGTCGAGCGTCGCCGCCATCAGCTCGCCGGCCACGTTGGCGACCGTGCTGACGTACCCGACGGCGCCGGCCGCCCGGAGCGGAAGGTTCAGCTCCTCGCAGCCGGAGTAATAGGCGAGATCCGTCGCCGCCATCACCTTCGAGCTGCCCAGCAGGTCGTACGAGCAGTCCTTGACCCCGGCGATGCGCGGGTGCTCCGCCAGCCGCAGCATGGTGTCGGGCTCGATCCGGGTGCCGGTGCGCCCGGGGATGTCGTAGAGCATCACCGGTACCCCGACCGCGTCGGCGACCGTCCGGAAGTGCTCGGCGATGTCCTCCTGCGGCGGGCGGCTGTAGTAGGGCGTGACCACCAGCAGCCCGTGCGCCCCCGCGGCCTCGGCCGCCCGTGCCAGCTCCGTCGTGTGCCGGGTGCCGGGCGAGCCGACGCCCGCCGTGATCCTCGCCCGGTCGCCCACGGCCTCGACCACGGCCCGTACGAGCGCGGTCTTCTCCGCGTCCGAGGTGGTCGGCGACTCGCCCGTGGTGCCGCTCAGCACCAGGCCGTCGCAGCCGCCCCGGCCGACGAGACGGTCGGCGAGGCGCTGCGCGCCGTCGAGGTCGAGGGCGCCGTCGGCGGTGAAGGGGGTCACCATCGCGCAGACGGTACGGCCGAAGGGGCTGGTGGGCATCGTGTCACTCTCCATGGTCGAGCCGAGTCGCTCGATCATGGGCTCCTTCGACCGTACAGGTCTATTTAATTGTGCTCGCGCCACTGCTAAGCACTGCTACGGCTTCCAGCGCAGCACCTGCGGGTCGTGGTCGCTCGCCTGGTCGGCGAACTCCGCGTTGATGTGCACGATGTCGTAGTCGACGGAACGGATGTGACGGCTCGTCAGCATGTGGTCGAGCACCTGGGAGTTGCCCTGGTAGACGTAGCCGTAACGCTCCTTCTTCGGGAGTCGGTCGACCAGGTCGGTGAGGGTGCCGCCGGCGGTGAGGGCCTTGAGGGCGGGAGAGAACTGGTAGTCGTTGAGGTCGCCCGCGACGATCACGTTCGCGCGCTTGTCGGCCGCCAGGAGCTGCTTGACGAAGGTGTTGACGACCTTCGCCTGACCGGTCCGCTGGACCTCCGAGGTGCGGGCCGGGGCCTGGAAGCGGCTGTCGACGCCCTGGTCGCCGCCCTTGGAGTTGAAGTGGTTGGCGATCACGAAGACCCGCTCGCCCCGGAAGGAGAACTGGCCGGCCAGCGGCTTGCGGCTGTTCGCCCAGGCCGCGTCGGCGGGCTCGATCCGGCCGGGCGAGGCGGACAGCGCCGCCTTGCCGCCCTCGCGGACGGCCTTGACCGCGCTGGTGGAGTCACCGCCCGGGGTGTCGACGAAGGAGACGCGCGCGGGGTTGAAGAGGAAGGCGGTGCGTATGTTGCCGCCCGGCTGGCCGCCGTCCTGGTCGTTGACCGGGTTGATCTGCCGCCACTCGTACGCCGGGCCACCGGCCGCCTTGATGGCGTCCGTGAGCTTCCGCAGCGTCTGGCCCGCGTCCACGACGCCGTCGTCGGTCGGGCCGTTGTCGTCCTGGACCTCTTCGAGGGCGACGACGTCGGGCGAGGCGAGGTTGGTCACCAGCGCGGCGGCCAGCCGGTCGAACTTCGCCTGCGGGGTCTTCGGGGAGAGGTTCTCGACGTTGTAGGTGGCGACCGCCAGCTCGCCGTCCTTCTGCTTGCGCGTGGTCTCCCGCTTGAGCCCCCGGTCGACGAGCGTGCCGAGCTCGGTCGCCTGGAGGGTGTAGCCGCCGAAGTTGTCGTAGTCCAGCGGACCGGCAGTGGTGCCCGTCAGCGCGTCACCGACGTTCGCCACCGGGAAGGGGCGCTGCGCGAACGGGATCAGCGAGGTCACCTTGACCCGTTCGCCGTTCGGGTCGCGGTACGAGCCGTAGAGCGTGCCGCCGCGCTCGGTGCGGTTGCGGCGCGGGTCGGCGGTGACCCACAGGTCCTTGTGCGGGCTGGTCGCGCCGACCACGGGCGCGTCCTGCACCGAGACCCGCATGCCCTCCAGGGACTCGTAGCGGTCCAGGGCGTACGCGTCCGGCTTCAGCGGCAGCTTTTCGATGGAGCCGCCGTGCGCGTCGGGCGCGTACCGGTCCGGCAGCGAGGAGGGGCGCAGCCGGAAAGCGGCGGGCAGGGCGTTGCCGGAGGACTCCACCGTCCAGGTCGCCTTGGTGAGCTGGGTGACCGACTGCAGGCCCGCCGGCTCGCCGCCGGGGTAGTACTCGCCGACCGTGGCCGACACGAGGACGGCGTCGCCGACGGCGACGGCCGGGCTCGTGGAGCCGGTGTGGACGAAGATGCCCTCGCTGGTCGCGGGGTTCCTGTCCGGCTGGGTGTCCTGGAACCAGAAGCCGCGCGCCGAGCCGAAGGAGCGTACGGCCGTGACGACGCCCGGCACCTGCTCGACCTGGCGGCCGGTGAGCGGGGAGAGGCGCGTGACGCCCTGGATGTCGTGGATCCGGATCGCCGTGTCACCGGCGTCGGTCGCGCTCGCGGACTGGGGGGCGGTGAGCAGCCCCGCCGCGAGCGCGACGGCTATCAGGGAACCGACGGCGGGCGGCCTGCGCAGGGGGCGGCGAGTGGGTACACGAGTGGGCACGGGGGCCTCCGAAAAGGGCGGTCAAGGGTGGTGGGAGAGCGAAAAGCAAGATCTACGCGCGTCAATGTCTTGGGTTACCAGGGGAGTTGTCAAGGGTCGGCGGGCATCCGGCCGTCGACTGGCCGGTGAACCGGGCGGCACGGGGCGAAACCCGTCTACGCTTGGGCATCGCGCGCCCCATCGACCGGCGCGGCCGTCACGACGAGGAGAGACCCCCCTGATGTCCGGAGACCGCCCGACCATGCCGCCGGTGCGGCTCCCCTCCGACGCGGAGCTCGCGCGGGACGCGCTGTCCGCGCCGCTGTTCGTCCGCGCCGCGAAGCTGGCCCGCTGGGCCGGCGAGGGCACACCGGTCGGGGCGGGCGGCGAGCTCCTCGCCGGACAGCTGAGCACCGCCACCGAGCTCCTCGGCCTCGCCGGGGACGAGGAGGGGCCCGCGTACACCGCCGAGGCGTGGCAGCACGCGCTGGACACCGGCCTGGTGGAGTTCACGGAGTCGCCGGAGTCGCCGGAGGAAGAGGCGGCGGGCGAGGACGCGCCTTCCGGCATCGCCACGGCGGGCGAGGAACTGGCCACGCTCACCTCCGGCAGCCCTACGGACATCCTCGAACTCTGGCTCGGCGGTCTGGAGAACGTCCTGGCCGACGCGGCCGCTCCGGACCTCGGTGACATCGTCGACCAGATTTCCGAGGGCGGCGACCTGGACCTCGACGCGCTCGACTGGAATCCGGAGGAGGAGGCCGACTTCCTCGACGGCGTCCTCGGCAACCTCTACCTGCTGACGGTCCTCGACGAGGGCGCCGCCGAGCGGCCCGTACCGCTGCCCGCGCTCGCCGCCTCCATGATCGTCCCGGATGACATGGACGAGCCCACCGACGACATCCTCGAAGAGGTCTCCGATGCGATGATGCGTCTGGACGACCAGTTCCGGATGCTCGCGCCGACCGGCCTGATCGAGTACCAGCCGGTGGACGAGGCCCTCATCGAGGAGGTCGACGGCGAGGGGCACATCCGGGAGTCCGTCGACGGCCTGGCCACCGACAGCCCCGAGGAGGAGGACGTCAGCCGCTACGGCATGGTCTCCCTCACCCCGCTCGGCCTGTACGCCGTCCGGTCGCGGATGCTCGACGCCGGGATCGACGCCCCGGCCGTCGGCGACCTCGCCGACGAGGGCGCCGACGTGCTCCTCGCCGCGCTCCCGGACCACCCCCGGCAGGCCGCGCGCGCCGAGACGGACCTGTGGCTGGCCCGCCGCGCCCCGCTGGACGCCGCCCGCCAGCTGCTCGCCGCCGCGCGCGGCGCCGACGAGGACGCGCCGCGCCGCCGCCTGTCCTGCCAGCAGACCCTCTCGCTGGTCGGCGCCGAGGCCGAGCCGGCGCTGCGCGAGGTCCTGGACGACCGGGAGCTGGGCGGCCTCGCCCGCGTCTGGCTCGCCGAGCACGGCGCCGCGGACATCCCCGAGCCCGACCAGGACATGGTCTTCTGGCTGACCATCGACACCATCGCCGCCCAGCTCGCGGCCGACGGCGACTCCGACGAGCTGCGCGGCCTGGTCACGGACCTGGTCGGCCGGCACGGCGGCTTCTTCGACTCGGCCTGGCGCGTGGACCACCCGGCCACGGCCGAGGTGCTGGAGGCCATGGGCCGCCTGCACCCGGACAAGAAGGTCGCGAAGGAGGCCCGCAAGGCGGCCTTCAAAGCCCGCTCGCGGGGCTGACGTCCGTCCTGCCGACGGCGGGGCCGTTCGGTGCGCTGCCCGTGCTGACGGCGCGGCGTCTCCGGGCCTCTCCGCAGGGGCCGAGGTGCGGGGGATCCGTACGTGACCCCCCGCCACCCCCCGGATCGGTTGTCGGATGTCGCGTCATGTTCATCCGATGTTCGACACGGGGAGGGATCGTAAGCGCGCCCCTGGTGATTCACCCGCTCGGCTCATAGGGGCGCCCGCGACGATCAGGCCCCCTGGAGGCGACGATGACCATCAGCCGCAGAGACTTCGCGAAGAGATCCGCCCAGGCCGGGGCCGGGGTGGCGCTGGCCGGCAGTGTCGGTGTCCTGGCCACCGCGCCCGGCGCGCTGGCCGCCGACGCCACGGCGTACGCGACCCCGTCGGACGGGGCCGGGCCGAAGAAGCCCGCCAAGCCCGGCTACGGCCCGCTCGTCAAGGATCCGAAGGGACTGCTCGCCCTTCCGCGTGGATTCTCCTACCGGGTCATCACCCGAACGGGTGTCACCAAGCTGGAGTCGGGCGAGTACACGCCCTCCAACCACGACGGCACCGCCACCTTCGAGGGCCCGCGCGGGGTGACCCTGCTGGTCAACAACCACGAGCTGGGTGGCCCCCGCTCCAAGTGGCCGCACCCCGTACCGCTCACCGACGGGCTGGTCTACGACCCGGCGGCCTCGGGCGGCTGCACGGTCGTGGAGGTGGCGCGGCACGGCGACCACGTCGCCGAGTGGGTCGGCATCGCCGGCACGTCCACGAACTGCGCGGGCGGCCGCACCCCCTGGGGGACCTGGCTCACCTGCGAGGAGACCGAGGACAAGGCCGGCAAGAACGGCATGACCAAGGACCACGGCTATGTCTTCGAGGTCGACCCGCAGGACCGCCGCGCCAACCGCCACCCCAAGCCGGTCAAGGCGCTGGGCCGGTACGCCCACGAGGCCGTCGTCGTCGACCCCGGCCGCGGCCACCTCTACCTGACCGAGGACGCCTCCGGCCCCAACGGGCTGTTCTACCGCTGGAGCCCGCCGAGCGGCTTCCACCACGGCCGCGGCCGGCTGCGCACCCTCGGTGCGGAGGCGGGCGTGCTCCAGGCGTTCAAGTGCTTCGACTCCGGCGGTCGGTTCGTCGACGACCTCTCGCGGGCGACGCGCACCGGCACGGTCTACGGCGTCGACTGGGTGAAGGTGCCCGACCGCGACGCGAAGTCCGTCTCGGTGCGCAAGCAGTTCAAGGACGGCGAGGTCACCCGGGCCCGCAAGCTCGAAGGCATGTGGTGGGGCGACGGCGGCGTCTACGTCGTCGCCTCCTTCGCCCGCGAGGAGAGCCCCGTCCAGCACGACGGCCAGGTGTGGTTCTACAACCCGCGGCGCCGCACCCTGACGCTGAAGGTGCGCTTCGGAGTAAACAAGCACCCGGAGCGCGACGGCGTCTTCGACGGCCCGGACAACATCACCGTCTCGCCGTACGGCGGCCTGGTCATCGCCGAGGACGGCGAGGGCGTCCAGCACCTCTTCGGCGCCCTGGACGACGGCCGTACGTACCCCATCGCGCGCAACGAGCTCAACATCGGCACCGCGCGGAAGCCCGAATACAGCGAGTTCACCGGGGTGACCTTCGCCCCGGACGGCAAGACCCTCTTCGCCAACATGCAGGAGCCCGGCATCATGTTCGCGATCACCGGGCCGTGGCGGCGCCAGGGGCGGTGACCGGACAGGCCGGCGGGCCGTCCGGGGCAGGCGGGGGCCTGCCCCGGACGGCCCGCGCCGGCTACTCCGTCACAGGGCGGCGGCCGCGGGCTTGACCAGGTCGCGGACCGTGCGGGACTTCACGAACTCGCCGATGGCCGTCATCTCCCACTCGCCGGAGAACTGCCGGACGAACTTGCACATCAGCACGCCCGTCTTCGGCTCGGCGCCGGTCAGGTCGAAGCGCACCAGCTCCTCGCCCGTACGGGCGTCGAGCAGGCGGCAGTACGCCTTGGCGACCTGGTTGAACTTCTGTCCGTTGAAGGAACTGACGGTGAAGACCAGGCCGGTGACCTCCTGCGGCAGTCCCTCCATATGGACGGTGATGGTCTCGTCGTCGCCCGAGCCCTCGCCGGTGAGGTTGTCGCCGGAGTGCTGGATCGCGCCGTTGAGGATCTGGAGCTTGCCGAAGTAGCAGGCGTCGATCATGTTGCGCTCGGGGCCGTAGGCGATGACCGAGGCGTCCAGATCGATGGCCCGGCTGCCGTAGGCGGGCTCCCAGCCCAGGCCCATCTTCACGGACTGCGTCAGCGGGCGGCCGCCCTTGACGAGGGAGACCGTCTGGTTCTTCTGGAGGCTGACCCGGCCCTTGTCCAGGTTGATCTTCCCGGTGGCGGGCGCCTGCGGCGCGGCGGCCGGGGGAGCGGCGGGCGCGGGCGGCGCCTGCACCGGCACCGGCGGGGCCACGGGCGTCCGCACCGGCGGAGCCACCGGCGCGGCGGCGGGCGCCGGCTCCTCCACGCTCACACCGAAGTCGGTGGCGATGCCCGCCAGCCCGTTCGCATAACCCTGGCCGACCGCGCGGACCTTCCAGGCGCCGCCCCGGCGGTAGACCTCGACGATCACCAGGGCCGTCTCCGTGCCCAGCCGCGGCGGGGTGAAGGTGGCCAGGACCGTGCCGTCGTCCGTGCCGCGCACCGTCGCCGTCGGCTCGATGCCCGCGAAGCTCGCACCGGCGGCGTCCGGGCTGGCCGTCACCACGATCTTGTCGATGTCGGCCGGGACGGCGGTGGTGTCCACGGTGATCGAGTCGGGCGTGGAGCCGGACGCGGCGCGGTGCGTCACACCCGGACCGGTCGGCTGGTTGTAGAAGACGAAGTCGTCGTCGGAGCGCACCTTGCCGTCGGCGGTGAGCAGCAGGCCCGATACGTCGAGCCGCACCGGGGCGGTGACGTCCACCGTCACGCGCGCGACGGAGAGAGGGATGTTCGAGCCGGGTGTCATAGCGGTCATGCCACGGGTAACGAGCGGCCCGGCTTTGCGGTTCCATTACCGAACGTCGAATTCCCGCACGGCCGCACCCGGGCCCCTGTGTGGGTGCTCACGCGGGCGTCGGTGTGGTCATAGGAATAAGTTCGCGCGCCGCGTGGCTGGAGCCCCTGACACACAGTTGATCTTCAGGGAGTGCGGGATGTCGGACGTGATCGCGGCACAGGGGACCGTCGCCGAGGGCTATGAGGCGGTACGCGAGGAGTTCGAGGCCACGCTCGCCGAGGAGCGGGCCGGGCACTCCGCGCAGCTCGCCGCCTACGTCGACGGGAAGCAGGTCGTGGACCTGTGGGGCGGCCCGGGGATCGGGCCCGACTCGCTCACCGGAGTCTTCTCCTCCACCAAGGGCGCCGCCCACCTCGCCGTCGCCCTGCTCGTCCAGGACGGCACGCTGGAGCTCGACCGGGAGGTGCGGCACTACTGGCCCGAGTTCGCCGCCGCCGGCAAGGAGCACATCACCCTGCGCGAGCTGCTGGCCCACCGGGCGGGGCTGCCCGGCGTCGAGGGTGGCCTCACGGTGGAGGAACTGGCGGACGACCGCCTGATCGCCGAACGCCTCGCCGCCCAGCGCCCGCACTGGCGCCCCGGCTCCGCCTTCGGCTACCACGGGCTGGTGATCGGCGCGCTCACCGGCGAGGTCGTCCGGCGGGTCACCGGCCTGACCATGCAGGAGTTCTTCGAGAAGCGGATCCGCGCCCCGTACGACATCGACTTCTACATGGGCCTGCCCGAGGACCAGGAGCACCGGGTGCTCGACACCCAGCCCATGGACCCGACGCCCGAGCAGAAGCGCGCCCTGCTGGAAGGCAGGGGCGGGCCGGAGAGCCTCTACGGCCTCGCGTTCAACCTCAACCACCCCGAGGCGCCCGCCCTGGAGACGCTCCCCAACCACCGCGTCATCCGCGCGGGCGGCCCCGCCTCCGTCGGCGGGATGGCCAACGCGCGCGGCCTCGCCCGGATGTACGCGGCCGCCATCAGCGGCGTGGACGGCCACGAGCCGCTGCTGAAGGCCGACACGGCGGCCGAGTTCGCCCAGATCCACTCCGCCGGGCACGACCTGGTGCTCCGCCAGCACGGGGCGTTCGCCCTGGGCTTCTCCGCGGTCTCGGAAACGTACCCCTTCCTGGGTGGGCGGGCGTTCGGGCACAGTGGCGCGGCCGGGTCGCAGGCGTTCGCCGATCCCAGCCGGGGGCTGGCGTTCGGCTACAACCGGCGGCGGTTCGCGTTCCCCGGCGGTGCGGCGCCGGAGGTTGGGCGGCTGGCGGAGGCGGTGTACGTCTGTGCGGGGTGACCTTCCGGTCGGGTAGCGGCGGTTCGGGCCGTCGATGCCGGGTGGCCGCCCGGCATCGGGGGGCCTCAAGCGCCGGACGGGCTTGACTGACCGCTCAGGTTCGGGCGAGTACCTCCAGGAGGCGATCGACGTCGGTGATGGTGTTGTAGAGGTGGAAGGCGGCGCGGAGGTTGCCGGCCCGGGCGCTGACCCGCACTCCCGCCGCCGCCAGGCGCTCCGCGGCACTGCCGAGGCCGGGGACGGAGACGATCGTGGAACCCTCGGCCGCCACGGGCGTGTGGCCGAGCTCCGCCAGCCCGGCGCGGAAGCGGTCGGCGAGCGCCCGGTCGTGCGCGCCGACGCGCTCGACGCCGAGCTCCTCCAGCAGGGCGATGCTGTGCCGGGCGGCGACGTAGGAGAAGACGGCGAGGTTCTCGTCGAAGCGGCGTGCCGACGGGGCGAGCCGCTCCACCTTGCCGAAGCAGCTCTCCCAGGGGTCCTGCCCGGCGACCCAGCCGGCGAAGAGGGGCGTGAGGGCGCCGAGGTCCTCGGGCACGGTGAGGAAGGCGACGCCGCGCGGGCACATCAGCCACTTGTAGCCGACGCAGACGGTGTAGTCGTACGCGCCGGCGTCGAGGGACAGCCAGCCGGCCGCCTGGCTGACGTCGATGAGCGTGCGGGCGCCGTGGGCGAGGGCGGCGGCGCGGATGGCGCCGAGGTCGGCGATCCGTCCGTCGGCCGACTGGACGGCGCTGACCGCGACGAGGGCGGTGCCGGAGCGGATCGCGTCGGCGATCTTCTCCAGCGGAATGGTGCGTACGGTCAGGTCGGGCCGCATGTGGAAGGGGTTGACGAGCGAGGCGAAGTCGCCTTCCGCCACGATCACTTCGGCGTACGAGGGCAGGGACTGGGCGATCAGTCCGCAGTACACGGCGACCGAACTGCCCACCGCGACACGGTCGTCGGACACGCCGAGGAGGCGGCTGTAGCCGGCGCGCACGGCGTCCACGTCGGCGAAGTAGTCGACGTTGCCGGGGCCGCCGACGGCCGCCGAGGCGACGGCCGTGGTCATGGCGGCGACGGCGGGCGCGGGCAGCAGCCCGGCCGACGCCGTGTTGAGGTAGGTGGTCTCCGGGGCGAAGTGGGCTGATGCCAGGCTGGTGTCCATGTCCACCACTATCGGCGGTGGTGATCACTCCGTCCATGGTGAAGTGATGGCCTGTCTGATCGCCGGGTCGCGGGGCGTTCCCCGGGCGGCGCGCGAGCGGACGGCACCGTACCGGCCCTGAGGCGGAGGCGGTGACGCGCGGCATCTGCCCGGGGGACGAGAGAAGCTTCCACCCTGCGGCGGAGACGACTCGGCTCCGGGGCCGAGGCGCCCGCCGCCCGGTCACGGGAGCCTGGTCGTATGAGCCGTACGACACAGTTCCCGCCCCTCGCGAGCGGCACGCCCGGTACGCCCTCGGCATCCGATCGGCAGCCCGCCCCCGCCGCGTCGCGGTGGGACGACCACGCCGCCGCACGCCGCGCCCTGCGGGCCGTCACCCTCGCCGCCTGCGCGCCCTACCTCACCCTCAAGGTCGCCTGGATGGCCGGGAGCCGGATCGGCATCCCGGAGGGCAGCGTCCTGCTCGACCACGAGGAGTTCATGCGGTGGGCCAACGGTGTCACCGTGCTCATGGACGCGGGCCTCGTGGTGCTCGTCCTGTTGCTGTCCAGCCCCTGGGGCAGACGCGTCCCCGCCTGGCCGCTGGTCCTGCCGATGTGGGGCGCCATCGGCCTGCTGGCCCCCATTGCCTACGGATTCCCGGCCCAGCTCGCGGTCCGGGCGCTCGGCGGTACGGCCGCCTCTGCGGCGCCCGACGGGCGGCCGTTCCTCGACGAGTGGGTGTTCGGGGTCGTGTACGTCGGGTTCATCGTCCAGGGGCTGGGTCTGGGCGCCCTGTTCGTCCTCTACGCCCGTCGGCGCTGGGGCCACCTGTGGCGGGGCGACGTCGCCGGCCTGGCTGTGTGCCCGCCGACGCGGGCGCAGCGGGCGGCCGCGGGCGCGGCGGCCGTGCTCTCCCTCGTACCGGCCGCGGTGCACCTGCTGTGGGCCGCCGGGTCCCGGGTGGGGCTCTCTCCGGAGCAGGCCCGGTCCTACAGCGGTGACTTCGCGGCCAGGGAGTCGGGCCACATGGTCTTCGCGCTGGCGGCCGCGGCCGGCCTCGCCCTGCTCGTCCTGCGCCGGGGCGGTCGGCTGCCGTTGCGGGTGCCGCTGGCGCTCGCCGGGGTCGGGTCGGCCGCGACGGCCTGCTGGGGCGGCTGGCTGTTCGTCGCGGCGCTCGGCTACCCGGATGACGAGGCCTGGGCCGCCACCCCCCTGATGTTCACCACCTACGCTGTACAGATGATCACAGGATTGCTGGTCCTCGCCGCCGGTGCCGGCTTCTTCGCGCGGCGCGCCGCCCGTACGGCGTGAGGGCCGCCCGCGCCATGGAGGCCGTACGGGCCCTGCCGGCCGCCCCCGTTCGCTGGGCCGGTGCGGCGCTCGGCCGGCGGGCGCGGCTGCGCTGGGTGCATCTGCTGCTCGGCGGCGCGCTGTTGATGCCGTACTTCCTGCTGGCGAACGTCGTGGCGTCGGTCGTCTTCCCGGGCCCGGAGGTCCTCCTCGGCGGTTCCCTGGTCCGGCAGTTCGGCGTGTTCGCGATGGCGTTGGTGCCGGCCGCGATCACCGCGCCCCTCCCGCTCGTACGGCCCCTGGAGAGCACCGCGGCGCGGGCGCTGTGCGGGGTGCCGGGCGAGGAACTGGCCACCGGGCCGAGCGACTCGTGGGCCGCGCGCGGGCGTACGGCCGTGTGGTACGTGCTCCACCTGGCGGTGGGCGGCATCGTCAGCGGCATGTCGCTGGCCGTACCACCCGCCGCCGTGCTGCTGATCGCCACGCCCTTCCTCGGCGACTCGCGGGCGGCCCGGGAATTCCTCGGGCACTACCACCTCTCCGGGCCGTGGCCGTTGCTGTTGCCCGGCCTGGGGTGCGCGCTGCTCATGCTGGTCGTCGGCACCTCCTGGGCGGCGGGATCACTGCTGGCGCGCTGCGCGCCCGTACTCCTCGGGCCGACGGCCGCGGACCGGCTCGCCGCCGCCGAGCAGCACGCGATGCGGCTGGCCCTGCGCAACCGGCTGGCGCGCGAGCTGCACGACTCGGTGGGGCACGCGCTGAGCGCGGTCACCCTCCAGGCGAGCGCGGCGCGCAAAGTCCTCGACGCCGACCCGGAGTTCGCCCGGCAGGCACTGGCCGCGATCGAGGAGACGACCCGCGAGGCGGTGGGCGAGCTCGACACCGTCCTGGGCCTGCTGCGCGAGGACGGCGCCGCCTCCGCCACACCCGCCCCGACCCTCGCCGACCTGGACGGCCTGCTGGAACGCACCCGCGCGGCCGGCGGCACGGTCACCCTCGCCGCCTCCGCGCCGCTGGACGCGCTGCCGCCGGTCGTCTCCCGCGAGGCGTACCGCATCGTCCAGGAGGGCCTCACCAACGCCCTGCGGCACGCGGGCCGGGTGCCGGTGCTGCTGCGCGTCGCCGTGTGCGACGACGCGCTGGAGGTCGCCCTGGAGAACCCCGTACAGCACGGGCAGCACGGCCAGCAGGGGCACGGCGGGCAGCGCCGGGCCGGCGGCGGCCGGGGACTGCTCGGCATCTCCGAGCGCGCCCGGCTGCTGCGCGGCACCAGTGTCGCCGGCGAGCGGGACGGCGTGTGGCGGCTGACGGTGCGGCTGCCGCTCAGCGGCCGGTGACCCGCTCGGAGGGCGGCGGCTGCGCCCGTCAGACCGGCTTGCGGGCCTCGACGAGATAGCGGGTCGTGGTGGCGACGAACGGGCCGTCCGCCTGGATCCGCTCGTGCAGCTCCCGCAACCGGTCGCGGTACGCGCCGACGGTGAAGCCGGGAACCATCCAGATCACCTTCCGCAGGAAGTAGATCACCGCGCCGATGTCGAAGAACTCGGTGCGCAGGGACTCCGCACGCAGATCCACGATCCCCAGCCCGGCCGCCTCCGCGTCCCGGCGGGCGTCGTCCGGATGGCGGGCGCGCCGCACCTCCTCGGGCTGCGGTCCGAGGAAGTACTCGACCAGCTCGAACACGCTGGCCGGACCGACGTGCTGGGCCAGATACGTGCCGCCGGGCCGCAGCACACGGGCGATCTCGTCCCACCAGACGGTCACCGGATGGCGGCTCGTCACCAGGTCGAAGGCCCCGTCGGCGAACGGCAGCGGCGGCTCGTCCGGGTCCGCGACGACGACGGCACCGAGGGGGTGCAGCAGCTCGGTGGCCTTGGCGACATTGGGCGGCCAGGACTCCGTGGCGACCATCAGCCGGGGCAGCTTCGCGGCCCCGGCGAGGACCTCACCGCCGCCCGTCTGGACGTCCAGCGCGGCCGACGCGCGGGCCAGGCGCTCGCTCATCGTGCGCTGATAACCCCACGAGGGGCGTTGCTCGGTGGCCCGGCCGTCCAGCCAGGAGAAGTCCCAGCCCTCGACCGACACGGACTCCGCCTCGGCCACCAGATGATCAAACGTACGCGACATACGCCGATCATCGCGGCAAAGCGGGGGATAAGCCACTGGATTCCACAGGTGTTGGCGCGTCTCCGGGCCGCTCGGACCCTCTCCGGGCCTGCCTGCGCCCCTGTGATCTTCTCTAAGCTGACCTCCATGCCCGACGAGACACCCGGCACCACCACACGCCCCATACGAGTCGTCCTCGCCGACGACGAGCACCTGGTCCGTACCGCCCTGCGCGCGATCCTCGGCGCCGAGCCGGACCTGGAGGTCGTGGGGGAGGCCAGGACCGGCGCGGAGGCGGTGTCCCTGATCCGCCGACTCCGCCCCGACATCGTCCTGATGGACGTCCGGATGCCGGAGATCGACGGCATCCGCGCCACCGAGCAGGTGCTGGCGACGATGGACGACCCGCCCCGCGTCGTCGTCGTGACCACCTTCGAGAACGACAGCTATGTGTACGACGCGCTGCGCGCCGGGGCCAGCGGCTTCCTGCTCAAGCGGGCGGGCGCCGACGAACTCGTCCAGGCCGTACGCCTGGTGGCCCGCAGCGACTCCCTGCTCTTCCCCGCCGCCGTCCGCGCACTGGCCGCCGAACACGCCGCCGCCCGCGACTCCCGGGACACGGCCGGGAAGCTGCGGGCGCGGCTGTCGGAGCGCGAGGCGGAGGTGCTGCGCCTGATGGCGGCGGGGCTGTCGAACGCCGAGATCGCGGCGGAGCTGACGCTGGGCGCGGCGACGGTCAAGACCCACGTGGCGGGCGCGCTCGCCAAGCTGGGCGTCCGCAACCGCACGCAGGCGGTCATCGCGGCGTACGAGAGCGGGTTCGTGTCACCGGGCTGAGCGCGTCGGCCGGCACCCGTTCACCCCACCGGTGTGAAGTCCCTCGCCCCGATGCTGCGTCTTCCGGGGGGCAACCCCCGGGCCCCCGGCCGGGCACCCGTTCACCCCACCGGTGTGAAGTCCCTCGCCCCGATGCTGCGTCTTCCGGGGGGCAACCCCCGGGCCCCCGGCCGGGCACCCGTTCACCCCACCGGTGTGAAGTCCCTCGCCCCGATGAACTCCGGTCGTCGGACCGGTGCCGCGAAGGGCTCCACCGCCGTGTTCTCCACGCTGTTGAAGACGAGGAAGACATTGCTGCGCGGGAAGGGCGTGATGTTGTCGCCCGACCCGTGCATGCAGTTGCAGTCGAACCAGGTCGCCGAGCCGGCCGGGCCCGTGAACAGCTTGATGCCGTGCTGGTCGGCGAAGCCGGTCAGGGCCTCGTCCGAGGGCGTGCCCGCGTCCTGCATGCGCAGCGAGCGCTTGTAGTTGTCGCGCGGCGTCTCGCCCGCGCAGCCGAGGAACGTCCGGTGCGAACCGGGCATGATCATCAGCCCGCCGTTCGTGTCGTGGTTCTCGGTCAGCGCGATGGAGACCGACACGGTCCGCATCCGCGGCAGCCCGTCCTCCGCGTGCCAGGTCTCGAAGTCCGAGTGCCAGTAGAAACCGGAGGCTCCGAAGCCCGGCTTGACGTTGATCCGCGACTGGTGGACGTAGACGTCCGAGCCGAGGATCTGCCGTGCCCGGCCCACCACCCGTGGATCGCTCGCCAGGCCGGCGAAGACCTCACTGATTCTGTGCACCTCGAACACCGACCGCACGGCATCCGACTTCGGCTCGACGATCGAGCGCTCGTCGGCCCGTACCGCCGGATCGGAGATCAACCGGTCCAGTTCGGCGCGGTAGCGCGCCACCTCGTCCGGCGTGATGAGCTGATCGACCGTCAGGAAGCCGTCGCGGTCGTAGCCGCTCAGCTCCGCCGCGCCGATGGGCCCGGGGGCGCCGGGCGCGGACCACACCACCGGGTCCCGGCGGGGGACCGCCACCTCGGTGGCGCCGCGCGTGGGGTACAGGTCGCTGACCGTGGTCGTCATCGCTCAGACCTCCTCCGTCAGCAGCGGGTAGACGCCGTTCTCGTCGTGGTCCTCGCGGCCGGTGACCGGCGGGTTGAAGACGCAGACGCAGCGGAAGTCGGACTTCACCCGCAGGGTGTGCTTCTCATGGCCGTTCAGGAGGTACATCGTGCCGGGCTCGATCCAGTGCTTCTCACCGGTCTCGTCGTCGGTCAGCTCGGCCTCGCCCTCGACGCACAGCACGGCCTCGATGTGGTTGGCGTACCACATGGACGTCTCGGTGCCGGCGTAGAGCGTGGTCTCGTGCAGGGAGAAGCCGACGCGCTCCTTGGCGAGCACGATCCGCTTGCTCTCCCAGGTGCCGGACTTGGCCTTGACGTGCCGGTCGGTGCCTTCGATGTCCTTGAGGGAGCGGACGATCATGATGTTCCTGCCTTTCTGTCGGGGTCGGGGTTCCGGGGGGAGGGGTCTCAGGCGGTCTCGCGGACCGCGCGGGCGAGGATGCGCAGACCCTCGTCCAGATCGTCGGGGGAGATGGTCAGCGCGGGCAGCAGCTTGACGACCTCGCTCTCCGGGCCGGACGTCTCGATGAGCAGACCGAGCTCGAAGGCCCGCGCGGCGACGGCGCCGGCGCGCGCCTTGTCGGCGAACTCCAGTCCCCAGACCAGGCCCCGGCCGCGGTACTCCGCGGTCGGCCCGGTGGGCTCGGCGCAGATCGCTCGCAGCGCCTGCTCGACCTGCTCGCCCCGGGCGAGGGTCTGCTTCTCCATCTGCCCGTCGGCCCAGTAGGTGTCGAGGGCCGCGGCGGCGGTGACGAAGGAGGGGTTGTTGCCGCGGAAGGTGCCGTTGTGCTCGCCCGGCTCCCACACGTCGAGCTCCGGCTTGAAGAGGGTGAGGGACATCGGCATGCCGTAGCCGCCGATGGACTTCGACAGGGTCACGATGTCGGGCGTGATGCCCGCCTCCTCGAAGGAGAAGAAGCCGCCGGTGCGGCCGCAGCCCATCTGGATGTCGTCGACGATCAGCAGCATGTCGCGGCGCTCGCACAGGTCGGCGAGGGCGCGCAGCCACTCCGGGCGGGCGACGTTGATGCCGCCCTCGCCCTGCACCGTCTCGACGATGACGGCGGCCGGCTGGTTCAGGCCCGAGCCCTGGTCCTCCAGCAGCCGCTCGAACCACAGGAAGTCCGGCACCTGGCCGTCGAAGTAGTTGTCGAAGGGCATCGGGGTGCCGTGCACCAGCGGAATGCCCGCGCCGGCCCGCTTGAAGGCGTTGCCGGTGACGGCGAGCGAGCCCAGCGACATGCCGTGGAAGGCGTTGGTGAAGGAGACGATCGACTCGCGGCCCTTGACCTTGCGGGCCAGCTTGAGCGCGGCCTCCACGGCGTTGGTGCCCGTCGGGCCGGGGAACATGACCTTGTACGGCAGGTCACGCGGGCGCAACACGATGTCCTGGAAGGACTCCAGGAACGCGCGCTTGGCGGTGGTGCCCATGTCCAGGCCGTGGGTGACGCCGTCGCGTTCGATGTAGTCGATCAGGGCGCGTTTGAGTACGGGGTTGTTGTGCCCGTAATTGAGCGCTCCGGCGCCGGCGAAGAAGTCGAGGTAGGTATGGCCGTCCTCGTCGTACATCCGGCTGCCCTGCGCGCGGTCGAAGACCGCGGGCCAGCTGCGGCAGTAGCTGCGCACCTCCGACTCCAGGGTCTCGAAGACGCTCAGGGCGGGCGGGGTGATGGTCATGACGGACTCCAGGAAGGTTCGGGGGTGTGTGCGGCTGCGGCGTCGGGATCAGCGGGCGATCGGACCGATGCGGTGGAGCACCTCGGGCTCGTGCCCGGTGTCCGGGAACAGCCCGCCGTCGAAGAGCACCTCGCGCTCGACGGGGGCCGCGTGGCGCGCGGCGAAGGAGGCGAACAGCCGGTTGGAGGCGGTGTTGTCCGGGGTGACGGTCGTCTCGATCCCCTGGATGCCCAGCTCTCCGGCGGTGCGGGCGACCAGACCCTCCAGCAGCGCGGCGGCCAGGCCCCGGCCCCGGTGTGCGTGGTCGACGGCCACCTGCCAGACCACGAGCACCTCGGGACGCTCGGGGCGGACGTAGCCGGTGATGAAACCGGCCGGCTCGCCGTCGGCGCGGCGGGCCACCGCGGAGGTGGCGGCGAAGTCACGGCACCACAGGAGGTAGCTGTACGAGGAGTTCAGGTCCAGCGCCTTCGAGTCGCGGGCGATGCGCCAGATCGCGGCTCCGTCCTCGACGCGGGGGGTGTCGAGCGTCAGTCCCTCCGGCATTTCCGGGAATTCGCTGTGGGCACGTGCAAGGTCTGCTTGTGCGGCGGTCATGCGGAGTGAATTTACCGAGGTAAATCAAAAAATGCATGGCGGGTTCCGCTGTCCCATGACGGCTCGATGTGTTATCGCGCGGGGTGCGCGGGCACGCGAGACCGCAGCGAAAGGTGGCTATTTGTCCGGTGTTTTCCGGGCAAAGCGGGCGGTTTTGTGGAGTGCGTCACAGGATGGAGGGCGTGCTGGAACGTCAATAAAATCTTTGTGTTTAGGGTCGAATAACGGGGGCAAGAGAATGCCGGGAAACTGCATGCAAATGAAATGGAGAAGCGGCCGGGAGTGTTCCCCCAGCGCTCTCGGGGCGAATTCGCCGGGAAAGCCGGGCGGGCCCGCGCCGGCGTCGGCCCGAGGCCCTTGGCGCACGGCGGGAGCCGGCTCGTACAGTGCGTTCATGAGCGACAGTGGTGTGCTGCACATCAAGGGGCGGGTGCTCGTCGGCGCGGACCCGGAGGACGGGGTGCGCGACGAGCTGTGGGCCGTCGACGGGAAGATCACCTTCGAGCGGCCGGCCGGGGCGCGGGACGTCACCACCATCGAGGGCTGGGTGCTGCCCGGCCTGGTGGACGCCCACTGCCACGTGGGGCTGGACGCGCACGGCCCGGTCGACGAGTCGACCAGTGAGAAACAGGCGCTGACCGACCGCGACGCGGGCGCGCTGCTGCTCCGCGACGCCGGCTCCCCCTCGGACACCCGGTGGATCGACGACCGCGAGGACCTCCCCCGGATCATCCGCGCGGGCCGCCACATCGCCCGTACGCGCCGCTACATCCGCAATTACGCGCACGAGATCGAGCCCGAGGACCTGGTGGCGTACGTGGCGCGCGAGGCGCGGCGCGGGGACGGCTGGGTCAAGCTCGTCGGCGACTGGATCGACCGCGAGACGGGCGACCTGTCGTCGTGCTGGCCGCGCGGCGAGGTCGAGGCGGCCATCGCCGAGGCGCACCGGCTGGGGGCGCGGGTCACCGCGCACTGCTTCGCGGAGGACTCGCTCGCGCCGCTGGTGGAGGCGGGCATCGACTGCGTCGAGCACGCCACGGGCCTGACCGAGGAGACGATCCCGCTCTTCGCCGAGCGGGGCGTCGCGATCGTGCCCACGCTGGTCAACATCGCGACCTTCCCGCGGCTGGCGGACGGCGGCGAGAAGAAGTTCCCGCGCTGGGCCGACCACATGCGCCGCCTGCACGAGCGGCGCTACGAGACGGTGCGTGCCGCCTACGACGCCGGCATACCGGTCTTCGTCGGTACGGACGCGGGTGGCTCCCTCGCCCACGGCCTGGTGGGCGAGGAGGTCGCGGAGCTCGTCAAGGCGGGCATCCCGCCGACGGCCGCCCTCACGGCGGCGTCCTGGGGCGCCCGCGAGTGGCTGGGCCGTCCGGGCCTGGAGGAGGGCGCCCCGGCCGACCTGGTCGTCTACGACACGGATCCGCGGGCGGACGTACGGATCCTGGGGACGCCGCGACGGGTGGTGCTGCGGGGGCGGGTGGTCCGCTGACCGCCTTCAGGCGGAGCGGGCGGACGGCGGTGCGGGTGGCCGGCCCGCCCGAACAGGTGTGACGCGGGTGACGGGGAGCGGCTCCCGCGCCGACAGAATCGAATGCGGCTGCGAAACCTACCCTTTCGGATGAACTGGCGTCAGGGCCCTGCCCGTTCACCCTCCCGAGGTCAAACATGGCGGGGTCCCGCCGTCGGCGCGTGCGATGTCCCCCATTGGCCGCGCCGACGGCTCCACGCCTCCCGTGGGGGTTCCACACACGTGTCCAGCACCACCACCGCTTCCTTCGGCATGCCCGTACGCCGCCGCGCCGCGGTCGCGGCCACCGTCGCCATCGCCGCGGGCGGCGGCGCGATCGCCGTCACCCGCCGCCGGGCGGCACGCAAGCGGGCCTAGCGGCGACGGAGGGGACGCCAGGCGGCACCTAGCCACCGGGCGCCCCCTCGACCGCGCCAGGGCCTCCGGCGGATCATGAGGGGTGCACCACCGCTACGCGGCGGTGTCCTCAAACGCCGGACGGGCTGGTTCGGCCGGGCTCAGCCGATATCAGCCCGTTCGAGGACGCGCGCCGCAGCCGAAGGCCCGTCGGCCAGGCCCTCTAGCCGTCGGCCAGTGCCTTCCTCAGCGCCTCCGCGAAGCGGTCCGTGGTCGCCCGGTCCCGGACCGCCAGCCGCAGATAGTCCGGGCCCAGCCCGGGAAACGTGTCACCGCGCCGGACCGCGAACCCCAGCCCCCGCAGCCGGGACCGCACCGCCGCCGCGTCCTCCAGCCGGACCAGCAGGAACGGCCCGGCCGCCGGGCCGAACACCTCGACCCCCTCGAACTCCGCCAGCGCCGCCGTCAGATGGGCCCGGTCGGCGGCCAGATGGTGCGCGGCGTGCGCGGCCTCGGCCAGCGCCGGGGGAGCGCTGCACACCTCCGCCGCCGCCAGCGCCGGTGACGACACCGGCCACAGCGGCTGCGCCCGCTCCAGCCGGGCTATGGTGCCGGGCGAGGCCAGCACGTAGCCGATGCGCAGCCCTGCCAGCCCCCAGGTCTTGGTGAGGCTGCGCAGTACGACCAGCCCCGGCAGGTCCGTACGGGACGCCAGGGACTCGCGCTCGCCCGGCACCGCGTCCATGAACGCCTCGTCCACCACCAGCGTCCGCCCCGGGCGCGCGAGCTGGGCCAGCGCCTGGGCGGGGTGCAGCACGGACGTGGGGTTGGTGGGGTTGCCGATCACCACCAGATCCGCGTCCCCCGGCACCGCCCGCGGATCCAGCCGGAAACCGTCCTCCGGATCCAGCAGCACCCGCTCCACCGTGTGACCGGCGTCCCGCAGCGCGGCCTCCGGTTCCGTGAACTGCGGATGCACCACGACGGGCCGCCGCACCCGCAGCGCCCGGGCCAGCAGGACGAACGCCTCCGCCGCGCCCGCCGTCAGCAGCACCCGCTCCTCCGGCAGGCCGTGCCGCTCGGCCACCGCCCGCCGCGCCGCCCGCCCGTCCGGGTAGGCGGCCAGCCCGTCCAGCGACGCGGCTATGTGCTCCCGCAGCCACAGCGGGGGCGTGCCGGAGCGCACATTGACCGCCAGATCGGTCAACTCCGCGCCGCCGCCCCGTACTTCGGCGTCACCGTGGTGGCGCAGATCGGGTTCGCTGGGTGTGTGCATGGCCGCGGGCCGCCTTCTCTTCGCCTGGACTCGGGTGCGGGCCGGGCGGGAACCCGGCCCCCCGACGTTACTGACGGCCCGCCGGGCGCCTTCACGCGGGTCCGCGCGCGACGGCGCACGTCACCCGCGCGGACTTCCGCTTGGTCACCACCAGGGCACCGCCGGGTCCGGCCGCCAGCAGCGCCGCCGCCTCGGCCACCCCGGGCGCCCCCACCGCCGCGAGAGCCGCGGCCGACGGATGGGGCACCGCCACCGCCGCCAGCTGCCGCGCCCCGTACCCGCGCAGCGGCACGCCCAGCCGGGCCGCGGCCGCCACCAGCCCGGCCTCACCCGTCTTCGCCTCCGCCGTCACCAGCGCCACCGGAGTGCCGCCCGGGCCCGCCTCCGCGAGCGCCCGCCCGATCAGCGCGAGCACCTCCCCGGCGTCAACCCCCCGGCGCGCCCCCACCCCGACAAACAGCGGAATCCGGGGCGGAACGGTGGCCGTCGAGGGCTCCTGGGACAAGAGTGGGAGGTCAGCACGCGGTGACGAGGAGAGAGAGGAGGCTCCGTGCCGGTCGTCGTCGCCCTCGGCGCGTTCCTGATGACACTTCTCGGCGGGTGGGCCGCCCAGCGCTTCACCGACCGCAGACACCTCATCCTCGGCCTCGCCGGCGGACTGATGCTCGGCGTCGTCGGCCTCGACCTGCTCCCGGAGGCCCTGGACGCCGCCGAGCGCGAGATCTTCGGCGTACCCGTGGCCCTGCTCTGCTTCGTCCTCGGCTTCCTGACCGCGCACCTCGTCGAACGGCTCCTGGCCGTACGCCGCGCCAACCACGGCATCACCACCGGCGAACGCGTCCCCCAGGTAGGCCTCACCGCGGCCGCCGCGCTGGTCGTCCACAGCGCCATGGACGGCGTCGCGATCGGCGCGGCCTTCCAGGTCGACACCAGCATGGCCGTCGCCGTGGCCCTCGCGGTCATCGCCCACGACTTCGCCGACGGCTTCAACACGTACACGATCACCGACCTGTACGGGAACCGGCGCCACCGCGTCCTGCTGATGCTCGGCGCCGACGCCCTCGCCCCCGTCGTCGGCGCCGCCTCGACCCTGCTCTTCACCCTTCCGGAGCAGTTCCTCGGCATCTACCTCGGCTTCTTCGGCGGAGTGCTGCTCTACCTCGCGACCTCCGACATCCTCCCCGAGGCCCACCACGAGCACCCCGCGCGCTCGACGCTGGCCTGCACGGTCGCCGGGGTGGCGTTCATCTGGCTCGTGGTGGGGCTGTCGAGCTGACGTCACGGCCGCCGCGGGCCGGCCACGAAGCGCTCCGCGGTGCCGGGCGCCCCCGCCCAGTGGGTGTGCAGGTAGGAGGCGTGGACGCCGCCCCGCACGAAGCCCTCGACGCGCCGCTCGGGATGGGTGAACCCCCACGCGGGGGCGGCGCCCGCGCCCGGCTCGATCACCGTGCGGTGGAACTCGTGACCGCGTACGCGCGTCCCGGCGGGGGCCAGGGCGTTGTCGGCGATCGCGACGGCCTCGCGGTAACCGAGGGTGAGGCGCTCGGACATGCGGGCCTCGGCGGGCAGCACACCGCACATCGGCCTGCCGTCGAGGGAGCGGGAGAGGTACAGCAGGCCCGCGCACTCGGCGGCCACCGGCGCACCGGATTCCGCCAGGGCGGCCACGGCCTTCCGCAGGGGCTCGTTGGCCGAGAGCTCGGGGGCGTAGACCTCCGGGAAGCCGCCGCCGATGACCAGACCCGCGGTGCGGTCCGGCAGGGCCTCGTCGCGGAGGGGGTCGAAGGTGACCACCTCCGCGCCCGCGGCGGTCAGGAGTTCCGTGTGCTCGGTGTACGAGAAGGTGAACGCGGCACCGCCGGCCACGGCCACCACCGGTCGGTCGCCGCTCGGGTGCGGGCCGGCGGGTGGGCACGAACCCGCCGGGTCCCACGCCTCGTCGTGCATCGGGGGCGCGCTGCGCGCCAGGGCCAGCAGGCCCTCCAGATCGCAGCCCGCGCGCACCTGGGCCGCCTGGGCCGCCACCGCCTCCAGCGACTCCGCGCTGCGTTCCGCGACCGGTACCAGCCCCAGGTGGCGGCTGGGGGTGTGGACGCCCGGGACGCGGCGCACCGCGCCCAGGACCGGCACCCCCGACTCCTCCAGGGCCTCGCGCAGCAGGCGTTCGTGGCGGTCCGAGCCGACCTTGTTGAGGATGACGCCCGCGACCCGCACCTCGGGATCCCAGGAGGCGAAGCCGTGCACCAGCGCCGCCACCGAACGCGACTGCGACGACGCATCCACGACCAGCACCACCGGCGCCCGCAGCAGCTTCGCCACATGGGCCGTCGACGCCAGCTCGCCCTGCCCGCTCGCGCCGTCGTACAGGCCCATCACGCCCTCGACGACGGCGACGTCACAGCCCTCGGCCCCGTGCAGGAACAGCGGGGCGACGCGGTCCGGACCGCACATGTACGCGTCGAGATTGCGGCCCGGCCGGCCCGTGGCCAGCGCGTGGTAACCCGGATCGATGTAGTCCGGGCCCACCTTGTGCGGGGAGACCTTCAGGCCGGCGTCGGCGAGGGCCCGCATCAGGCCGGTGGCCACGGTCGTCTTGCCGCTGCCGGAGGCGGGAGCGGCGATGACCAGCCGGGGTACGTGCCTGCTCACCACTCGATGCCCCGCTGGCCCTTCTGGCCGGCGTCCATCGGGTGCTTGACCTTGGACATGTCCGTGACCAGATCGGCGAAGTCGACCAGCGCCCGCGGCGCGTTGCGGCCCGTGATCACCACGTGCTGGGTGCCCGGCCGGTCCCGCAGCACCTGGATCACCTCGTCGGTGTCGATCCAGCCCCAGTGCATCGGATAGGCGAACTCGTCGAGCACGTAGAGCTTGTACCTCTCCTCCGCGAGGTCGCGCTTGACCTGCGCCCAGCCCTCGCGCGCCTTCTCCTCATTGCTGAGCTCGCCGTCCTTGGCGTCCCGCTGGATCCACGACCAGCCCTCGCCCATCTTGTGCCAGTCGACCGTGCCGCCCTCGCCCGAGGCGCCGAGCACCCGCAGCGCGTTCTCCTCGCCGACCTTCCACTTCGCCGACTTCACGAACTGGAACACCCCGATGGGCCAGCCCTGGTTCCACGCCCGCAGCGCCAGCCCGAACGCCGCCGTCGACTTGCCCTTGCCGATGCCGGTGTGGACGAAGACGAGCGGCCGGTTGCGGCGCTGGCGCGTGGTGAGACCGTCGTCGGGAACGACGGTCGGCTGTCCCTGTGGCATTTAGGCGGCCCTCCTGGAGTTGGTGTTCCGTACGGTACGTACGAGCGCGGACACGCTGTCCGCGCGCAGTTCGTCGAGCGTCACCACCGGCCCGCGCAGCTCGCGGCCCAGCTCGCCCGCCAGCCCGAGCCGCACCGGCCCCGACTCGCAGTCCACCACCACCGACGCCGTGCCCTCGCCCGCCAGCAGCCGCGCCGCGCGTGCCGCCCGGACCAGCGGCTCCGGGCCACCGGTGGCACGCCCGTCGGTCACCACGACCAGCAGCGGGCGCCGCGACGGATCGCGCAACCGCTCCACCCGCAGCACCTCGTGCGCCCGCAGCAGACCCGCCGCCAGCGGTGTACGGCCGCCCGTGGGCAGCCGCTCCAGCCGGGCCGCGCCCGCGTCCACCGACGACGTCGGCGGCAGCGCCACCCGCGCGTCCGCCCCCCGGAAGGTGATCATGCCGATCTTGTCGCGGCGCTGGTACGCGTCGAGCAGCAGCGACAGCACCGCGCCCTTGACCGCGCCCATCCGCTTGCGTGCCGCCATCGACCCGGACGCGTCCACGACGAACAGCACGAGGTTGCCCTCGCGGCCTTCGCGCACCGCCTCCCGCAGGTCGTCCCGGCGGACGACCAAACCGGGGCCACTGCGCCCGCGCGCCCGCTGGTGCGGCGCCGCCGCCTGGACCGTCGCCGCCAGGTGCAGCTTGGACAGCGCGCCCCGAGGGCGGCGCGCACCGGTCGTCCGGCCGTGCGCGGTGCGCGCCCGGGAGCGGCGCCCGTCCGCGCCCTCGCCGAGCCCGGGGACGTCGAGCTTGCGGGTGCGGAAGGGGTCACCGGCGGCGACGGCCGGGGCTTCACCCCCCTCGGCGGCGTCCGCCGACGGCTGCGGCGAAGCCTGCTCGGAGCTCTCCCGCTCCTCCCGCTGTCGCGGGGCCTCTTCCCGCTCCGCGCCGGACTCCTCGCGCTGCGGCGGGAGTTCCGGGCCGCCGGGACCGTCCGTACCCGGCGGCGGCTCGCCACCGCCCGGGCCGTCGTCACCGGGACCGTCCTCCGGGCCCTCCGGCTCCGGCTCGGGCTCCGGCTCGGGGTCCTCGTCCTCGAACTGCCGCAGGATCTCGTCGAGTTTGTCCTCGTCGAGACCGGGGGCGTCGAAGGGATTGCGGCGGCGCCGGTGCGGCAGCGACAGCAGCGCCGCCTGCCGCACGTCCTCGGCGGTCACGTCCGTACGCCCCGCCCACGCGGCCAGCGCCGACGCCGTCCGCGCGGTCACGATGTCCGCGCGCATGCCGTCCACCTCGAAGCCGGCGCACACGGCGGCGATCCGGCGCAGGGCACCGTCCCCGAGCCGTACGCCCGGCAGCAGCGCCCGCGCGGCGGCGATCCGCTCGCGCAGTGCGTCCTCCTCGGCCGCCCACTTGGCGGCGAAGGCCGCCGGGTCCTCGTCGAAGGCGAGCCGGCGGCGCACGACCTCGACGCGCTCCTCGGTGTCCCGCGAGGCCGCGACCTCCACGGTCAGCCCGAAGCGGTCGAGCAACTGCGGGCGCAGCTCGCCCTCTTCGGGGTTCATGGTGCCGACGAGGAGGAAGCGGGACGCGTGCCGGACGGAGACGCCCTCACGCTCGACGGAGGAGGAGCCGGTGGCCGCCGCGTCGAGGAGGGAGTCCACCAAGTGGTCGCCCAGGAGGTTGACCTCGTCGACGTACAGCACTCCGCGGTGCGCGGCCGCCAGCAGGCCCGGCTCGAACGCCTTCACGCCCTCGCCCAGCGCCCGCTCGATGTCGAGCGCCCCCACGAGCCGGTCCTCGGAGGCACCGACGGGCAGCTCGACCATGCGGGCCGGGCGGGTGTCGCCCGCCCCGCCCGGGTGCGGCCCGTCCGGGCAGGTGGGGTCGGGGACGGCGGGGTCGCAGGAGAACCGGCACCCGGGGACCGTCACGATCTCGGGCAGCAACGCGGCCAGGCTGCGGACGGCCGTCGTCTTGGCCGTGCCCTTCTCGCCCCGTACGAGCACTCCGCCGATGGCCGGTGAGACGGCGTTGAGCAACAGGCCCAGCCGCATGTCGTCCATGCCGACGATCGCGGTGAACGGATAGGTGGCCGAGGCCATCAGGAGTTACCCCCTTCGAGGGAATCGATTCGACCGGGCACATCGGTGGCGGCGTGAGCGGGGGCGAGCCCGGGGCTGCCAGGATCTCTCCGCGCGGGCAGAGGCGGCGCCCCCGGCGGTATGAACCGCGGCCCGTCGGGGACCCCGTCCTCGATCAGCCGCAGCAGCGCGTCCGTGTCCGCGTGCTCCTCGATCAGGTCCCCGAGGCGGTCCAGCTGTTCCTCGCGCAGGGCGCCGAAGCTCGTATCGGGCGCGGGCACGAACGCCCGTCCCGCCGCGCGCGCCACCTCGCGCAGGAACGCCCGCCGGAAGCCGTCGCTCTCCAGCGAGCCGTGCCAGTGCGTCCCCCAGACCGAGCCCACCCGGCAGCCGTCCAGGAACGGCTCACCGGCCGTGACCTCGGCGACGCCGTGGTGGATCTCGTAGCCCTCGACCCGCTCGCCCAGCGCCTCGCCGACCGGCCGCGCCAAGGTCTTCTCCACCGCGAACCGCACCCGTACGGGCAGCAGGCCCAGCCCCTCGACGACGCCCGCCCTCGACTCGACGTCGTCCTCGATCCGCTCGCCCAGCAGCTGGAAGCCGCCGCAGACGCCCAGCACCGGCCGGCCCTCGGCCGCCCGCCGTCGCAGCGCCTCCGCCAGCCCGCGCTCCCGCAGCCACGCGAGCGCCCGTACGGTCCCGCGCGTGCCCGGCACGATGACCAGGTCGGCGTCGGCGAGCTCCTCGGGGCGGTCCACGAAGCGGACGATGACGCCCGGTTCGGACGCCAGCGCGTCGACGTCCGTGAAGTTCGACATCAACGGAACCGCGCACACCGCGACCCGCAGCACGTCCGCACCGTGCGGCGGGGCCACCACCGACTCTCGGACCGCGCCGCGCATCGACACGCGCAGTCCGTCCTCCTCGTCGATGCCGAGCCCGTGCGCGTATGGCAGCACACCGACCGTCGGGCGGCCGGTCAGGTCGCGCAGCATGTCCAGGCCGGGCTCCAGAAGCGTCACGTCACCGCGGAACTTGTTGACGATGTAGCCCGCTATCAGCTCCTGGTCCTCCCGGGACAGCAGGGCCGTCGTACCGAAGAAGGACGCGAAGACCCCGCCCCGGTCGATGTCACCGACCACGACGACCGGCAGCCGCGCGGCGCGCGCGATACCCATGTTGACGATGTCCGTGCGCCGCAGGTTGATCTCCGCCGGGCTGCCCGCGCCCTCGCAGATCACCGCGTCATGGGTGCGGCGCAGCTCCTCCAGGCACTCCGTCACCGTCCCGAACAGCTGCTCCTGGCGCCCGGAGTGGTAACCGCGGGCGCTGAGCTCACCCACCGGCTTGCCCATCAGCACCACCTGGCTGCTGCGGTCACCGCCAGGCTTGAGCAGGACGGGGTTCATCAGCGCCGACGGCTCGACGCGCGCGGCCGCCGCCTGCATGGCCTGCGCGCGGCCTATCTCCGCGCCCTCGCGGGTCACGAAGGAGTTCAGCGACATGTTCTGCGCCTTGAACGGCGCGACCTTGACGCCCTTGCGGACCAGCCACCGGCAGATCCCGGCCGTCACCACGCTCTTGCCCGCGTCCGAGGTGGTCCCGGCCACCAGCAGGCCCCCGCCCAACGGGCCCGCGGGCCCGCTCCTGTCCGCTGTCACCGGTTCCCCCTTCGCTTCGCGTTCCGCGCCACGGTCCTGCTGCAAAGGCTGCCCAGCGCGCGGCCCGCCACCGCGGTGCCCAGCGCCAGCAGCGACACGCGCCGCGAGAGCCGCACCGCGCGTTCGATGTCCGCCACCTCCACGGGGCGGTTCTCACCGCCCAGGACGGGCCGGTGTTCGACCCGGCCCGCGTAGGCGAGGGTGCCGCCCAAACGCACCCCCAGCGCACCGGCGAACGCGGCCTCCACCGGGCCGGCGTTGGGGCTCGGATGCCGGGAGGCGTCGCGGCGGGCCACCCGCCAGGCACCGCGCGGGTCGGGGCCGGCGAGGACGGTGAGGGCGGCGGTGAGACGGGCGCCGGGCCAGCCGGCGACGTCGTCGAGACGGGCCGAGGCCCAGCCGAACCGCCGGTGACGCGGCGACTTGTGGCCGACCATCGCGTCCAGGGTGTTGACGGCGCGGAAGCCGACCAGGCCCGGTACGCCCGCCAGCCCACCCCAGACGAGGGCGCCGACGACGGCGTCGGAGGTGTTCTCGGCGACGGACTCCACGACCGCGCGCGCGATCTGCTGCCCGTCCAGCGCCTGCGGGTCGCGCCCGCACAGGTGCGGCAGCCGCTCCCGGGCGACGTCCAGGTCACCGACGCCGAGCGCGCCGCCGATGGCGCGCGCCTCGCGGCCCAGGGACGTACCGCCCAGCACGGCCCAGGTGGCGGCGGCGGTCAGCGCGATGTCCGCGGCGGGGGAGCGGCGCAGGGTACGGGCCAGGAGCGCGGCACCGGCCGTGGCGCCGCCCGCGCACAGCGCGGCGTGCAGGGCGCCCCGGCCGCGGTGGTCGCGCCACAGCCGCCGCTCGACGGCGTACGCGGCCCGGCCGAAGGCCGCCACGGGGTGGCCCCGACGGGGATCGCCCAGGGCGAGGTCGGCGAGGAAGCCGAGCGCGGCACCGTACGCGAAACCGAGGTGCCCGAGGTGATCGGCGCGCGTCGCGGGCGCCGGACGCGGGAGACGCATGGGGCGCATGGGTCAGACCGCCGTCATGCCTTGGCGGGACCGGGGTTCGCTGGGCAGGGGTGGTCGGCGGCCGGGCATGGCGATGTGTCCTCACTCAGGGTCCGCGCCCTGGCTCGACGTGACCGGCGACCAGAGTCTCCTGGCTCCCGGATCGGCGTCGCCCCGGCCTTCCCGTCCGCTCGCGCGGACCGTGGCCCTGGGTGGGGGACGCTCCCCGGTGACAGTGGCGGGACCGCGCCGGACTCGCACCGGCTTCCTCTGCTGTCGCCGTTTGGCCCCGGAAGTCCACCATGGGCCGTGAACGGCCGTCAACTCACGTCTGAGCTGGGGTTCGAGTCCACGGGGCCGGGATGTGAAAAACGCCGGACGGGCTGAAATTCAGCCCGTCCGGCATTCGAGGACATTAGTGACGGTCGCTAGGCGACGATCAGATAGATGCCGTACCCCACGGCTGCCGCGCACAGTGCGAAGCACGCGTACGCGCCCGCGCGGGCCACCGCGGTCGGCCGCGTTCCCGCCGCGGAGGCGGACGACGTCCCGACGATGCCCATCGTGAAGATGCCGACGAGGCCGACCGTCACCACGAGACTGACACCGAAGACCTGGCCGAGTGCTGCCCAGTCGATGTGCATGGTGTGTGTTCCCTCAGCTCGTCGCGGCGGCGGGGGCGCGCCCCGCCTCGTGGGTCAGGGAGGTCGCCGGGACGGCGGCCGTCAGGGGGCCGGCCGGCGGCGGGGCGACGGCCTGGAGCGCGGTGGTGACCACACCGGCCGGCTCGGCGGCCTCGGCGACCGGCTCGTTGATGCTGTCGGGGGTGACCGGCTTGCGGCGGGACGCCATCCAGATGGCGCCGGAGACGGCCAGGCCCAGGACGGCGACCGTGGCGACGCCCCAGTCGCCCTGGTCGGCCAGCAGCGCCGCGCCACCGGCGACCAGGCCCGCGGCGGGCAGGGTCAGACCCCAGGCGAGGACCATCCGGCCAGCGGTCGACCAGCGGACCACGCCGCCCTTGCGGCCGAGGCCGGCGCCCATGATCGAGCCGGAGCAGACCTGGGTGGTGGAGAGCGCGAAGCCGATGTGCGAGGAGGCGAGGATCACGGTCGCGGCGCCGGTCTGGGCGGCGAAGCCCTGCGCCGGCTTGATGTCCGTGAGGCCCTTGCCGAGCGTCTGGATGATGCGCCAGCCGCCCAGGTACGTACCGAGCGCGATGGCCAGGCCCGCGGAGACGATGACCCACATCGGCGGGTCGGCGTGCGGGGCGACGGCGCCGCCGGCGACCAGCGCGAGGGTGATGACACCCATCGTCTTCTGCGCGTCGTTGGTGCCGTGGGCCAGGGAGACCAGGGCGGCCGAGGCGATCTGCCCGGCGCGGTAGCCCTTGGCGGTCTCCTTCTCGTCGCGGTTCCTGGCCAGGCGGTAGGTGAGCCGGGTCGCCAGGGTGGCGGCCAGACCGGCCACGATCGGCGCGGCGACGGCCGGGATGAGGACCTTCATGACGACCTTGTCGGCGTTGACCGCGTCGAAGCCGACGGACACGATGGTCGCGCCGATCAGGCCGCCGAAAAGGGCGTGCGACGAACTGGAGGGCAGACCGGCCAGCCACGTCAGAAGATTCCAGACAATCGCGCCGATCAGCCCGGCGAAGATCACTTCGGGCCTGATTCCGGCGCTCTCGTCGATGATGCCGCCGGAGATGGTCTTGGCGACCTCCACGGACAGGAACGCCCCGACAAGGTTGAGGGCCGCCGACATGGCCACCGCGACCTTGGGCTTGAGAGCCCCGGTGGAGATGGTGGTGGCCATGGCGTTGGCCGTGTCGTGGAAGCCGTTCGTAAAGTCGAACACCAAGGCCGTGACGATCACGATCCCGATGAGAAGCGTGATGTGTTCCATTCACCCAGGCAATCAGCTCGATGGTCAGTACAGCGGCGACCGTAAAGACCCTTGGTGAACGGAAGGTGAACTGGAACGGGCGGAGCGGTGGCGTCAACCGGAGGGGTGCAGCGTTGGAAGATCACGAAGGCGTTCGACGGGCCTGGGCGGACGTCGTGGCCACGGCCCGCCGCACCACGGCCGAGGGGCTCGTGGTGGGCACCTCGGGCAACGTTTCGGCCAGGGTCGGGAATGTCGTGCTCGTCACCCCGAGCGGAATCCCGTACGACAGCCTCGGCCCCGACGACGCGGTCGCCGTCGACCTCGACGGCCGACAGGTCCTCGGCGAGCTGGCCCCCACCAGCGAGCTGCCCATGCACCTCGCGCTCTACCGCGCCACCGACGCGACGGCCGTCGTCCACACCCACGCCGTCCACGCCACGGCCGTCTCCACGCTGGTCGACGAGCTCCCGCTGATCCACTACATGGCCGGCGCCCTCGGCGGCCCGGTCCGCGTCGCCGACTACGCCCTCTACGGCACCGAGGAACTGGCCGGGCACATGCTCCGCGCCCTCGACGGCCGCAGCGGCTGCCTCCTGCGCAACCACGGCACGGTCACCTACGGCACCGGCCTCGACCAGGCGTACGACCGCACCGCCCAGCTGGAGTGGATGTGCCGGGTCTGGCTGACCGCCTCCGCGATCCCCGGCCGCGGCCCGTCCCTGCTGACCGACACACAGCTCGCCGAGGCCACGACCAAGCTCGGCGGCTACGGGCAGCGGCGCGGCTGAGGCCCGACGATTGGCTGTCGCGCCCGGCCGAGGGCACCGGCGTGCGGTGCGCCTGCGGCCTGCCTGCGGCCACGCACCCGCCGAGTGTGTCCGCTCGGGCGCGGTCGGCCGGGGCGCGGTCGGCCGGATACGGCCACCGGCCTGCGACCGCCTGCTCACGCACCGGCCCAGTGCACCCGCTCGGCCACGGTCGGCCGGGTGCGTCGGCCGGACAGAGCCACCGGCATGCGGCCCACCGACTGCCATGTACTGGCCGAGTGCACCCGCTCGGGTACATCGGCCAGGTACGGCCACCGGCATGTGGCTCACCTGCTGCCGAGCGCCGCCCGAGCGCGCGCCCACTCGGGCGCTGCCGCGCCCCCGGGCGGAAGCCGCCGTGCCCACTGGCCCCCGGCGCCGACCGCGGCCACACTGGAGAGGATGCGTGTGCGTTCATCGGCGGCTCTGGCCGCCACCACCGTGCTCGGTGCCGGAGCGGCCGCAGTGGCGGCCGGGCGGTACGCCGGTCACGCCGCCCTCGCCCTCGCCCCCGGCGGTCCGATGCCCGGCGAACCGGCACTCACCGTCCACTCCGTCGGCGACGGCCGCATCGCCCTCACCCGCAGCATCGCGGCGGCGCGGCGCGGCACGTACGGCCTGACCGCACCCGGCCTGCACGCCGTCGTCGGGCCCGTCGTCGAGGGCGCCGAGCGCCCCGCCGACTGCGTCGTACGCCGCCTGGAGCGCGTCACCCACGGCGCACCCGAGCCGGGCGCGCGGGTGTGGCTCACCCCGCAGGTCCACCTCGGCAACCCCCACGACACCCTGGGCCTCGACCACACCGACGTCGCGATATCCGGCGAGCTCGGCCCACTGCCCGCCTGGTTCGTCCCCGGCGCCCGGGACACCTGGGTGATCACCGTGCACGGCCTGGGCACCACCCGGGAACACCCCATGGTCGTCATGCCCTTCCTGCACCGGCTGCGCCTGCCCGTTCTCGACCTCGCCTACCGCGGCGACCCCGGCGCCCCGCGATCCCCCGGCGGCATCGGCCGGTTCGGCGCCGCGGAATGGCGCGATCTCGACGCCGCCATCGGCCATGCCCTGCGCCACGGCGCCCGCCGCGTCGTCCTGCACGGCTGGTCCACCGGCGCCACCATGGCCCTCCTCGCCGCCGCGGACTCCGAGCACCGCGCGCGGATCGGCGGCCTGATCCTGGACTCCCCGGTGCTCGACTGGCCGGCCGCGCTGAGCGCCCTGGCCGCCCATCGCGGCATCCCCGCCGCGCTGGTCCCCCTCGCCGTCCGCGCCACACAGGGCAGGACCGGCCTGAGCCCCGACGGCCTCGGCCGGGCCGTCGACCCCGGGCCCGCCGTGCCGACGCTCGTCGTGCACGGGCCCGACGACACCCTCGCGCCCTGGCGCGCCTCCCGCGAACTGGCCGCCCGCCGCCCGGACCTGATCCACCTGCACGCCGTGCGGCACGCCCCGCACGCCGCGATGTGGAACGCCCACCCCGCCGGCTACGAGGAGTCGATGCGACGGTTCCTCATACCGCTGATGTAAGCCTCGATCAGGCCGTACGCAGGGGCAGTCACGGGTGGTGGACGGCCCCGCGGTTGATTCCGATTGGGTTTTCGGAGCGTCAACGGCAAGACTGCTCCTGTGACGTCCCGTACTCCGCGCGACTCCCGGCTCAGACTGGTCCCCCGACAGCCGATCGCCGCTGCCCGCCGGGCCGTGGCCAATCGTGGCTCCCGCCCGGCGCCCCGCCCTCCCGCGGGCACTCCGGCCCCGGCGGAACTGGCCCGGCAGGCGAGAGCGGGTCTCACGGGCGCCGTCCGCGTCGCCCGCTGGGCGGCCGACGAGCGCGGCCGAGGCGCCCCCCTGCGGCCGGGCGCCGCCGGGGGCCTCGCCGAGACGACCGCCGAGCGGGCCGCCGAGACCCTGGGACTGACGGCCCGACAGGTGCGGTGCGACTGGGACCGGGCCCGCCTCGCCGGACTCATCGAGCTCCACGGCGACACCGCCCGCCCCGGCTGGCGCCTGACGGCCTGGGACCGCGACGACGGCGCCGCCCTGCGCGGCTGGGTCGCCCTGTTCGACGCCTGGTCCCTGGCCCGCCCGGCGCCCGACGGCACCGACGCCACGATCGCCGCCGAGGTCGTCGAGGCCGCACCGCAGCTGCTGTCCGTCATGCACCTGTCGGCCGGCCCCGTCTCCGTCGCGATGCTCCTCGACCTGCTCCAGCAGCGCGTCGCCGAGATCCGCGCCGAGCGCTGCGAGGTCCCCTACGGCACCACGCCCGAGATCCCGGCACCCCCCGCCGCGCCCGCCCCCACCGATGGCGAGCCCCTCCCGGAGCTGCTCGACTGGGCACTCCAAGCGCTCGCCTCCGTCGGCGCCCTGGTCATGAGCGGCACCGGCCAACAGGCCGAAGCCCTCCTGACACCCCTCGGCAACTGGGCGGTCTGGGTCAAGCTCGAACAGATCTGCGTCGCCGCCCAGAGCCCGGCCGGCAACATCGAGCTCTCCGCCGAGGCCATGCTGCGCGGCTGCGCCGACCTCACCCCCGGCCCCGCGCGCGCCGAGTACCGGGCCTGGCTCGCCGCCCGCCCCACCCGCGGCGCCCTCGGCGAGCTCCTCGACGCCGCCCGCGGCGACGACGCGCTGGTGCGCGGCCTGGCCTTCGAGGCCCTGCGCGCGGTCGGCGCGGCCGCCGAGCCCGCCGTCCGAGCCGCCGTGGACGAGCCGGTCCTGCGCCCGTACGCCCTCCTCTGGCTCGCCGAGCACGAGGGCCGCGACCCGGAACAGGTGGCGGAGGTCCTCACCCGCGAGGAGGCGACCTGGCTGTGGGTGGACACGGCGGCGGCCGTCGCCGACCACGGGGAGAGCGGCCTGCTGGTCCGCCACCTCGACTCGGCCGTCCAGGGCACGGTGCCGGGCCTCCTCGAAGAGGTACGAGCCGTGGGGCACCCCCGCACGGTGCAGGTCCTCGTCGCCCTCGCCGCGGCGCATCCGGATCCGGCGCTGGCGAAGGCGGTTCGCCGGGCGGCCTTCCAGGTCCACGTTGGTGGCGCGTAAAGCGCGCGGCGTTTCTGGGTTCCCCCGTTGCCCTCGTGCGGGTGCGGGTTCCGCTGCGCGGGGCGGTTCTGGGTGCGGTGTCCGCTGCGCGGGGCGGTCAATGGTGCGGGGTCGGGCCTCCGCGGGCCCTATACGGGGCTGCTTCGCTTTACGCCCCGTATAGGGCCCGCTCCGACCCGCCCCCTCCCGTGGGTGGGTGGGAGAAAAACCAGTTGGTGGTTTCGGTCCGCTCTCGCGTTGCCGGTCACTACCGGTCTCTTTCTTCCCACCCACCGGCAGGAGGGGGCGGGCCGGAGGGGGTGGTGTGTCGGGCGTAAAGCGAAGCAGCCCGACAC
>NZ_JBVHJJ010000001.1:363405-735654 GCF_055560115.1 Streptomyces sp. NPDC023527
CGGGGGGGGGGGGGGGGGGGGGGGGGGGGGTGTTGGGGGGGAAACCCCTCCCCCCCCCCCCCCCCCCACCCCCGCAGGCCCGACCCCGCCCAGCCACAAGCCCCGCGCAGCGGACACCGCCCCGCGCAGCGGGAAACGCGCCCGCACGAGGGCAACCGTGCTCACCCAGAATCCCGACCCGCCCCGCGCAGCGGAAACCGCTACGCGACAACCGTGACGTCGAGCTCACCATCCGCGTACTGCCGACGCAAAACCTTCTTGTCGAACTTCCCGACGGAAGTCTTCGGCACCGAGGTGACACGCGCCCACCGCTCCGGAAGCTGCCAGCGGGCAACCCGCTCGCCGAGGAACGCCTTCAGAGCCGGGTAGTCGCAGGTCGCGCCGTCCTTCAGGACCACCGTCGCCAGTGGCCGCTCGCCCCACTTCTCGTCCGGGACCGCCACCACGGCCGCCTCGGCGACGTCCGGGTGCGCCATCAAATGGTTCTCCAATTCAACCGAAGAGATCCATTCACCGCCCGACTTGATGACGTCCTTCGAACGGTCCGTCAGCTTCAGGAAGCCGTTCGGGTAGATCGCGCCGACGTCGCCCGTCCGCAGCCAGCCGTCTTCCGTGAACTTGTCCTTCGGACGCTCGTGTTCGGCGCCCGCCCCGCCGTAGTACGAGGCCGTGATCCACGGCCCGCGCACCTCCAGCTCGCCGGTCGACTCGCCGTCCCACGGCTGGATGCTGCCATCGGGCGCGGCCAGCCGCAGCTCCACACCGGCCGGCGGCCGCCCCGCGAGGATGCGGTACGGCCACGCCTCCTCGCCCGTCATCCCCAGCGGCGGGAACGCCATCGAGCCCAGCGGCGACGTCTCCGTCATGCCCCACGCCTGTACGAGCGTCACCCCGTGCCGGTCCTCCAGGTCCCGCATCAGCGCCGGCGGGCACGCGGAGCCCCCGACGATCACGGTCCGGAGGGACGACATGTCACGCGGCTTCGCGTCGAGTTCGGCGAGCAACCCCGCCCAGATCGTCGGGACGCCACCGCTGACGGTGGGCTTCTCCGCCTCGATCATGTCGGCGAGCGGCGCCGGCTGGAGGAACCGGTCGGGCATCAGCATCGACGTGCCCGCCATGAAGCACGCGAACGGCAGACCCCAGGCGTTGACGTGGAACATCGGCACGACGGGCAGGCACGTATCGGCCGGGGTCAGTCCGAAGGACGCGGCCGCGTTGACCTCCATGGCGTGCAGGTACACCGAACGGTGGCTGTACGCCACGCCCTTGGGGTCGCCCGTCGTCCCCGAGGTGTAGCAGAGGGCGGCGGCCTCGCGCTCGTCCAGCTCGGGCCAGTCGAAGTGGTCACCGGGGCGGCCCGCGAGCAGCTCCTCGTACTCGTGCACGGTGGGTCGACAGGACGCGAGGACGGACCTGTCCCCCGGGCCGGAGACGACGACATGCTCGACCGTACCGAGGTACGGCAGCAGCGGCGCGAGCAGCGGCAGCAGCGAACCACTGACGATGATCACGCGGTCGGCGGCGTGATTGACGATGTACGCGATCTGCTCGGGAGGCAGGCGCAGGTTCAGGGTGTGCAGGACGGCACCCATGGAGGGGACCGCGAGATACGCCTCCATGTGATCACTGTTGTTCCACATGAGCGTTCCGACCCGCTGGTCGCCCACCACCCCGAGCTCGTCCCGGAGCGCGTGCGCCAACTGCGTGGTGCGTTCGCCTATCTCGCGGAAACTGCGCCTCAACGGCTCGCCGTCCCCGGTCCAGGTCGTCACCTTCGCGTCCCCGTGCACGAGCGCACCGTGGAGGAGCATGCGGGTAACGGTCAGCGGTACGTCCTGCATCGTGCTCAGCACCGAGGGGCCTCCCATATCTACGCGCCGCGTTGCGCGAGGTAGTTCCCCGCGATTCTGCTTACGTTCCCCTCGGTAAGTCACTACCCTGCGGCCACGTTTTCGCTTGCCGCTCAGGGGGCGAGATCGCCGCTCTTGACAGCGGCGAGGAAGGTGGCCCAGGCGGAGGCCGGGAAGATCACGGCGGGGGCGTGGGGTCGCCGCTTGCTGTCGCGGACGGGGACGATGCCGCCGGGTATGTTGTCGGCGATTTCGAGGCATTCACCGTCTCCCACGCTGTACGTCGACTTGCGCCAAGTGGCTCGGCTCAGTCCGATTCGAGTGCTCTGCATGTGCCGAATTCCTCCATCGCCTTTTCAAGCCAGCTGATTGACGCAGATGGCGAGAGCGCCGAAGCCTGCACCAGGTCGTACCGATGCGAGTGCCGCGCTACCGCTCGCCGGTCCCTGACCAGATCGCCCCAGGATTCCGCTTCAACGTAGGCCACATCCGGGGCGTTGTCGAAGGACAGCAAGGTCAACGTTCCGCCCATGGCCGCATGCGCGCCCACCGCGAACGGCAGGACCTGCACCTCGATGTTCGGAGAATCGGCAGCGGCCAGGACATGAGCCAACTGCTCGTACATGACGGAAAAACCTCCGACCGGCCGTCGGAGCACCGCCTCGTCCAACACCACCCACAGCAGCGGAGGGTCTGGCTTCGCGAGCACGCTCCTCCGGGCGATCCGCGCGGCGACCTTTTCCTCGATGAAATCCGCCGTGAACCACGGGTAGGCAACTCGCATGATCTCCCGTGCGTACGCCTCGGTCTGCAACAGGCCAGGAACGTGGAACGGCAAGTACTTGTGCATGGCGCTGGCTTTGGCCTCGTACTCGACGTACTTGCGCACCCAGTCCGAATACGGAAGTCGCTTGACGTGCTCCCACAGATCGGACAGGTCTCCATCCGCGTCGAGGAGCTTGTCAAGCCGGTCGGAGATGTCTTTGGGAGGCACCTCTTTGCCCAGTTCGAACTGAGCGATCCGGTTGTGCGCGAGGGGGATTTGGTCACCCAATTCCCGCTGCGTCCAACCGGCTCGCGCACGCAGCTTGCGCAACTTCTTGCCGTACAGGGCCGCCAGGGACGTGGAAGGGTCGAGTTCCTTGGGAGCGGGCACCGTTGCCACCATTTTCGCCTTGATACGCCGAAAGCCGTTACCCCTGGTCAGCGTACTCCGCAGGGGCCATTCTCGTCACCGCATCAGCACACACAGTGAGGAGTCGAGCGGTGAGCACCCGGGCCGTGATCAAGCACATGTACTGGACGGTCCGGCCCGACGAGGAGCCGGACGCCAGGATTCGTACGTACGCGCAGGAGTGCGATCTGTGCGGGGAGGGGTCGCCCCGGTCGGCGGACCCGACGCCGACCATCGACTGGGTCCTCCGGCACGCGGGCGCGCACCCGTCGCACCGTTCGTACACCGAGATCATCAAGCGCGGCTGGCGCGCGGTGATGGACACCCCGGCGGCCCGCCCGTGACCGGCCGCGACTGCGCGCACCCGCCGGGTGGGTGGAGGAGGGGGCGGGCCGGCATGCGATGCGCCCATTGCGGCGTAGAGCGCTTCCCGTCCTACGGGACGATCGGCCTGGCGCTCCCCCTCCCGGACTACGCCCCACCGACCGGCTCCCGCATGGCCCTCGACAGACGTTAGGGGCGCCTCTCGCGGAAGCCGAGCGGGACGGGGCACCACCGCAGCACGCCAAGGCCGAGCCACTCGGACCGGCCACAGCCCCGGAGGTACGCACATGCCGCCCGCAACGCAGATCTGGCACCTACATGCCGAAGCGCTCGCCATGCGCGTCGCGCACCGCTCGTCACGATGACGCCCGGGTCTTCGTCGAGCCCGACGGCTCGACGTACCTGGCCCGCGGGAAATGGCTGGCCAAGTTGTAGCCCAGGCATCGAGATATCGTGGTGTGTCGGAGTGTCTGGCGAGAGAGGCGGCTCATGGCCGAAGCGGCGGGATCGGGTCCGGGTGATCTGATCGAGGTGTTCAAGGCCCTTGGCAACCCTGCCCGTTTGCAGATCATGCGGTGGCTGAAGGATCCCGAGACGCACTTCGGCGAGTACGAGCCGATCGCGGACCGCCGGACGGTCGGCGTGTGCGTCACGCACATCCAGGCGAAGTCGGGGCTCGCCCAGTCGACCGTCTCCGGCTACATGAGCACGCTCGAACGGGCGGGGCTCGTGCATCCCACCCGGGTGGGCAAGTGGACCCACTACCGGCGCGATGAAGAGCGGCTGGCGCAGGTGGCGCGAGCGATCGACACCACCATCTGATAACTCATTGACGCATCGCAATACGTCGATATGATTCTCTCATGTCGACCTTCGATGCTGCTCCCACCGCGCTGATCGTTCACGCTCACCCCGAGCCCCAGTCGTTCACCACCGCCCAGATGACCACCGCGGCTCAGGCTCTGCGTGATGCCGGGTACCGGGTCGACGTCCTCGACCTCTACGCCGACGCATGGGCCCCGGTCCTCGCCCGCGAGGAGTTCGCACCGGCGGAAGGCCACTTCAAGCCGCAGGCCGAGCAGATGCGCGCGGTCAAGGACGGGACGCTCGACGCGGCCGTCAAGGCGCATCTCGATCGGCTGCTCGCCGCTGATCTGCTCGTGCTGTCCTTCCCGATGTGGTGGTTCTCGTTGCCCGCCATCCTCAAGGGATGGGTGGACCGGGTCTTCGTGAGGGGCGGGGTCTTCGGCGGGGACCACGGACTCTTCGGCGACGCGGCGCTCGCCGGGAAGCGCGCGATGCTGCTGTTCACGACCGGCGGGTCCAGTGAGTCGTTCCGCCCTGGTGGCGCCTTCGGCCCGATGGACGACTTCCTGTTCCACATCCACCGCGGGATGCTGGAGTTCGTCGGATTCCAGACGCTCGACCCCGTGGTCACCCATGGACCCGCCCAGATGACCGACCAGGAACGAACGGCGGCGCTGGACGCGGTCAGGGACTCCGTCGCGCTCATCGCGGCGGATTCGCGGGCCACGAACGGGCCCGCTTCCGCGGTTCGGTGACCGACCGGGAACACGCGATGCAGGCCGAGGAGAGCTGCTGAGCGGCCGCCGCATGGCCGGCAGGAGCCGACCCCACCCCCACGCCGCTCTCACCGCTCGTACAGCTCGTACCCCTCGCAGAGCAGGATGCTGAGGGAACTGTCGGGTTCGATGCTGGCCGGGAATTCGGGCGTCCACTCTTCGCCCTCGGCGAGCGCCATGACTTGCAGATCGAGAAGTACCGTGGCCATTTCCTGTCCCTTCTCCGCCCGCGCTGTTCTCTCCTGTTCATCGATGCCCGCTGAAACGAGTGGGTACGGGCGTCGCGCATCCGCGAGCCGGAGCAACGGGCGCGTGCGTACCCCTCGAACGAGCGCGGCGCTCACGCCCCGAGCATGCGCCGGGCCCGCTCCACCAGGGCGCGGGCGGCCGGGCTCATGGGACCGTCCTCGCGCCAGGCGAGGGCGAGGCCCCCGCGCAGCTCCGGCTCATGGATCACCAGCGTGTGCAGGTCGGCCCTCGACCGGGCCAGGCCCTCCGGAATGATCGCGGCGCCGAGTCCTCGCGCGGCCAGCTTCGCGAGCACCACCGGACTGCCGGCCTCGAACGCGACGCGCGGGGCGATCCCGGCGGCCGCGCAGGCGCCGTCGAGGATCGACCGGATTCCCGTGCCCTGCGGGAGGCTGATCAGCACCTGGTCGTGCAGGGCCGCGAGCGGGATCGTCGGTTCTGCCGCCAGTTCGTCGTCCAGGCCGACGGCGGCCACGATGCGCTCCTCGACGATGGTGTGGATCGCGAGGCCCGGCGGCAGCGGCTCGCCGAACGCGATGATCGCCGCGTCCAGCCGGCCGGACCGCAGCGCGTCGGCGAGCTCGTGGGAATTGGCTTCGACGAGGGTGATCTCCACGCCGGGGTGAGCCGCGTGGAACTCCGCCAGCAGCGCGGGCAGATCGACATCGTGCGAGGTCACCATGCCGATGGCGACGCGCCCGCGCACCATCCCGGCCATCTCGTCCACGGCGAGTCGCACCCCGTGCACCGCCGTCAGGGCCGCGCGCGCGTACGGGAGGACGACCTCGCCGACCTCCGTCAGCCGCACGGCGCGCCCCGACCGGTCCAGCAGCTCCTGGCCGAGCTCCCGTTCCAGCCTGCGGATCTGCGCGCTGACACCGGGCTGGGCGACGTGCAACTTCTCTGCCGCACGGGTGAAGTTGGCCTCCTCGGCCACGGTCACGAAGTACTCCAGCTGGCGAAGTTCCATAACGAATGATTCTAGCTACGAGCATGACTAGATCTTGGACTTCTGGATCAGGCGGGAGGAGGCTGGGAGCGCGGGAACGGCAGGGCCCGCACCGAAGACAAGAGGAGCTGAGCGGCATGAGCATGGACACCACCCCTCGCCCGCGCGCCACCGCCCCCGAGGACATCGCCCGGATGTTCGTGGAGCGCGCCAACGCCGGTGACGCCGAAGGGCTCGCCGAGCTGTACGCGGAAGACGCCGTCCTCGCCTTCCCGCCGGGTGAGCGGACGGTCGGCCGTGAGGCGATCCGCGCGCTGTTCGAGCAGATGGTGGCGCAGGCACCGCGGTTCACGGTGGAGGAGCCGCTGCCGACCCTGCGCCACGGCGACCTCGCCGTCACCTCGACGCGGCCGGCCGACAACTCCGGCGGGCGCGTCCAGGTCGCGCGGCAGCAGCCGGACGGTACGTGGCTGCGCATCATCGACCGCCCCGAGATCACCGGCTGACCATGCGCGTCCTCATAGCCGGGGCCGGCATCGGCGGCCTCACCACCGCGCTCACCCTCCACGCCGCGGGCATCGAGGCGGCCCTGATCGAGGGCTCCCGCGAACTGCGCCCGCTGGGCGTCGGCATCAACGTCCTCCCGCACGCCGTGCGGGAACTCACCGACCTCGGTCTCGGCGACGACCTGGCCCGTATCGGCGTCGCCATCACCGAGAACGTCTACTGCGACCGGTCGGGGGCCACGCTCTTCGCCGAGAAGCGCGGGCTCCCCGGGGGATACGACCGGCCGCAGTACGCCGTGCACCGCGGGCAGTTGCAGATGCTGCTGCTGTCCGCGGTGCGCGAGCGGCTCGGCCCGGACGCGGTCCGCACCGGCGCCCGGCTGACGGGGTTCACGCAGGACGCCGACGCCGTACGGGCCCGGGTCGGCGGTACGGACATCGCGGCCGACGTGCTGATCGGCGCGGACGGCCTGCACTCGGCGGTGCGGGCCCAACTGCACCCGGACCAGGGACCACTGGCGTGGTCCGGCGTACGGATGTGGCGCGGGGTGACCGAGGCCGCGCCCTTCCTCGACGGCCGTTCGATGGTCATCGCGAGGGGCGAGGGCAGCGAGGCGAACTGCGAGCTCATCGCCTATCCGATCGGCCCGAACCTGATCAACTGGGTGGCCCAGGTCCAGGTGGCCGACCCCGGCCCGCTGCCCGGCGACGCGAACTGGAACCTCCCGGGCCACCCGGAAGACGTCCTGCACCACATCGGCCACTGGGACCTCGGCCTGCTCGACGTCCCCTCCCTGGTCACCGGCAGCCGGATGATCCTCGAATACCCCATGGTCGACCGTGACCCCCTGCCGTCGTGGGGCTCGGGCCGGGTCACCCTGCTGGGTGACGCCGCCCACCCCATGTATCCCCTCGGCGCGAACGGCGCGTCCCAGGCGATCGTCGACGCGCGCGTCCTGGCCGACGAGCTCGCGGCCGCCGGCCTGCCCCACGGCCTGGCCGCGTACGAGAAGGCGCGCCGCGATGCGACGGCGGCCGTCATCGCCGCGAACCGCGAGATGCGGCGCGGCGTGGACGCCCGTACCCCCGCCGAACTCGCCCGCATCACCGAGGACTACCGCCGCGCCACCGGCGCCGACCGCCGGCCCGGCCGGCACTACCCCGGGAAGGCGGCTACGTGAACGCGCCGCACGCCCGCCCTCATCCCGTCCGGCCGAACCCGCAAGGACGGGATACCAAGGGCACCCCCTGGCCATGAGCGGAGGGCCCGGCCGAAACGCACCGGCTCTTCGCGCTCGTAGGGGTGCCGTACCCCGGGCTGATAGGCGCGTTGGTTCGCACGCCCCTCTCAGAGGACCTGGAAGTTGGCCATCATGGCCATGTCCTCGTGTTCGAGGTTGTGGCAGTGGAGCATGTAGCGGCCCCGGTAGCCGTCGAAGCGGACGAGGACGTCGACGACCTCGTAGGGCCGTACGTCCACCGTGTCCTTCCACCCCGCATCAGTGGCGGCCGGGGCACGGCCGTTTCGGGAGAGCACCTGGAAGTGCGCGAGGTGCACGTGGACGGGGTGGTGGAAGTCGCTGCTGAACCTCCACCGCTCCACCGTGCCCAGGCGGGGTGTGGCCAGCAGGGTCCTTGTGTCGAAGGGGCGGCCGTTGACCGTCCACATCTGCCGGTCGTCCACGCCTTCGGTGCGGCGGAAGTCGAACCTGCGGACCGCCGCCGCCTCGCTCGCCTTCAGCGTCTCCAGCTTGGACAGGCGGCGCGGGATCGCGCTGTCGTCCTTGCCACGGCGGGTGATGCGGAAGCGCATCACCTGGCGCATGCGGCCCTGGCCCAGGGTGTTGACGAGGGTGACGTCGCTGCCGACCGGGTAGGCGGAGAAGTCGACGACGACGTCGAACCGTTCCGCCGGGGCCATGGAGAGGGTGTTCAGCTGTTGCGGCGCGGCCAGCAGGCCGGCGTCGCTGCCGATCTGGGTGAAGGAGCTTCCGGTGCGGGGCGTGGGTTCCAGGGCCAGGCGGTAGCGGCGGGCGTTGGAGGCGTTCAGCAGTCGCAGCCTGTAGCGGGTGGCGGAGACTTCCAGGCGCGGCCAGGGGGCACCGTTGACCAGCTGGACGTCACCCAGGACGCCGTCCATGTAGGCGTCGCGGACGCCGGGGGCGCCGGTGCAGGAGGGGTCCAGGGCCGGGTAGCGGAAGGCGCCGTCGGCGTCGAAGGACCGGTCGCAGAGCATCAGCGGGAGGTCCCGTTCGCCGTGAGGCAGCGGAAGCGCGTCCTCTTCCTCGTCGTGGACGAGGAAGAAGCCGGCCAGCCCACGCCAGACCTGTGGGGCGCTGAAGTCCATGCGGTGGTCGTGGTACCAGAGCGTGGCGGCACGCTGGTTCAGCGGATATTCGTACGTCCGGTAGCCCTCGCGCACGTTCCAGTCGGACGGCGCGACGTGCATGGCGTGCCCGGCCTGCTGGCCCTTGAGGACGTCCTTGCGGAGCCGGGGGTCGCAGCCCGCGGGCAGGAGCAGGTCGGTGGGGTAGCCGTCGTGCTCCGGTGGAGTGACGCCGCCGTGCAGATGGGTCGCGGTCGGCACGGGCAGCTTGTTGAGGACCCGCACGGTCACGGGGCGACCCGAGCGGCCGGTGAAGGTCGGGCCGGGGAAGATCCCGTCGTAGCCCCAAACGGCGGTCTTCAGGCCCGGAAGGATCTCCACGGCCGCCTCCCGCTGAACGACCTCGTACGTGTCCCGGCCACGGCGGGTACGTACCGGCCGGGCCACGCGCGGGACCGGCAGCGGTACGGAGAAGGGCTCGGGAAGCTTCGCCGTGCTGGTGAGGGTGCGGCCGGTGGACCGACCGGCCAGCTGCGCGTACCCGGCGGCGCCCAGGGTCACGGCCGATCCGGCACCGGTGAGCAGTCCCAGCAGAGCACGGCGCGAGAGCTGTGGCGTCATCTCTCCCCCTGGGTTCGGAAGGTGAGGGCCCAGCAGGTCAGTGCGGCGGCGAGGCCGAAAAGGGCCATGCCGAGGGGGATGTGCCCGGCGAGGATCCGGGCGTGTCCCAGGGCCTGCTGACCTGTGATCAGGGCGAGCAGGAGCACGGTCGCCGCGACCGGCCAGCGCGGGCCCTGGGCGCGGAACCGGATCAGCGCGGTGGCGGCGATCTGCAGGGCGGCGAGCGTGGACAGCGCCTGGGCGTTGGCGTCGTGCCAGCGCAGCAGCTCCACGTCCCCGGTGACGAACAGCCCTGCCAGAGCGGCCTGGAACAGGGTGTCGAGCAGAAACAGGCAGGCGAGCGCCCGCATGACGGTGACGGGCCACTGGCTCGCCTGCGACCGTGCCCGCCGCGTCTCGGTTGTCGGTACGACGACACTGCTCAGGGCGCTCATGCGGCGGCCTCCGGCAAGCTGTGCTCGTACGCCTCGTAGCCGTCCTCGATGCCGAGGAAGATGTCCTTGAACGTCAGGTATCCCTGGCCGACGAGCGGGGTGTCGCGCAGTTCCTCGACCAGGAAGTAGTAGGCCGTGAGGTCCTCGGTCTCCAGCAGCGCGAAGTCGGTGAAGCGCGTCTGGAACGCCTCGGCGTCGACGAACCGCATCCGCACCCGGTCCTCGTACTTCGCGACGATGGGACCGATATGGGTCTCCTTCAAGCGCCGCCGCTCCGCACGCGGCAGCGCCAGCCACAACGGCGAGAACGAGTAGCCCAGGACAATCACGAATGCCATGCGGTGCCCCCATCGCGCCCCGGGCGGACGGCCACGGGGCAGAAATAGTTAACAGTGTTTACCAGGCGGGTCGTAAGATACAGCTAACACCGTTTACCGAGTCAAGCCCGGGGCCCCGAGGAAGCCGGATCCGGGCCGGGCCCGAGAGCAGGAGAAGCCGCACATGGCCGACAAGCCCCCCACCCAGCGCGCTCGGCAGCGCGCGCAGACCGAGGCGGGCATCCTGCGCACGGCACGGCGCCTGCTCGCGGAGGCGGGCCCCACCGCCCTGACCCTGCGGGCCATCGCCCGCGAGCTCGGCATGACCGCACCGGCCATCTATCGCTACTTCCCCGACCACCGCGCTCTCGTCCAGGCCGTCGTCGCCGACCTCTACCAGGACCTGGCGGCCACGCTGGAAGCCGCGCGCGACGAACACCCCCAGGCGCCGACTGCCCAGAAGCTGGCGTCCGCCGCTCGCACGCTGCGGCTGTGGGCACTCTCGCACCGCCGCGAGTTCAGCCTTCTGTTCGGCAAGCCCATCGCCGACGCCGGCACGGCACCCGACGACCCCTCGCACGAAGCGAGCTGGCGCTTCGGCCAGGTATTCCTCACACTCATGACCGAGCTGTGGCGCGAGGGAACCATCCCGGCCCCGCCACCTGCCGACAGCCGGAGCGAGCCGGCCTGGCTGGAGCAGCTGGAGGAACTGCGCGAGCACCTGACCGATGACGTGCCGCTACCCGTCCTGCACGTCTTCGTCCAGGCATGGGTACGGCTGTACGGCGTCATCTCGATGGAGACCTTCGGCCACCTGGACTTCGCGCTCGCCGACCCCGAGCCCCTCTTCGAGCAGACGCTGCGCGAGGTCCTGGCCATGTTCGGGACCCACGTCGGCTGACAACCGGCGACTCCGGGAAGCGTGACTGAACGGCACAATGCTGCCGGACGACCTGAACGGCGCGTGCCGGACCGCCGGCCACCAGCCAGGACGGCGGGCGGCCCCCCTGACGAATCTTTCACCTCGCCGACCACGGCCGCCGACGGGTGCAGCCTCCAGCCGCACCGGACGGCTTGCCTTTCCTTCCAGGGCCGTCGGCGTCCGCGGACCTCGCAAATCCGCCGCCTAACCTATTCGGTGCCCCAACGCAGCGGCCTCCTCGGCGAGCTTCGGGAAGTCCGCCGTGGGGTTGAGCGTGCGGACGAGCTCCGGGGTGAGCGGGGCCCCGGCGAGGACGGCCGCCACCGCGTCCCGGTCGACGGGGCATTCGAAATAGTCCTCGGCCCACTCGGCGTACGCCTCGCCACCACCGTCGAGCAGCAGCTCGAAGAGGAAGTCCGCCCCGTCGGTCTCGCCGTCCTCGAACTCCACCGGCCCGCAGTGCCACCTGTCGTCCCCGGTCTCCCGCCACGCGCAGACCGTGGCGTCGAAGAACCCGTCGAACTCGAACGCCGGCTCGGCGGCGTAATGGGCGAGCGCCGGAGGGAGGCCGTCGAGCAGGCCCGGCCAGTGGGCGCGGTCGTCCTCGCGCCAGGGTGTGGCGTCGCTTTCGTGGTCGAAGCCGTAGAGGAAGACCCCGGCCGGGTCGAAGACGATGGCGTAGAGATCACCGCCGCCGTTGTCCATCTCCGCCAGCGCGACCCCGTCACCCCAGGCGGGGTCGAAGCTGTATGTGCGATAACTCGGATCGAAAACGGCGTCGAGCACGGCGAGGGCCCGGCAGCGCTCCAGGAGCACCGCCGGGTCGGGCAGCTGGGCCACGAGCTCCAGAACGGTCATGGCGACCATTCAACTCCCCACCACTGACAATCGGACCCGGCCGGATCCGCCGGGTTCGCGTCAGCGCCCGGCGGAGTTGCGGCGGCGGGCCACGACGACCAGGCCCGCACCGGCGGCGACGGCCGAAGCCGTGCCGCCGATCGCCCAGGGGGCGTCGAAACCGGCGCCGGTGGTGGCGAGTCCGGTGCTGCCACCGACGGGCTTCAGCCTTGTCCTTCGCGGCCTTGTCCATGGCGGCCTTGTCCTTGGCGGCCTTGGCCGCGGCTTCCACGAAGGTCGGGCCGTTGCTCTTGTCGGACAGCACCTGGGCGATGGCGACCCGGTTGTCCTCGTCACGGGCCGCGTACTGGCCCTTCTCTCATCGATACGCGGGGACGCCGACCATCGTCAACAACAGGTTGACCGCACCGAACTTCGCACGTCAGAACGGGCGTTGAAGGCCCGCGCGGACGGTCGCGCTTGCGATACGGTGGCCGGGATTCGGCTGCTTCGTGACGAAGCGAAGCGGCCCTCGACGGTGCGGGAACACCGGTCGAGGGCCTACACCCACAAGGTCTGCATAGGAGGACCTCGGGATGCTCCGGCATGCTATCGCCCCCGCGCGATTCTTCTCCCAGGTACCGAACGAGATCATTCGGCATCCGCGCCTGTCGGCCGAGGCCGTACGGCTACTGCTGTGGCAGCTCTCCCTGCCGGAGGACGTGCGCACCCCCCTGCACGTGACGGCGACGCAGGCGGCCATCAAGAAGACGGCGTTCATCCGCGCGAAGCGGGAGCTGATGGCGGAGGGCTACGTGCACGAATGGCGCCGCCAGGGCGCGGACGGCCGGTGGACGACGACCCAGCTGGTCTCGAACGTCCCCCTGTCGGCGGAGGAGGCCACGGCCTTACGCGACCCCGCAGCACCGACAGTCGCGAAACCGGCCGTCGGTGAACCGACAGGTCGGGCGGTCGGCCGTCACCCAGACAACACTGAAGAGAACACTGACGACCCTCCCTCCCAGCCCTCCGGAATCCCGCAGCCGTTGATCGAGCGCGGCGGGCTGGTCCTGGCCTCGGTCTCGCACCGCGAACGAAGGCTCCGGCTGACCGGCAGGGACGTACAGCAACTGGCCACCCTGGCGGGTGAATGGCTGCTGCGGGGAGCGACCGTCAAGGAAATCCGCGAGGCCCTGACGGACGGCCTCCCCGACCGCGTCCATTCCCCGGCGGCCCTGGCCCGCAACCGCCTCACCCGCAAGATGCCGGACGCCCCACGGCTCGGCGCGGACGCGCCTGGGGTTCGGCCGTTGCAGCCGTGCGACGGGGGCTGTGAACGGGTGTTCCGACCGCTGGCGGAGGAGACGAGCTGCCGGGACTGCCGGGTGGAGGCGGCGGAGGAACGGCGGGATAGTGGGGTGGGCTCCCTGGGTGGCGCCCAGGCGGCTCTACCGGCTTACTGAGAACTCGGGAGCGACGACAACCATGCCTGGTCCCAAGCGACTTGAGCCGGAGACTTCACTGGCCGCCGTCTACGGCAAGAAAGTCCGCAAGCTGCGGACTCGCGCGGGCTGGACGCAGCGTGAGCTGGGCGAGAAGGTCTACGTCACGCACAGCCGGATCGCGAAGATCGAGCTGGGGACGGAGTCGCTGCCCAGGCAACTCTCGAACGCTCTGGACGATGTCCTTGGCGCAGAGGGCGACTTGACGGACCTGTGGGAACATCTCGGCTACATCCCGCCCTTTCCCAATTGGTCCCGCCAGTTCTTCGAGTACGAGGCCAAAGCGACGAGGATGCATAAGTTCGCGCAGATCATCCCTGGGCTGACCCAGACGGAGGAGTTCATGCGGGCGCTCTTCCGCTCGGGAGAGATTTACGGCGGCCTCAGCCTGGAGGAGAAGGTGGCTGTCCGCCTCGGTCGGCAGGCCCTGCTCGAAACGCCCACTCCCCCATGGTTGTGGATCATTCTGGATCAGTCCGTACTCCACCGGGTCGTGGGCGGACGAGAGGTCATGCGGCGGCAACTGGAACATCTTCTGGACCTCTCCGAACGGCCCAACATCCACGTGCAAGTTCTCCCGTACGAGACTGCGGAGACCGTCACGATGGGCGGCTCGCTCACCATCCTGACGCTCCCCAACAGGCACGAGGTGGTGCACCTGGAGGGCGTGCAGTCCGGCGGGACCATCGAAGAGCCCGAAGAGGTCGCGAAGTACGCGGGAATCTACGACCGCCTACAGGCGAACGCACTCCCCCCGAAGACGTCCACGGACTTGATCCGCGAGGTAATGGAGGAGCAGTACCCATGCGTGCCGTCCCAACCGACATGAGCGCTGCCGTATGGCGCAAGAGCAGCTACAGCAACAGAGAGGGCGGCGACTGCGTCGAAATCGCCGACCACATACCCGGCACCGTCCTGCTCCGTGACTCCAAGCACCCCCAAGGCCCGGCCCTGACGATCCCCGCCGAGGCATGGGCCGCATTCGTCACCGCGATAAAGCCGTAGGACGGCCCATGTAGTCGAATGAGGCGTGACGCGCGCAGCGCCCCCGCGTTGGCCAGGCGCATTCGCCCGTCGGCGTCACCGACCCTCCGGAGTCCGCTGTGAAGAAGCCCTGCCTCCGCGTCCTCACCCTTGCCGTGGTGTCACTGGGAGCGCTCGCGCCCTCGGCCGCACCGGGTCCCCTGCGCGCAGGCACCCCGATCACCCTCTGCCTGACCGACGCGTCCGCCGCCGCCCTGCGTACCGCGGGGATCGAGCTGGCGGCCGTCGCGCCCGCCACCCTGGTCGCCAGGAACGGCCACCCCTGCGTGCGGACGGGCCTGGAGACCGGGCGGATCAACCCGGACCTGTCCGGGCCGGCCCCGGCGGCGGGCGGCGGCTTCGCCTTCCGACGTGATCAGCAGCGGGCCGCGTTCGAGAACCTGGCCGGCGCGGCCACACCCGGCCGGGCCTTGGTCACCTCGGCCGTTCACCACGGCAGGCGGATCGACGTCTTCACCTCGCCGTCGGCCCAGCTGAAGCTCTTCCTGACCAAGATGAGCGCCGAGGACATCCCGATGAACCTCACCCCGACCGGCGCGGCCGCCCTCGCGGAATCGTTCACCACCAGCCCGCTGCCCGCGAACAGCAAGGTCTTCACGGGGAGTGCCGACTTCGACGTCCTGAAGCAGGCGGCCGGCCTGCTGGGTGGCCGGTAGGGCCTGTGGGACCGTCGTTGCCGCCTGCGGCGGCGAGCGCCCTGCGGGCGCGTCCTCAAGCGCCGCGCAGCGGTGGTGCACCCCCACGACCCGCCGCACACGCCCTGATGACCGTCACGCCGCCCGCGCCAGATCCGGGTCCTCGCGGAGCTTGCCCAGCGCCCGCGACACCGCGCTCTTGACCGTGCCGACCGAGACCCCGAGCAGCTCGGCGGTCTGCACCTCGGTGAGGTCCTCGTAATACCTGAGGACGACCATGGCCCGCTGGCGCACCGGCAGCCGGAGGATCGCCCGCCACATCGCGTCGCGCAGCGCCTGCGCCTCCGCCGGGTCCGCCGCGGCCGACGCCTCGCGCTCGGGGAGCTCGTCGTAGGGGAACTCCTCGACCTTGCGCTTGCGCCACTGCGACGTGCGGGTATTGACCAGGGCGCGGCGTACGTAGCCGTCGAGCGCCCGGTGGTCCTCTATGCGCTCCCAGGCCAGGTAGGTCTTGGTGAGAGCCGTCTGCAGCAGATCCTCGGCATCGCACGGGTTCGAGGTCAGCGAGCGGGCGGTGCGCTGGAGCACCGGGCCGCGTGCCCGTACGTACGAGGAGAACGACGGGTACACGGCGGTGGATGCGCTGGTGCACACAGGCGTCGTGGTTGCTGTCATGCCCTTAACGCTAGGAGCGCCCCCCTGCCTCGCGGATCGGCCGCAGGTGCCGAAGAGCGGTCCCCCTCAGGTCGTACAGATGAGGCTGTCCCCACCTCCTGAAGGGGGAGGGTGCTCAGGGGCCCGTCGGGGCGGCGGCACTGGCCAGGGGGCCTGCCGGGGCGCCCCGGCAGGCCCCCGGCGACCTCAGTCGATGATCGCCACGGGCGCGTCGACGAGGTTGCGGTCGATCGTCAGCCGCTCCCCGCCGTGGGACTCGGTGACATTGCCGCGGTACTGGTGGATGCGGCGGTGCGGCTGCCAGGCCGTACGGGCGAGCGACGGCTCGTCGTCGGTGGAGGGCTCGACGTTCCAGCGGGCGAACCACAGCACGTCGGGCAGGCTCGACGTGCCCGACCGCCGGGCGCGCTCCATGTGGCGCACGCCGGAGCTCGCGCTGCTGTAGAAGCCGGCCAGATAGCCCTGGCGGCGTACGGTCGAGCTCCAGCCGCGGATGAAGTTCAGGGTCGTACGGGTGCAGTCGGCGTCGCTCTGGTCGTACGCCTCCATGTCGAGGTAGAGCGGGCTGTGGGAGGCGATGCCCATCGCGGCGGCCCGGTTCACGGCCTCCCGGCCCTCGTCCTGGCCCTGCCCGTAGGGGTCGTCGTCCTCGATCAGGAAGCCCTTCTTGTTGTCCGCGGTGACGCAGGGCGACTGCGAGCCGACGTAGATCGGCAGGACGCGCCAGCCGAGGGAGCGGACGCTGGTCAGCCACGTGGCACTGAGATGGTGCTGATTGGGGCAGGCGCGGGCCCGGCCGGCGAAGTAGACGCCGACGGCGCGGTAGTCCGACTCCTTCCAGGCGCGCATGGTGGACAGCGGGGGCGCCTGGCAGGTGTCGAAGCCCCACCCCTTGAACACGGAGGCGCCGTCGTCCCTGGGGTCCCCGTCCTTCGCCGTCGCGGCCGGCGTCCCGGTGGTCAGCTGGGCCGCAGCGACCATCAGGGCGACGAAATATCCGATGATCTTCCTTCGTCGGTCCATACGCCGAGTGAACGGCTCCCCTGACCTTCAGCCTCCGCTGACACGCCCTCGGTTCATCCGTCTGCCCCGAGAAGCAGCCCGGACGTGGGAACTCCGGTGCCCGCCGTCACCAGGACCAGCGCCGCGCCGGGGACCTGGTTGACGGAGGTGCCGCGCACCTGCCGCACCGCCTCGGCGATGCCGTTCATGCCGTGCAGATACGCCTCGCCGAGCTGGCCGCCATGGGTGTTCAGCGGCAGCGCGTCCGCGGCGACGAACCCCCCGCCCTCACCCGGTGCGCAGAAACCGAACTCCTCCAGTTGCATCAGCACGAAGGGCGTGAAGTGGTCGTAGAGGATCGCCACGTCGACGTCCCCCGGGGCCAGGCCGCTGGAACGCCACAGCTGCCGGGCGACCACCCCCATCTCGGGCAGGCCGGTCAGATCGTCCCGGTAGAAGCTGGTCATCTGCTCCTGCGCCCGCCCCGCGCCCTGAGCGGCGGCGACGATCACGGCCGGCGGATGCGGGAGCGTACGGGCCCGGTCGAGCGAGGTGACGACGAGCGCCTGCCCGCCGTCGGTCTCCTGGCAGCAGTCGAGCAGCCGCAGCGGCTCGGCTATCCAGCGGGACGCCGCGTGATCGGCGAGGGTGATCGGCCTGCCGTGGAAGTACGCGGCCGGGTTGACCGCGGCGTGCCGGCGGTCGGTGACGGCGACGTGCCCGAAGACCTCGGGCGTCAGGCCGTACGTGTGGAGGTAGCGGCGGGCGGCCATGGCGACCCAGGACGCGGGCGTGAGCAACCCGAAAGGCAGCGCCCAGCCGAGCGCCACGCCCTCGGCGGACGGCTCGCGCCGGCGCACACCGGCGCCGAAGCGGCGGCCGGAGCGCTCGTTGAAGGCGCGGTAGCAGACGACGACCTCGGCGACGCCGCTCGCCACGGCGAGAGCGGCCTGCTGCACGGTGGCACAGGCGGCGCCGCCGCCGTAATGGACGCGGGAGAAGAAGGTCAGCTCACCGATGCCGGCCGCCTGGGCGACGGTGATCTCAGGGCTGGTGTCCATGGTGAAGGTGACCATGCCGTCGACGTCGGAGGGCGCGAGCCCGGCGTCCGCGAGGGCGGCCCGTACGGCCTCGGCGGCCAGGGCCAGCTCACTGCGCCCGGAGTCCTTGGAGAACTCCGTCGCCCCGATGCCGACGACGGCCGCGGTGCCACCGAGGGTGTCGGGGCGGCGGGCGCTCATTCGGTGGGACCGACGGCGGCAGGAGTGGTGGGGGCGGTGGGGATGGCGATGGTGACCGAGCCGGTGACGTGGCGGCCGAGCCGGTTCGTGCCGATGACGGCGACTTCGGCTCGCCCTGTGGGACCGGAGCCGGGGGCGAGTCGGTGCCGGGGTCCGTGCTTGGGTCCAGGCTTCGGTCCACGCTCTGGTCCGGAGCCGGCTCCGGCGGGGGCGTCGTGGGCGTGATCGCTCACGGAGACGATCCTTCCGGTCAGCGTCAGGACATCGCCTGGATAGTTGGGCACGCCCAGCCGTATCGAAACGCTCAGAAGCATGGATTCTGGGCCGAAATAGTCAGTGATGTACCTGCCCACCAGACCATTGGTGGTGAGGATGTTCATGAAGATGTCAGGAGAGCCCTTCGCGCGGGCCGCTTCTGCGTCGTGGTGGACGTCCTGGAAGTCGCGGGAGGCGATGGCGCCCGCGACGACGAGCGTACGAGTGACCGGGATGGTCAGCGCAGGCAGTTCGTCACCGGCCTTCATGCCTCCGCTCCGTCCGGGAGCGCCCGGAATACGGGAAGTTCCAGTTCCGCGTCCACCCGTATGAACTCCAGCTCGACCGGCATCCCTATCCGTATGCGCTCGGGGGCGGCGCCGGTGATGTTGGCGATCATCCGTACGCCCTCGGCGAGTTCGATCAGGCCGACGGCGTAGGGAGGGGCGAAGGCGGGGACGGGCGGGTGGTGCACGACCACGTACGAGTAGACGGTCCCGGCACCGGACGCCTCGACGGTGCTCCACCGCGGCGACCCGCACCGGCCGCACCCCGGCAGCCAGGGGAAACGGAGCGTGGCGCAGGCGTCGCAGCGCTGTACGAGCAGCTTGTGCGCGGCCACTCCGTCCCAGAAGGCGGCGTTGTCGCGGTTGACGACGGGGCGGGGGTGATCGGAGGGGCGGGGGTCCTGCTGGGTGGGCAGGGGCTCCTGGGATGGGCGGGACTTGGGCGCGTATTTGAGGATGCGGAAGCGGTGCGTACCGACGAGGCGGCCCTCCACCCGGACCTCCGTCCGTGTAGTGACGAAGTGCCCGACGCCGAGCTTGGTGGTCTTGCGCGGCGACACGGTCTCGATGACGGTGTCGAAGGTGGGGAGGTCACCGGGGCGGAGGGGGCGCGGGTACTCCTGCTCGCAGTCGGTGGCGACGGTGGCGGTGTACCCGGCACGGTGGAGCAACTCGAACAGCTGCCCGTAGGCAGCGGAGCGTTCCCGCCCGGAGAGTCCGCCCATGAGCCATGCCTGGAGCATGGTGGGCGGGGCGATGGCGTCGGGGCCGGTGTAGGCGGGGTTCATGTCGCCCATGGCCTCGCACCAGTGCCTGATCATCGGCGAATTGACGGGATCCTTGGCCCGGCCGGACACGGCGGCGAGCCGGCCTTCGAAGGCTTTGAGCCGGGGGTGGAGGTCGTCGCGAAAATCGTCGCTCGGGCTCACGAAAACTGACTGTCCGTCAGATTAGGAGCTGATGTCAAGGGTCGGTGCGGGTTGCGACGGCCGACCGTGGGGGTGGGGGCCGGGGGGGGGTGTCCGTGTCCGGACATGGCTGCGCGGCGACACCGGAGTGCCGCCGCGCACCATCACCAGACCCATTCCACCAGTCGCGTATCACTGCCCCGCCGGGCCGGCCCTAGCCCCAGTCGGAGAAGTTGATCGTCACGTTCTCCTGACGGATCCAGGTGTCGTCGGCACCGACGACGCTCGCCGTATTGTTCTGGTTCGAGGCTCCTGTGCCCACGGCCTGCTGCTGGCCGGTGGTGGAGGCGCCGTGGTTCGTACCCCCTACGCCGCTCCCGACGATGGCGGCGGCAGCGGCATTGGCCCCACGGTTGGCGATCTGGTTGCCATTCCCGTCATCGGCCGAGGCCACACCGGAGAACAGCAGAGCCGCCATGGGCAATGCGGCGACAGCAGCCAGGACGCGAGCAGTGCGGGTGCGTGCCATGTAATTTCCTCCAGAACAGAAACCGAACTACTGCCTACTGCCGGAGGGTTGGCCTACCGCCCGGCGACCGTGCCGACGTCGCGATTCAAGAATTGCCCACCGAATCCCCACCGAACCACCTGTCTCTTCCTATTCCCTCGCAAGCATGACCACTCTCGAATAAACCCCCACCTCACCCTCAACCCCGCACCCGACGCCCCCAGGGGCTTCCTCAGGCAGCTCAGATCCCAGCAGCCCCAAGCGAAGAACCGTTCCGGCCGAATTCCGGCCAACCCCGCGAACATGTCCGAGGAACGGCTGGGACCTGGCGGGAAAGGGCCGGAGCGCCGGTCAGCCCGCGTGGTACCGGACGTACCGGTCCCATGCGGCAGCCCTCTCCCGGTTCCGGGACCCGGTGAGCTCACCACGAGCGACCCGCGCGGCGACCTGGTCCATATAAATCCGTATGGAGGGGCGGCTGGATCCGTATGAAGGGGCGACGGGCACAGCACGGCCGACAAGTTTGCGTCAGCGCGCGTCACCCTTTGGTCAACTTCCTTGCCGCGGACGGTGGCGCCCATGAGGCTGGTTGCCGCCTCCCTCGAATTGCGGAGTTCCCCGATTCCCCGATTCCGGGCCCGCTCCCCGACGTTCTTGAGGATGTCATGACTGCTGCGACGCCGACCGGTGCTCTTTCCTACGCGCGACGTTGTGCGCAGGCGATCAACGCGCTCCATTCGATCCCCTACTTCACCGCCGACTTGGGGAACGAACTCGCGAAATCCGGCCTCAACGATCCGCAGAGCGTCTACCTCGCGGGCCGCACATCACCGCTCGGCGCGGTGAACGCGCCCGTCGTGACCGCGGCTCTCAACACGTTCGCCCCCGCCCACATCGCGGAGCGCCTGCCCGCGCTCTGGGACCTGGTCTCACCCGAGCAGGTGCTGGCCGCACGGCAGGAAACCGCCGGCACGGTGCTGGAACGGCTGCTCGGCGCCGATGTCATCGGGTCGGAGTCATTGGCGGAGGCGGCGAAACTCGCCGCGGCGGCGGCCGGAGCGGGTTCCGAGGCCGGACGCCCGCTGTACGCGGCCAACACCGCCCTCGACCGGCCCGACGAGCCGCACCTCGCGCTGTGGCACGCGGCGACCCTGCTCCGCGAACACCGGGGCGACGGCCACCACACGGTACTCGGCCATTTCGAGCTGACGGGCGTCGATGCGCTCGTCGTCGACTGCGCGAGCGAACGCGGCATGGCGAAAGCGAGCGTCATGGCCAATCGCGGGTGGACCGAGGACGAATGGGCGGCCGCGCGGGAAAGGCTGCTGGCGCGCGGCCTGGTGGACGGCGAAGGCGCGCTCACCGCCCGTGGCACCGCCCTGCGGGAAGAAATCGAGCGCGAGACCGATCGCCTCGACCGGGCACCGTACGCGTTCCTGGGCGATTCCGCTGTCGAGAGACTGGCCGGACTCGTCCACGAACTGGTCAACTCGGCTGTCCGCTCGGGAGCGTTCGTCCCGCAATTGCGGGACTTCTTCGCACCTGACACCGAAACCTGGAACAAGCGCTGAGCCGCATACTGAAGGACATCACCGCATCCCAGAAGGAGAGCGTCATGACCGCAGCCGTCTTCCCCGACGTCGACCGCCCCGACTCCCGGCTGGCGCTGGTCAGCCCGCTCTACGTGGGTGCGCGGGACATCCAGCGCGCGGTGGCCGACGCGATCGTCGCCGAGTGGTCGGCAGCGAGCCGCCCGGCCGGTCTCCTTTCGCAGACCTGCTACGTCAGCGTCTGCGGCGAGAACGTATGGACCTACGAACAGTGGACGGACCTGGAGGCCTACCGGGCCACCGGCCGCATGTACCAGCGGCCGACACCCCTGCGCGGCCTCGGCAAGGACGGCACGGACATCGAGCGCAGCGCCCCCATCCCGTTCGAGCTGTACCGCAGCAACCTCTACGACACCGCCGGCACCCCCACCCGCATCGTCGCGCCGACCTTCGACGTCGACGGCCGTGACGCCCAGCGCGCCATCATCGACGCGCTGCTCGACGGCCCGCTGGCAGCGGGCGTGCCGGGACTGTTCGCGGCCCACTTCCACTACAGCCTCGACGGCAGCCGCGCCCTGAACTACGCGGAGTTCACCGACGACGACGCCCACGAAACCTTCCTCACCGGCCCGACCGCGAAGGCGGCGACCCAGCTCACCCACGACATGCCGGGAGTACGCGGCATCGGCGGAAAGCGCTACACCCTCCACGGCACCGTCGCTTGAGGGGCCTGTCGGCGCCGCGAAATGGTAGCCATGCGGCGTCACTGCCCAGCAGCCGGGCCGAGGCGCAATCACTGGGAGTCCGGAACAGTCCCGCAAGCCGGTCACAGCTTGCCGAACACGACTCCGCGCCATGTCCATCCTGCTCCAAGGACCGCGTCTCGCACGGGGTCCTTCATCTCCGCGCTGTCGAAGCGGAACGTCTCCGTCGTCTCCACGCCGCCGTCGGCGCCCCGCACGACCGTCCGGCCCCGGGAAATCGTCCTCACCTGTCCACGTTGGTATTCGGCTGACACCGCCAGCCTGGGCCTGCCCTCGACCCAGATGACCTCCCATTGGTGGTCGATGGTGCGGACCTCGCGGAGCGCCGGGACCAGGCGCATCCGGATCTGAAAGACGCGGCTCACCTGGGTCCGGACGAAGAAGGCATGCCAGGCAGGGTCCGAGATCCGCCACTCAGCCACCAGAGTCGGCCGGCGACGTGCGCTGCCCAGTGCCGGTGCGCCGCGAGGCGGCAGAGCCCCTGGCGTACCCGCCGGCGTTCCTCCACCTCCAGAGCTGCCAATTGATCTCCGGCGCCAGCAGCCTGCCCACCGCGCTGGGGCAGTTCTTCCGGGTACCGCTGTCCGTTGTGAGCGCATGGAGCGTGCGCTGAACCACCCCAATGACCGGCTGCGGGGGTCGACCCGGCCGAGGTGGCGCGCCGGGCGGGGCACAGCCTCGCGGTCCTCTGCCGGTTCTACGCCACGATTCTGCGCGGCGTGCAGGAGAGGGCGAACCAAGCTCATCGACCAGGCGCTCGACGGAGACGAGTGAGGGTCGACCCTTGGCCCGTGCATGGCCCGCACACCCTGGTCACCGGCGGGCTACGAGCGGGTCGGGGGTGAGACAGAAGAATGACTGAAGGGGTGTCTCTCGCTGAGAGACACCCCTTGTGGTCAGCGCATTCGCTGACTTCGGCGGAGGCTGAGGGATTTGAACCCTCGGTGACATCGCTGCCACGACGGTTTTCAAGACCGTTCCCTTAGGCCGCTCGGGCAAGCCTCCCCGCGTCGCCCGGGGGCGACACGGGGGTCAGCCTATCGCCTCAGCTGTCGCCCTTGCGTTCGCCCAAGGTGATCTCCGTCGTGGACTGCTTGCCGTCGCGGGTGTAGGTGACCGTCACCTTGTCGCCCGGGCGGTGGGTCCAGATCTCGCTGATGAGGGTGGGGCCGCTGTCGATGGCGGTGTCGTCGAGCTTGGTGATGACGTCGCCCGGCTTCAGGCCGGCCTTGTCGGCGGGGCCACCGGGGCTGACGGCCGGGGAGTTGTTGGCGCCGGAGGGGGCGATCTTGGCGCCGTTGCCGGAGTCCTTCATGTTCACCGTGGCGGAGATGACCGGGTAGATCGGCGTACGGTCCTTGATCAGCTGGTCGGCGACGTTCTTCGCCTGGTTGATCGGGATCGCGAAGCCGAGGCCGATGCTGCCGGCCTGCTGCTGCCCGCCGCCGAAGCCGCCGGAGTTGTTCGCGGACTGGATGGCGGAGTTGATGCCGATGACCGCGCCCTGGGCGTTGAGCAGCGGGCCGCCGGAGTTGCCCGGGTTGATGGACGCGTCCGTCTGGAGCGCGCTCATGTACGACGCGTTTCCACTGCCGCCGCCGTCGCTGGAGGCCACCGGGCGCTTCTTGGCGCTGACGATGCCCGTGGTGACCGTGCCGGACAGGCCGAAGGGAGCGCCGATGGCGACCGTCGCGTCGCCCACCGCCGCCCGGTCGGAGTCACCGAGCGGCAGCGGGTTGAGCTTGGCGCCGCTGGCGTCCTTCAGCTTGATGACGGCGACGTCGTAGCCCTGCGCGCGGCCGACGACCTCGGCGTCGTACTGCTTGCCGTTGGAGAACGTCGCCGTGAGCTTGCCGCCGCCCTGCGCGGCCGAGGCGACGACGTGGTTGTTGGTCAGGATGTGGCCCTGCTTGTCGTAGACGAAGCCGGTGCCCGTGCCGCCCTCGCCGCCGCCGCTCTGCGCCTCGATGGTGACGACGCTCGGCAGCGCCTTGTTCGCGATGTCCGCGACCGAACCCGGCGTCCGGCTCTCCAGCTTGGGGTCGCCGGAGGAGGAGACGGTCGTGGAGGAGTCACTGCCATTGCGGTCCGCGACCCAATAGCCGACGCCGCCGCCGACGCCGCCCGCGACGAGCGCCGCGACCAGGGCCGCCGCGACGAGGCCGCCCCCGCGCTTGCGCGCCGGCGGGACGGGGACCGCGCCCCAGGCGCCTTGGGGCCCGGTGGGACCGCCGCCGGCCGCCCCACCGTACGGCTGCGGCTGCGGCGGCTGCTGGTGCTGACCCGCGGCCCCCGCGCCGTACCAACCGCCGTGCGTGCCACCGCCGTGCTGCCCCGCCGCGCCGACCTGCGCGTACGCGGGCTGCTGCGGCGCGGTGGCGGCCTCGGAGGCACCCGGAGCGCCGGCAGCGCCCGAAGCGTCCGCGCCGCCATCGACGCTCGGCAGCTGCGCCGTACGGTCCTCGACCGGCGGCTCCCCCGCCTCCTCGGCGGCAGGCGCGGGCGCGGTCGCCGTCGGCGGCGCGCTCGGCAGCGGCGGTACGGGCGGAACGGGGCGCTCCGGCTCGGCGGCCGACGTCGGGGCCTCCGTACGCGGACCGGGCCCGGTCGGAACGGCGGCGCCCTCGTTCTCGGTGCTCACAGTTCTCTCCTCATCACGTGCATCACAGGGTGCACATCAGTTTCGTTCGCGACGTCGGCCAGGTGGCCTGTATGCCCGGACCCCCGCCCAGGCGCCCGCCAGGACGCACGCCCCGGCTTCTCCCGACGCCCATGCCTGCGCGTCCGTGCCTACATGCCTACATGCCCATGGGCCTGTGCAAAAGTCCGTTGCCCACTGCCAGCATTTCCCATGGCGCGTCAGACCACCGTAAGCGGAGCCTGTGCACGCGGGCACAGACCCTTATCCCCGGCAATCCAGGCAAAGGGGCGCGCATGCGCGAGAGTGTCGGGCGGTGGCACCATAACGCGGTGACCAATGCGCACCCGGCCCGGGACAACAACCCCGAGCGCCACCAGCTCGCCGTCATCGCCCACCGCGGGGCCTCCGAGGACGCCCCGGAGCACACCCTCGCCGCCTACCGCCGGGCGATCGAGGACGGTGCCGACGCGCTGGAGTGCGATGTGCGCCTCACCGCCGACGGGCATCTCGTCTGCGTGCACGACCGTCGCGTCAACCGCACCTCCAACGGCCGCGGCGCCGTCTCCTCCCTCGAACTGGCCGATCTCGCGGCCCTCGACTTCGGCTCCTGGAAGGGCGCGGCCACCGACAGGGAGGCGCCCGATCTCCAGGAGGCCCCCGACCTCGACGCCACCTCGGTCCTCACCTTGGAGCGCCTCCTCGAGCTCGTCGCCGACGCCGGCCGCCGCGTCGAGCTGGCCATCGAGACCAAGCACCCGACCCGCTGGGCGGGCCAGGTCGAGGCGCGGCTGCTGGAGCTCCTCGGCCGCTTCGGCCTCGCCGACCCGCCCGCCGGTGAGCCCTCGAAGGTGCGGGTGATGAGCTTTTCGGCCCGCTCCCTGCACCGCGTCCACGTCGGCGCGCCCGCCATTCCGACCGTCTATCTGATGCAGTTCCTCTCACCGCGCCACCGCGACGGCCGGCTTCCCGAGGGCGTACGCATCGCCGGGCCGAGCATCCGGATCCTCCGCAAGGACCCGGCCTACGTGGCCCGGCTGCACCGCGCGGGGAACCAGGCGCACGTCTGGACCGTGAACGATCCGGTCGATGTCGAACTCTGCGCGCGCATCGGAGTGGACGCAGTGATCACAAACCGACCCAAGCAGGTCCTTTCCCAACTCGGGCGATCGTAGCTCCATTACAAGGAGTGCTCCGGCGCGTTCGGTACGTGTTCGAGCCGTGCGAGTGCATCACCGGGGCGTGGATGGCCGGTTTCCGGTCCAGTCCATTGGGGCATCCATCCCCTGACGTGGGGCAAAGGAGGTCTCGGGGGTGGCGTTGGTGGTGGCACAGGAGGTGCCCACGTCGTCGATCATGGCCGTACCCCATGGTCCGACCGGTGTGGGCCAGGCAAGACACCGGATGCGTGAGGACCTGCGCATCAGTGGGGTATCGGATTCGGTCATCGACGACGCCGTATTGATCCTTTCGGAATTGCTCAGCAACGCGTACCGGCACGGACGCCCGCTGAGCCCGGAGAACGGCGACAGAAACGGGGAGAAGGACGGGGGAATACGTGCGGCTTGGCGCGTGGACCAGCACGGCCGGCTCACGGTCGAGGTCACGGACGGGGGCGGCCCGACCCGGCCACTTCCGGCCACACCTTCGGTGACCGCGCGCGGGGGCCGCGGCCTGAACATCATCAGCGCTCTCTCCCAGGACTGGGGCGTACGGGACGCATCCGGCGAGGTGACCGTCTGGGCCGCCCTGTCGGCGCGCGGCAGTTTCGCTACGCGCGTCGCTCTCGTCCCGGAGATGGCATTCGGCGAAATCGACGAGCTGGCGTAACGGCGGCGCGACGCGCGTAGACCCGCGGCACATCACACAGCACCGGGCAGCGCGCACATCGGCGCCCACGTGCCACGACGGCGTGGCACGACAGCGGTACGGCAGCGATACGGCAGCGGTACGAAGTGGCGTACGGCCGGTGGGCCCCGCGACCGGAGCGCGCACAGCGCTCCCCCGACGCGGCACCCCACCACCACCGGCCGGACAGGTCCCGGACCGAAGCAGCGGACGAAGCCCAAGCGGAAGCCGAACCGGAACCGCAATCCCGCCCCCGGGCCCGACCCGCTCCCTCCTCATCCCGACTCGCCCCGATCCCGATCCGCCTCGTCCAGCCCGCGCGTACCCGTCCGGGCGGCACGGCGGACGCTAGGCTCGCGCCGTCGACGGATCGCCTCCGTCGCACGACCCAGGCATCCGAGCCGCGGACACCGCAGACCGCGGGTGCCGCCGCGTACCGCACGATCGGGAGACACGCACGCCATGGCCAAGAAGCGCCGCCCCCAGACCAAGGCCGCCACGCCGCAGGCCGTCGACGGCCCCATCCCGGTCGTCGGCGCACGCGAGCCCTGCCCCTGTGGGTCGGGTCGCCGCTACAAGGCCTGCCACGGCAGGGAGGCCGCGCACGCGGTCGCCGAGCTCGTCCAGCGGCCGTTCGAGGGGCTGCCCGGCGAGGCCGACTGGGTCGCGCTGCGCGAGCTCGTGCCCGCCGCGACCGTGGAACTCACCCTCAAGGACGGGCTGCCCGAGGGCGTGCCGTCCGTGACGCTGGCCACCGTGCTGCCCATGGCCTGGCCCGCCCTGCGCCGCGACAACGGCGCGGTGCTGCTGGGCCTTCAGAACGACACCGCCTCCGGCGACCTCAGCCGCGATCTCGCGGACACGCTCCAGCGCGCCCTGGTCGCCGAGCCCGGCACGCCGGTCGCCGCCACGCGCGTCGGCACCGACGGCCCGCGGCTTCAGGACCTGCTCGACCTGGAGAGCCCTTTCGAGCCGGCCGTCCACACGGGCTTCGAGTTCTGGGTCGAGAACGCCGAGAACGCGACCGGCGAGGTCGCCGCCTCGCTGGACCGCGCCAACGCCGCCGCGATCCCGACGGTCCGGCTGTCGGGCGTCGACGCCGCGTACTGGTGCGAGACCCCGGAGAAGAACCACCTGCGCTGGGTCATGACCCACCCGGAGGAGCGGCTCCTGGACGCCCTGGCCCGGCTGCAGGTCGCGGGCGCGACCTCGCTCGGCGAGGACACCCGCCTGGTCGGCTCGTTCCGCGCGCACGGGCTGACCGTGCCGGTCTGGGACCTGCCGAGCGCGATGCGGGCCGAGGACGTCGAGAAGGCGGCCGCGGTCTTCGCGGAGCGGCTGGCGGTCGCGCTCGCGGACGACGCGCCGCTGACGGCCGAGGAGCGACGGGCGCGCGGCGGCCTCACCAGCCGTCAGGTCACCCTGAACTGACGGCCGAAACCGGTAGTGGAACCGGTATCGCAAACCGGCGATGAAAACCGGTGGCGGAACCGGTATTCGATCTCGCGGAACATACGAGATCCGGCCCACCGTCCGATCGACAGTCGAACCACAGTTGAACGGCCATTGATCGCCGGAGAGTCGGCGAAGAGCCGATGGAGAGACCGCGAAGAGGCGGCGGAGAAGCCGCGAAGACCGGTGATCCAATAGCGGAGCGAAAGATTCCGGGCTTCCAGGGGCTTCATTCACGTGACTCCTGTCACAACTCCCGCTGAAAGACCGGAAATCCGCGTCCGGAAATCCGCGATCGAATTTGCGAACGGCCGATCTCTTGTTACGGTTCTAGAAGCCCGGTCGCTGGTGCATCCCCCGTCGCCAGCGACCGGGCGTTTCCATGCCTGGACACGCTGCCTGGACACGCCGCCCGGATACATGCGGCCTGGACACGCGGCCCGGATACGCGCCCGGCGCCGCCGACGCGGCCCGCGGACCACCGATCCCCTCGCCGGGCCCGCACCCTCCGCCGGCAGACCCCCTGCCCGGCCCGGTCCTCCGCTCTCCGGCCCGCGCCCTAATCCATCCGGTCGTCAGGTGAGTTGCTGCCGGATCTGAGCAGCATCTTCCCCTCGGGCGAGGCGAACTCCGCCACCGCCGCGTACGCACCCTCGTCCCGCACCGTCGGCCGGTGCGGCGTCTCGCAGCCGCCCGGGTCGCCGGAGGCCCCCGCCTGGCACCGCACCTCGACCGTCCGGCCGTCGGGGCCCATCAGGGTCAGCACGGCCGCCAGCGGCCCGCCTGAGGCGTTGCGGTAGTACGTCCGGCCCCAGGTGTCGGGGCCGCGCTCCAGGACGCACGTCTGGGCCTCCAGCCCTTCCGGCGAGGAGACTTCGGGGCCGCAGCGCGTGGAACCGGCGCCAGGGCCGCCCAGACCGACCGAAGTGTCCGAAGGATCCGTCGACAGTCCCGGGCCGTCCGAGGCGTCGGCGACCGCCCCGGCCCCCGGAAGCTGCGCCGCGGCCCCGTACCGCTCGCCCTTCCTCGCGCCGTCGCCCCGGGCACCGTCACGATCCGGCCCCCGCGGAGCGGACCGACCCTCGCCCCGGGCCCGTTCGCCGCTCTTTTCCGGACTCATCAGCCCCGCGGGGCCGGCCGTCGCCGCCGCCAGCGGCAGCACGACGGCGAGGGCGACCACGCTCGCCAGAGCCACCATCCGAAGATTCGCCGCACGCTGCTGAGACGCACTGGGCACACCGGGCACACCGGACGCACGATCCATGGGACCACCTGCAACTCGCCGCGAACGCTGAAGCGCGGGGACGCCGTCGAATACGCCCCGCCCGGACCGAAAGGCGCCCGGCAGCGGGATCCGGCGCAGGCCCTCACCCGAACATAGCGGGCAGGACGGGGCCCACCGGGGGGCCGCGCGGTGGTTTCCCACAGTTCTCGGAACGGCTTACACCCGTACGAGTGAGAGCGCGTGCGTCTCCCGTCCGTACGCGCTCTCGTGTGCTCGCACAGGCAGCCCCCTCAGGGGCGCCGTTCCTCGCGCCGGCCGCGGCCCGTCGGCTCCGCCGCGCCCGTCAACCGCTCAGTACGCGAGCCTGCTGCCGCCGCCCGCCGTGCCCGTGCCCGCGCTCTCCTCGACGAGGACGTCGACCACCGTGGCGATGTCCGGCAGCCACGGCGGAGCGGCGGCGCCCCCCCGCTCCGCCGACGGCGTCCGGCCGGAGCGCGAGGCCCGGACCGTGCGAGCCGCACCGGCGGCCGGACCGCCCGGCTGCTGCGGTGCCCGCTCCCAGCGCACCCGGCCGGCCCCCGTGGGCGACGGTGGCAGTGCCACATAGCCGCCCTCCCCGTGGAAGCGCAGCGAACCGGGCACCCAGTCCTGGCTGTGGAGCAGTTCGCCGAGGACTTCGAGGGAGTACGGGGCCACCAGAAGGGCCCACCGGGTGGGGGTGGCGACCACCGGGCCGAGGCGTACGCCCGCCCGGTCGAAGGACGCCAGGGCGCGCGCACCGGCCACGGCCGGCAGGCTCACCGCGCAGGGCGCCCGGCCGCCCGTGGCGAGCACGACGGGCGCCTCGGGGCGGTTGGTCCACCACCACTGGACCATCCGGGTGTCCGTGGTCGCCGCCAGCAGGCCCGGGTCGAAGGGGTGGGCACCGGGGGCCGCGCAGTCGGGGTGCGGGCAGGCGCATTCGGTCTCGCGGCCGCCGTCGGACCGCAGACCCACACCGGGGAGTACGGGCCATTGCCACTCCGTGGCATAGGTCAGGGCCGCGGTGAGTGCCGCGGACGGACCGGCTCGCCGAAGCGAGAGCTTGCGTCGCCTTCCGAGGATCTCGCGCATGAGCGCTCGTTCCTTTCCGTAAACGCCGAAGTTGGGGCCCTTGTCGGAGACAAGGGTCGTATCGCACTGCATGACTCTTCGCAGGAACTGCGGGAACTGCCTGGAACTACGTGACCGGAACTACGTGAACTGCGTGAACCGATGAACTACGTGGAACTGCGTCGATCTGCATGGATCCGCATGGCATCGCCATGCACTGCGTCGGGCTGCGTCCGAACCACGTCCGGACTACATGGCACTACGAGCTCGACATCGCGCGCTGCTCAACACGCCGTGGCTCTTTCGAGGCCGGCACACCACATGGGTCAACGTCACCGCATGTACACCACTGCATGTACAACGCAGCGCATCACGCCACGGGCCGAGCGTGAAACATGGCGGGGGGTGGCGCGCGTATGGCGCTTCGTGCTGAGCCTGTGCGCCCCTCGCCTGCGGCACGGGTCGCCCCACGCCCTCGGGGGGTGGGCGCGGCTGTTGCCGGTAAAGACGCTCGGGTCCGCCGCCGGGTTCCGGGGCGGCCCCAACTGCCCCTGCCCTTCACCGAGTACGTACCCACCGGGGTGGATATGACGCGCTGTCGAGCGACGCCAGTCGATCGCGGACCCGGAGGCGCGGGACCATTTTCCGGCCAAGTTTGAAACCCCATAGACACCATCAATCCCACTGGCGCAGTGCTGGACATCACATTGTCCAGGCGTGTACATGTGGAGCACTGATAGCACGCAACACGACAGGGGGTTTGCGATGCTATTGATGCGAAAGTACAGGCTGATCAGCTGGTCGCGCGGGCTCGACAGGAAGCGGCGGGCACCTGCCCGGACCGCTGCCCCCTGCGCCGCCACGCGGCCCTGCCAGGGCAGTCGATCATGACCACGCCACACCTGCCGAAAGTGGCCGGAATCAATCCTCCCCTCCCCGCGCCCTCCCACACTCCGACCCCCGCCGGCACCCCGACCGCCCCTGGTCCCAACGGCCCCACCTCCCCCACCGCCACCGGGGCCACCGGCTCGCCCGGACCGGCCGGGTCCGCCGGAGCCGGACGCTCCACCCCGGCCGGCCTCCGGATCCCCGCGCCGAACGCCCTCGTACAGGACCGCCTCGCGGGCTGGATCTCGGACCTCACCACGGTCCAGGAGCTGACCGAGCGGCTCGCCCGGACCGCGACCCTCCACGCCGCCCTGCACGAGATGCTGCGCGCCGGGGCGTCCCTCGTCGGCGCCCGCCGCGGCCTGGTCACCCTGCACCCGACCGAAGGCCCCGGGCACGAGCACCCCACCACCGTCGGCCTCGGCCTCGACCGCGCCGACCTCGGCCACATCGAGACCATCCCGCGCGGCCCGGAACCGGCCGGTGCGCCCGGAACACACAAGCCGCGCAAGCCGCTCAAACCCCACGACACGTACGAACCGCGCAAGCCGCACGAGGCGTACGAGCCGCACGGGACGCCCGTGCCGGCCGACGCCCACGGCCGCGGTGACACCCGCGGCCCGGGCCTCCACGGGGCAGGGCCCCCCTTCGGCCCGGACGACGCCTACGACTCCGGTGAGACCTTCGGCTCCGGGCCCTTCGGCCCGTACGGCCGGCTCTTCGACGACCTGCCGCCCGTCGGGGCCCGCACCGGCACCGCGCACCCCGACATCGCCGCCGACGAGGAGCTCGCCCCGCGCCACCGCGAGGTCGCGGCCCGCCTCGGTTACGGCGCCAGCTACGCCGTACCGCTGGAGTCGGAGGGCGCGGGCCGGCTCGGTGCGGCCATCTGGCTCTACGACGAGCCGGCCGAGCCCACCGAGCGGCAGCGCCACCTCGTCGGCCTCTACCGCGACTACGCCACCGAACACCTCGCCCGCCATCTCGAACTGGCCGAGGCCCGCGGCGCCGTCGCCACCCTTCGCGAGGAGCTGCTCCCCAGCCGGCTGCCCCGGATCGGCGGGGTCCGCCTGGCCGTACGCCACCGCAGCGGGCGGCAGGGCGGGGGCGGCTGGTACGACGCGCTGCCGCTGCCCGAGGGCGCGTTCGGCCTCGCGGTCGGCGGAGTGACGGGTTCCGGGCCCAGCGCCATCGCCGCGATGGGCCGGCTGCGGGCGTCCCTGCGCGCGTACGCCGTCATGGAGGGCGAGGATCCGGTCGCCGTCCTGTCCGACCTCGAACTCCTGCTGCGGCTGACCGACCCCGCGCGCGCCGCCACCGCGCTCTTCGCCTACTGCGAGCCGGCCGGCGACCCGCGCGGCGTCGGCCGGACGCACAAGGTGCTCCTGGCGGGTGCGGGGCACTGCCCGCCGCTGATCATCGGCCGGCAGCGCGTCGAGTACGTGGAGACGTCGCTGTCCGCGCCGCTCGGCATGCTCGCGTGCTGGGAGGCGCCCAGCGTCGAGATCGAGCCGGTCTCCGGCGAGACGCTGCTCTTCTACAGCGACGGGCTGCTGCACCGCACCGGCGACGCGATGGACCGGGCCTTCACCCGGCTGCACCGGGCGGCGGCGAGCGTTCCGCGGGCCGCCCTGGACGACCCGGACGCCATCGTGGAGCACGTCCTGCGGACCGTCCTGCCGAACGCCGACGAGGACATCGCCGACGACGGCGACTGCGGCGACGACGTCATCCTGCTCGCCGCACACTTCCAATGATCTTGATCGGGGTCCCCTGGGGCCTCACCTGTTCATCCATAGCCTTCTCCGTCGCATTTCCTCGCACATACGATGGAAAGCGGCCCCGTCCGAGGAGGAAATGCAGTGACCGAGCAGCAGCCCGCGCCCGAGAACCCCGAAGGTGACGAGCCGATCAAGCAGCGGAAGAACGGCCTCTACCCGGCCGTCTCCGATGAGCTTGCCGCCAATATGAAGTCCGGCTGGGCCGACACGGAGCTGCGTGACCTGCGGCCCATCCCCCAGGCCGCCGAGACCGCCCGACGCCGCGGCGAGCTCTCCGCGCGCTTCCCGGGCGAGCGCCTGGTGATCCCCTCGGGGAACCTCAAGACCCGGTCGAACGACACGGAGTACAGCTTCCGGGCCTCGACGGAGTACGTGTACCTCACCGGTGACCAGACCCACGACAGCGTGCTGGTCCTGGAGCCGACCGGCCCCGAGGGCCACGACGCGACGATCTATCTGCTGCCGCGCTCCAACCGCGAGAACGGCGAGTTCTGGCTCGACGGCCAGGGCGAGCTCTGGGTCGGCCGCCGCCACAGCCTCACCGAGGCCGAGCTGCTGCTGGGCATCCCGGCCAAGGACGTCCGCGAGCTCGCCGACGCCCTCGCGGAGGCCACCGGCCCGGTCCGCGCCGTGCGCGGCCACGACGCCGGGATCGAGGCGGCCCTGACCGACAAGGTCACCGCCGAGCACGACGAGGAGCTGCGCGTCTTCATCAGCGAGCAGCGCCTGGTGAAGGACGCCTACGAGATCGGCGAGCTCCAGCAGGCCGTCGACTCCACGATCCGCGGCTTCGAGGACGTCGTGAAGGTCCTCGACAAGGCCGAGGCCACCTCGGAGCGCTACATCGAGGGCACGTTCTTCCTGCGCGCCCGCGTCGAGGGCAACGACATCGGCTACGGCTCCATCTGCGCCGCCGGCCCGCACGCCACCACCCTGCACTGGGTGCGCAACGACGGCCCGGTCCGCTCCGGCGAGCTGCTGCTCCTGGACGCCGGCGTGGAGACCCGCTCCCTCTACACCGCGGACGTCACCCGCACGCTGCCGATCAACGGCGCGTACACCGACCTCCAGCGCAAGATCTACGACGCCGTGTACGAGGCCCAGGAGGCCGGCATCGCGGCGGTCAAGCCGGGCGCCAAGTTCCGCGACTTCCACGACGCCGCCCAGCGTGTGCTCGCCGAGAAGCTCGTCGAGTGGGGCCTGGTCAAGGGCCCGGTCGAGCGCGTCCTGGAGCTCGGCCTCCAGCGCCGCTGGACCCTGCACGGCACCGGCCACATGCTCGGCCTGGACGTCCACGACTGCGCGGTCGCCCGTACCGAGACGTACGTCGACGGTGTCCTGGAGCCCGGCATGGTGCTGACCGTCGAGCCCGGCCTGTACTTCCAGGCCGACGACACGACCGTGCCCGAGGAGTACCGCGGGATCGGTGTCCGCATCGAGGACGACATCCTCGTCACCGAGGACGGCAACCGGAACCTCTCCGCGGCGCTGCCGCGGACGTCCTCGGACGTCGAGACGTGGATGGCGGAGCTCAAGGGCTGATCACCGCCTGATGATCGAGGTGATCACGGCTTCTTGAAGTGAGAGCCGCGGCCCGCACCACGCGCGGGCCGCGGCTCTTCGCCGTCCACTGCGGCTCCGTCGTCACAGCGGCTATCCATCGTCACCGGGTGCGCGGGCGGTCACCGGGTCGTGTAGCCGCCGTTGATGAAGAGCGTCTGGCCGTTGAGCCACCAGCCGTCGGTGAGCAGGAACTTCACATAGGGCGCGATCTCCTCGATCTTCGTGAGGTCGCCGTTCATCGCCGAGGACTTGTGGTACGCGATCGAGTCGTCGGTCTCCGCCGGATAGAAGAACCCGGTGTCCATGGGGCCGGGCGCGATGTTGTTGACGGAGATGTTGCGACCGAACAGCTCCTTGGAGAGCGCCCGGGTGAAGTGCTCGACGGGGGCCTTGCTGCCCGCGTAGACGGAGTACAGGCCGGTGTAGGCGGCGAGCAGCGAGGTCACGATGGTGACGATCTTCCCGCCGTCCTCCAGCCGCTTGGCGGCCTCGCGCATCATGAAGTAGGCCGCCTTGGTGTTGACGGCGAACATCTTGTCGAACTCTTCCTCGGACGTCTCCGTCATCGGCTTCTTGATGACCATGCCGGCCGTGTTCACCATGCAGTCGACCTTGCCGAAGGCCGCGACCGCGACATCGAAGAGCCCCTCGACCTCGGCCACCTTCGTCAGGTCGGCCTCATGGACGACCGCATCGCCACCCGCGGCCTTGACGTCGGCGGCGGTCTTCTCGGCCCCCTCCTTGGAGGAGGGGCTGTTGTAGTGGACGACGACGTTGGCACCGTCCGAGGCGACGTGCCTGGCGATGAGACCGCCGAGGTTCCTCGACGCGCCTCCGATGACGACGACCTTGTCCTTGAGCGTGCGGGTGGGTGCGGGCGTGGGCATGGGCCTCTCCCGGAGACGGATGGATTGCCGGTATCGCCCACGTTATTGACGTATGCCCGCATACGCCTGCGGACGGCATCCACACGGGCAGGCCGGGCCACCTCTCGGCCCCTTCCCTGATCGCCGGTCATGGCGCCGGTCATGGCCCCCGGCACGCCGGTCAGGCGCCCAGGCCGGCGTCCCGCGCCAGCAGCGCGGCCTGCACGCGGTTCTCGCATTCCAGCTTGGCGAGGATGCGGCTGACGTACGTCTTCACGGTGGCCTCGCTCATATGGATCCGCCGGCCTGCGTCGGCATTGGACAGCCCCTCGCCGAGCAGGGCCAGCACCTCGCGCTCACGCTCGCTCAGGGCGGCCACCCGCGCCCTCGCCCGCTCGCCGCGGGCGACCTCCGGAGCGATGGCCAGCGAGTCCACGACATGCCGGGTCGCCGCGGGCGACAGATAGGCGTCGCCGGCCGCCGCCGCCCGTACCGCCCCGATCAGCTCCCCGGGGGCCGAGTCCTTGAGCAGGAAGCCGGCCCCGCCCTGCCGCAGCGCCCGCAGCACGTTCTCGCGCTCGCCGAAGGTGGTCAGGATCAGCGCCCGTATCTCCGGCGCCGACCGCCGGATCTCGGCGAGCGCGTCGAGGCCGTCCATCACCGGCATCCGGATGTCGAGCAGCGCCACCGCCACCTGGTGGCGGCGGGCCAGCTCGACCGCCTCGCGCCCGTTCGCCGCCTCCGCCACGACCTCGATGTCGTCGGCCGAGGTGAGGATCATCCTGATGCCGGCCCGGATGAGCGGCTCGTCGTCGGCGATGAGGACGCGGATCACCTGGTCTCCCGCTCCCTTGGCTTCTTGACCTGGAACTCAGATCTTGATGTGGAGGTCAGATCTTGATGTGGCACTCGGTTTTGACGTGACGCTCAGTTCTTGACGTGGAACTCACGCTTCTCGGCCAGTTTCCCGTCCTTGAAGCAGAAGCGGTAAACGGTATCCGTGCTCAGCCCCCTGGAGGTGTCGGTGGACAGCAGGGCGAGACAGCTCGTCCCGGCCGGGTCGTCCGGCAGCTTGTCCGTCACCCCGGAGGTGATGAAGGACTGCCCCGACGGCAGCCGGTCGCGCACCCGCTCCTCGCTGTCGCCCACCCGCACCGACTCATAGAGGCTCGGCTCGATCGTGGCCTTGTCCGATTCCTCGATCACTTTCCCCACCCCCAGGACAGCCAGCACCACAAGCCCCACGAGAACCAGCAGGGCGACGCCGCAGCCGATCAGACAGCCATTTCGCTTCTTGCTCACGATGCTCTCGAACTCCTCGCGCGGATCCGACCAGTCGATGACCGGTCCACCGTCGCCCGGCGGTATCTCCCCCATCTGCTGCCGGAAGTCGTCGGCGCCGTCGACAAAGGTCGCCTCTCCCGCCTCCTTGGTCTCGTACGGAAGCACCCCCGCGAGCCGGAAGCCGTCCTCGACCGGACCGGCGTGGACCATCCCGCCGACCAACCGGGCCCGCTCCCGCAGGCCGGTCAGCCCCTGACCGCCGCTGACCGGAGCCGACCGGTCCCGGGACCCGGCGGGCACCGGGCCGTTCGCGACCTCCACGACCAGGGCGTCCGGCTCATAGCGCAGGCTGACGGTGATCGGCGCGCCCGGCGCGTGCTTATAGGCGTTCGTCAGTCCTTCCTGCGCGACGCGGTACGCCGCGTGGTCGGCCGTCGGGGCCAGCCGCCGCGGCTCGCCCGAGCGCTCGAAGCGGACCCGGGCGCCGGCGGCCGCCGCCGACTCGACCAGCGCCTCGATGCCGGCCACCGCCCTGGAGACGGGCTCCCGCTCCTCGCCCGTGCCGACGTCCTTGAGGATGCCGACCACCTCGCGCAGCTCGTGCATCGCGGCCACCGATGCCTCGCGCAGCACCCCGACGGCCTCCCGCTGCCGCCCGGTCAGCTCCCTGTCCACCTCCAGCGCGCCCGTGTGCACGGCGATGAGGGCCAACTGATGGCCGAGGCTGTCGTGCATGTCCTGGGCGATGCGCTGCCGCTCGCGCATCCGCGCCTGCCCGGCGATCATCTGCCGCTCGCGCAGCAATTGGGCGTTGCGCTCGCGCAGCGCCTGCAGCAGGGTGTGGCGCTGTGTCCAGTAACGGCTCGTGAGCCCGGGGACCACGACGGAGACCAGGAATATCAACGCTCCGAAGGCGGCGAGCCACACCTCCGACCGCTCCACCCGCACCAGCCCGAGCGCGATATTCACGACGAAGGCGGCGGAGAACGTCGCCAGCGCCCGCATCACCCCCGGGATCCGGCGCCCCGCGGACCAGCCGGCCAGGATCAATATCAGCCAGCCGCCCTCGGCCGCCGCGGACAGCGCCGCCGCGGTGATCAGGACCGTACCGGGCAGCACCCTCCGCAGCACCGACAGCACCACGACGGCCGCCGCCACCGCCACCATCCGCAGGGCGCCGTGCCCGCTCAGCCATTCGGTGCCCGCGGAAAGGACGGCGAGCACTAGGGCCAGCGCGCACTCCCCGGCCAGCCGCCGCCGGGTCCACTGCCCGGGGTCGGTCAGCCGTCGCCACAGCTCACGAGCCCACGATGTCGCCTTCATGCTCCGCAGCCTAGGCAGCGGGTACGTCCCGGGTCGTCAGCCGAAGGTCTCCCGGCCGATCAACCAAAGTCGCCGGTCGCGACATCGAAAGTCTCTGGGCGCGGCTCGCGTCACGACGCCTTGAGCAGCGCGCCCTCTCTCCACTTGAGGATCTTGTCGAAACTGACCACCGCGCCCTGCCGCCCGGGGCGGTTGCGGACGCGGACGTGGTCGGTGAGCGACTCGATGAGAAAAAGGCCCCTGCCGTGTTCGTCCTGGGCGGGGGCCGGTGTCTTCTGGCGCTGGGGCCGATTCGCGCGCCGCGGCTGCGGACGGCGATCACGGCGGTGCGGCTGCTCGGGGAAGCCCGGGCCGGAGTCCGTGACCTCGATCCGGCAGGTGTCGCCGTCGATGAACGCCGTCACGAGATAGCCGGTGGAGGAATCGCCGCCGTGCTCGACGGCGTTCGCACACGCCTCACTGAGGGCGACCGACAGGTCGTAGGAGATCTCGGGGTCGACCCCGGCCGTCTCCATGGTGCCGACCAGCAGTCGTCGTGCGAGCGCAACGCTCGCGGCCTCGCGCCGCAGATGGAGTGACCACCAAATGCTCATGCTCAGCCTCCTGGCCGCGACGACATACCGATACGTATAGCCACCGCTGATGGCCCGTAAGCCTGCCGAGCGCGTGAGACCGCTCATTCGGACGACGCGACGGACGGGTGCATCGGTGTATGGGGGTGTTCCCGTCGTGCGCCGGTACGCCCCCGTCGGGTGGCGATCGGTCGCCCCCTGCCGTAGGGAAGGTGTGAGCCCGGTGGGATGATGGCGCAGCCATGCCTCACCCTGTCGCGCGCGCCGGCGCCGATCTGCGACTGCTACGGGCCGCGGTCTTCACCGCGGTCTGTGTTCTGCTGTCCGCGGGCGGGCATGTGCTGGCCTCCTGCGCGAGCGTCCCGCTGTGGACGCTGGGCGCGGGCTTCGCGGCCGTGTTCGCGATCGCGGTGCCGCTGGCCGGGCGGGAGCGCTCGCTGCCGGGCATCGCGGCCGCGCTGGCCGCCGGGCAGCTCGCGCTGCACACGCTCTTCGGGCTCGGCCAGCACGACGCCGGGGTGACCCCGCGCCAGGCGGGTTCCGAGGGCCGGCTGATCACCTTCGCCGCGAAGCTGATCTGCAACCCACCGCATCCGATGTCCGCGACGGAGGCCCGGCGCGTCATCACCGACGCCGGGCTCGACCCGTCCGCGCACCCCATGCCGACGGCGCCCGCGCCGGCGTCGCCGCTGTCCGCGCTGGGCGTCCTGCCGCCCTCGCTGCCGATGCTGCTCGGCCACCTGCTCGCCGCGCTGGCCGCGGGCTGGCTGCTGCGGCGCGGTGACGCGGCGCTGTGGCGGATGGTCGGGCTGTCGGAGCGCTCGGCCCGTGGGTTCGCCGAGGCCGCGCTCGTACGCGCGCTGCGCTCCGCCCTCACGCTCGTACGCGCCCTGTGGGACCGCACCGGCGGTGGGCCCGTGGCGCCGGCCAGGGGCCGGTACGGGGACGAGGAGCGCCCGGCGGTCGAGCCGGTGCTCCAGCACGTCGTGATCCGGCGGGGACCGCCGCCTTTCGCCCTCGCGGCCTGACCACGCGACGCACTCCGGCATTTCGGGCGGAAGGGCGGTCGCGCTGTCGCCGCACGCGCACAACGCATCCCCTTCGTCCCCTCCTGCCTCTGGAGTGTCCCCATGAACGCCAACACCGCTCGCCTTCGCCGTCTCCCCCTCGTCGGCGGCATCGCCGCCGGAACGGTCCTGCTGCTCGCGGGGCCCGCCTTCGCGCACGTCAGCGTGCAGCCGGGCACCGCCGAGAAGGGCGGTTACAGCACCATCGCCTTCAAGGTGCCGAACGAGAAGAACGACGCCTCCACGGTGAAGCTGGAGGTCACCCTCGACCCCGAGCACCCGCTGTCCTCGGTGACGGTGCAGCCCGTGCCCGGCTGGGAGGTGAAGGTCGAGAAGAGCAAGCTCGACAAGCCGCTCCAGTCGCACGGCAAGACGATCGACGAGGCCGTCAGCAAGATCACCTGGTCCGGCGGCAAGATCGAGCCGGGTCAGTTCCAGCAGTTCCCGCTGTCGGTCGGCCAGCTGCCGACCGACGCCGACCAGCTGGTCTTCAAGGCGCTCCAGACCTACTCCGACGACGACGTCGTGCGCTGGATCGACCCGTCCAAGCCTGGCGGCGGGGAGGCCGAGCACCCGGCGCCGACGCTGAAGCTCGTCGCGAAGGCCGGTGCCGCGGACGCCGGTAAGAAGGCGGACGACAAGAAGGCGGACGAGAACAGCGCGCAGGCGGCGTCCTCCGACAAGAGCGACTCCGGCTCCGACACCACCGCCCGTGTCCTCGGCGTCGTCGGCATCGTCGTCGGTGTCGCGGGTGTCGCCTTCGGCGTGCTCGCCGGCCGCCGCCGCCCGACCGCCTGACGCACGGCCCTGCCGGGGCGGCGGCCGACGTGCCGCCGCCCCCGTACCACCGACCCCTGGAGAAGAAGCTCCATGCGCACCAAGATCCTCGGCGTGGCGCTGGCCACCGCCGCCGCGCTCACCCTCACCGCCTGCGGCGGCGGTTCGGGCGACGGCGGCGACAAGGCCGTGGCCGACGTGTCCGCGACGCCCAAGAAGGCCGCGATCACCCTGGACCGGCCGAACCCCAAACCGGACCTGGTCCTGACCGACACGTCCGAGAAGAAGTACGAGCTGGTCAAGGAGACCAAGGGCCATCCCGTCCTGCTCTACTTCGGCTACACCTACTGCCCCGACGTCTGCTCGACCGTGGTCGCCGACATGGCCGAGGCCGCGAAGAAGCTGCCCGAGGCGGACCGGAACAACCTGAAGATCGTCTTCGTGACCACCGACCCCGAGCGGGACACCCCCAAGCGGATGCGGGAGTGGCTCGACGCCCAGGGCGGTAAGGACATCGTCGGCCTGACCGGCTCGTTCGACACCATTCAGGCCGCCGCCAAGCCGCTCGGCATCCTCGTGGAGAAGCCGAAGAAGGAGAAGGACGGCTCCATCACCGTCAGCCATGGCGCCCAGGTCATCGGCTTCTCGCCGAAGGACGACGGCGGCCATTGGGTCTACACCGCCGAAACCACCGCCGCCCAGTACGCCAAAGATCTCCCGAAGATCGTCAAGGGGGAGAACCCGTGATGCGCAAGTCCACCGCCGCCACCGCCGCCGTTCTGCCGCTCCTGCTCGCCGGGGGCCTGCTGCTGGTCACCGGATGCCAGTCGGAGAAGAACGCCCTGGCCTCCGACAGGTCCGAGCTGTCCGTGAGCGGCGCCTATCTGCCGCAGCCCGCGATGCCGGACATGGCCGCCGCCTACCTCACCGTCAAGAACGACGGTGACAAGGCCGACCAGCTGACGTCCGTCACCAGCCCGCTCTCCGGTGACATCACCATGCACACCACCGAGGGCTCCCGGATGAAGCACGCCGGCAAGCTCGACGTGCCCGCGAAGGGCGAGCTCAAGCTCACCCGCGGCGGTGCGCACCTGATGCTCGGCAAGCTGACGCACAAGCCGAAGGTCGGCGAAAAGGTGGAGTTCACGCTGCGCTTCGCCACGTCCGGGACCATCAAGATCAAGGTCCCGGTCGAGACCACGACGTTCCGTCCCAAGGACTGACGTGCGATGAGGACCCTGACCACCGGACGGCTGCTGCCCCTGCTGGGCACCCTGCTCGCCGCGCTGCTGTGCGTGGTCGGCCCCGGCGCGGCCACCGCGTCGGCGCACGCCGCGCTCACCTCGACCGACCCCGCCGACGGGTCGGTGGTGCCGGCCGCGCCCCAGCGGGTGACGCTCACCTTCTCCGAGGGGGTGCTGCTGAACGCCGACTCGGTACGGGTCCTCGACCCGCGCGGTGAGCGCGTCGACGAGGGCAGGCCCACGCACGCGGACGGCAAGTCCGGCACCGCGACCGTCGGGCTGCGCGCCGGGATCGCCGACGGCACGTACACCGTGGCGTGGCAGGCCGTCTCGGCGGACAGCCACCCGGTGGCCGGGGCCTTCACCTTCTCCATAGGCGCGCCGTCGAAGACGGCGGCGAAGGTGGCGACGACCGAGATCGACCCGGTCGTCGACGGGTTCTACGGAGCGGCGCGGTACGCGGCGTACGCCGGTTTCGCGCTGCTCGTCGGCGGCTGCGTCTTCGCCGGTGTGTGCCGCTCGTCGCGACCCGTGCAGCGGGTCGCGGTGGGCGGCTGGATCACGCTCTTCGCCTCCACGGCCGCGTTGCTGCTGCTGCGCGGCGCGTACACGAGCGGCAAGGGGCCGGGTTCCGTCCTCGACCTGTCGCTGCTCGGCGACGTGCTGTCCACCAAACCGGGTGCCGCACTGCTGTCGCGGCTGCTGCTGCTGAGCGCGGCGGCCGTCTTCCTGGCCGTGCTCTTCGGCTCGTACGCCCGCGAGGACGACGACCGCACGGCCGGGGAGCGCCGGGACGTGGCGTACGGGCTCGGGATCGGCGGCGCGGTCGTCGCGACCGGGCTCGCGGCGACGTGGGCGATGGCCGAGCACGCCTCGGCCGGCCTCCAGACGTGGCTGGCGATGCCTGTGGACGTGCTGCACCTACTGGGGGTCGCGGTGTGGCTGGGCGGACTGGTGGCGCTGCTGGCCACGCTGTGGGCCGGTGGGCCGGTCAGCCGGGCGGCCGTGGCGCGCTTCTCGCGGCTGGCGTTCGCGTCGGTGTGCGTGCTGGTGGCGACGGGGCTGTACCAGTCCTGGCGGCAGGTCGGCTCGTGGGACGCCCTCACCGGCACCGAGTACGGGCGGCTGTTGCTGATCAAGGCCGGTCTGGTGGCCGTCCTGGTCGCGGTCGCCTACGTCTCGCGGCGCTGGACGGGCCGGCTCACCGACCGTACGGAGCCGAGGAAGGCCAAGGCTCCCGCTCCCGCGAAGGTGCCGACCGGCAGGAACGCCGGCGAGACCTCACCCGAACGGGCCGCTCAGCTCGCCCGGCAGCAGGCGGCGCTCACCAAGGCGGCCGGGCGGCGACAGCGCGACGCGGACGAGGGTCGCAGCGGACTACGGCGTTCCGTCCTGGCCGAGACCGGCGTCGCCGTCGTCCTGCTCGTCGTCACCACGCTGCTCACCGGTACCCAGCCGGGCCGCGCGGAGACCGAGCAGAAGGAGGCCGGGGCCGCACGCGCGGCGACGGCCGCCTCCGGACCGGCCGAGGTGCGGATCCCGTACGACACCGGCGGCACGAACGGCCGCGGCACGGCCGCCGTACGGATCGACCCGGCGCGTACGGGCGACAACACCGTGACCGTGACCGTGACCGACGCCGCCGGGCGGCCCGTCGACATACCGCAGCTCGACATCTCCTTCACCGAGACGCGCAAGGAGATCGGGCCGCTGCGCACCCCCCTCAAGCGCCTCGCCGCCGGCCGCTGGGAGGCGACCGGATTCCAGCTGCCCATGGCCGGCGAGTGGCAGCTCACCCTGACCGTACGGACCTCCGACATCGACCAGATCACGGAGATCAGGAACGTGAAGATCAACTGATGGCTGAACAGGCTGTGAAAGCGAAGCGGGACGGCCGGGACGAACGAAACGGCCAGGACGGTACGCGGGACGGTACGCACGCGATGAGCCGGCGGCGGCTCCTGGGCACCGCCGGGGCCGCCGGTGCGGCGGGGCTCGTCGTCGGCGGCGCGGGAGGCGCCTTCGCGGCGCGGGCCGTACGCGAGGAGCCGGCCGCACTGGCCGGGGTCGGCGCCGCCTCCGTACCGTTTCACGGGAAACATCAGCCGGGCATCGCCGACCCGGCGCAGGCGTGCGGTCATCTGCTCGCCTTCGACCTGGCGCCGGGAGCCGACCGCAAGGCCGCGGCCGCGCTGCTGCGCCGCTGGTCGGCGACGGCGGCGGAGCTGATGGCGGGCGAGGCGCCGAAGGGCGACACCACCGGCATCGCGCTCGACGCGGGCCCGTCGTCCCTGACGGTGACCTTCGGCTTCGGCCGCACCTTCTTCGACCGCACCGGCCTGGCCGCGAAGCGACCCGCCGCGCTGGAGCCGCTGCCCGCCTTCACCGGTGACGCGCTGGACGCCAAACGCGGCGAGGGCGACCTGTGGGTGCAGATCGGCGCCGACGACCCGCTCGTCGCCTTCCACGCGCTGCGCCTGCTGCAGAAGCAGGCCGGGGACGCGGCGCGCCCGCGCTGGCAGATGAACGGCTTCAACCGGACGCCGGGCGCCACCGCCGAGCCGATGACCGGGCGCAATCTGATGGGCCAGATCGATGGTACGAACAACCCCAAGCCGACGGACCCCGACTTCGCCGCGCGGGTCTTCGTGCCGGACGACTCCGGCGACTGGATGGCGGGCGGCTCGTACGCGGTCGTACGGCGCATCCGGATGCTGCTCGACAGCTGGGACCACCTGTCCCTGGAGCGCCAGGAGCGGGTGATCGGACGCCGCAAGTCCGACGGCGCGCCGCTGTCGGGCGGTACGGAGACGACCCCGGTCGACCTGAACAAGGTCGGCGCGGACGGCACGCTGGCGATCGCGGGCGACGCGCACATCCGGGTGGCGGCTCCGGAGTCCAACCGTGGCGCGGCCATGCTGCGGCGGGCGTTCTCGTACCACGACGGCTTCCGCGACGACGGCGCCCCGGACGCGGGCCTGCTGTTCATCGCCTGGCAGGCGGATCCGCGGCGCGGCTTCGTCCCGGTGCAGCGGAAGCTGGACCGGGGGGACGGCCTCTCGCGCTTCCTGCGGCACGAGTCGAGCGGCCTCTTCGCGGTGCCGGGCGGGTGCGCGGCGGGGGAGTATGTGGGGCAGCGATTGCTGGAGGGGTGATCTTCAGCTGGCTGGGATGACAGCGGACGCCCGCACGACCGAGCCCGTCCGGGGGCAACCTCCCAGCGGTAGCTGGGGGAGATCGAGGACACCGCGCGCAGCGCGGTCCGCGCGGCCCGAGGCCGACCTCGACGCCCACCTCGCCGACGGTAACGTGACAGCCCCCACGCGCGGACCGTTCCGGAGGAAACATGTCGGCCAGCCGCTACACCTATCTCGGCCCCGAGGGCACCTTCACCGAGGCCGCCCTGCGGACGCTCCCGGAGGCCGCGACGCGCGAGCTCGTGCCGATGGTCTCCGTGCCGGCCGCCCTCGACGCCGTGCGCAACGGTGAGGCCGCCGCCGCGCTCGTACCGATCGAGAACTCCGTCGAGGGCGGGGTGACCGCGACCCTCGACGAGCTGGCCACCGGCGCGCCGCTGATGATCTATCGCGAGGTGCTGCTCCAGATCGCGTTCGCGCTGCTCGTACGCCCCGGAACCGCGCTCTCCGACATCAAGACGGTCACCGGGCACCCCGTCGCGCAGCCGCAGGTGCGCAAGTGGCTGGCGGCGCATCTGCCGGAGGCGCGGTGGGAGTCGTCGGCGTCGAACGCGGACGGTGCGCGGCTGGTGCAGGAGGGGCGCTACGACGCGGCCTTCGCGGGAGAGTTCGCGGCGGCGACGTACGGGCTGGTGCCGCTGGTCACCGACATCCACGACGCGGAGAACGCGCAGACCCGGTTCGTCCTGGCCGGGCGCCCGGCGCGGCCGGCGGCGCGGACCGGCGCGGACAAGACGTCGGTGGTGGTGTGGCTGCGCGACGACCACCCGGGCGCGCTGCTGGAGCTGCTCCAGGAGTTCGCGACGCGCGGGGTGAACCTGATGCTCATCCAGTCGCGGCCGACGGGTGAGGGCATCGGCAATTACTGCTTCGCGATCGACGCGGAGGGGCACATCACCGACCGGCGGGTGGGCGAGGCGCTGATGGGGCTGAAGCGGATCTGCCCGAAGGTGCGGTTCCTCGGTTCGTACCCGCGCGCGGGCGTGGACCCGGCCGATCTGGGCGAGACGCCGCCGTCCACGTCGGACGGCGCGTTCATGGCGGCGGCGGACTGGCTGGCCCGGTGCCAGGACGGGCGGGCCTGAGAGCCCGCACGACAACCCGCGCGAGCCACATCTGAGCGCTGGCGTGATCCGGAAAGTTATCCACAGGTTCTTCCCGAGCTGGGGATAAGTCGACAGATCGAGGCCCGCCGGGCGATCCCGGAATCGGTCAAGGTCGACAAATCTCTCTAGCTACAGGGTCGTCATCCACAGCACCTAGGCGGCCCGGACGGGCCTCGCATCCCCACCCCGTCAGTCGAATGTCATCGAACAACCCTTTAGGGCGAGGCATTACCACCCGAATGAGTGGCTGAGTGATGTTTGCCCAAGGAATCCTCGACATAAGGGCAGAACCGGGTGGAACGTTCGATTCCGGTGTCCACAGATTTCACGCACAGCCTGTGGACAAAGAAACGGAACCTCCGGCACCTGTGGACAACCGAGCCACAACGGGGCCGCGCCGACTCCACCAACTCCCGCTCGCCGTAAGGGGTGTCGACGCTACACCCCACCCCTATGCCCCTTTTCGGCAATTGCGCGCGAATTCCCCCGGCTTTCCCCGGCGACTGGGGCGAGCCCGTTATTCACAGTCTTTTTCCCTGCCCTCAAAACAGGACAAACTATAACGAAGAGGAATATCGCGTCGAGCGATCGCGCCCACGAAGGTAGCCTGGTGGGGTGATTGACCTTCGCCTGCTTCGTGAGGACCCCGACCGTGTGCGCGCCTCCCAGCGCGCCCGTGGAGAGGACGTCGACGTCGTCGACGCGCTGCTCTCCGCCGACGAACGGCGCAGGTCGTCCAGCGTCCGCTTCGATGAACTTCGCTCCGAGCAGAAGGCGCTCGGCAAGCTCATCCCCAAGGCCACCGGTGACGAGAAGGCCGAGCTGCTGAAGAAGGCCGGCGAGCTGTCCGCCGCCGTCAAGGCCGCCGACGCCGAGCAGGACGAGGCCGCCGCCGAGGCGCAGCGTCTCCTGCTGCGGATCGGCAATCTCGTCCACCCCGACGTGCCGCGCGGCGGCGAGGACGACTTCGTCGTCCTGGAGACCGTCGGCACCCCCCGCGACTTCGCCGCCGAGGGCTTCGAGCCCAAGGACCACCTGGAGCTCGGCCAGGCGCTCGGCGCGATCGACGTCGAGCGCGGCGCCAAGGTCTCCGGCTCGCGCTTCTACTACCTGACGGGTATCGGCGCGCTGCTGGAGCTCGCGCTCGTCAACGCCGCCATCGCCCAGGCCACCGCCGCCGGCTTCACGCCGATGCTCACCCCCGCGCTGGTCAAGCCGCGCGCCATGGAGGGCACCGGCTTCCTCGGCCAGGCCGCCCAGGACGTCTACCACCTGGACAACGACGACCTGTACCTGGTCGGCACGTCCGAGGTGCCGCTCGCGGCGTACCACATGGACGAGATCCTCGACGCGTCGCAGCTGCCGCTGCGCTACGCCGGCTTCTCGCCGTGCTTCCGCCGCGAGGCCGGCACATACGGCAAGGACACCCGCGGCATCTTCCGCGTGCACCAGTTCGACAAGGTCGAGATGTTCTCGTACATCGCGCCCGAGGACGCCGAGGCCGAGCACGCGCGCCTGCTGGAGTGGGAGAAGCAGTGGCTGACCAGCCTGGAGCTGCCCTACCAGGTGATCGACGTCGCCACGGGTGACCTGGGCTCCTCCGCCTCGCGCAAGTTCGACTGCGAGGCGTGGATCCCCACCCAGGGCAAGTACCGCGAGCTGACCTCCACCTCCAACTGCGACGAGTTCCAGTCCCGCCGCCTGTCCATCCGGATGCGCGACGGCAAGAACGTCAAGCCGGTGGCGACCCTCAACGGCACCCTGTGCGCGGTCCCGCGCACGATCGTGGCGATCCTGGAGAACCACCAGCAGGCCGACGGCACGGTCCGCGTCCCCGAGGTCCTGCGTCCGTACCTGGGCGGCCGGGAGATCCTGGAGCCCCTCGCCAAGTGAGCCCGAGCACGCTGCCGTACCGGCTGATCGCGACCGACCTCGACGGCACGCTGCTGCGCTCCGACGACACCGTCTCGGAGCGCACCCGCGCCGCGCTCGACCGGGTCACGGCGGCGGGTGCCTCGCACATCATCGTCACCGGCCGGTCGGTGCCGTGGACCAAGCACATCCTGGACACGCTGGACTACCGCGGCCTCGCGGTATGTGGTCAGGGCGCTCAGGTTTACCACGCCGGCGAGCACAGACTGCTGACGTCGGTGACGCTGGACCGGCAGCTCGCCGGACTGGCGCTGGCCAAGGTCGAGGCGGAGGTCGGCCCGCTCTTCCTCGCCGCCAGCCGTGACGGCATGGACGGCGAGGTGCTGGTCGGCCCCGGCTACCGCATCCAGGAGGGCCCGCTGCCGGCCATCCCGATCACCGACCCGAGCGAGCTGTGGGCCGCGCCCCTGAACAAGCTCTACCTCCAGCACCCGGACCTCGGCGACGACGGTCTGGCGGAGGTGGCGCGGGCGGTCGCCGGCGACCTGGTGGGCGTGACGATGGCGGGCGCCGGCATCGTCGAGCTGCTGCCGCTGGGCCTCAGCAAGGCCACGGGCCTGTCGCTGGCCGCCCGCCGGCTGGGCATGAAGGCCGCCGACACGATCGCCTTCGGCGACATGCCCAATGACGTCCCGATGTTCGGCTGGGCGGCCCACGGCGTGGCCATGGCCAACGCCCACGCCGAGCTGAAGGCCGTGGCGGACGAGATCACGGACTCGAACGAGGACGACGGGATCGCGGTCGTCCTGGAGCGCCTGTTCCCCTGAGGAGCCCCCCTTTCAGGTCGGGGGTCCTCGCATCGTCGTCAGGGGCTCCCGGCTCTTCGTCGCGACCCTCCGATGCGCGGTCACGGGGATCCGCCGTGCGGGTGAAGTCCCACGGCGGCCGCCCGTTCGTGAGCGGCCAGAGGGCCAGCCCGATGGCCACGGAGATCGCGTGGCCGATGTCGGTGTACGTGCCTCCGGTGGTCAGCGGAACGGCGAAGAACAGCACCAGCGCGGTGAGGTGGAGCCACCGCCAGGGCCGGGGCACGCGGTAGGCGAGGATGCCGGCCGCCGCGGCGAGTCCGTACGAGACGCCTATGTCGACCACGTGCTTCATCGAGCGCGGCAGGGAGTGCTCCTCGATGGACATCAGGACCACCTGTTGGCTGATGAGCGTGGCCGCGACATGCGCGACGGCGACGGTGAACAGCCAGCGCAGGGTGCCGATCCAGCGCTCGACATTGGCGTGGACGAGCTCGAACAGCCCGGCATAGAGCAGGAACGACGACGGGTTCTCGATCCAGAAGCCGCTGATCAGCAGCGACTGCATCGGATGCTTGTTCAGCTGGTGGATGTTGCTGCTGGTGCGGTGCAGGAGGAAGGTCTCCAGGTCCTGACTGGCCGCGGCGACGACCAGGCTGGTGACGCCGATGATCAGCAGCCAGATGTGGGTGCCGGGCGAGGTGCGGACCCAGGAGCGTATGCCGGAGCGCAGGCGGGAGACGTCGGCCTTCACCACTCGACGGTAGCCCGGGGAGCGTCGGTGTGCAGTTGTAGGATGACTGGGCAACCGGGTGAGTGACCTCGGCGCATCGACGAGCTTCGGAGGAGCAGCGGCATGGCACTGCGGGCGGCGGGACGGCAGTCCCTGGTGGACACCGTCGTGGATCAGTTGCGCACGCAGGTCGCCGCCGGCGAGTGGCGGGTCGGCGAGCGCATCCCGACCGAGCACGCGCTCGCCGAACAGCTCCAGGTCGGGCGGAACACCGTCCGCGAGGCCGTACGGGTGCTCGTACACGCCGGGATGCTCCGCTCACGGCAGGGCGAGGGCACGTTCGTCGTCTCCATGGCCGACCCCGCGGAGATCATGCGCGGGGTGCAGCGCGCCGGCGTCCGGGACGTGCTGGAGCTGCGGATCGCGCTGGAGGTGGAGGCCGCACGGCTCGCGGCGCTGCGCCACGAGCCCGCCGACCTGGAGCGGATGCGGGCCGCACTCCAGGCCCAGACGGCCTTCGAGGACGCCGAAGGTCAGCCCGACTCCGGCAACCTGGAGCTCTACGCGGAACACGACGTCGAGTTCCACAAGGCGGTCGTGGAGGCGGCGCACAACAGCGCGCTGACCGCGACGTACGCCTGGTTCAGCAGCTCGGTGCGGGAGGCGCTGGTCACCGCGCTCGGCGACCGGGAGATGCCGCGCATCGACCACGGCGACCACGACGACCTGCTGGACGCCATCGCGTCCGGCGACCCCGAGGCGGCCGCGCGCGCCGCCCGGCTGCTGCTCGAACGCCCGAAACAGGCCGTCGAGTCCCTGCTCGCCGACAGCTGACGTTCCCAACGGCGGGCCGGCGCCGGTTCCCCCCTCCCCGACCTCTCAGACACCCCTTTTGGAGAGACACCCATGCCAAAGACGAGGCCCGAAGCACCACTGATCGACGCGGAGGAGGATCTGGCCCCCGCGCCACCCGTCGTCGCCGCACGGCGGCGGCTGCGCGCCCACCCCGCGCTCGTGATGCTCGGCATCGTCCTGGCCTCGCTCAACATGCGTGCCGCGCTGGCCGGGGTGTCGCCGCTGCTCGGTGAGATCGGCGACCACTTCCACCTGGCGGCCACCGCGAGCAGCCTGGTGACGACCATTCCGCTCGTCTTCATGGGCCTCGGCTCGATCGTCGCGCCGAAGCTGGCCCGCCGGTGGGGCACCGAGGCGGTGCTGTGCGGCGCGCTCCTCCTGCTGTGCGGCGGCATCCTGCTGCGCGTCGCCCCGCCGGTCGTCGCGCTGTTCGTCGGCTGCGCGCTCGTCGGCACGGCGATAGCCCTGCTGAACGTCCTGATGCCGGGCCTGATCAAGCGGGACTTCCCCGAGCGGGCCGCGAGCATGACCGCGCTCTACTCCACCGCGATGATCCTCGGCGCCACCATCTCCGCCGCCTCCGCCGTGCCGCTGGAGGAGGCCCTCGGCGGCTGGCAGGGCTCCCTCGTCTCCTGGGCGCTGCTGGCGGCCGTCGCGGCGGCCGCCTGGGTCCCCCAGGCGGTCATCGCGCGCCGGGGCACCCACCACGGCCAGGCGGCTGCCGCCGCGCGCCGGCCCGCCGCCGACAGCGGACCCGGGTTGCTGCGTACGCCGCTGGCCTGGCAGGTCACCCTGTTCATGGGCATGCAGTCGCTGATCGCCTATGTCTGCATCGCCTGGATGCCGACCGTCTTCACCGACAACGGCATGAGCAAGAGCGAGGCCGGCATCGTCTACGCCTTCTACACGCTGGTGCAGATGGCCGGCTCGTTCGTGGTGCCCCTCCTGGCCGGGCGGATGCGCGACCAGCGGCTGCTGGCCGTCGGCGTCGTGGCCCTCATGGCGGCGGGCACGACCGGACTGCTGCTCGCTCCCGTGGCGGGCGCGTGGGTCTGGGCGACGATGATGGGCGTCGCCCAGGGCGGCACGCTGGGACTCGCGTTGACGATGATGGTGCTGCGCTCGGGCGACGCGCACACGGCCGCGCGACTGTCGGGCATGGCCCAGACGTGGGGCTATCTCCTGGCGTCCGTCGGGCCGTTCGCGATCGGCGCGGTCCACCAGGCGACGGGCGGCTGGACACTGCCGGTCGCACTGCTGCTCGTCGCCTGCGCGGGTCTGGTCTTTCTCGGACTCGGCGCCGGGCGCGATCGGAAGATCTGAGACGTTGAGGTGACAGGAGGCTCCCCCGGGGAGCCTCCGCACTCGTCGTGAGGAGTCCGTTCGTCATGCACGTGCCTTCCCGCATCACCGTCCCCGCCGCGCTCGCCGGCTATCACGACGAGTTCGACGGGGAGGCGGGGCGCAGATGGGTCGCCGCCCTGCCGGACCTCGCCGCGCGGTTCCTGGACCACTGGCGGCTGCGGCCGGACGGTCCCGCCTCGCACGGCTATGTGGCGCTCGTCCTGCCCGTCCTGCGCGAGGACGGCAGCCCGGCCGCCCTCAAGCTCCAGCCCCTCACCGACGAGAGCGTCGGCGAGCCCGCCGCGCTGCGCGCCTGGGGCGGTGACGGCGCCGTCGGGCTCCTCGACCTCGACGACGCGTCCGGCACGATGCTGCTGGAGCGGCTGGACGCCGGGCGCTCGCTGATGTCCGTGGCGGACGACGAAGCGGCGGTGCGGACGCTCTCGGAGCTGTTGGCGCGGCTGCTGAAGGCGCCCGCCCCGGCCGGGCTGCGCACCCTGGGGCACGTCGCGGGCGCGATGCTCGACGACGTCACGGCGGCGCTGCCGGGCCTGGCCGATCCCGCCGAGCGCCGGGTGGTGGCCGACTGCGCCGACGCCGTACGGGACGTGGTCGGCGAGCCGGGCGACCGACTGCTGCACTGGGACCTGCATTACGAGAACGTGCTGGCCCCGCTGCCCGGTTCGGCGCGGGAGCCGTGGCTGGCCATCGACCCCAAGCCGCTGGTGGGCGACCCGGGCTTCGAGCTGCTGCCCGCGCTGCACGACCGGTGGGACGACATCGTCGCGACGGGTGACGTGGAGCGGGCCGTGCTGCGCCGCTTCGACCTGATGACCGAGGTGCTGGGCCTGGACCGGCGGCGGGCGGCGCGCTGGACGCTCGGGCGGGTCCTGCAGAACGCCCTGTGGGAGATGGAGGACGCGGAGGAGGGCGAGGACGTCACCCTGGCCCCGGAGCAGATGGCGATAGCCCGTGCGCTGAAGGCCGCCCGCATGTAAGGGGCGGCCTCCCCTGGAGACCGCCCCTTACTTCTGCACGCGCTTTCCGCGTCAGCCGTACAACCTGCCGGTCACTCCTCGCCGGCGAGGGTGAGCCCGCGCAGCTTCTGGCCCGCGAACCAGGTCGCCAGTGCGGTGACGCCGATCAGCAGGGTGAGCGCGAGCGGCAGACCCACGTCGGCGGTGACGGCGCCGTCCGCGCCGATCTTCTGGGCGAGGGCGAGCGACCACTGCTGGACGCTGAGGGTGCGGGCGCCGGCGATGAGGCTGCCGAAGAGGGACTCCCAGACCAGGGCGTAGACGAGGCCGGCCACGACCGCGTGCCGGGTGACGGTGCCCAGGAGCAGGAAGATCGCGCTGTAGGCGACGGAGGCGACGGCCGCCGCGACGGCGTAGGCGACGGCGATCCGCTGGCTGTTGCCGTTCAGGATGAAGCCCGCGATCAGGGTCGGGACGGCCGAGAAGGCGGCCGTGACACCGATCGCGACGACCAGCTTGGTGAAGATGATCGTGGGCCGCTTGATGGGCTTGGAGAGGAGATAGACCACCGAGCCGTCGTCGATCTCCGGGCCGATGGCGCCCGTGCCGGCGACGACACCGATGAGCGGCACCATGGTGGCGAGCGCGAAGCCGCCCAGGACATTGCCGGCGGTGTCGTCGTCCGCACCGGTCAGCACGCGGATGACGACGGAGATGGCGATCAGCAGGGCGGGCAGCGCGAAGAGGATGAAGGCGCGGCGGCGGCCGAGGAGCCCCCGGTAGGTGAGCCGGGCGACGGTGGGGTTGAACATGGCGCTCAGGGCTCCTTTCAGGCCGCGACGAGGTAGGAGAAGACCGATTCCAGGGACTCGTCGGAGGGCGAGACCGTCAGGAGCCGGATGCCGTGCGCGCGGGCGACGCGCGGCAGGAGGGCGGTGAAGCGGCCGAAGTCGACTGCCTGGATCCGCAGAGCGCCTTCCTGGACGTCCACCTCGATGCCGGACGTCGAGGGGTCGGCGATCAGGGCGGCGGCCAGGGCGCGGTCGTCGCTGGAGCGGACGACGTAGCGGTGCGGGCGGTCCGTCATCAGGCGGCGGATCTTGCGGAAGTCGCCGGAGGCGGCGTGCCGGCCGGCGACGACGACCTCGATGTGGGCGGCCAGTTGCTCGACCTCCTCCAGGATGTGCGAGGAGAACAGCACCGTGCGGCCCTCCGCGCCCATCCGCCGCAGGAGGTCCATCAACTGCATGCGCTGGCGGGGGTCCATGCCGTTGAAGGGCTCGTCCAGGAGGAGCACCGACGGTTCGTGGACGAGCGCGGAGGCCATCTTCACGCGCTGGCGCATGCCCTTGCTGTACGTGGCGATCTTGCGGTCCTGCGCGTACTCCATCTCCACGGTGGCGAGCGCGTGCTGGGCCTCCTTGGCGCCCAGGCCGTGCAGTTCGGCGTTGGCGCGGACGAACTCCTGGCCCGTGAGGAAGTCGTACATCGCCTCGCGCTCGGGGACGATGCCGATGTGGCGGTAGATCGTCTCGTTGCGCCAGATGGTCTGCCCGTCGAGGGTGACCGTGCCGGTGGAGGGGGCGAGGAAGCCGCCCATCATGTTGATGAGGGTGGACTTTCCGGCGCCGTTGGGGCCGAGGAGGCCGGTGACACCGGGTCCCACGGTCATGGAGACGTCGTTGACGGCGACCACATTGCCGAACCAGCGGGAGACGTTGTCGATGTGAAGGGAGGTCACAGCCCGACCTTTCGGTAGCGGCGCATCAGCAGCCCGTACGACCCGGCGATCAGGGCGAGCAGTACGAGGACGTAGACGACACCGGTGCCGGCGCCGGGGCCGTGGCCGCCGGGGAAGGCGGACGTGGCGGAGAGGAACGCCGTCTGGACGCCGTCGATCAGGGTGATCGGCGAGAAGAGGCCGAGCCAGCTGATCGCGTCGGTGTTGTCGCGGGCCATGGCGATGCCCTGGATGGTGGACACGGCGCCGTAGGAGATCGTCAGTACGGCGATGACGGCGGCGACGCCGAAGCCGCGGCGCGGGGTGAGGGCGGCGACCACGAGGCCGATGCCGGCGAAGAGGAGCGACAGCAGGGCCACGGAGACCAGTCCTTGCGCGAAGCCCTTCGTCTGGTCGGCGAAGTCCATCTTGGCGAGCAGCGCGCCCACGTAGAGGATCAGAAGGGGGACACCGGTGAGGATGAACAGGGCGGAGGCCATCGCCGCGAACTTGGCCGCCACATAGTCGACTCGCTCGATCGGGCGGGAGAAGTACAGCGGGATGGACTTGAAGCGCAGGTCGCGCGAGACGGACTGCGGTGCCTGCGCCGCCAGATAGAGGCCGATGACCGCCTGCATGACGACCGCGTAGCGGGTGTAGGCCACCGGGAGGTCGTTCATCTTGGTGGTCACCGCGACCGCCACCATGATGGCGGCGGGCACGCACATGACCCCGAAGAGGATCATCGGCAGGACCTTGGACTTCGCCGAGCGGCCCAAGCCGTACGCGCCGCGCAGGCTCTGCGAGAACAGCGAGCGGCGGGCGTAGGCGCGGCCGAGGCGGGCGCCGGAGTAGTTGCGGTAGCCGATGTTGTGGATGACGTCCTGGGCGGGCGCCGTGGTGGTCTCAGGCGGCATCGGGGGCGCCTCCGTTCTGCTGGTCGCGCTCGGCCTCTGCGGGCTTCCGCCGGTCGGTGCCCCGGGCCGGGGTCGTGGCGGGTGCCTCCTCGTCCCGGAAGACCTCCGCGATGCGGTGGCGGCGCTGTTCCATGCGGACCAGCCCGAGGCCGAGGTCGGCGACGGCGTCGCGGACCGTGTCGTACGTGCTGTCGTCGGCGACGTCGACGAGGAGCACCCGGCCGGAGGCGGGGGCGCCGTCGGCCGACCGGCCCGCCGGCTGGACCGTGAGCCCCGCGCCGGCGAGGGCGGTCAGCAGCGCGGCCGTGCCGTCCGGGCGGGCGTCCGAGTCCGTGACCTCCACGGCGAGGGAGCCGGTGGTCTGGGTGAACTCGTCCGTGGAGGAGGAGCGCAGGAGCTTGCCGCCGTCGATGACGACGACGTGGTCGCACGTGCGCTCCAGCTCGCCGAGCAGGTGCGAGGTGACCAGCACCGAGATGCCGAAGTCGCTGTGGACGCGCCGGATCAGGCCGAGCATCTCGTCGCGGCCGGCCGGGTCGAGTCCGTTGGTGGGCTCGTCCAGCAGGACCAGCTGCGGGTCGTGGACGAGCGCCTGGGCCAGCTTGACCCGCTGCTTCATGCCGGTCGAGTAGCCGCCGATGGGGCGGTAGCGCTCCTCGTAGAGCCCCACGTGGCGCAGGGTGTCGGCGGTGCGCTCGCGGGCGGCGGTGGCGGGCAGGCCGGACATGCGGGCCATGTGGACGACGAACTCCGTCGCCGAGACGTCGGGCGGCAGGCAGTCGTGCTCGGGCATATAGCCGACCCGCTCCCGGATCGCCCCGCCCTGGGTGGCGACATCGAGGCCGAGCACGCTGGCGCGGCCCTCGGTGGCCGGGGAGAGGCCGAGCAGGATCTTGATCAGGGTGGACTTGCCGGCTCCGTTGGCCCCCACCAGGCCCGTCACGCCCGGCGTGATGTCGACGGACAACTGGTCGAGAGCGGTCACCCGGGGGAACCGCTTGCTGAGGCTTTCGGTAGCGATCACAGTCACGTCCTCGACGGTAGTGGGGCGCACCGCCACGGTCGTCAGACCAGATGGCTGGTTGTGCCTAGTCCTCGGGTCTGACATTCCCGTAGGGGGTGTCGCACCCTCGGGGGCCGGAGCCCGGGGGTGAGGGTTACCGAAAGTTATCCACAGGCCGTGCACAACCCTTGACGCAGCCGCCGGGCATTGTCACATTCATCAGTGTCAAGTTGCGGGACGTGGACCGACGTGTGACCCACAGGGGACGGCGGGTGGCGATGACCTCAGCAGTGGCTCATGAACTCAGCGCGGATTTGCGGGGGTTCAAGGAAGTACAGCGCCTCGCCTACGCGTGCGCCGAAGCGGTCGCCGGGCAGCTCCGGCCGGGCGTGAGCGAGCGCGACGCGGCCCGGATGCAGCGCGAGTGGCTGCGCGAGCGCGGGGTGCGGGACTGGTTCCATCTGCCCTTCGCGTGGTTCGGGGACCGCACGGCGTTCGTGGGATTCCGGATACCGCTCCAGTTCTTCCCCACGGACCGGCGGCTGGAGCCGGGGATGGCGTTCATCCTCGACATGGCGCCGGTGCACCACGGCTTCACGGCGGACATCGGATATTCGGGCTGCCTCGGGCCCGATCCGCTGCACGACCGGTTGATGACCGACCTCCGGGCGCACCGGGAGCTGATCCTCCGCGAGGTGCGCGAGCGGCGGCCGCTGCGGGAGATCTATGAGGACGTGGACCGGCTCATGATGCGCCAGGGCTACGCCAACCGGCACCGCGCGTATCCCTTCGGCGTGATCGCGCACAAGGTGGGCCGGGTGCGGGAGCGCCGCTGGTCACCGCATGTGTTCGGGTTCGGCACCCAGGCGCTCAAGGGGCTGGCCGCCGACGCCCTGCACGGCCACCGGGAGGGCTGGTCGCCGCTGTGGAGCCCGCACCGGTTCTCGGACCACCCGCCCCGGCCGGGGCTGTGGGCGGTCGAGCCGCATCTCGGCTTCCGGGGGACGGGCGCGAAGTTCGAGGAGCTCCTGGTGGTCACGGATTCCCGTGACCCCGAGGAGAGCGCGTTCTGGCTGGACGACGATCTGCCGCATGTGCGGCACCGGCAGGAGGAGAGGGCCGCATGACCGGCGGAGCCGAGGAGATCGGGACCGGCGCGCGCGAGCGGCGGGTCCGCACGGGCGGCATCGAGCTGTGCGTCACGGAGCTGGGGGACGCCTCGCGCCCCACGGTGGTGCTGCTGCACGGCTATCCGGACAGCAAGGAGGTCTGGTCCGAGGTCGCCGAGCGGCTCCGCGACCGCTTCCACGTCGTGCTGTACGACGTCCGCGGCTGCGGGCGCTCGACGGCGCCGAAGCCGCTGCGGGGCGGCTTCACCCTGGAGAAGCTCACGGACGACTTCCTCGCGGTCGCGGACGCGGTGAGCCCGGACGCGCCGGTGCACCTCGTGGGGCACGACTGGGGATCGGTGCAGGGCTGGGAGTTCGCCACCGTGGCCCGCACCGAGGGCCGCATCGCCTCCTTCACCTCGATCTCCGGGCCGTCCCTGGACCACATGGCCCTCTGGCTCAAGGAGCGCGTGACGCGGCCGACCCCGCGCCGGGCCGCCCAGTTCCTCGGCCAGGGAGCACGGTCCTGGTATGTGTACGCCCTGCACACCCCGGTGCTGCCCGAGGCGCTGATGCGCGGACCGATGGCCAAGCAGTGGCCGAAGATCCTCGCCCGGATGGAGAAGCTGCCCAGCGACACCTATCCGACGCCCTCGCTCCCCACGGACGCGGCGCACGGCGCCTGGCTGTACCGCGACAACATCCGGGCCCGGCTGCGCCGGCCGCGCACGGACGCGTACTCCCATGTCCCGGTGCAGCTGATCACCCCGACCGGGGACGCCTTCCTTTCCGAGCGGCTCTACGACGGCCTGGAGAAGTGGGCGCCCGGCCTGGTGCGGCACACCCTGGCCGCCAAGCACTGGGTGCCGCGCACCCGGCCCGACCAGCTGTCCGCCTGGATCGCCGAGTTCGTGACGGCCCGGGAGGCCGGCACCGCGGGCGCTCCGGCGGGCGGCGGCGCGCCCGCCGACCCGTACGCCCAGGCGTTCGGCGGACGGCTGGTGCTGGTGACGGGGGCGGCCAGTGGCATCGGCCGTGCCACGGCGTTCGCCTTCGCGGAGGCCGGGGCCCGGGTCGTCGCGGTCGACCGGGACGCCGAAGGGGCGGCCCGTACGGCGGAGCTGGCCCGGCTGCTGGGCGCGCCCGAGGCGTGGGCCGAGACCGCCGACGTGTCGGACGAGCAGGTGATGGAGAAGCTGGCCGCCACGGTCGCCGCCGAATACGGCGTGGTCGACGTGCTGGTCAACAACGCCGGCATCGGCATGGCCGGCACCTTCATGGACACCTCGGCCGACGACTGGCGGAAGGTCCTCGACGTCAATCTGTGGGGCGTCATCCACGGCTGCCGGACCTTCGGCAAGCAGATGGCGGAGCGCGGCCAGGGCGGCCATATCGTCAACGTCGCCTCCGCGGCGGCCTTCCAGCCCGCGAAGGACCTCGTCGCCTACAGCACATCGAAGGCCGCCGTGCTGATGCTCACCGAATGCCTGCGCGCCGAGCTGGCCGGGCAGGGCATCGGGGTCACCGCGATCTGCCCCGGCATCGTCAACACCGGGATCACCGCCGGCGCGCGCTTCGCGGGCGTCACCGAGGAGGAGCAGCGGCGGCGCCGCGCCAAGGCCGCCCGCCTGTACGGCATCCGCAACTACCCGCCGGAGAAGGTCGCCGACGCGATCCTGCGGGCCGTGCTCCGCGATCGGGCCGTCGTCCCGGTCACCCCCGAGGCGCACGGGCTGCGCTTCATGTCCCGTTTCACCCCCCGGTTGCTGCGCGCCCTCGCGCGGATCGACCTCCCGCTGTAGCGCACACCCGACCACCGCCGGGAGGTACCCGGCGGACTGCCCGCAGAGGAGCGGAGATGGAGCACGGTCACCGAAGCGGCCACGCGATAACCCCGCGTCGCGTCTCCTTCGACTGGGGCGCGACGCCACTGCACTGGATCCCGGGCGAGCCCACCGCCACGCACGTCATCAACGTCCTGCACCTGCTGCTGCCGGCCGGCGAGCGGTGGTTCGTCAAGGTGTTCAAGGAGGCCCTCCCCCTCGTCGTGGACGAGGAGCTGCTCAAGGACGTGAGGGGCTTCATGGGCCAGGAGGCCACGCACAGCGTGCAGCACGCGTATGTGCTCGACCACCTCGCCGAACAGGGCCTGGACACCGCGCCGTACACCCGCCACGTGGAGTTCCTCTTCGATGTGCTGCTCGGCGAGAGACCGCCGCTCGGCCTGCCGATACCCGACCTGGAGTGGCTGCGGTTCCGGCTCTCGGTGATAGCCGCGGTCGAGCAGTTCACCGCCGTGCTGGGCAACTGGGTGCTCGCCGCCGACGGTCTGGACCGGGCCGACCCGGACCCGGTGATGCTCGACCTGCTGCGCTGGCACGGCGCGGAGGAGGTCGAACACCGGTCGGTGGCCTTCGACATGTACGAGCACTGCGGCGGTGATAACCCGGGACGCTACGCCCGGCGGGTGCTCGGGATGGCGTTCACCGCTCCCGTGCTGGTCTATCTGTGGACGTGGGGCTCGGACTATCTGCTGCGGCACGACCCCGAGCTCATGGGCCGGCAGCGCTATTCGCTGCGGGAGTTCAACAAGGCCGTGGCGAAGGGGCTGCTGCCCTCCTGGAGGGATTTGGGCGCGGCCGTGCCCCGGTACATGAAGCGGTCGTACCATCCCTCGAAGGAGGGGTCCCTGCGCCGGGCCGTGGACTACCTGGCGACCTCGCCGGCGGCGCGGGCCGCGGCGGGCGCGATCGGCCGCGCCGCCATCTCGTGAGGAGCTCCCCGTGAACCAGCGGTCCGAAGCCCCCGACCAGGCCGGGCGACAGTACGAGCGGGCCACGGCCGAGTACCGCATCGAGGACCTGGCCCACCGCAGCGGTGCCACCGTCCGTACGATCCGGGCCTACCAGGACCGTGGGCTGCTCCCCAAGCCGGAGCGGCGCGGCCGGGCCAACGTCTACGGGGACACGCACCTGGCGCGGCTGCGCCAGATCTCGGGGCTCCTGGACCGCGGATACACCCTGGCCAGCATCAAGGAGCTGCTGGACGCCTGGGACACGGGCCGGGGGCTCGGCGGAGTCCTCGGGCTGGTCACCGAGGTCGACGGGCCGTGGACCGACGAGACGACCGAGCGGATCACCCGCGCGGAGCTGGACGAGCGGTTCGGCGGCGCACGGGACGACGAGGCCGTCGACGACGCGGTGGACCTCGGCGTGCTCGTACGGCTGCCGGGCGCGCCGGACGAGTTCCTCGTGCCGAGCCCCCGGGAGCTGTCCGTCGCCGCCGAGCTGCATCTGGCCGGGGTGCCGCTGCCCGCCATCTCCGGGCATCTGCGCGAGCTGCGCACCCAGGTCGAGCACATCGCCGGGCGCTTCCTCGACTTCACGACCGAGCATGTCTTCCAGCCGTACTTCGACCACCCGCCGACCGACGAGGAGGCCACGGAGGCCGCCGCCCTGGTGCGCCGCCTGCGCCCCCTGGCCCAGCAGACCGTCGACGCCGAACTCGCCCGCGCGATGCGGATCTTGGCCACCCGGTATCTGCACCGCCACCTGGGGACGGCGGTCGCGGCGGAGGGTGAGGACGGGAGCGACGACACCGTCGCTCCGGCCGCCGCCCCCGGCGGTGACACCCCCGGCGAGGCGGTCCGTCTGCCCGCCGGGACCGTCCGGGCCGTCCGCGCGCTGGTGGGCGCGTCGAGCGTGGAGGCGTTCATCACCGCGGCCACCGAACGCGAGGTGCGGGCCCGCACGATGGACGCGCTGGTGTCCCGCGAGCGGGGAGACCGCGACGAAAATGGGGAAGCGCCCCCGGACAGGGCTTCTTAAGATCGTTGCCAGTAGGGGCGCGGAGTGCGGCCGAGGAGACCAGCGCGGCGAGGAGCCGATCATGGACACCCAGCGGTCCACCCGCATCTCGAAATTCCTCGCCAAGCACCTCCGCCACGAGCCCGAGCGGATCGGCATCGCCCTCGACCCGCACGGCTGGACGCCCGTCGACGGGCTGCTCGCCGCGAGCGCGGCGCACGGCTTCCCTTTCAGCCGGGCCGAGCTGGAGGAGGTCGTCGCCGCCAATGACAAGCGGCGGTACGCCATCGACGGCGACCGGATCCGCGCCAACCAGGGCCACTCCGTGCCAGTGGACCTGGGTCTGCCGGCCACCGAGCCACCCCCGGTGCTCTTCCACGGCACGGTGGCGGGCTCTGTCGCGCTCATCCGCGCCGAGGGTCTGCGGCCCATGGCGCGCCACGCGGTGCACCTGTCGGCCGACCGCGCGACCGCGACCCGGGTGGGCGCGCGCCGCGGCAAGGCGGTCGTGCTGACCGTCGACGCGGGTGCCATGCACCGGGCCGGTCACGTCTTCCGGCTCAGTGAGAACGGTGTGTGGCTGGTCGATCGCGTACCGGCGGAATTCCTGCGTTTCCCGGGCTGAGCACGACAAAGGCGCCGCGCCCGCACCCTTCTCGGCTCACAACCCGGGCGCTCCCCACACCGGGAACCAGCGCCCCAGGTCCTCCTCGATCCGCAGGTCGTCGCCCAGCAGGGCACGCGCCTGGAGCTCCAGCGCGCTGTCCCGCCTGTCTTCCCCGGCTCCGCCGCCCGCCACCGGCGCGAAGGGGTAGAACGTGCCGCGCTTGTAGAGATAGACGAGGGCCAGTGAACGCCCCTCGGCGGCGCGGAAGCCCAGCAGCGAGCAGAGCAGCTGCGGGCCGAAACCGCCTTCCTGGAGCAGGGTGTTGACCGCGTGCAGGTCGTTGACGAGCGCGACCGTGCCCTCCAGGTCCGCCGGCTGCCGCGCCAGCAGCCAGGTGTAGCCGTACGAGTCCTGGCTGAACTCCACGGGCACGCCGCCGCGCTCCGTATCGGCGTCCAGCAGTGCCCGTACGTCCTGCTGGAGGCGGGTGAAGGCCCCGCCCTCCACGCTCGCGAAACACACCGAGCCCTGCCCGGTGGGGGCGAAGCCGGCGCCCGCTTCGAGGGTGACGGCGGCCGACGGCAGGGCGAAGAGCTGGTCCAGGTCGGGGCGCACCGGCTTGCTGCGGCCGAGGATGGCGTCCAGGAAACCCACGGGCACACGCTCCTTTCAGCGAACCGTCCGGGCGGCGGCCCGGACAGGTCAGGCCCGGCCGAGCTGGGCCGAGATGCGACCGAGCTGCTCCAGCCGCTGTTCCAGGGTCGGGTGGGAGGAGAGCAGCCGGTGCGCGCTGCCCTTGGCGAAGGCCGGGGCGAAGTAGAAGGCGTTGAACGGCTCGGCCTGTCGCAGGTCCCGGGTGGGGATGCGCGCCATCTGCCCGGTGACCTTGGTGAGCGCCGACGCCAGCGCCGAGGGCCGGCCCGTCAGCAGCGCCCCGGCGCGGTCGGCGGACAGCTCGCGGTAGCGGGACAGCAGCCGGGTGAGCAGGAAGCTGATGGCGTAGACGACGGCGCTGATCAGCGGGATCAGCACCACGAGGAGGGCGGCGCTGCTGTCGCGGTCGCCCACCCGCCGGAAGCCGCCCCACAGCCCGATGCGGGTGATGATTCCGGCCAGCACGCCCAGGAAGGACGCGATGGTCATGACGGCGACGTCGCGGTGCGCGACATGGGAGAGCTCGTGGGCGAGGACGCCCTCCAGCTCCTCGGGCTCCAACCGGCGCATCAGCCCGGTCGTGGCGCAGACCAGGGCGTTCTTCTGGTTACGGCCGGTGGCGAAGGCGTTCGGCACGTCGCTGTCGGCCAGGGCCACCCGGGGCTTGGGCATGTCCGCGAGCGCGCACAGCCGGTCGACGGCCCCGTGCAGCTCGGGCGCCTGCTCCGGGGTGACCTCGCGGGCGCCCATGCTGAAGGCCGCTATCCGGTCGCTGAACCAGAACTGGGCGACGAACATGGCACCCGCGATGACCAGGATGATCGGCCAGCCGCCGCGCACCAGGGCCACCAGCACCCCCACGAAGACCACATAGAGCAGCCCGATGAAGAACATCGTGCCCACCATGCGGGTGGTCAGCCCCCGGTCGGCAGCGAATCGGGTCCTCGACGAGCGGTGCATGGGGTACCTCCAAGGCTCTGCGGAACCATGCCCCCAGTACGTGCCTCTGCCCCGATTCTCCCCCCTCACCGGCTGTGCGCGGGGTAAAGGGCGGGGTAAAGAAGGGTCTCCCGCCGCCAGGAGGCCCCACGCCCGTCAGGACAGCTGCGCGAGCCCGTCCGTGGCGATCTTCTCGAAGACCGCCGGGTCGGCCGCGAAGACCGAGTCCGCGATCGGCCAGTGCACCACGATCTCGTCGAAGCCCAGCTCCGCGTGCGAGCCCGCGAAGTCGACGAAGGCGTCGAAGGAGTCCAGCGGCCGGTCCGGGGTGAAGCCCGTGAGCAGGATCTTGTCCAGCTCGGCCGGGTCCCGGTCGAGCTCCGCGCAGGCCGCGCCGAGCCGCTCGATCTGCCCGGCGATGGCCGCCCGTGACTGCTCCGGCGTGCCCGTCTCGAACAGCTTCGGGTCCCCGGTGGTCACCCACGCCTGCCCATGGCGCGCGGCGAGCCGCAGCCCGCGCGGGCCGGTGGCGGCCACCGCGAACGGCAGCCGGGGCCGCTGCGCGCAGCCGGGTATGTTGCGCACCTCGAAGGCCGAATAGTGCTCGCCCTCGTGGGTGACGACGTCCTCGGTGAGCAGCCGGTCGAGCAGCGGTACGAACTCGCCGAAGCGGTCGGCGCGTTCGCGCGGCGTCCACGGGTCCTGGCCGCCCTTGAGGAGCGCCGTGGCGTCGAAGCCGGAGCCGCCCGCGCCGATGCCGAGGGTGATGCGGCCGCCCGAGATGTCGTCCAGGGAGATGAGCTCCTTGGCGAGCGTGACGGGGTGGCGGAAGTTGGGGGAGGTGACGAGCGTGCCCAGCCGCATCCGGGAGGTGGCGCAGGCCGCCGCCGTCAGGGTCGGCACGGCGCCGAACCACGGGCCGTCCCGGAAGGTGCGCCAGGACAGGTGGTCGTAGGTGTAGGCCGTGTGGAAGCCCAGCTCCTCGGCTCGTCGCCAGGTCTCGCGGCCGCCCTCGGACCAGCGGCGGTCGGGAAGGATCACGGTGCTCAGTCGCATGGGACCGAGCCTAAACGCTGGGTATGACAACGTCCTATGCATTGGGTATGACACATCACGCACGCGCGGGACACGGCTTCGCACCGGGCTCAGGCGCGTACCCGGGCGTACGCCAGTGCGCCCCGAATGCCCCGTCGACGAGAATGGGACCCGTGACTTCAGCAATCGAGCAGCCCGAGACCCCCGCGGTACGCCGCCCGGCCACCACCACCCGGCTGATCGCCACCGATCTCGACGGCACTCTCCTGCGCGACGACAAGACGGTCTCCGACCGCACGGTCGCCGCCCTTGCCGCGGCCGAGGCCGCCGGCATCGAAGTCTTCTTCGTCACCGGCCGTCCGGCCCGCTGGATGGACGTCGTCAGCGACCATGTGCACGGCCACGGCCTGGCGATCTGCGCCAATGGCGCGGCCGTCGTCGATCTTCACGACGGCGGTCGCTTCCTGCGGGTCAGCCCGCTGGCGCGCGCCGAGGCCCTCGCCATCGTCCACGCCGTGCGCGCCGCCGCGCCGGGCGCCTCGTTCGCCGTGGAGCACACCACGGGCATCCACTACGAGCCGGCCTACCCGCCGTTCTTCCTCGATCCGGGCGCGCTGATCGCCCCGGCCGAGAAGCTGCTGGCCGAGGCCTCCGGCCATGACGCGCCGATCCTCAAGCTCCTCGCCTTCCACCCCGATCTCGGACCGGACGAGTTCCTCACCGTGGCCCGGGAGGCCGGCGGGGCGCACGGCTCGTTCACCCGCTCCAGCCCGACCGCCCTGCTGGAGATCAGCGGCCTCGGGGTCAGCAAGGCCAGCACGCTGGCCGCGTGCTGCGCGGAGCGCGGCATAGCGCCGGAGGAGGTCGTGGCGTTCGGGGACATGCCCAACGACCTTGAGATGCTCGACTGGGCCGGCACCGCCTACGCCATGGCCAACGCTCACCCCGAGGTGCTGGCGGTCACGGCGCACCACACCGCGGGCAACAACGACGACGGCGTCGCCGCGGTCATCGAGCAGATCCTGCACGGGGCCCGGTGAGCCGCGCGCGCGGCGCCCGCGGCGCCTAGAGCCGCACCCCGCGCGCCACCAGCCACGCCACCGGGTCGACGGCCGACCCGAAGCCGGGCGTGGTGCGGATCTCGAAGTGCAGATGCGGGCCCGTGGAGTTTCCGGTGGTGCCGGACAGCCCGATCCACTGGCCCGCCCGTACCCGCGCCCCGGGCGCGACCAGCAGCGCCGACAGGTGCGCGTACTGCGAGTACCAGCCGCCCTCGTGCTGGACCACGACGCTGATCCCGAAGGGGCCGCCGCACCCCGTCGCGACCACCGTCCCGGCTCCCACGGAGCGCACCGGGGTGCCGCTGGGCACCGCGAAGTCCTGGCCGGTGTGCCCGTTGGCCCAGTTCGCTCCGGTGCCGCCGAAGCCCGCGGTGAGCTGGTACGACTCCACCGGGCGCACCCACTCCTGCGCCGCCCGCGCATCGCCCTGGTCGGCGGCGGCCGGACTCGTGGCGCCGGCGGGGAGGGCCACCGGCTCGCAGCGCCCGGCCCCGACCGCCTCCTGGGCCATCGCGTCGAGCTCGCCGCGCGCGGCCTCCAGCCGTCTGTCGAGGGAGCGCCCGGCCGCCCGCAGCCGCGCCCGGTCCTTGACGAGAGCGGGCCGGGCGCCGGCCAGTGCCTGGGCCTCGGTGATCAGCTTGAGGCTCGTACGACCGTTCTCGTCCAGCATCCGGGCGAGCCGCGCCCTGCGCTGTGCGGCGGGCCTCTGTATGGCCAGCAGCTCCAAGGGGTCGTCGGCCACCTCGGCGCTCTGCGGGGCGGTGAAGCCGCCCGTGCGGTACTGCGCGCGGGCGGCGGCCCCGGCGTCCTCGCGGAGCGTCGCCGTGACGACGCCGCGGCCGCGCAGCAGCTCTTCGAGCAGCTCGGCCCGCGCCGACTGCTCCTTCACCGCGCGCCGCACCCGGTCGTACCGCTGCCAGGTGCGCTCCGCCTCCTCCTCCAGCCGGAACACCTCGGCGGTGACACCGGTCGGCCGTGCGGGGGCCCTGACGGCGATCGACGACTCGGAGGCGAGCGGCGGGCAGACCACCGCGCAGAGCGCGCACAGGATCACACCACTGGTGCGCCGCAGTCGGCGCGGGCCGCGCGGTCCGGGATGAGGACGGTACGGGCGTCGCATGAACGCGATCGTGTACCGGGGCCCGGCCGCGCGCGCCCGCTGAGGCCCGTTCGGTGGAACGGATACGTCCACCAGGGCGGCCGGCGCCGGACGACCTGCCGCCGGTCGGCTGACAAGAGAGGACGCTCACGTGAGGGGCCGACAAAAGAGGAGGCTTGCAGCGCGTTCGGACAAGAGAGGACACCGAAAGGGCTACAAGGGCGCTTCCCACACCACCCGCGTGCCGCCCCCGTCCTCGCCCAGCCCGGGGCCGTACGAGCTGGAGCCGCCCAGCGACTCCGCCCGCTTGGCGAGGTTCTTCAGCCCGCTGCGCCGGCCGCCCTCGGGGATGCCGACCCCGTCGTCGGCGACGGTCAGCCGCACCGCCGCCCGGCCGTCGGGCAAGGTGGCCGTCGCGTCGACGACGATCTCCATCCGGGATGCCCGCGCGTGCCGGAAGGCGTTGGAGAGGGCCTCGCGCAGGGCGGCGATGAGGTTCTTGCCGGTGAGTTCGCCGACCTTCGCGTCGACCGGCCCGAGGAAGGTCGCGGAGGGCTGGAAGCCCAGCGGGACGGCCGCCGTGCCCAGTTCCCGCAGGACACGCGTGCGCAGCCCGGCGGGCGCCTCCGCCGGCCCCTGCTGGAGCGCGAAGATGGCCGTGCGGATCTCCTGGATGGTCACGTCCAGCTCGTCCACGGCCTGGCCGACCCGCATCCGTACGTCCGGCACGACGGCGTTGCGCTGCGCGCTCTCCAGCATCAGGCCGGTGGCGAACAGCCTCTGGATGACCAGGTCGTGGAGGTCGCGGGCGATCCGGTCGCGGTCCTCGAAGACGGCCAGCCGCTCGCGGTCGCGCTGTGCCTCGGCCAGGACGAGCGCCAGCGCGGCCTGCGCGGCGAACTGTGCGGCCAGGGTGCGCTCGGCGGGGGTGTACGGGCGCGCGCCGCGCGCCCGGGGGGTCGCGAGCGTGCCGAGGACGCGGTCGCCGCTCTTGAGCGGCAGCAGCATGCTCGGGCCGAAGCGGGGCGCCACCTCGGTGACCATGCGCGGATCGGTGGCCGAGTCGTCGATGAACACCGGTTCCCCGGCGAGCAACTGGGCGACGACCGGGCTGCCCGACGGCATCACCGTACCCAGCAGGCCGGTGGGGTCGTCGGCGGAGACGGCCACCATCTCCAGGCCGCCCTCGTCGTCCGGCAGCAGCACGATGCCGGCGGCGGAGTCCGCGAGCCGGCGGGCCTGTTCGGCGACGACGGAGAGCGCGTCCTCCGCGTCACTGCCCGACAGCAGGGCCGTCGTGACGGCCACGGAACCGTCGATCCAGCGCATGCGCTGGCGGCCCTCTTCGTGCACGCGCGCGTTGCCGATCGCGATGCCCGCCTCGGCCGCAAGGATCTTGACCATGTGGAGGTCGGCGATGTTGAACTCGCCGCCGCGCTTCTCCGTCAGATAGAGGTTGCCGAACACCTCGCCCTCCACCCGGATGGGCACGCCCAGGAAGTTGCGCATCGGTGGGTGCTCCGGCGGGAAGCCGCACGAGCGCGGGTCGGACGCCAGATCGGAGAGCATCACCGGGGCGGGGTGGTGGATGAGCGCGCCGAGCAGGCCGTGGTGTCCGTCCGGCAGCGCGCCGATGCGCTCGTGCTCCTCCTTGGTGACGCCGTAGGTGATGAAGTCGGCCAGTCCCCCGCCGGTGGTGTCGATGACGCCGATGGCCGCGTAGCGGGCGTCGGCGAGCTCGGCGGCGGTCCGGGCGATCCGGTCGAGGGTGGTGTGGAGTTCCAGGCCGGTGCCCACCGACCGCATGGCCTCCAGGAGCTGCGGCACACGTGCGGTCAGCTCCGTGGACATGCCCTGAAGGCTGCGGGTGGCCTCCGTGGCGATGGCGAGCGGGTCCATCGTGCCCTGGGGGGCCTCCCGCGCGTCCCGCCGGTCGGAGGGTTCTGCCGTGGCTGCCATACCTCAGAGCCTAATAAGCACCATTTGTCAGGGAAAGGCGGCCGTCCGCGGTATCCGTCGCCTCTTCGCGCTCCAGCATCCGCCGGAACGGCCCCTCGGCCGCCGCCAGCTCGCCGTAGGCGCCCCGCTGCACCGCCCGGCCCCCCTCCAGCACGATCACCTCGTCGACCGCTTCCAGGCCGGCCAGGCGGTGCGTGATCAGCACGGTCGTGCGGCCCTCGGTGGCGGCCAGCAGATCGGCGGTCAGCGCGTCGGCGGTCGGCAGGTCGAGGTGCTCGGCGGGCTCGTCCAGGACCAGCACGGGGAAGTCCGCGAGCAGCGCGCGGGCGAGCGCGAGCCGCTGCCGCTGCCCGCCGGACATCCGCGCCCCGTGCTCCCCCACGAGCGTGTCGAGCCCCTCCGGCAGCCCCCGCACCCACTCCAGCAGCCGCGCGGACCGCAGCGCGGCGCACAGCCGGTCGTCGCTCGCGTCCGGGCGGGCGAGCCGGAGGTTCTCGCGCAGGGAGCTGTCGAAGATGTGCGCGTCCTGCGCGCACAGCCCCATCAGCCGCCGCACCGCGTCACCCGCCATGGGCGCGGTGTCCTCACCGGCGAGGGTGTACGTACCGGATTCGGCGTCCAGGAAGCGCAGCAGCACCTGCGCCAGCGTCGTCTTGCCCGCCCCGGACTGCCCCACGACCGCCACCCGGCGGCCCGCGACCAGCTCCAGCGCGAAGTCCTCCAGGGCCGGTACGGGCTGCCCCGGATATCGCGCCGTCACACCGGTCAGGCGCACCGGGAACGGTGCCGGCGGCGCGTCGGCCGTTCCCTCCGTCACGGGCACGGGCGCGTCCAGCACCTCGTGTACCCGCTCCGCGGAGCGCCGCACACGCTGCCGGTACTGCACCGCGAGCGGCAGCCCGGCCACGGCCTCGAAGGCGGCCAGCGGTGTCAGCACGACCACGGCCAGCCACAGCCCGTCGAGGCGCCCGTCGCGCACGGCGGCCACCCCCGCCCAGGCGGCGGCCGCCACGGTCAGCCCACAGGCGAGGGCGCCCAGACCGGAACCGAGCGCCGTGGCGGCCGATCCCCGGCGCGCGATACCGGTGAGCGCGCCGTCGGCGCGGCGTGCGCGCTCCAGACGGGCCGGCAGGGCGCCCGCGACGGTCAGCTCGGCCGTACCCGCCAGCAGATCGACCACCTGCGCCGACAACTCGCCGCGCGCGGGCGCCAACTGGCGTTCCGCGCGCCGGGCGACCGCGCCCGAGAGCGCGGGCACGGCCACACCTGCGATCAACAGCCCCAAAGCCGACACCAGTCCCGCTTCCGGCAGCAGCCACGCGGTGAAACCCACCGAGGCGGCGCTGACGACCACGGCCGACCCGACCGGCAGCAGCCAGCGCAGGAAGTAGTCCTGAAGGGCGTCCACATCCGCGACCAGCCGGGAGAGCAGGTCCCCCCGGCGCGTGTCCCGCAGCCCGGCCGGCGCCAGCCGCTCCAGTCGCCGGTAGACGGCGACCCGCAGCCCCGCCAGGGCGCGCAGCACCGCGTCGTGGGAGACCAGGCGCTCGGCGTAGCGGAACACGGCGCGCCCGATGCCGAACGCGCGGGTCGCGGTGACGGCGACCATCAGATACAGCACGGGGGGCTGCTGCGAGGCGCGCGAGATGAGCCAGCCGGAAACGCCGAGCAGCCCCACGGCACTCCCGAGCGCGAGACTCCCGAGGAGGAGCGCCAGCCCGAACCGCCCCCACCAGGGGCGACCGGCGGCGCGGACCCGGCCCAAGGCGGGGGCGCGCGCGGCGCTTTCGCGCGCCGCGTCGGGGGCGACGTCGCCGGTGGCGTCGGTGATGGCCTCGGTGGCGGCGTCGAACGCGGCGTACGCGCCCGAGGCCGCACCCGCACCCGCCCCGACCGCCGCCCGACCACAGCCCGGCCCCCCGTCCCCCGCCGGCCAGGGCAACCGCACCACCCGGTCCGCGACCGCCAGCAGCGCCGGCCGGTGGACGACCAGCAGCACCGTGCGGCCCACCGCGAGCCGTCGTACCGCCTCCACCACCGCGGCCTCGGTCTCGCCGTCGAGGTTCGCGGTCGGTTCGTCGAGCAGGAGGACGGGCCGGTCGGCGAGGAACGCGCGGGCGAGCGCCAGGCGTTGGCGCTGCCCGGCGGAGAGCCCGGCGCCGTCCTCGCCGAGGCGGGTGTCAGTGCCGTGGTGCAGCATGGAGACGAAGTCGAGCGCACCGGCCGCACGCAGTGCTTCCCGCACCTGCGCGTCCGTGGCGTCCGGCCGGGCCAGTCGTACGTTCTCGGCGACCGTCCCGGCGAGCAGACGGGGTCGTTGCGGGACCCAGGCCACCTGGTCCCGCCAGCTTTCGGGGGAGAGCGATGACAGATCCGTACCGCCTACGAGCACCCGCCCGCCCGTGGGGCGCGCGAAGCCGAGCAGCACGTCCAGCAGGGTCGACTTGCCCGCGCCGCTGGGGCCCACGAGCGCGACCGTCTCCCCGGGCCGCACCTCGAACGAGGTCTCCGGCAGGGCGGGTTCGGCCCGCCCCGCGTGTCGTACGACCAGCCGGTCGACGGTCAGGGCCGCACCCCGCGCGTCGGGGGCCGGCCGGGTCCCGGCGGGCGCGGGCTCGGTCTCCAGGACCGCGAAGACGTCGTCGGCGGCCGCCAGCCCCTCGGCCGCCGCGTGGTACTGCGCGCCGACCTGCCGCAGCGGCAGATACGCCTCGGGGGCCAGGACCAGCACCATCAGGCCCGTGCGCAGGTCGAGTTCGCCGTGCACGAGCCGCATGCCGACGCCGACCGCGACCAAGGCCACCGAGAGCGTGGCCAGCAGTTCCAGCGCGAAGGAGGAGAGGAAGGCGACGCGCAACGTCCGCAGCGTGGCCCGCCGGTAGTCGGCGGTGATCGCGCGGATCGACTCGGCCTGCGCCTTGGCGCGTCCGAAGACCTTGAGCGTGGGCAGCCCGGCGACGACGTCGAGGAAGTGCCCGGACAGCCGGGACAGCAGCCGCCACTGCTTGTCCATCCGGGACTGGGTGGCCCAGCCGATGAGGACCATGAAGAGGGGGATGAGCGGCAGCGTGAGGACGATGACGAGCGCGGAGATCCAGTCCGCGGTGACGATACGGGCGAGCACGGCGACGGGCACCACGACCGCGAGGCCCAGCTGGGGCAGATAGCGGGCGAAGTAGTCGTCCAGCGCGTCGATCCCGCGCGTGGCGAGGGTGGTGAGTTCGCCCGTCCGGTGCGCGTCGAGCCAGCCGGGCCCGAGCCGTGTGGCACGCGTCAGCAGCCGGTCGCGCAGCTCGGACTTCACGGCCGCGCTCGCGCGGTGGGCGGCCAGCTCGGTGAGCCAGGACACCGCTGCCCGGCCGACGGCGACGGCGGCCAGCAGCGCCAGCGGGGTGCACAGGTCACCGGCGGTGCGGCCGTGCTGGAAGGCGCCGGTCACCACCTCGGCGATCAGCATCGCCTGGGCGATGACCAGGCCGGCCCCCGCCAGCCCGAGCACGACGGAGGCGACCAGGAAGAATCGGGTCGCGGAGGCGTACCTGAGCAGTCGGGGGTCGACGGGCTTCATGCGCGTTCCGTCCTCACTGACCTGCGCGGCCTCAGTGGCCGGTGGGTGCCGGGATGTGCTGGGTGCCGATCCGCTTGCGGAACACCCAGTAGGTCCATGCCTGGTAGGCGATGATCACGGGCGTCATGGGTATCGCGACCCACGTCATGATCTTCAATGTGTACGGGCTGGAGGCGGAGTCGGCGACGGTCAGGCTCCACGCCGGGTTGACCGAGGAGGGCATGACGTCCGGGAACAGCGCGAGGAAGACCAGCGCGAACGCGGCCGCGACGGTCACACCGGACAGTCCGAATGCCCAGCCCTCACGCCCGTAGTGGTTCATCACCAGCGCCGCCATCAGGGCGACCACGGCGACGACCAGCGCGGCCAGGCTGCGCCCGTTGCCCGACTCGACCTGGGTCCAGCCGAGGAACGCCACGGCGAGCACACCCGAGGTCATGCCGAGGATCGTGGCGTAGGACCGCGCCCGGCCGCGGATGTCACCGACCGTCTTGAGGGCGGCGAAGACCGCGCCGTGGAAGGTGAAGAGCACGAGCGTGAGGAGGCCGCCGAGGAGGGCGTACGGGCTCAGCAGGTCGAGGACGTCCCCGCTGAAGTTCTTGTCCGGGCCGATCGGCACGCCCCGCACGATGTTGGCGAAGGCGACGCCCCACAGGAAGGCGGGCAGCAGTGAGCACCAGAAGATGGCGTGCTCCCAGTTGCGCTGCCAGCGCTCCCCGGCGCGCTTGTGGCGGTATTCGAAGGCGACGCCGCGCACGATCAGGCAGACCAGGATCGCGAGGAAGGGCAGGTAGAAGCCGCTGAAGAGGGTCGCGTACCAGTCGGGGAAGGCCGCGAAGGTGGCACCGGCGGCGGTGATCAGCCAGACCTCGTTGCCGTCCCAGACGGGCCCGATCGTGTTGATCAGGACCCGCCGCTCGGCGCGGTCCCTGGCCAGGAGCTTGGTGAGGACGCCTATGCCGAAGTCGAAGCCTTCGAGGAAGAAGTAGCCGGTCCACAGGACGGCGATCAGCAGGAACCAGAAGTCGTGCAGTGGCATGGTCGGTGTCTCCGTTCCGCCGCGTCAGTACGCGAAGGTCAGCGGCTTGTCGGCGTCCTCGGGGTGCTCACCGGCACCGCCCTTGGGCAGCCGCAGCCTGGGGTCCTTCGTGGGCGGCTTCTCGTCGGTGTCCGGGCCGGCCTTGGCGTACTTCACCAGCAGCTTCACCTCGACCACCGCGAGCACGCCGTAGAGCAGGGTGAAGACGGCCATGGAGGTGAGGACCTCGCCCTGGCCGACGCCCGGCGACACCCCGCTGCCGGTCTTCATCAGCCCGTAGACGGCCCAGGGCTGGCGGCCCATCTCGGTGAAGATCCAGCCGAAGGAGTTGGCGATCAGCGGGAAGCCCATGGTCAGGACGCCGATCCGCCAGGACCAGGCGGTGAAGAAGGGGCTCATCTCACGGGTGCGCGTCAGCATCAGCCTCGGCACCTCGTGATCGCCCGTGCGGAACTCGGGCGCGAGCCAGAACTTCTTGCGGGTGGTCCACAGCCCGATGAGCGCGGCGACGAAGGACGTCATCCCGAAGCCGATCATGAGCCGGAAGCCCCAGAAGGTCATGAAGATGCTGGGGATGTAGTCCTCCGGCTCGCCGCCGTACCGCGCGGCCTCCTGCGCCGCGACGTCGTTGATGCCGGGGACGGCCTCGGAGAAGTTGTTGTGCGCGAGGAAGGAGAGAACGCCGGGGATCTCTATCTCCACGCTGTTGTGGCCCTTGGAGACATCGCCGACGGCGAAGACCGAGAAGGGCGCCGGCGCCTTGGTCTCCCACAGCGCCTCGGCGGCGGCCATCTTCATCGGCTGCTGCTCGAACATCACCTTGCCGAGGCTGTCGCCGCTGAGGGCGGTGCCCAGCCCGGCGATGACCGCGACGACCAGCCCGACCCGCAGCGAGGCCCGCATCGCGCCGATCTGGGTGCGCTGCTTCTCGCCGAGCTCCTCGCCGCGCAGCTGCTTGCGCTTGGCGCGCCACAGGTGGAAGGAGGCGATGCCGACGATGAAGGCGCCACCGGTGAGAAAGGCGGCGGTGAGGGTGTGGAAGACGACGACGAGAGTGGTGTTCTGGGTCAGGACGGCCCAGATGTCGGTGAGCCGGGCCTTGCCGGTCGCCTGGTCGATGGCGTAGCCCACCGGGTGCTGCATCCAGGAGTTCGCGGCCAGGATGAAGTACGAGGAGAGCACGGTGCCGATCGAGACGATCCAGATGCACGCGCAGTGGATCTTCTTCGGCAGCTTGTCCCAGCCGAAGATCCACAGACCGATGAAGGTCGACTCGAAGAAGAAGGCCAGCAGGGCCTCCATGGCGAGCGGGGCGCCGAAGACGTCACCGACGAACCGCGAGTAGTCCGACCAGTTCATGCCGAACTGGAACTCCTGCACGATGCCGGTGACCACGCCCATCGCGATGTTGATGAGGAAGAGCTTTCCCCAGAACTTGGTCGCGTGGAAGTACTTGTCCTTGCCGGTGCGGACCCAGGCGGTCTCCAGACCGGCCGTGATCGCCGCGAGGCTGATCGTGAGGGGGACGAAGAGGAAGTGGTAGACGGTGGTGATGCCGAACTGCCAGCGGGCCAGCGTCTCCGGAGCCAGAGCCAGATTCACGCGGTCTCTCCTTGCCTCTCGCGTCACCGGCGGCACAGGCCGCCGATGTTTTGCCCGTGTATGCCCCAGGTAAAGCGGGGCAATAAGGAGCGCTTGTGAACGCGTTCACATTCACAAGCCATTATGGCGCACAGCCTTTCGGACAAGTTCATGGGGGTACCCCCTTCGGCCCTAGCGGACCGGCCGCGCGCCGCCACGCGCCGTGGACGCACGAACGCCGCGCATCCCCGGCGGGGACACACGGCGTTCTGGGGGGCGGTCGGGCGATCAGGCCCCGAGCGTCAGATCTCCTTGCGGAACTCCTCCGCCACCCGCAGGAAGAGGTCGTTGGCGGCCGTCTCCCCGATCGTCGCGCGGATGCCCTCGCCCGGGAACGGCCGTACGACCACACCCGCCCGCTCGCACGCCGCCGCGAAGTCCACCGTCCGCTCCCCCAGCCGCAGCCAGACGAAGTTGGCCTGCGTCTCCGGCACCGTCCAGCCCTGGCCCGTCAGCGCCTCGACCACCCGCGCCCGCTCCTCCACCAGCGCCGCCACCCGCTCGCGCAACGCGTCCTCGCTGCGCAGCGAGGCCACCGCCGCCTCCTGGGCGATGTGGCTGACGCCGAACGGCACGGCCGTCTTGCGCAGCGCCGCCGCCACCGGCTCATGGGCGACCGCGAAGCCGACCCGCAGCCCGGCCAGCCCGTACGCCTTGGAGAAGGTGCGCAGCACGCAGACGTTCGGCCGGTCGCGGTAGAGGTCCAGCCCGTCGGGGACGTCTGCGTCCCGTACGAACTCGATGTACGCCTCGTCCAGCACCACCAGCACGTCCGAGGGCACCCGGTCCAGGAAGGACTCCAGCTCGGCCCGGCGCACCACGGTGCCCGTGGGGTTGTTGGGGTTGCAGACGAAGATCAGCCGGGTCCGCTCGGTGACCGCCGCCAGCATCGCCTCCAGGTCGTGGACCTCGTCCGACGTCAGCGGGACCTGCACCGGCGTGGCGCCGGAGACCTGGGTGATGATCGGGTACGCCTCGAAGGAGCGCCAGGCGTAGATCACCTCGTCGCCGGGGCCCGAGGTGGCCTGGACCAGCTGCTGCGCGACGCCCACCGAGCCGGTGCCGGTGGCGAGGTGCGAGAGCGGCACGGAGAAGCGCTCGGCCAGCTCGGCCATCAGGCCGGTGCACGCCATGTCGGGGTAGCGGTTGATCGAGCCGGCCGCCGCGACGGCCTTGTCCAGCACGCCGGGCAGCGGCGGGTAGGGGTTCTCGTTGGAGGACAGCTTGTACGCCACGGGGCCATCGGCGGCGGCGGGCTTGCCCGGCTTGTAGGACGGCACGCCGTCCAGGGCGGGGCGCAGCTTCGGGGTCTTCTCGGTCACCGCAGGTCCTCCTCGACATCCCGTGCGCTCGGGACCGCACGGACACACCGCACACGAAATAGCGGACATGAATACTGCACACCTTAAGAGGATTCCCCCGGGCGGCGTCCAGAGCAGGGGGAGCGCTCTTCAAAGTCACGCGCGCCGGTGGCGAGCGCCGTGGCGCGCATCCCCCATGAAGGTGAGTTGAGACCTCTTCGAGACCTGGGCCATTCACGACGCGCGGATATGCCAGAGGCCAACGGTTCACCGTAAATCCCTGCAAGTCTCTGCGTTTCCATGGTCATTGGGCGGAATTGCGCATGCAGAAACGTGCCTGTCAACAGTCAAAAGCGGCGCCCTGCCAACGGACCACCCGAGCCCTACTATCGGCTCGCCATGACAGCAGCAGGGAAGCATCAGGTGAGCCGGTCGACCGGCCGCCGGCTGGGACGGGCGGGCATCCGGGACGTGGCCGCCGCCGCCGGGGTTTCGATCACGACCGTCTCCGACGCGCTCAACGGCAAGGGCCGGCTACCGGACGCGACCCGCCGCCATGTCCGCGAGGTCGCCGACAGGCTGGGCTACCGCCCGTCCGCCGCGGCCCGCACGCTCCGCACGGGCAAGTCCGGTCTCATCGGCCTGACCGTGACCACGTACGGGGATGAACCTTTCACCTTCACCGAGTTCGCCTACTTCGCCGAGATGGCCAGGGCCGCCACGTCGGCCGCCCTGGCCCGGGGCTACGCCCTGGTCATCCTGCCCGCCACCTCACGCCATGACGTGTGGTCCAACGTCGCCCTCGACGGCACCGTCGTCGTGGACCCCTCCGATCACGATCCGGTCGTCTCCGACCTGGTCCGCCAGGGCATCCCGGTCGTCTCCGACGGCCGCCCCGCCGGCACCCTGCCGGTCACCGCCTGGGTGGACAACGACCACGAGGCCGCCGTGCTCGGCATCCTCGACCACCTCGCCGCGGCCGGCGCCCGCCGCATCGGCCTGCTCACCGGCACCACCACCGACACGTACACCCGGCTCTCCACCCACGCCTACCTGCGCTGGTGCGAACGGGTGGGCCAGGAGCCGGTCTACGAGAAGTACCCCGCGCACGACCCGTGCGCGGGCGCCGTGGCCGCCGACCGGCTGCTCGCCCGCCCCGACCGGCCCGACGCCGTGTACGGGCTGTTCGACCCCAACGGCACGGACCTGCTCGCCGCGGCCCGCCGCTACGGCCTGCGCGTCCCCGACGACCTGCTGCTCGTGTGCTGCAGCGAGTCCACGGTCTACGCCACCACCGAGCCGCCCATCACCACCCTGTCCCTCAAGCCGCGGCGCATCGGCACCGCGGTCGTCCAGCTCCTCATCGACGCCATCGAGGGGCTCGACACCGGGCGCCCGGTCGAGCAGGTCATACCGACCGAACTCATCGTCCGGACCTCCTCGCAGCGCCGCCCGCCCCGCACCACCGTCAGCCCGCCCCGGGGCCCGACGGGCTGAGGAACGGCCGCCGCGGCCCGCCCCGGGTCAACGTGCCGTTCCGCACCGTCGCGACTTCACCCGGCCGAGGGGAGGGCGCGCGGGGCGCGAGACCTGGGGGCGAATGACTCAATTGGGGAGAAAAAACCGTCCCGTGCGCCCGCCCGCCCCGATTCACGGCCCCTGGTGCGTCACAAGGCGCGACGGTCATTCCTATGATGGGCGCACGACACCACGGACCGCCGTCGACCAGGCAAGGTCCACAAGGTGCACGGCGGCGCGATGGTGGAGGGGTCGATGACTCAGGGGGCCGGTCAAGGACCCGCGGCACGGCACACGGCGGCGACCCCGCCCTTCCCCGGGTACGCCGCTCCTCCGCCCATGCCCGCGTACGCCCAGTCGGCGCCGCCCGTGCAGCCGCCCCTGGACGCCCCGGAGGGCTACACCCCGACCGCGCGCGACCTGCCGGTCATCGGCCAGGCCGTCCCCGACGACGTGCCCACGGTCGCCCTGACGCCCCTCCCCGAGCACCGCTCCCCGGCGGCGCCCGCCGGTCCCGGCCCGCTCTACGTCGTCGGCGACGTCCACGGCTATCTGGACGAGCTGCACGCCGCGCTCGCCGCCCAGGGGCTCATCGACGAGAACGGCAGCTGGTGCGCGGGCAACACCCGCCTGTGGTTCCTCGGCGACTTCACCGACCGCGGCCCGGACGGCGTGGGCGTGATCGACCTCGTCATGCGGCTGTCCGCCGAGGCCGCGGCCGCCGGCGGCTACTGCAAGGCGCTCATGGGCAACCACGAGCTGCTGCTCATCGGCGCCAAGCGGTTCGCCGACACGCCCGTCAACTCCGGCGCCGGCACCGCCTCCTTCCAGGCGGCATGGCTGCTCAACGGCGGCCAGCGCACCGACATGGAGCGCCTCCAGGACCACCACCTGCAGTGGATGTCGCGGCTCGACGCGATGGCGGAGGAGGACGGGCATCTGCTGGTCCACTCCGACACCACCGCCTACCTCGAATTCGGCGACTCCATCGAGGCCGTCAACGACGCCGTGACCGAGGCCCTCCAGCGCAACGACCCCGACGAGGTCTGGGACCTGTTCCGCAAGTTCACCAAGCGCTTCGCCTTCCGCGACGAGGCGGGCTCACAGGCCGCCCGCGAGCTGCTGGAGACCTACGGCGGCGGCCGCCTGGTGCACGGGCACAGCCCCATTCCGTATCTGCTCGGCGAAGTGGGCACCGAGGACGCGGACGGCGAGGACGGCGGCACGCCGGCCGTCGACGGTCCGCACCTGTACGCCGACGGGCTCGCGCTCGCCATGGACGGAGGGGTCACGATGGCCGGAAAACTGCTGGTGGTACAACTTCCGCTGAGTGGCTGAGGGTTCAGCGGGTAGGCGTCCGGGCAGGTACGGAGTTCCACCGCCGCGGGGGTAATTCGGCAAACACGCTGTCACCTCGCGCCGGAACGGCTCTACCATCGGGCTTATCCGTAGCAGGCTCTCCTCCGTTTCCGCCCACTGCCCGGTGCAAGCCGGCAAGAAGGCCCTACGGAGCATCGGGGGATGCACATGAACAGCGCTCCGCACCTGCTGGCCGAGGACCGCCCGGAATTCGAGCGGGTTCTCGACCAGGCGTTGCGTACCGCGGACCATGACCCGGAACTGGCCGCCGCGATAGGACAGCGGCTCAATGCAGAACAGCTGCGCACTATGGCGCTCAGCGCCACGACCGCCATCTCGGCATGCGCGAGTACCGAATACCAGAACTATGTAAGGGCGCGCGGCGCCCTGCGCGCGCTCTCCGCCTCTGCGCGCTCCCAGCCGGTTGGCGCCGGAGGCGCGCGCAGCGCCGAAAGCGCCCCTGACAATACGGCCGATCCCGCCACCGCCGACGAGGAGTCCGAGGGTTCCGCCGGAGCCGGCGCGGGCGCGGTCCTCGCCGTGCTCGCCCCGGTCCTCGCCGGGATCGCCGCCCTGCTCTTCCTGGCCGTCGGATACGCCCTGCGAACGGTCGGGACGGACGCGACCGTCGCCGATCCGATGGTCACCATCGGCTGGTGGTTCGCCGGCCTCACCGCCGCCGGGGCGTTCGTCGCCATGGTCGGCATGGTGCTGACGGCCCTGCGCAATGGGGTCGGCGAGGGGAGTGATGCGCGAGGGGTGGGTCTGAGCGAGGAGACCGAGCGGGCCAGGGAGGCATGGCGGCAGGCGCTGCTCCACCGCGGTGTGCTGCCCTTCCTCCGCGAGGCGCTCCACAACGCCCCGGCCCAGTCGCCACCCTCGTTTGTACCGCGCCGGCCCGACGGCCCGAGTCGTACGCCACAGCTGGGTTACTCCCGCCCGGGTTTCTCCAGCCCCGACAGCGAATCCGCCCCCAGCACCCGCCCGAGCTACAGCAGCCCCGACTTCACCAGCCCCGACTACGGCGGCCCGGACCACCGCCCGGACTGACCCGGGCCGCACCGAGAGCTCCGCGAGGCCCCGACACCTGCCGGGGCCTCTCTCAGATCCTCCGTCGGCCAGATCCTCCGTCGGCGGATGGAGCGGCTAGTCCGCGATCGGCAGATAGACCCGGTTGCCGGCCGCCGCGAACTCCTTGGACTTCTCCGCCATGCCCGCCTCCGGGTCCACGGCCAGGTCCCCGCCGTGCTCCCGGCGGATGTCCTGGGAGATCTTCATCGAACAGAACTTCGGCCCGCACATCGAGCAGAAGTGCGCCGTCTTCGCCGGCTCCGCGGGCAGCGTCTCGTCGTGGAAGGCCCGCGCCGTCTCCGGGTCGAGCGCCAGGTTGAACTGGTCCTCCCAGCGGAACTCGAACCGCGCGTCCGACAGCGCGTCGTCCCACTCCTGCGCCCCCGGGTGCCCCTTGGCGAGGTCCGCCGCATGCGCGGCGATCTTGTACGTGATCACCCCGGTCTTGACGTCGTCGCGGTCCGGCAGGCCCAGGTGCTCCTTCGGCGTGACGTAGCAGAGCATCGCCGTGCCCCACCACGCGATCATCGCCGCGCCGATGCCGGAGGTGATGTGGTCGTACGCGGGCGCCACGTCGGTCGTCAGCGGGCCGAGCGTGTAGAACGGCGCCTCCTCGCAGATCTCCTGCTGGAGGTCGATGTTCTCCTTGATCTTGTGCATCGGGACATGGCCCGGGCCCTCGATCATCGTCTGCACGTTGTGCCGCTTGGCGATGGTGTTGAGCTCGCCCAGCGTCCTCAACTCGGCGAACTGCGCCTCGTCATTGGCGTCCGCGATCGAGCCGGGGCGCAGCCCGTCGCCGAGGGAGTACGTGACGTCGTAGGAGGCGAGGATCTCGCAGAGCTCCTCGAAGTTCTCGTAGAGGAACGACTCCTTGTGGTGCGCCAGGCACCAGGCGGCCATGATCGAACCGCCGCGCGAGACGATGCCGGTCTTGCGGCGGGCGGTCAGCGGGACGTAGCGCAGCAGCACACCGGCGTGGACGGTCATGTAGTCGACGCCCTGTTCGGCCTGCTCGATGACCGTGTCCTTGTAGATCTCCCAGGTCAGCTCCTCGGCCCTGCCGTCGACCTTCTCCAGGGCCTGGTAGAGCGGCACGGTGCCGATCGGCACGGGGGAGTTGCGCAGCACCCACTCGCGCGTGGTGTGGATGTTGCGGCCGGTGGAGAGGTCCATGACCGTGTCGGCGCCCCAGCGGGTCGCCCAGGTCATCTTCTCGACCTCCTCCTCGATGGAGGAGGTGACGGCGGAGTTGCCGATGTTGGCGTTGACCTTGACCAGGAACTTCTTGCCGATGATCATCGGCTCGATCTCCGGGTGGTTCACGTTCGCCGGGAGGACCGCCCGGCCCGCCGCGATCTCCTCGCGGACGGTCTCCGGGGAAACGTTCTCCCGGAGGGCCACGTACTCCATTTCCTCGGTGATCTCACCGCGGCGGGCGTACGCGAGCTGGGTCACCGCGGTGCCCTGCCGGCCCCGGCGGGGCTGGCGCGGGCGGCCCGGGAAGACCGCGTCGAGGTTCTTCAGACCCCCGCGCGGAGAGGTGTGCTTGAGGCCGTCGTCCTCCGGGCGCATCGGCCGCCCGGCGTACTCCTCGGTGTCGCCGCGGCCGATGATCCAGTTTTCCCGCAGCGGCTGGAGGCCGCGCCGGACGTCCGTCTCCACGGTCGAGTCGGTGTACGGGCCGGAGGTGTCGTACAGCCGTACGTCCTGCCCGTTGGTGAGATGCACCCGCCGCACCGGGACCCTGAGGTCCGGTCGCGAGCCGGTCACGTAGTCCTTGTGCCAGCCGATCGGCTGACCGGTTTCGGACGTGCGTGCATCCTGCGAGGTCATGAGACCAGAACTCCCTACGCCGGCATTACCCGGTAACAGGTTCGGCGGTCGACGCAGCGGCTTCCGTACAACGATCCGTACGGAGGTCAGCGCCCTCTCAGCCCGGTGCTCCGAGCTCCCGCGATTGCAAAGGTGACACAACGCTAGCGGTTCCCCCGACCGGAGGGCCAGAGGGGCTTGCGATGATGCCTGGCGTGACCCCCACGGATCCTCAGCCTCCAGCCCGCCCGCACAGTCATGGCCACAGCCATGCGCACAGCCACGGCCCGCCCTCGCCGGTCTCCACGCACCTGCGCAAGGTGATCGCCGCCGTTCTGATCCCCTTCGCCGTCGCGGTGCTCGCCGGCCTCGTCATGATGTGGCCCGGCGGCCCGCCCCCGCACAAGCACGCCGGTCTCGGCCTCGACCAGCAGACCCGGTCGGGGCGCGTGGTGAAGATCGAGGAGCAGGACTGCGCCAGGACCGGCGCCCCGCCACCGCAGCAGCAGCCCCAGGAGTCCGGCGCACCGCAGCAGCCGCAGGGGCCCTGCGAGAAGACCGAGATCGAGGTGACGTCGGGCCCCGACAAGGGCCGCACCTTCACCGAGACCGTGCAGCCCAACGCCTCCCGCCGCTACTCGGTCGGTCAGGAGGTCGTCCTCGCCTACGCGCCCAAGGCGCCGAAGAACCTCCAGTACTCGGTCACCGATGTGGACCGCACCCTGCCCATGGCTGTGCTCGCCGGGCTGTTCGCCCTGGCGGTCGTGGTCGTCGGCCGGCTGCGCGGGCTCTTCGCGCTGATCGCGCTCGTGATCAGCTTCGGGGTGCTGACGCTGTTCATCCTCCCCGCGATCCTGCACGGTTCGGATCCGCTGCTGGTGGCGGTGGTCGGCGGCAGCGCGATCATGCTGATCGCGCTCTATATGTGCCACGGCCTGAACGCCCGGACGTCGGTGGCGGTCGTCGGCACGCTCACCTCCCTCGTCGTCATCGGCCTGCTCGGCACCCTGTTCACCGAGTGGGCGCACCTGACGGGCGACACCGACGACCAGACCGGACTCGTGCACGGGCTGTATCCGGAGATCGAGATCCGGGGCCTGCTGCTCGCCGGCATCATCATCGGCTCGCTGGGCGTGCTCGACGACGTCACCGTGACGCAGACGTCCGCCGTCTGGGAGCTGAAGGAGGCCGACCCGTCAGCGAGTTGGCGGAAGCTGTACGGGGCGGCGATGCGCATCGGGCGGGACCACATCGCCTCGGTGGTCAACACGCTGGTGCTGGCGTACGCGGGCGCGTCGCTGCCGCTGCTGCTGCTCTTCTCGATCGCGGACAGCGGGATGGGGACGGTCGCGACGAGCGAGCTCGTCGCGGAGGAGATCGTACGGACGCTCGTCGGCAGCATCGGTCTGGTGGCCTCGGTTCCGGTGACGACCGCGCTGGCAGCGCTCGTTGTCAGTGCCGACCGGCACAATGCGGGTACGGGGAAGGGCCGGGCGGCGAGGGGTGGCAAGCGCCGTCGGGCGAAGTGAGCGCTGAGATCGTGGGGGCGTCGGCGATCAAGGCCAGGGCCTTGGCCCTGGCCGAGAACCAGGATGCGGTGGTCGCGCGACAACTGGCCGAAAACCGGCCGGAGATCGTACGGGCCGGGGCGGGGGCCTTCGGGAACGTCGATCACGTGGTGCCGCTGAACGGCGCGGACGGGGTGTCCGACCTGTTCGCGAAGGCGCTGACGATGGGCGGTGGTACGGGCCTGGGACCGGCCCGGCGGCTACTCGCGAGCATGAGCACGACGACCGGCACGTAGGCCCCGGAAGGGGCTGCGGCGCCAAACGGGAGGAACGCGAAAGGACGACCTCACGGGACGACGGCCCGGCCGGCACGGACGGCACCGCCGAAGGCGGAGACCGGCCGAGGCGAGCAGAGGCCGGTCGAGGTGGCGGAGGCCGGCGGACGACAGCGGAGATCGGCGGACCAGCGAGGTCGGCGGAGATCGGCGGAGATCGGCGGACGACCGGCACGGCGACGCTGTCGGCGCCCGGCGCCGTCGGTGACGGCCTCGCGTCGGAGCGGACGCTCCGGCCGGCGGGAAGGCGGCAGGACCCGCAGCCGCCGTCGGGGACAGACGACAGGACAGCGGCAGGACAGCGGCAGAGCAGGCGGCAGGCCGACCGGCGAGAAGGCGGCAGGAGCCGCAGTCGCGGTCGCGGACAGGCGACAGGACAGCGACAGGACAGGCGGCAAGCCGACCGGCAGGCGAACCCGCCGCCGCTAACCCGCGTTCTGCCCCTCCGGGTTACCGGCGAGGATGTTGTCGAGCGCGGCGGCGAGGTCGTACTCGAAGTCCGCGACCGACCGCTCCTCGCCGAGCGGGGCGATCCGGTCCGTCCGGTCGAGGAAGGCCACCAGCGGCGCCGCCCCGGCACGGAACAGGGCCCCTTCGGCACCCACTTGCAGCCGGATGAACACGTCCGAGAGGTGCTCCGTGGAGGCGGGGGAGATGTGCACATCGCCCTCGCCCGACGGCTGGCTGAGCCCGTCCAGCAGCAACTCCCGAGCGAAAGCCCAGGTCACCGGAGCGTCCCCGGGCAGGTGAAAGGTGAACTTCACCGCATAGGGATCACTGCTGTCGTAGTCCAGCCCCACCGGAATCCGGAAGGACAGCTCCTCGGAGACGAGGAAGGTCATGATCACTTCTGCCTGAACCGTTTCGCGCATCGCCCAATGCCCCGATTCGTCGTTGTAGCCGGGATTGGCTCCCTATGCCCATATACGCTGTCGTCCGACAGCATCTGTGGATCACAGGGAGTGATTTTTCAGATACCAATAGAGATCGAGAGTGAGCTTACGAGCTCTATGACTCTGGAGCGTAGCGACTCGACTACGGGGCGGAGTCGTTCCGCGGGATTCAAGGCAGAGAAATCGCCATAAGCCGTCAACATCGACCCTGGGCATAGGTCAGGAAGGCTGTGGTGGCGATGCGCCGGGGTGACGTACTGCTGTCCCCCGTACACCGGTTGGAGCAGGCGGAACCGGACGCGCGGTCGCGGTCGGCGCGCCTACCAGTCGCCCTTCGACGACGAGGACGACGTGAACTTCTTGACGACGAAGATCAGGCCGCCGATGAGAGCGACCAGCAGCAGGGCCTTGAAGACCAGCGCGATGACGAAGCCGAGCACGCTCATGATCAGCCCGCCGAAGACGGCGAGGACGAGGACCGGCACGGCGATCCACTTCACCCACCACGGGAGTCCTCCGAAAATCCCCTTCTCAGCCATGTCGTTCGTCCCTGCTTTCGCTTCGTGGTCCCGGAGCGGGTCTGCTCCGGCCTCGCTCTCGATGCTAGGACGGACAGGCGGGCCCACGGGGGCCCCGGAGCCCCCGTCCGCCCCTGAGCGTTCCCCTACGGGTCGGGAGGACGGGAGGTCAGCTCTCAGGTGGAGAGAAGACGACCAGGACCCTCAGGTCCTCGCTGATGTGGTGGAAGCGGTGCGCGACGCCCGCGGGTACGTACACCACGCTCCCCCGCGCGACCTGCGTCGTCTCCGTGTCCACCGTGATCGACGCCCGCCCGCTCATCACCAGGTAGATCTCGTCCTGGGCGTGCGGGGTCTGCGGGTCGGTGTCGCCCGCGTCCAGCGCGTACAGCCCGACGGACATGTTCCGCTCGCGCAGGAATTGCAGGTACGCGCCGTCGTTCGCGGCCCGCTCCACCTCCAGCTCGTCCAGCCGGAAAGCCTTCATCGCTCGTCCACCCTCGTCACCCCTGGTCCTCGGTGCTCCACCTTCGGCCGCCCCGGTCCGTGCGGATCCGCGTCGGCCGATCCCGTCTGCAACGATCTCACCATGAAGAATTTCGTAGTCAAGACGATCGCCAACGCGGCGGCCCTGGCCGTGGCCATCTGGCTGCTCAAGGGCATCACCCTGTCCGGCGAGAACACCGTCCGTAAGGTGCTCACGCTGCTGGGCGTCGCGCTCGTCTTCGGCGTGGTGAACTTCATCGTCAAGCCGGTCGTCAAGTTGTTGTCGTTCCCGCTGTTCATCCTCACGCTCGGCCTCATCACGTTGGTGATCAACGCGTTGATGCTGTTGCTGACCTCCTGGATCGCGAGCAGGCTCGACCTGGCCTTCCATGTGGACGGGTTCTGGAACGCGCTGATCGGTGGCGTGATCATCTCGATCGTGGCGTGGGCGATGCACGTGATCCTGCCGGACGAGCAGGACTGACAGGGCCCCCGGCGGAGGCGGACCGAGAAAGGAAAACGCGCATGAAGGACGGCGACGGCACGCGTGTCGTACGGGCGGGGCTGCCGGAGCCGCGGGCGAACGAGCCGGTGCTCCCCGGCCCGGCCTTCGCCGCCCACTACCACCTGCCGGGCGAGGTCTCCGGCCCGTACACCTACGGCCGTGAGGCCAACCCCACCTGGACCGCCCTGGAGCGGGCCCTCGGCGAGCTGGAGTCGCCCGAGGACGGGCCCGGCGCCGAGGCCGTCGTCTTCCCCTCCGGGATGGCCGCGATCTCCGCCGTGCTTCTCTCCTTCCTGCGCCCCGGCGACACGGCGGTGCTGCCGGGCGACGGCTATCAGCTGCTGCCCGCCCTCCGCGAGCGCCTCGAAGGCTTCGGCGTCACCGTACGGACCGCGCCGACCGGCGACGACGCGCAGCTCGCCGCCCTGGACGGCGCGCGGCTGCTGTGGATCGAGTCGCCGTCCAACCCCGGCCTCGACGTGTGCGACATCCGCCGCCTCGCCGGGGCGGCGCACCGCCGGGGCGCGCTCGTGGCCGTCGACAACACCCTCGCGACACCGCTCGGCCAGCGCCCGCTGGAGCTGGGCGCCGACTTCTCCGTGGCCAGCGGCACGAAGGCCCTCACCGGCCACGGCGATGTGCTCCTGGGCCACGTGGCCACGCTCGACCCCGAACTCGCCGTGGCCGTACGGTCCTGGCGCAAGATCACCGGAGCCGTTCCCGGGCCCATGGAGGCATGGCTGGCCCACCGTTCCCTGGCCACGCTCCAGCTCCGCGTGGACCGCCAGGCGTCCACGGCCCTGGCCCTGGCGGAGGCCCTGCGCACCCGTCCCGAGGTCACCGGCCTGCGCCACCCGGGTCTGCCGTCCGACCCGGCGCACGAGGTCGCCGTGCGGCAGATGCGCGGCGGGCGCTTCGGCTGCGTCGTCTCCTTCGTACTCCCGGACCGGGCGCACGCCGAGCGCTTCTTGTCGTCGTTGCGCCTTGTCGACGAAGCGACGAGTTTCGGCGGCGTGCGGTCGACCGCCGAGCGGCGGGGAAGGTGGGGAGGGGACGCGGTGCCGGAAGGTTTCATCCGGTTCTCGGTGGGGGTGGAGGACACGGAGGACCTGGTCAACGACGTGTTGACGGCGCTGAACGCGGCTTAGCACAAAGTGAGTTGATGGCGCCAGAGGGTCATCGATCTACGGTACGGTTTCCGTTATCTCGGCCGCTTCGTGGCTTAAACGAGGCGACCCCCCGCGCTGGCGGCAACCGGCGGAGGGGGTCTACACCCAGCAGGAAGAACCCTTTCCCAGGATGTTCCGGCATGCTATCGCCCCTGCGCGATTCTTCTCCCAAGTCCCCAACGACATCATCAGGCACCCGCGCCTGTCGTCGGACGCCGTACGCCTGCTGAGCTGGCAGTTGTCGCTCCCGGAGGGCGCCGACGAGCCGCTGTCGAAGACGGCGGACAAGGCGGGCATCAAGAAGACGGCCCTCACCCGTGCCAAGCGGCAGCTCAACGCGGAGGGCTACTTCCACGAGTGGCGGCGGCAGGGCCGGGGCGGACTCTGGGCGACGGAGCAACTGGTCTCCAACACCCCGCTGACGCTCGCCGAGGCCAAGGAATTACGGGCGGGCGGGTGCGGCCGGCCACCGGCGGCCACGAAACCGGCCGCCGGTCAGCCGGAGAGCCGGTCCGCCGCCCATTCCCAAAGAAACACGGGGGAGAAGAGATCCAACCCTCCCTCCCCAGCCCCTCCGCCTCCGGCGCCGGAGTCCGCCGCGCCTCCTCCGCTGGTCGAACGGGCGGCGCGGGTGGTGGCCTCGATCTCCCACTCCGAACGCCGCCTGCGCCTGAACGGCCGCGACGTGGGACAACTGGCGCCGCTGGCAGCGGAATGGCTGCTGCGCGGCGCGTCGTCGCAGCACTTGCGCGAGGAGCTGACCGCCGGGCTCCCCGACCAGATCCACTCCCCCGTCGCGCTCCTGCGCAACCGCCTGGTCCGCAAGATGCCGGAGGCTCCGCCGTTCGCGGCGCCACCGCCGTCGGAGCCCCCGCAGCGGTTGCGTGCCTGCACCGGCGGCTGTGGTCGGGTGTTCCGCCCGCTGGGCGGGGAGACCTGTTGCCGCGCATGCCGTGAGGCCGCCGGGGACGACGCGTCGGGCGCGATCGCCGCGACGAGACGCGGCATGGCCGCGATCCGCGACGCGCTGAGTGGTACGGGCCTCAGCGGTACGGGTCTCAAGGGTGGGCTTGCCACTGATGCCTGCCCATGAGGCGCAGCGCGGCGGCCATCCGCTCCCGGTCGCCCTGGGCCTCGGCGGCGCGGCGCTCGGCCCTGATCTTTTCGCAGGCGCCACACCGGGGGAGCCGCAGCCCGGCGACGACGCACTCGTCCCGCGTGGCCAACCGCAGCGCGTCCGGCGGCACCTCCCACTCCCGCCCACCGCGCGGCGCCCGCACGTGCACACGCGGCCCCACGACCCCCATGACCTGCGCGAGCGTCCCGTTCCGCCTGTCCACGACGTACGCGCCCTCCCGGTACGTCATCACGCTCCGCTGCTGCTGATCGTTCCGCTGCTGATCACTCATGCGAGCACCGTCGCCCACCACCGGTCGGCAGCCCATCCCAACGCCCCATGGGGCGCCCTATATTCGACCTATGGGGGATCAAGTGGTGACCCTGTGGGCCCATCCCGAGCTGGCGGCAGCGGTCGCGAGTGAGGACTGGGCCGCCCTCTTCCGCACGTACCGGCGGCTCACCGGCGTGAGCCAGACCAGGCTCGGTGAGCTGGTCGGGCTCGTACAGCCCGATGTCTCCGCGATCGAACGCGGGCGCCGCCGCGCGACCTCCACGGAGGTGCGGCAGCGCATCATCTCCGGCCTGGCGATCCCCCCCGGGCTGCTCGCCGCCGTAGGGCAACGGCCCGGCGCCGCGCCCGTCCCCGGTCTGGCGCTGGCGGACCTCGCGCCCGATCCGGACCTTCTGGAGCGCGTGACGGGCACGGTCGGCGAGAGGCGACGTGTCGACAGCGCGACACTGGACTGGCTCGACCGGCTGCTGGCCGAGCACCGGCGGGCCGAGGACGTCATCGGTTCACGGCCGTTGGTCGACGTGATGCGGCAGCAGCTGCACACCGTGGTGGACCTCCACTCCGGCGCGCGCGGCGACCTCGCGCGGCGGGTGGTCCGGCTGGCCGCCGAGCACGCGCAGTTCTTGGCGTGGATGGCGCAGGACCAGGCCGCGAGCGCGGCCGCGCTGGCCTGGTACGACCGCGCTCACGAGTGGGCGCTGGAGGCCGGTGACGCGGGCATGGCGGCCACCACGCTCAGCATGAAGGCGCATATGGCCTGGTCGGGCGGGCGTGGCATGCGGTGTGTGCGGCTCGCGGAGGCCGCGCGGTGGTCAACTCCGGGCGCCTCCCCGGGGGTGCGGGGGATGGCCGCGCAGATGGAGGCTCGCGGTCACGCGCTGACCGGCGATGCCGACAGCACCCACCGCCTGCTCGACGAGGGACGGGACCTCATCGGCCGCGCCGCCGAGCGTCCCGAGGACGAGCCGCCGTGGATGTACTTCTACGGCGAGACGTGGTTCACGCTCCAACGCGGCATGGCGGAGCTGCACTTACGCGCCTGGCCGGTGGCGATCGACCTGCTCGGCAAGGGCCTCGCCGCCCTGCCCGACGACTACCGGCGCGACAAGACCTGGTATCGCGCCTGCCTCGCACACGCGCTGGCCGGAGCCGGAGAGGCGCCGCAGGCGCTCGTCGTGGCGCTGGGATGCGTTCCCGACGCGGCGGCCGTCGGGCGTCCGCACGCGTGGAACGAACTGCACAGAACGGCGGCGCTGTTGCTGCGGCAGGGCGCCCGGGAGGGCCACCGGCTGTCCAGCGCCCTGAAGGCGTACGGCTGATTCGACGCGACCTTGAAGGCGTACGACCCCTTCGGCGCGCCCCTGAAGGCGTCCGACTCCTTCGGCGCGGGCCGTCGCAGACCCTCGCGTAGAGGGGGGACGGCTCAAAGCCTCCCCCCTCATGGCTTTGAGCCGTCGCGGTTCCGGGCCGCACCCCGCCCCGCGAAAGCGCGCCGGGAACCGCGCGAACAAGGCTAGTTGACTCTGCGTCAGTGTCCAATCACGCTAGCGACACAGCCCTATCGACTTATTTATAGTTCGCGTACGACCGGGGGACGCCGAGTCAGGGAGACAGCATGGATCTGGCCCTGTTACGCACGTTTGTCACGGTCTACAGGGCCGGGTCGCTCACCCGCGCCGCCGCGCTCCTGGGGCTGTCGCAGCCCGCCGTCACCGGTCAGATCCGGACGCTGGAGAAGCAGCTGGGGCGGCCGCTCTTCCTGCGACAGGCGCGCGGGGTCACCCCCACCCCGATCGGCGACGAACTCGCGCACAAGATCGCCCCGCACGTCGACGCCCTCCTGGAGATCACCGAGGCCGGTCTCGACGACCGGAACGAGGGCCGCACGCTGCACCTCGCGGGACCGCCGGAGTTCACGGCGCTGCGCGCGCTGCCCGCGCTGGCACCGCTGATCGCGCAGGGGCTCACCGTGCGGGCCGCGCACGGCGTCGCCGAGGAGCTCTTCGAGGGGCTCGCGGCGGGCCATCACGATCTCGCGATCACCACTTCGCGCCCCCGTGGCCGGCTGCTCACCGCGACGCCGCTCTGCGACGAGGAGCACGTACTCGTGGCGGCGCCACGCTGGGCGGCCCGGCTCGGCGGCCCCGCCGTCATACGCGACAAGGGCGTGCGCGCCCTGGAGAACCTGCCGGTGGTCGAGGTCCACGAGAGCCTGCCGCTCGTCTCGCGCTACTGGGCCGCCGTCTTCGACAGCAAACCGATCGCCTCCGGCAGCGTGATCACCCCCGACCTGCGGGCCGTCCTGACCTGCGTCACGGCGGGCGCCGGCCTCGGGGTGCTGCCGCGCTACCTGTGCAGCGACGCGCTCGACACCGGGGAGGTCGTCGCCCTCCTCGACCCTCCCGTACCACCGTTGCGTACGTACTTCCTCGTCGTACGGACGGGCACGCTCGCACACCCGCACCTCGCCCGCGCACACGAGTGGCTCCTGCGCGCCGCTGTCTCCTGGTGAGAACGCTCCTGATGAGAACGTTCCTGGTGAAGCTCCTGGTGAGAAAGAGGGGCACCGAGGGTTTCACCGGGTGTTCTACGCGGCAGATGTCCCCTATGACCGAACGTCCAGTGGTCAAGCGCACAGCACGTGCCATCCTGCTCGACAGCACGCCCGACGCGGAGGGCTCCGCAGGCCCCCGCCCGGACCTCGAAATGATCCTGATCAAGCGGACGAAGCCCGGCGAGGCCCCGTACTGGATCACTCCCGGCGGCGGCATGGAGCCCGAGGACACCACCGTCGTCGCCGCCCTGCACCGCGAGGTCGACGAGGAGCTCGGGGCCAAGGTCATCGACGTGGTGCCCGCCTTCGTCGACACCGTCTCCCACTCCACCCACCACGCCGCGCACGGCGTGAAGGTGCAGCACTTCTTCGTCTGCCGGCTCGCTTCCATGGACCTCGCCCTGCGCCACGGCCCCGAGGTCGACGAGCCTTGTGGGACGTACGAGGTGGTGCGCATCCCGTTCACGCGGGCGGGCATCGCGTCGGTGGAGCTCGTACCGCCGTCGCTGCGCGCGTATCTGGACGCGAACATCGAGGGCGTACGGGCCCTGTTGGCGGACGACCTCGGCTGAGCGGGCGGGGGCGCCGCTCGCGCCTCAGCCCGCCGACGCCCTCAGCTCGTCGATCGAGTCGTGGCGTATTCGGTGGGGCGGCATGCCGATCCCGACCAGCGTGTCCACTCCGCTGCGGATCATGCCGGGCGGACCGGAGAGATAGGCGTCGTAGGCGTTCCAGGGGCCGTATTGCCGGACGATGTGCGGCAGTTCGCCGCTCAGGCAGCGCGTGGGGCCGTCGGAGACGACCGGGCGGACCGAGATCCAGGGGTGCGAGCGCTGGAGGCTCAGCAGGGTGTCGATGTCGTAGAGGTCGTCGTCGTGGCGGGCGCCGTAGAAGACCTCGACGGGGCGGCGGCGGCCGTGCTCGGCGACGTCCTCGATCAGGGCCTTGATGGGGGCGATGCCGGTGCCGCCGCCCAGGCACAACAGCCCGTTGTCAGTGGTGTGGTCCACAATCATGGAACCGGTGGGGGGACCGAGACGGAGGACATCGCCCGGGCGGGCGCGATGGACGAGGGCATTGGACACCCAGCCGGCCGGCACGGCTTTGACGTGGAAGGAGAGCAGCCCGTCCGGGCGGGGCGCGGCGGAGAAGGAGTAGTGCCGCCAGACACGCGGCCACCACGGGGTTTCCAGGCTGGTGTACTGCCCGGCGAGAAAGGGATACGGCTGGTCGGGCCGTACGGTCACGACGGCGATGTCCCGCGTGCGCTGCTCATGGCCGACGATCTCGGCCTGCCACCAGGCGGGGGCGCGCGCCTCGTCCTCGGCGGCGGCGTCGATCATGATCTGTGAGACGGCGGTGTAGACGCGGGCCCAGGCGGCCTCGGTGTCCTCGTTCCAGGTGATGGACGCGTAGCGGCTGAGCGCCGCGATCAGGCACTCTCCGACGGCCGGGTAGTGCCCGGGCAGCGTGCCGTACTTCCGGTGTCCACGGCCGAGCCGGGAGAGGTACTGCGTGAGGGTGGCGGCATCGTCCGCGTGCTCGGCGGCGGCGAGCAGCGCCTTGAAGAGGCGGTCGCGCTGCGTGTCCATGGCGGCGGGGAAAAGCTCGCGCAGATCGGGGTGGCGTACGAACAACAACGCGTAGAAGTAGGAGGTCGCCTTGTCGGCGACGGGCCCTATCTCCGCCAGGGTCCGCCGGATGAGCACGGCATCGGGGGAGGGGGTGGGGGGCGGGGGCGGGGAGGGGCGGGCGGCCCGGTTCGGGGGTGGTGGCTCGGTGAGGCGTTGATGCTCCTGGCGTTCCCGAGGATCCCGGGGTTCGTGGGGCGGCACGGCCCCTGGCCGTACGGGCGGTGTCACCCGCTCCCACGTGGGCGCGGGTGGCGGGGTCGGAGCCGGGGCCGGTGCCCACCCGTTTCCGGCCGCCGGTTCCACCGGTTCCGCCGGGTGGGTCGGGCCGGCGACCGTGTGGATGGGCATCCACTTGCCCTGCCGCTCCGTCGCGGGGCGGGAGGCCGGCGCGCTCGGCGGCTCGTACGGGGCCCGGCCATGCCTCTCGCCGACTCCACCGGCCTCACCGGTCGTACCAGCCGCGCCGGTCGTACCGGTCGTACCGGCCGTGTCACGCTCAGCGCGCTCGGCGTGCCCTCCGCGCTCAGCGTCCTCGGCGTGCCCTCCGCCCTCGGGGGCCGCATGGCGTCCGCCGCCTTGTCGGGGGGTGAACCAGCCCCGTTCACCCCCGGTGCCGTCATTGCCGCCATCGGCCGGCGTGGTGGTCGGAGCGTCCTTCATCGTCTCGCCTCGAACATCTCTCGGTCGGTCCTCGCGCATTCCGACCGAGCCGGAATGCGCCGGATTTCCCCGCTCTGCTCAGGGGTCGCTGTTCCCGTCCGCGCAGCATGCCATCATTCGCACGGCCTCCGAACAATTCGCCGGAAGTGTGGGCGCCGCAGGGCGCGTTGGGGCTAGGCTGAGCCGCTTTCGCACACCTGAAGGCACGGCATGCGGAACCGGTCGGGCCGCCGAGCGGTCCGACGCGAATCTCCGTCGCGAATCGGAGTTGACCATACCGGGCGAGCGGGAATCCACAACCCCTGTCCCGGCGGAAGCGGCGGCGTGACCCCAATTCGGCCGGGACCACCAATTACCGCGAGTCACCGACCAATTCGTAAGCCTCACGGAGGTCCCGTCCCGCATACGCGTGCCCGGCGATATCCCGCACATGGTGGTCCGCGTTCACCGCCACCGACACCGGCACCACGGCGAACAGCCGGGCGTCCGACATGGAATCCCCGTACGCGACGCAATCGGCGCGGCTCAACCCGAACCCGGCGCAGAGTTCGTCCGCGATCCGTACCTTCGCGTCCGCGTCGAGAATGCCCGTCGGGTCCACCGGGTCGCGGAACGGCACCGCTGGCCAGCGCGATCCGTGCGCGGCGTCCGCGCCCCAGGTCAGCAGGCGTTCCACGAAGAAGCCCGGCGACAGCGAGATCACCGCGCACCGCTCGCCCCGGGCCCGGATCTCCGCCCAGACGTCCCGGATGCCCTCCATCCAGGGAGCGCCCTCGAAGGCGGCCGTGACCTGTTCCTCGGTGAGTTCGTGCCAGAGCTCGACGGCGAGGGCCGCGAAGCGGGCCGGGGTCAGCTCGCGTGCCGCGAATGCCCGTTCCAGTTCGGCGATCTCGCGTTCCAGTCCGAGTTGCCGGGATATCTCGATGGCCGCCGCGGAACCGTGCATCAGGGTTCCGTCCATGTCGAACAAATGCAGTCTGGTCACGGTCCCCGAGGGTAGGCGTACTCGCCGGTGAGTACGCCGGAATACTCCCGCCGTCAGACGCCGCCGCACCCCGCGCCGGGCACGGTGGGAAGCATGCAGCAGCTGGCCCGCCCCACTCGCAGGGCGCTCCTCGTCGTCCATGTCGCCGCGTCCGTCGGCTGGCTCGGGCTCACGCTCGGGCTGCTGACCCTCGGGCTCACCGGCGCGTCCACCGCCTCACCGGACACGGCGGCCGCCTGCTATCGCGCCATGAAGATCTTCGGCGACTGGCTGATCATCCCGATCAGTGTGTTGTCCCTGGTCACGGGCGTGGTGCTGGCCGTCGGCACGCCCTGGGGGCTTGCTCGGTACCGCTGGGTGTACATCAAGTTCTGGCTGACCCTCGTCGCGACCGCGGCCTCCGCCTTCGCGCTGCGGTCCTCTCTCGACGCCGCCGCCGCGGCCGTCTCGGCCGGCCGGGCCGTCGGCGCGACCGAGCAGAGCCTGGTGGCCGCGCCGACCGTGTCGCTGAGCCTGTACGTCTTCATGACGGCGATCTCGGTCCTCAAGCCGTGGGGCCTGACGACCCGGGGCAAGCGCGGACGGGCCCGCGTCGCGAGCCCGTCCGGCGTTTGAGGACAGATTTGAGGACAAAGGGGGCCCGGGGGCTTGCCCCCGGTTTCGGGAAGGGGCGGGTCAGGGGAAACCCCGCCGTCAGCCGCCCAGCACCTCCGCGACCGCCGCGACCGCGATCGCGTGGTCCTGCTCCGGCGCACCCCCGCCCACCCCGATCGCCCCGACCAGCCGCCCGTCCCGGCGCACGGGAACCCCACCCGCGATGAAGAGCAGCGGCCGGTCCAGCGCCGTCGGCAGCGTGTGGAAGAGCCCGCCGGGCTGCACCGCGTCGACCACGTCCGCGGTCGGCGCGTCGAGCTGGAGCGCGGTGAACGCCTTGCGGGTGCTGGTCTCCCCCGCGATCAGGACGGCCCGGTCGTCCCGGCGGAAGGCCAGCGGGTGCCCGCCCGCGTCCAGGACGCTGACGGCGGCTCGTACGCCCTGCTCCTCGGCGGCGCGGCGGGCGGCGGCGACGAGGGCCTCCGCTTCGGCCGTGGTGAGGAGGAGGACGGGGGTGGCGGTGGGGTTCATGGGGTGGGTGCTCCTGGGTTCGTACGAGGTGCGGCCTTGCGGGGGAACCGGCACCGGCCGTCCTGTGCGGCCGGTGCCGGTGGCTTTCAGTGGCTCGCGGCGGTCACGGCCGCGGGGGCCTCGGCCGACGACGACCGGGCGGCGATCCGGCCGTCGGCACGGCGGTTCGTACGCCGCTCCAGCGACGCGGACACCAGGGCCAGGACGAGGGCGGAGGCCGCCATCAGCGCGCCGACCCAGTTGGGCGCGGTGTAGCTGAAGCCGGCGGAGATGACGAGGCCGCCGAGCCAGGCCGCGATGGCGTTGCCGAGGTTGAAGGCTCCGATGTTGACGGCGGAGGCGAGGGTCGGCGCGTCGGCGGTCTGGTCGAGGACGCGCTTCTGGAGCGGCGGTACGGACGCGAAGCCGAAGGCGCCGATGAGGGGGATGGTGACGGCGGCCGCGATCTTGTTGTGCGCGGTGAGCGGCAGCAGGGCCAGGACGATGGCGAGCGCGCTCAGTGACACGTAGAGCATGGGCATGAGCGCGCGGTCGGCGTACCGTCCGCCGACGAGGTTGCCGGCGACCATGCCGAGGCCGAAGAGGACGAGCAGCCAGGTGACGGAGGACGGTGCGAAGCCCGTGACCTCGGTCATCATCGGCGTGATGTAGGTGCTCATGGTGAAGACGCCGCCGAAGCCGAGGACCGTCATGGCCATGGCGAGCAGCACCTGGGGGTTGCGGAAGGCGGCCAGCTCGCCGCCGATACGGCTGCGCTCGGGGCGGGGCTGCGGGGGCACGAGGGCGGCGATGCCGAGGACGGCGAGGACGCCGAGGCCCGCGATGATGAAGAAGGTGACGCGCCAGCCGAGGTTCTGGCCGACCAGGGTGCCCAGGGGGACACCGACGACATTGGCCACGGTCAGGCCGGTGAACATCATCGCGATGGCGCCCGCCTTCTTCTGCGGGGCGACGAGCCCGGCGGCGACGATCGCGCCGATGCCGAAGAACGCGCCGTGGGCGAGCGAGGCGACGATGCGCCCGGCGAGCATCACGCCGAAGACGGGGGCGGCGGCGGAGAGGGCGTTGCCCACGACGAACAGCCCCATCAGGGACATGAGCATCCGCTTGCGCGGCACACGGCTGCCGAGGATGGCGAGGATCGGGGCGCCGATGACGACGCCGAGGGCGTATCCGGTGGTCAGGAAGCCGGCGGTGGGGATCGAGACGCCGAATTCCTCCGCCACCTCGGGGAGCAGGCCCGAGGTCACGAATTCGGTGGTGCCGATACCGAAGGCGCCGATGGCGAGCGCCAGCAGTGCGAGAGGCATGACGGGGGTCCTTCGAGGAGGGGAGGGGAGGGGAGGGGCGGCGAGCTCGGACTACTTCTTGCAGGCGAGCCTTACGAGCGTTCACAATAGTTGCAGACGCGGGTTACTTGCAAGCGCGGGCTATTGCGATGGAGAGCTATCCTGTCCGTACGACTCCGGAACCGCCCCCGGACGCCGGTCCCCGGTCTCCGTATCGAAGGAGGGCCCCATGTCCCGCACCCCGGACCCCGCACTGCTCGGCCTGGCCCAGGGCTGGTGCGCGCTCTCCGCGCTGCACGGCCGGATCGAGACCCACATCGAGCGCGCGCTCCAGTCGCGCCACGATCTGAGCGTGCGCGAGTTCTCGGTCCTGGACGTGCTCAGCCGCCAGCACAGCGGCGAGGGCGGCCACCTGCGCATGAACCAGGTCGCCGATTCCGTCCTCCTCAGCCAGAGCGCGACAACGCGCCTGGTCAACCGCCTGGAGGACCGCGGCCTGCTCACCCGCTACCTCTGCCTCACCGACCGCCGCGGCATCTACACCGACGTCACGGAGGCGGGGCTGGCCCTCCTGGCGGAGGCGCGGCCGACCAACGACACGGCTCTGCGGGAGGCGCTGGAAGAGGCGTCGAAGCGGCCGGAGTTGGCACCGCTGGTCGCCGCGGTGGAGTCGCTCGCTCCGGTGGCGTGACGGGCGGCGGGGCGCCCCGGCGCCACCGCCGGTTCTACCCCTGAGAGGCCCGCAGAGCCATCCGCTCGCGGTGTGCCTTCTGTCGGCAGGCACCCCCGCAGTACCGGGCGGGCCGGCCCGTACGAGCTGAGGCCACCGGACCGCCACAGGCCGCGCACCCGGTTTCGTTACGCGGAACGGCCGGAACAGGCGGAAGTTTCGTCACACGACGCCCCGGCCGGAGACTGTCGCACATCAGGGCCGTCATCCTCCCGGACGGCCCGTCCGGGCCCCGCCGACGCTCCATCGACAGACACCCGAAGAGCAGCGTCAGCACATCCTCGATATCCACGTCCTTCCGTACAGCGCCCGCCTTTTGAGCTCGCGTCAGAAGTACGGTCAGGGCCTCGCGGAACTCCCTCTCGACCCCTGGCGAGGGCAGGAAAGCACCCTCGGCGCTCGCCTCCAGAGCGTCCCGGAGCCCTTTGTTGCGCGCTGACAGGCGCACCACGGCCGACAGGTAGCGGAAGAACACGGCACCGGGGTCCGCCGCGTCCGCCAACTCCCTTGCCGTATCGGTGAAGAGCGCTATCCGATCCACCACGGTCGCCCTGAACAGGGTTTCCTTGGAAGGGAAATGGCGGTAGACGGTCCCTGGACCGACCCCGGCGCGGCGTGCGATCTCACCGAGCGGTACCGCCAACCCGCCCTCGGCGAAAGCCGATCGAGCCGCTTCGAGCACCAGCGCCCGGTTGCGCCGGGCATCGGCCCGCCGAGGCACGGAGGCGGTGGACAGCCGTGCCGGCTTCTTGCGCTGCGGCATGCGAGGGGCCTCCGATGGGTGCGGATACGAAGCGGGGCGAGCGTTCCGATTTTATCGGGGCACGAGAGCGAGGCACCGGAGGCGACATACAGGCGGAAAGGAGGAATTAAGGGAAGAAAGGCAGCAAAAAGGCCGCCGTCGGCGCTCCATGCGCCGACGGCGGCCTGAAAGCCCTGACCGGAGAGGGCCAGGCGCTCAGGTCGTCAGGGGATCAGCCCGTGATCACCGCGTCCCACGCCGCACCCGCCGCCACCAGCGGCTCATCCCCCTTCGCGACCCGCACGCCCAGCGTCCGCAGGCCCGCGGCGAGCGCCGTCAGCGAGGCGAGGACGACGTCGCGATCGGCGGCGAGACCGTAGTGGTTGACGCGGATCATCTCCTTGGCCAGCGCTCCGGCCGCCGCCTGCACGGGCACGGTGGAGTCGGCCGCCAGGGCCGCCGCGACGACCTCGCGGGCGTCGACGCCGTCAGGGGTGCGCAGAGTGGTCGCCGCGGGGGCCGCGTCCTCGTCCCGGGTGACGTAGGGAGAGAGGGCGCCCAGTGCCCGTACACCTGCGCGTGTGGCGGCAGCGGCACCGCGGTGACGTGCGATGACGGCGTCCAGCCCCACCGCGCCGATGCGGTCGACGGCCTGCTCCAGGGCGAGCATCTCCAGCTGCGCGGGGGCGTGCGGCAGCACGGCGCGGCCGCCGTCGATCCAGCGCTCCTTCCAGTCCAGGAGGGAGAGGTAGGAGCGGCGCGGAGCCTGCTCGTTGGCGGCGATGCGCTCCCACGCGCGGGCGCTGACCGACACCGCCGACACCCCCGCCGGCCCGGCCATCGCCTTCTGCCCGCCGATCACACACAGGTCGACGCCCCACTCGTCGGTGAGCAGCGGCTCGGCGGCCACGGAGGCGACCGCGTCGAGCATCAGCAGCGCGCCGTGTGCACGGACGACGGCGCCGATCTCGGCGACGGGGTTGGTGTTGCCGGTGGCCGCCTCGGCGTGCACCAGGCTCACGAAGTCGATCTCGGGGTGGGTGCGCAGCGCCTCGGCGACCTGCTCCGGGCCGACGGCGCCGCTGAACGGCGCCGTCACCGTGACCACCTCGGCGCCGCAGGAGCGCAGCCAGCCGCCGAACGTCTCGCCGTACGGGCCCGTGATGACGTTGAGCGCTGTGCTGCCGGGGCGCACGGCCGAGCGGATGCACGCCTCCAGGGGCAGCAGCGCCTCGCCCTGCATCGCGACGACGCTCTCGCGCGTGCGCATCAGCGCGGCGATCTTGTCCTCGATCCGCGCGAAGTGCGCGGCGCCGAGCGGCGCGAGGTCGAGCAGGACCGGTGCGGTGTTCGCAGTCACGGTGGCCTTCCAGGGAGGTATCGCGCCGCGTACCGGCGCCCGCCAATCTCTCCCCGACCCTACGTCCGCGGGATGGGGCGGGGCGCGCCGAGCTCGTAGGGGGCGCTCCCCCGCCCAGCCGCGCGCTACCGCACCACCGCGCTACCGCCAGCCGTCCTTGTCCACCCCACCCGGCACCGCGCTCCCCGGCTCGTACGGTTGGCGGGTGAGGACGAACGTGCCGAGGTCCAGGTGGCTCACCGCGTCCTCCTCCGTGCGGACGACCCTCAGCGTCTCCCCCTTGTAGTAACCGTCGAGGCCCGTCCAGGTGCCGTCGTCCTCCGGGCGGAAGCGCGAGGCGCGCCCGGCGGCGCCCGCGAGCGGGGCCAGCTCCAGCTCCCGGCCGGCGCGCAGGCGCAGCCCGAACGCGGTCGCGCCCCAGTACCAGGGGCCGGTCAACGCCAGCACCGCCGGATCGGCGTCGCCGAGCGGCCGCCAGGGGGTCGGGATCCGGGGCTCGCGGTCGGCGACCGTGCCCACGAGGTCCAGCGCGGTGGGGGTGGCCTCGGGGCAGGAGGTGCAGTTGGCCAGTACGACGCCGGCCAACCCCTCCTCCGGGCACGCCCACAGCGCGGCCACGAAGCCCGGCATCGAGCCCGAGTGCCCCACGAGGGTCCGGCCGTCGCGGCGTTTGACCTGGAGCCCCAGCCCGTATCCGGCGGTCCAGGCGGCGTCGTCCGGCGCCGACTCCGGCACCCGCATCTCGGCCGTAGTCGCCGCGCGGAGCACCCGCTCGTCACCGTCCACCAGGAACGCCGCGAAGCGGCACAGGTCGGCGGCCGTGGACCAGAGCTGGCCGGCCGGCCCCATCACGCCGGTGTCCACGGCGGGTTCGGGGAGGAGGACGTCGGCCCAGGGGTGCACGGCCCAGCCCTCGGCGTGCGGCGCCTGGGGCAGGAGCGTCGTACGGTCCATGCCCAGCGGCGCCAGCACCTCCCGGCGCAGCACCTCGCCCCACGGCTTCCCGCGCAGCCGCTCCACGACGGCGCCGAGCAGCGCGTACCCGGGGTTGGAGTAGTGGTGCAGGTGCCCGGCGCGGTGCGGCTGAGCGCGCTCCCCGAAGACGTCCACGAGCGCCGGGCGCAGATCGCCTTCCGTGCGCTCCCACCAAGGACCGCGCGCCTCCGCGGCCAACCCCGCCCGGTGCGCCAGGAGCTGCCTGACGGTGGCGTCGCCGCCCTCGGGTGTGTCGAGGTACGTACGGAGCGGGGCGTCGAGGTCGAGCAGCCCCTCGTCGCGCAGGCGCATGATCAGGACGGCGACGAAGGTCTTGGTGATCGAGCCGATGCGGTACTGCGTATCGGCCCCGGCCTCCTCGCCGCCCACCGCTCCCCGCCCACCGGACCAGACCATGCGTCCCTCGCGCATCACCGCTCCCACCATGGAGGGCGTACGGCCGTCCGTCTGGCCAACGGCGAGCCTGCGCAGCAGAGCGCGTCGCGTGTCGGGCAGCAGCTCCGCGAACCGCTCGTCGTGCCGGGGTGCTTCATAGGAGTCGATCACGACTGCACCCTAACCACCGGGCGGAAAGGCTGCCCCTGGCTTTGACGACGCCTGGATTGGGGCGGCGCCTTGGCTTTGACGTCGCTCTGGCTCTCGGCATCGCCCTGGCTTTGACGTCGACGTCAAGGTCTACGGTCGTGGCATGCGCATCGGGGAACTTGCCCAGCACGCGGGCACCACCACCCGCACCCTGCGGTACTACGAGGCCCTGGGCCTCCTGCCCGCCCGCCGGGCCGGCAACGGCTACCGCACGTACGACGAGGACGACCTGCGCCTGCTGCGGCAGATCCGGATCCTCCAGGATTTCGGCTTCGGCCTGGAGGAGACCCGGCCGTTCGTGGACTGCCTACGGGCGGGCCACCCGGCCGGCGACTCGTGCCCGGCCTCCCTGGAGGTCTACCGCCGCAAGCTCGCGGAGCTCGACGACTGCATCGAGCGCCTCCGGCACGTACGGGCGGAGGTCGGCGCCCAACTCGCCCGCGCGGAACTGGAAGCCGCCGCCGACATACCCGGCGGCCCGCCCCCGCTGTGCGCCCTCACCCCGCCGGAATCCCCGAAAGACCGGAATCCCTGAACCCCTAAGAGGAGCCCAGCACGCCATGACCACGCCTACCTCGACCGCAGCACCCGCCTCGACCGCACCTTCCGCATCGCCCGTCCCGACGGTCACCGACGCCACGTTCTCCACCGAGGTACTGGCCTCGGACCTCCCCGTCCTCGTGGACTTCACCGCCGCCTGGTGCAAGCCCTGCCGAGCCATCACGCCCGTACTCGCCGAGCTGGCACAGGAGGAGGCCGGCCGACTCAAGATCGTGCAGCTCGACGTGGACACCAACCCGCGGACGCAGGCCGCCTACGGCGTCCTCTCCATGCCCACGCTCATCCTCTTCCGCGCCGGCGAACCGATCAGGTCCGTGGTCGGCGCCCGCCCCAAGCGCCGCCTCCGCCAGGACCTGGCGGAGGACCTCCCCTGGATGGCACCCCGCTGACAGGTCCGTTCCCCAGCGGCTCACTCCCCTGGGCCGCCGATCCGCCCCTTCGGCAGTCATGGGCCCGCGGTTGAGGCGAATCCCGCCGTAACCACCCGAGCCCCTGACAGCCCCGCTATAGGGATCGCGACTTCTTCAGCCGGTGAACCCCGGCACCACCAGACCTGATTCGTACGCGATCACCACCGCGTGGGTCCGGTTCTGCGCACCGAGCTTGGTCAGCACATGCCCGACGTGCGTCTTCACCGTCTCCAGGCTCACCATGAGCGACTGCGCGATCTCCGGGTTGGACAGGCCGGTGGCCATCAGCCGCAGCACCTCCTCCTCCCGCTCCGTCAGCGCCGCCTTCGGCAACGCCTCGGCGGAGCCCAGCGGGCGGGCGGCGACCATCCGGCGCAGGGCCGCCGGGAAGAGGATCGCCTCCCCCGCCGCCACCACGCGTACCGCCTCGGCGATCTGCCGGACCGGAAGCCGCTTCATCCTGCAAAGCGAGTGGGACCCCGCGACGCCCCCGGCCGGCGGCCAGGCCATGCACCGGGCCCTGCGCGGATCCCGGATGGTCACCGTCATCGGCGGAGAGGGACACATCGTCAACGGCACCAACTCCTGCGCAGACAAGAGCGCCACGGTCTGCCTGACCACGGGCAGGCTCCCGGCCAAGGACCTGACCTGCCGAGCGCCAACGAAGTCGCGGCTCCTGGACCCGCGACGTCAGGCCCCCGCCATGTCCACGAAGCGGGAGTAGTGGCCCTGGAAGGCCACCGTGATCGTGGCCGTCGGGCCGTTACGGTGCTTGCCGACGATGATGTCCGCCTCGCCCGCGCGGGGCGACTCCTTCTCGTAGGCGTCCTCGCGGTGGAGAAGGATGACCATGTCGGCGTCCTGCTCGATGGAGCCGGACTCTCGGAGGTCGGAGACCATCGGCTTCTTGTCCGTGCGCTGCTCGGGGCCACGGTTCAGCTGGGACAGCGCGATGACCGGGAGTTCGAGCTCCTTGGCCAGCAGCTTGAGGTTTCGGGACATGTCCGAGACCTCCTGCTGGCGGCTCTCGGCCCGCTTGGAGCCGCCTGCCTGCATCAGCTGCAGATAGTCGATGATCACGAGCTTGATGTCGGCGCGCTGCTTGAGGCGACGGCACTTGGCGCGGATCTCCATCATCGACAGGTTGGGGGAGTCGTCGATGTAGAGCGGCGCGGCCGAGACGTCCGGCATGCGGCGGGCGAGGCGCGTCCAGTCCTCGTCCGTCATGGAGCCGGAGCGCATGTGGTGCAGGGCGACCCGGGCCTCGGCGGACAGCAGGCGCATTGCGATCTCGTTGCGCCCCATTTCGAGCGAGAAGATCACGCTCGGCAGGTTGTGCTTGATCGAACACGCGCGGGCGAAGTCCAGCGCGAGGGTCGACTTACCCATCGCGGGACGGGCCGCGATGACGATCATCTGGCCGGGGTGGAGGCCGTTGGTCAGCGAGTCGAGGTCGGTGAAGCCGGTGGGGACGCCCGACATCTGGCCGCTGCGCGAGCCGATGGCCTCGATCTCGTCGAGCGCGCCCTCCATGATGTCGCCGAGCGGGAGGAAGTCCTCGCTGGTGCGCTGCTCGGTGACGGCATAGACCTCGGCCTGCGCCTTGTTCACGATGTCGTCGACGTCGCCGTCGGCCGCGTATCCCATCTGCGTGATCCGCGTACCGGCCTCGACCAGCCGGCGCAGCACGGCGCGCTCATGGACGATCTCGGCGTAGTACTCGGCGTTGGCCGCGGTGGGGACGGTCTGGACGAGGGTGTGCAGATACGGCGCGCCGCCGACCCGGGTGATCTCGCCGCGCTTGGTGAGCTCCGCCGCGACCGTGATCGGGTCGGCCGGCTCGCCCTTGGCGTAGAGGTCGAGGACGGCCTGGAAGATCGTCTCGTGTGCCGGGCGGTAGAAGTCGTTGCCCTTGAGGACCTCGACGACGTCGGCGATGGCGTCCTTGGAGAGCAGCATGCCGCCGAGCACGGACTGCTCGGCGTCGAGGTCCTGCGGCGGTACGCGCTCGAAGCCGCCGGCCGGGCCCTGCGACCCCGAATCGCCCTGGGACCACGAGCCGCCGTCGTCGCCGCCGCGGTCGTGCCGCTCTCCACGGGACTGGCCGTCGCCCCGGCGGGGGCGGGAGACGGGGAGCCGATCGCTGGGACCGGAGTCCGCCCAGGGGTCGTCCATGGGCTCGGGGATGCTCATCCCGCCACCTCCTCCCGTCCGCGACGCGGACCTCGCCGTGCTGTTCTTTCTTACGGCACGGCTCTGACAATTAGGACGCCCGACTCCGGTTCCGACGCGTTGAGTTCGTGTCGATCTCGTAAGGTCTTTGAGGCCGGAACAGGCGGCAGGCGCCGGTCCACGGTAGGCCCGCGGGCACCGTCAGCCAATCTGGTTATCCACAGGGCATGTGGATGATGGGCCCCATCCTGTGGAGAAGTCCGTGGATCCTGTGCACGGGTCGGGGGAAACCGCTGTGGACAAACACACAATTGCTCCGCTCTCACCCGTCTGACCTGGCGTTTCACCGTCCACCGGCTGTTGAGGAGAAAAACTTTCCCGGTCAGTCGAAGATCGCGACAAACGGCGCAGAGAAGATCACCCGCAGCAGTCGGATGTAAGGGTCGCAGATCAGTTGCGGCGATTACCTGTGGAAGATTAGGTTGAGCGCATGACCAAGGCCCCCGCACGAGAACCGCACGGCGCCCGCCGCCACGACCGCGAGATCGTCGCGCTCGCCCTGCCGGCCTTCGGCGCGCTCGTCGCGGAGCCCCTCTTCGTGATGGCCGACAGCGCCATCGTCGGCCACCTCGGCACCCCGCAACTCGCCGGGCTCGGCGTCGCCGCGGCCCTGCTCACCACCGCCGTCAGCGTCTTCGTCTTCCTCGCCTACGCCACCACCGCCGCCGTCGCCCGCCGCGTCGGAGCCGGCGACCTCCCGGCCGCCATCCGCCAGGGCATGGACGGCATCTGGCTGGCCGCCCTCATCGGCGCCGCCGTCATAGCCGTCGTCCTCCCCACCGCGCCCGCGCTCATCGACCTCCTCGGCACCTCCCCGACCGCCGCACCCTACGCCGTCACCTATCTGCGGGTCAGCGCCCTCGGCATCCCCGCCATGCTCGTCGTCCTCGCCGCCACCGGCGTGCTGCGCGGCCTCCAGGACACCCGGACACCGCTGTACGTCGCCGTCGGCGGCTTCACCCTCAACGCCGTCCTCAACGTCGCCCTCGTCTACGGCGCCGGCCTCGGCATCGCCGGCTCCGCCTGGGGCACGGTCATCGCCCAGTGCGCCATGGCCGCCGTCTACCTCAGCGTCGTCGTCCGGGGAGCGCGGCGGCACGGCGCCTCCTTGCGGCCCGACGCCGCCGGGATCCGCGCCTGCGCGCAAGCCGGGGCGCCCTTGTTGGTCCGTACGCTCTCGCTGCGCGCCGTGCTCATGATCGCCACGGCGGTCGCGGCCCGGCTCGGCGACACCGCCCTCGCCGCCCACCAGGTCGTCCTGACCCTGTGGAGCCTGCTCGCCTTCGCCCTGGACGCCATCGCCATCGCCGGTCAGGCGATCATCGGCCGCTACCTCGGCGCCGACGACCCCGCCGGAGCACGCGCCGCCTGCCGCCGCATGGTCCAGTGGGGCATCGCCTCGGGCGTGGTGCTGGGGGTGCTGGTGGTGGCCGCGCGGCCGCTGTTCATCCCACTGTTCACATCCGACGCGACCGTACGGGACGCCCTGCTGCCCGCGCTGCTCGTCGTGGCCCTGTCCCAGCCCATCGCCGGGGTGGTCTTCATCCTGGACGGCGTACTGATGGGCGCCGGGGACGGCCCCTACCTCGCCTGGGCGATGCTGCTGGTCCTCGCCGTCTTCGCCCCCGCCGCGCTGCTCGTCCCCACCCTCGGGGGCGGACTCACGGCCCTGTGGTGGGCGATGATGCTGATGATGGCGGCCAGGATGCTGACCCTGTGGCTGCGGACCCGCTCGGGACGCTGGATCGTCACGGGGGCGGTACGGGCCTGAGGTCGGCTGGCCAAGTACGGGCCCGAAGCCCTGCGCTCCGGCCGAAACCCCGGAAACGGCGGAAGGGCCGCACCCCAGTGGGGTGCGGCCCTTCTTACGCTCACCGATCGCTGGGCGATCAGGCAGCGACGACCTCGATGCCGACCTTGGCAACGACCTCGGCGTGCAGGCGCACGGTGACCTGGTGCGAGCCCAGGGTCTTGATGGGCGAGCCCACCTCGACGCGGCGCTTGTCGACCTTCGGGCCACCCGAAGCCTCGATCGCCGAAGCGATGTCGGCGGGGGTGACGGAGCCGAAGAGGCGGCCGGCCTCGCCGGCGCGGGTGCTCAGGCGCACCTTGGTGCCCTCGAGCTTGCCCTTGACCTCGTTGGCCTGCTCGATCGTGGCGATCTCGCGGATCTTGCGGCCGCGGCGGATCTGCGCCACGTCCTGCTCGCCACCCTTGGTCCAGCGGATCGCGAAACCGCGCGGGACCAGGTAGTTGCGGGCGTAGCCGTCCTTGACGTCGACGACGTCACCGGCGGTGCCGAGGCCGGAGACCTCGTGGGTGAGGATGATCTTCATTTTTCGGTCACCCTTCCCTTATCGCGCGGACGAGGTGTAGGGCAGCAGCGCCATCTCACGGCTGTTCTTCACGGCCGTGGCGACGTCACGCTGGTGCTGAGTGCAGTTACCGGTCACGCGGCGGGCACGGATCTTGCCGCGGTCGGAAATGAACTTCCGCAGCATGTTCGTGTCCTTGTAGTCCACGTAAGCGGTCTTGTCCTTGCAGAACGCGCAGACCTTCTTCTTAGGCTTGCGCGGAGGCGGCTTCGCCATTGTCTCTCTCCTGTGTGATCAAGAAGTTTTTGGTGCTTCGCCCTCGGGCCGTGTGGGGCCCGGGCCCGCGAAGGGCCTAGAAGGGCGGCTCGTCCGAGTAGCCGCCGCCGGAGTTGCCGGAGCCGCCGCCCCAGCCACCGCCGCCGCCGCCCTGCTGGCCGCCGGACGGAGCGCTGGTCGCCCACGGGTCGTCGGCGGGAGCCCCGCCGCCACCCTGCTGGCCGCCGGCGGGGGCATTGCCCCAGCCGCCGCCCTGCTGCTGGCCACCACCGCTGCCGCCGCCATAGCCACCCTGGCCACCGCGACCCGCGGTCTTGGTGACCTTCGCCGTGGCGTTCTTCAGGCTGGCGCCGACCTCTTCGACGTCGAGCTCGTAGACCGTGCGCTTGACGCCCTCGCGGTCCTCGTAGGACCGCTGCTTGAGCCGGCCCTGCACGATGACGCGCATGCCGCGCTGAAGCGACTCGGCGACGTTCTCCGCCGCCTGCCGCCAGACCGAGCACGTGAGGAAGAGGCTTTCGCCGTCCTTCCACTCGTTGGTCTGGCGGTCGAAGGTGCGGGGAGTGGACGCGACGCGGAACTTCGCGACCGCCGCACCGGACGGGGTGAAGCGCAGCTCGGGGTCGTCGACGAGATTGCCGACGACCGTGATGACGGTCTCGCCTGCCATGGATGAACCTCTCGGCGGGTGTGCTGCTGGCTGCTTGCTACTCGTTGCGATGCAGCCCGATTACCTCTGAACCGCTGGGGTTCAGTGGGTCTCGGGACGGAGGACCTTGGTCCGGAGGACCGACTCGTTCAGGTTCATCTGGCGGTCGAGCTCCTTGACGACCGCAGGCGTGGCCTGCAGGTCGATGACCGAGTAGATGCCCTCGGGCTTCTTCTTGATCTCGTACGACAGACGACGACGGCCCCAGGTGTCGACCTTCTCAACCTTTCCGTTGCCCTCACGGACGACGGAGAGGAAGTTCTCGATCAGCGGGGAGACAGCGCGCTCCTCGAGATCGGGGTCGAGGATGACCATCACCTCGTAGTGACGCATGTGGAACCCACCTCCTTTGGACTCAGCGGCCACGGTCGTTCCGTGGCAGGAGGGTCGTGATGCGTGAACAACGGTATCGGCCGACACTGACAATCAGCGGAAAGTCCCTGGGTTGCCCCAGAGGACCGAAGCTGGTCTGGGCAGACACCGGTGCAGACCGTACACAGTACCCGCACTCGGGCTTCCGGTTGAAATCCGGTCGCCCGGGCACTCAATCTGGACCCATCGGGTGTGACCGGCGCTACAGTGCGCCACCTGCGTTCAGGAGGTAGCCCCATGACACAGGCAGTACGCCGACCCAACGGATCGCGCTCACTGATCCACACGGTCCTCAACAGCGACGGCAAGCCGCATCCGGTGGAGAACACCCTGGTCGCGGTCACGGTCGTGCTGGGGGCGCTCGCCGCCATCTCCTCCCTCTGGACCAGCCTCCACCTGATCAGCTCCTGGAGCGGGCTGGTGGGCATCCTCACCGGGGCCTGGGGCCAGTTCATCTCGGCCACGACGGGCGAGCGGTTCCTGCTGATCATCGGACTCGGCGCTTCGGCCTTGGGCTTCTTCATCGGCATGGCGCACGGCGGACTCTTCGGGGGGCTCGTCGGATAGCGCCGGGGCCGCTCCCCACGCGCCGGTCCCAGCCCACGCCGGGGCGCTCCGGCGCACTCCACCAGGGCTTCCCGGCCGGGTTCCGACCCGGCCGCGCGAGGCCGTGAGGCAGTACGCCCAGTCGGGCCGCTCCCCCGTCGCAGTAGGCTTCGGCGCGAGAGCCGGAGCCCCGACCCTGGGGACACACCTGCCGAGGAGCGCCCCGCATGACCCTGACCCTGAGGACAATCAGCCGAGAGCAGCATCTGGCGTACATCCAGAGCCTGCCCGCGGCCAGTCACATGCAGGTGCCGGCGTGGGCGGATGTGAAGGCCGAGTGGCGCTCGGAGAACCTGGGCTGGTTCGACAAGAACGGCCAGCTGGTCGGCGCGGGCCTGGTGCTCTACCGCCAGCTCCCCAAGATCAAGCGTTACCTGGCCTACCTGCCCGAGGGCCCGGTCATCAACTGGTTCTCGCCGAACCTCGACGACTGGATGCGGCCGATGCTGGCCCATCTCAAGCAGCAGGGCGCCTTCTCCGTGAAGATGGGCCCGCCCGTCGTGATCCGGCGCTGGGACTCCAACGCGATCAAGGCCGGCATCGCCGACCCCGACGTCAAGCGCCTGCGCGACATCGAGGCCACCCACATCGAGCCGCGCGCCTTCGAGGTCGCCGACCAGCTGCGCCGGATGGGCTGGCAGCAGGGCGAGGACGGCGGCGCCGGCTTCGGTGACGTACAGCCGCGCTACGTCTTCCAGGTGCCGCTGTCGAACCGGTCCCTCGAAGACGTCCACAAGGGCTTCAACCAGCTCTGGCGCCGCAACATCAAGAAGGCCGAGAAGGCCGGCGTCGAGGTCGTCCAGGGCGGCTACGAGGACCTGCCCACCTGGCAGCACCTCTACGAGATCACCGCCGAGCGTGACAAGTTCCGTCCGCGCCCGCTGAGCTACTTCCAGCGCATGTGGTCGGCCCTCAACACCGAGGACCCCAACCGCATGCGGCTGTACTTCGCCGTGCACGAGGGCGAGGCCGTCGCCGCCGCGACGATGCTGATCGTCGGCGGGCACGTCTGGTACTCCTACGGCGCCTCCGCCAACCACAAGCGCGAGGTCCGCCCGTCGAACGCCATGCAGTGGCGGATGCTGCGCGACGCCTACGCCCTGGGCGCGAGCGTCTACGACCTGCGCGGCATCGGTGACTCCCTCGACGAGAGCGACCACCTCTTCGGCCTGATCCAGTTCAAGGTCGGCACGGGCGGGCAGGCGGCCGAGTACCTCGGTGAGTGGGACTTCCCGCTCAACAAGCTGCTCCACAAGGCTCTGGATATGTACATGTCGCGTCGCTGATCCCGCATCCCCGTGCGGCGTCTCCGACGCTTCCGTACGTCCACGATCCGATGCCGTCAGGCATCCGACCACATCACCCAGCAGGCACAGGGAAAGGTTCCGGGACCGGCCATGGCGCTCACGCTCTACGTCGACACCGCGCGCTGGCGGGCACACCAGCAGAACATCCTCCAGCAGTTCCCGGGGATCGTCCCGGTCTGCAAGGGCAACGGCTACGGCTTCGGCCATGAGCGGCTGTCCGACGAGGCTGCGCGCTTCGGCTCGGACATCCTCGCGGTCGGCACGACCTACGAAGCGGCCCGGATCAAGGACTTCTTCAGCGGCGACCTGCTCGTGCTCACCCCCTTCCGGCTGGGTGAGGAGCCGGTGCCGCTGCCCGACCGCGCCATCCGCTCGGTCTCCTCGGTCGAGGGCGTACGCGGCCTGGTCGGCGCCCGCGTCGTCGTCGAGGTCATGAGCAGCATGAAGCGGCACGGCATCAGCGAGGAGGACCTCCCCAAGCTGCACGCCGCCATCGAGGACGTGCGCCTGGAGGGCTTCGCGATTCACCTCCCGCTGGACCGCACCGACGGCTCCGACGCCGTCCAGGAGGTCAGCAACTGGATGGAGCTGCTGCACAACGCCCGGCTGCCGCTGCACACCATGTTCGTCAGCCACCTGCGGTCCGACGAACTCGCCCGTCTCCAGCAGCAGTACCCGCACACCCACTTCCGCGCCCGCATCGGCACGCGGCTGTGGCTCGGCGACCCCGACGCCACCCAGTACCGCGGCGCGGTCCTGGACGTCACCCGCGTCTCCAAGGGCGACCGCTTCGGCTACCGCCAGCAGAAGGCCGCCGGTGACGGCTACCTCGTCGTGGTGGCCGGCGGCACCTCGCACGGCGTCGGTCTGGAGGCTCCCAAGGCGCTGCACGGCATGATGCCGCGCGCCAAGGGCGTGGCCCGCGCGGGCCTGGCGACCATGAACCGCAACCTCTCGCCCTTCGTCTGGGCGGGCAAGCAGCGCTGGTTCGCCGAGCCCCCGCACATGCAGGTCTCGATCCTCTTCGTGCCGGGCGACGTCGCGCCCCCTCAGGTCGGCGACGAGCTGGTGGCGCATCTGCGCAACACCACCACTCAGTTCGACCGTCTGCTCGACCACTGACCCACCCCCTCGGGTACGGGGCCGGAGAGCCGCTACGTCAGCGGGCGGTTCTCGGTCCCCCATCGGACACTCATGCCGTCGGTGTGCTCCGCGTGCCGTACCGGGCGCGCGGAGCCGAGGGCGAATATGTCCGGCGTCCCGTCCAGGACGCCTCCGGAGGGGTCGTCCGAACCGTCCCGGCGGACGACGTCCCGCTCGGGCATGAGGATGTCGCGGACGACGACCGCGCAGAGATACAGCGTCCCCAGCAGGTGCAGGATGATGGCCAGTTGATAGCCCTCCGTGGGCAGCCCCTGGTGCTTGTCGCCGCTTCCGGTGTAGGCCAGGTGGGACCAGATGCCGAAGAAGTACAGCCCCTCGCACAGCTGCCAGATGAAGAAATCGCGCCACTTGGGGCGGGCCAGCGCCGCGAGCGGGACGAGCCAGAGCACGTACTGCGGTGAGTAGACCTTGTTGGTGAGGATGAACAGCGCCACCACCAGGAAGGTCAACTGGGCGAAGCGCGGGCGCCTGGGCGCGTAGAGACCGAGCGCCCCTATGGCCAAGCAGCCCAGGATCATCAGCACCGTCACATAGGTGTTGGCGTTCTCCAGGGGATTTCCGGTGCGCTGGGAGATCAGGAGCCACACCGAGCCGAAGTCGATCGGGCGCTCCTGGCTGAAGGTGTAGAACTTCGCCCAGCCCTCGCGGATATGGAAGCCCGTGCCGTCATGCCTGATCATCACCGGGGCGTTCACCACCAGCCAGGCCACGACGGCGGACAGCGCGGCGGTACGGAACGCCTTCATGCGCCCGGCCCGCCAGCACAGGATCAGCAGCGGCCCCAGCAGCAGCACCGGATAGAGCTTCGCGGCGGCCGCGAGCCCGATCAGGGCCCCCGCCAGGGCGGTCCGCCTCCGTGACCACATGAGCATCGCGGCGGCCGTCAGGGCGACCGCGAAGAGGTCCCAGTTGACGGTGGCCGTCAGGGCGGAGGCGGGGGCCAGGGCGACCAGCAGGGCGTCCCAGGGGCGGCGGCGGTGCGTACGGGCCACGCAGACCGCGACGACCGCCGTGCAGGCCATCAGCATCCCGGCGTTGACGAGCCAGTTGAGCTGCTCGCGATGCTGGAGCGTCCCGCCGCCCAGGGTGAGCCGGGCGGCGACCTCCATGAACAGGCCGGTGAGGACCGGGTACTCCAGGTAGTCCATGCCGCCCGACAGCGACTGCGGGATCCGGTCGAAGTACGGGATCAGCCCCGCGTCGAAGCCGCGACCGCTGTACAGATGCGGGATGTCGGAGTAGCAGGCGTGGGTGTACTGCGTGGTGGCTCCGAAGAACCAGCCGTAGTTGTAGCAGGGGAGCTTCTGCACCATCCCGAACGCGAACATGCCGATCGCCACGAGCGCGATCACCCGCACGGGCGTCCACCAGCCCCGGCCGGGCAGGGCTCGCCGCCCCGCCGGCCCGCCGATGAGCTCGCTGCCGGCGGCGGCCACCTCGTCCTCGACGGTGGGCCGTACAAGCTGGTCGTCCCGCACGCTCCTCATGGCGACCATCCTGCCGTACCCGCCTGTGCGCCGTCCGAGCCTGTGGATAACCTCGAGGGCCGCCTCACGCGAACGCGGGACGGCCCTCGATTCGAATGGCTCAGGCAGTTGGCCCGGCCCGGTGACTCAGCAGGTCAGCCGCTGGGACCCCCGAACAGCCCACCGCCGCCGGGCCGCCCGCGGCTCGGCTCGGGCGACGGCGACGTGCCCGGGTCGCCACCGCCGGACCCGCCGATACCGCCCGGTCCACCCGTCATGCCGCCGTTCGTACCGCCGCCGTTGCCGTTCTGCTGGCACCGGCGGTCCAGCGGGTGACAGGACCTGCTCGCCGACGGGCTCGGCGAGGCAGGCTTCGACGGGGACGCCGACGGGGACGTGGACGGCTTCGCCGACGGCGTCGCGGAAGGCACCGCGCTCGGCGAGGGGCTCGCGCCGTCGCCGTAGACCTTCTCACCGATCGGCTGGGCCGGATCGAACTGCTCGATCGGCTGGCCCTTGAGCGCCTTGCCCATGTAGTCGGCGAAGATGTCCGAGGGGTACGAGGCACCGTGAATGGTCGCCTGACCGCCCACACCGCGCAGGGACAGGAACTCCTGCTTCTTGGCGTTGGGGTCGACCCGGTACATCCCGATCGCGGTCGACAGCTGGGGGGTATAGCCCGCGAACCAGGCCGAGCGGTTTCCGTCGGTCGTACCCGTCTTGCCCGCCACCGGCCGGTCGCCGAGCTGCGCGTGCGTACCCGTACCCGACTCCACCACGGTCTTCAGCACGTCGGTGACGTTGTTGGCGACCTTCGCGGAGAACGCCGGCGAGCTCTTCATCTCGTGCGTGTAAGCCGGCTTGCCGTCCTTCTCCACCTTCTCGACCGAATACGGGTCGATCTGCTTGCCGCCGGCCGCGAAGGTCGCGTACGAGCCCGCCAGCCGGATCGCGCTGGGCGCCGATGTGCCGAGCGAGAACGTCGGGGTGGTCGACGCGAGCTGGTCCTTGTCCAGACCGGCCTTGAGCGCGGCCTCCTTCACCAGATCGGTGCCGACGTCCATGCCGAGCTGGATGTAGGGCGTGTTCACCGAAAACTGCATGGCGGTGCGGAGGGTGATGGGCCCCCTGTCCTCGTCACCGTCGTTCGCCTGGTGCCATTCGCCGCCGCCGTTGTCGTCGCGCCAGACCGACCCGTTGTAATTCCTCAGCGTCACCTTGTTGTTGCCGTCGTAGATGCTCTCCGGCGAGACGAGCGTGCGCTGGCTGTCGCTCTGCTGGGCGCCAAGGCGGGGGTCCCGCTTGCCGTGCGTCATGGCGGCGGCGAGGACGAACGGCTTGAAGGTCGAGCCGACCTGCACACCGGTGTAGTCGGCGTTGTTGGTGTAGTGCTCCAGGGCGTTCTCACCGCCGTAAATGGCGACGATCTTGCCGGTCTTCGGCTCCACGGAGGCCCCGCCGAACTGCACGAACTTGTCGCGGTCGCGCACGTCGGGCTTGATATTGGCCTTGCGCACGTCCTCGACCGCCTTCGACAGGGCGTTGACCTTGTCCCGGTCGAAAGTCGTATGGATCTGATATCCGCCGTGGTCCAGCTGACTCTTGCTGATCGTGGAGTGGGCGACGATGTAGTTGTCGGCGAGGTCGGTGAGATAGCCGATCTGACCCGCGCGGTTGGTCGCGGGCTTGGGTCGCTGAGGCTTCGGGAAGCCCTTCTGCACCCAGCTGTCGCGATCCGACGACTGCATACGGCCGACCTCGACCTCACGGTCGAGTGTCCACTTCCAGCGATCCATGGCCCGCTTGGTGTTCTTCTCCGCGGTCGCCGCGGGGCCCTGACCACCATAGGGGTCGTAGAGATTCGGGCCGTTCAACGTAGCGGCCAGGAAGGCGCCCTCACTGGGCGTCAGCTGCGTGCAGTCCTTGTCGTAATACGCCCGCGCGGCGGCCTGGATGCCGTACGCGCCACGCCCGTAATAGGCGGTGTTCAGATAGCCCGCAAGGATCTCGTCCTTGTCCTTGGTGGCGCCCACCTTTATGGAGATGAGCAGCTCCGTCGCCTTGCGCTTGAGCGTCTGTTCCTGGCTGAGATAGGTGTTCTTCACGAACTGCTGGGTGATGGTGGAACCACTCTGGGTCTCACCGCCCTGCGCCATCTTCACGACCGCTCGCGCGATACCCATCGGGTCCACGCCCCAGTCGTCCTCGAAGCTGGCGTTCTCGGCAGAGATCACCGCTTCCTGCATGCCCTTGGGAATCTTCTCCAGGGGCACGATCTGCCGGTTGAGGGAGCCGCCACCGGCGACGACCATCTGCTTGCCGTCCGACCAGTAATAGACGTTCTTCTGGACCTCGGCGGCCTTCTGCGCGTCCGGCACCTGCACCACGGCCAGCGCGACGCCGACGGTGCCCAGGATCAGCCCTATGAACGTGAAGCACGCCCCGAGGACGAGCTTCCACGAGGGCAGCCAGCGCTTCACCCCGTCCTTGCCCGCGCGCGGGTAGTCGATGAAGCGCTTCTTCCCCGGACGCCCGCCGCGTCCGCGCCCTCCTCCGGAGCCCGGATCGCCCGGGCGTCTGCGCCCGCCGGCCGGGCCGGACGGGGTGGAGCGCCGGGCATCGGCCCGGCTGCCATGCTGAGTGCCTCCACCGGAATCCGGCGTGGCGGAACTGCTGGACGGTGCCGCACGGCGGCCGGGCGTCGGCTGTGCCGCGCGCCTGGCCGCGGCGCGTCCGCCGCCCTGAGGCTGCGGCGGCTTGCGGCGGTGCTCGCTCATCGAACGACTACTCCTCGGGCAGGCGCTATCGCCTGGAAGCGGCAGGTGGCTTGCGTTCCCCCCGATGCGCTGTCCGGCCGCCCCCCTGAGCAACCGGGCGCACTGCATCCAGGACGAGGACGCCTGATGGCGTCACTCGGTTCCCGGTGGTCTGCATGGCGCACAGACTACGCACGGCCAAATCGCACCCACTGGGGATCTTCACTCCAAATCAGGCAGGTTGTGTCCCACGAATCGGTGATGTGACCTCGTTCACCGTGCCCCCTCTTGTCGCAACCGGGTGGTCGTTCTATCGTCTGGATGTATCGAGTCGATACATCAGCTCGGCATACGGGACCTAAGGGACCAAGGAGGCGACACATGAGCAGACGCTCCGGCATCCTCGAGTTCGCCGTCCTGGGCCTGCTCCGCGAGTCCCCGATGCACGGCTACGAGCTGCGGAAACGCCTCAACACCTCGCTCGGGGTGTTCCGCGCGTTCAGCTACGGCACCCTCTATCCCTGCTTGAAGACTCTCGTCGCCAACGGTTGGTTGATCGAGGAGCCGGGCAGTGCTCCGGAGGACGCCCGCGCGGCGTCGCTCGCCGGACGGCGGGCGAAGATCGTCTATCGCCTGACCGCGGAAGGCAAGGAGCACTTCGAGGAGCTGCTCGCCCACACCGGCCCGGACGCGTGGGAGGACGAGCACTTCGCCGCCCGCTTCGCGTTCTTCGGGCAGACCTCGCGGGACGTACGGATGCGGGTGCTGGAAGGCCGCCGCAGCCGGCTGGAGGAGCGTCTGGAGAAGATGCGCGCCTCCCTGGCCCGTACCCGCGAGCGGCTGGACGACTACACGCTCGAACTGCAGCGGCACGGCATGGAGTCGGTGGAGCGCGAGGTCCGCTGGCTGAACGAGCTGATCGAGAGCGAGCGGACGGGGCGCGACATGCGCACCGCCTCCGCGCAGCAGGACACATCAGGAGAATCGGGCGGCACCCCCCGTGACCGGGGTAGTTCCCGGACGGATCCGTCCGACGACACCGCCAAGTGAGCCCTGCACTCCGCAGGGTTTCGTCGAGTACAAACAGGGAGCAACCGGAATGGGTTCGGTTCGCGTAGCCATCGTCGGCGTGGGCAACTGCGCCGCCTCGCTGGTGCAGGGCGTCGAGTATTACAAGGACGCCGACCCGAACGGCCGCGTGCCGGGTCTGATGCACGTGCAGTTCGGCGAGTACCACGTGCGTGACGTGGAATTCGTGGCTGCCTTCGACGTCGATGCCAAGAAGGTCGGTCTCGACCTCGCCGACGCCATCGGCGCCAGCGAGAACAACACCATCAAGATCTGCGACGTGCCGTCCTCGGGCGTCACCGTCCAGCGCGGCCACACCCTCGACGGCCTGGGCAAGTACTACCGCCAGACCATCGAGGAGTCCGCCGAGGCTCCGGTCGACATCGTCCAGACCCTCAAGGACAAGCAGGTCGACGTCCTGGTCTGCTACCTGCCCGTGGGTTCCGAGGCCGCCGCGAAGTTCTACGCGCAGTGCGCCATCGACGCCAAGGTCGCGTTCGTCAACGCTCTTCCGGTCTTCATCGCCGGTACCAAGGAGTGGGCGGACAAGTTCACCGAGGCGGGCGTCCCGATCGTCGGCGACGACATCAAGTCGCAGGTCGGCGCCACGATCACGCACCGCGTGATGGCCAAGCTGTTCGAGGACCGGGGCGTCATCCTGGACCGCACGATGCAGCTGAACGTCGGCGGCAACATGGACTTCAAGAACATGCTCGAGCGTGAGCGCCTGGAGTCCAAGAAGATCTCCAAGACGCAGGCCGTCACCTCCCAGATCCGCGACCGCGAGCTGGGCGAGGACAACGTCCACATCGGCCCGTCCGACTACGTGGCCTGGCTCGACGACCGCAAGTGGGCCTACGTGCGCCTCGAGGGCCGCGCGTTCGGTGACGTCCCGCTGAACCTGGAGTACAAGCTCGAGGTCTGGGACTCCCCGAACTCCGCCGGTGTCATCATCGACGCCGTGCGCGCCGCGAAGATCGCGAAGGACCGCGGCATCGGTGGCCCGATCCTCTCCGCTTCCTCGTACTTCATGAAGTCGCCGCCGGTGCAGTACTTCGACGACGAGGCCCGTGAGAACGTCGAGAAGTTCATCGCGGGCGAGGTCGAGCGCTAAGCGCGTCGGCACGCCTTGATCATGGGCCCCCGGGTTATCCGCCCGGGGGCCCATGCGTTGTGTGAGGCTGGGCGCCATGCCTGTTGTACGCGATCTCCGCGTCCTTCTCCGGCTGCGCGATTTCCGCCGCCTGCTCGCCGTCCGCCTGTTCTCCCAGGCCGCCGACGGCGTCTACCAGGTCGCCCTGGCCGCTTATGTCGTCTTCTCCCCCGAGAAGCAGGCTTCCCCCGCCGCCATCGCCTCCGCCATGGCCGTCCTGCTGCTGCCCTACTCGCTCCTGGGCCCGTTCGCCGGCGTGCTGCTGGACCGCCGGCGCCGCCGCCAGGTGCTGCTCCACGGCAATCTGCTGCGTACGGCGCTGGCCACGGTCACCGCCCTGCTCATCGTCGCCCGGCCCCCCGACTGGCTCTTCTACGCCTCCGCCCTGTCGGTCACCGCCGTCAACCGCTTCGTGCTCGCCGGCCTCTCCGCCTCCCTGCCCCGCGTGGTCGATTCCCGCGAGCGCCTGGTCATGGCGAACTCCCTCTCCCCGACAGCGGGCACTCTGGCGGCCACCGCGGGCGGCGGTCTCGCCCTCGCCGTCCGCCTCGTGGCCCCTGAGGGCACCGGCGCCGACGCTCTGGTCGTCCTGGTGGGAGCGGCCCTCTATCTGTGCGCCGCCCTCTGTTCCCTGACGATGCCCGTCGGCCTCCTGGGCCCGGACACCTCCGCACCGAGGGCGCCCCTGGCAACGACCCTCGCCGCCACGGTGAGCGGCCTGGCCGAGGGGTTGCGGCACCTCGCGGAGCGCGGCGTCGCGGCTCGCGCGCTGGCCGCCATGACGCTGATGCGCTTCTGCTACGGCGCGTTGACGATCACGGTGCTGATGCTCTGCCGGTACGCGTGGACCCGCACCGAGGCCGACGGGCTGGCCCTCCTCGGTCTGGCCGTCGTCGTCTCGGGGGCCGGGTTCTTCGCAGCGGCCGTGGTCACGCCGTGGGCGGTGTCCTGGCTGGGGCGCCGGGGCTGGATGCTGGCCTGCGCGGCGCTGGCGGCGATCCTGGAGCCCGCCCTGGGTCTCCCCTTCGAGCGCGTCCCCATGCTGGTCGCCGCCTTCGTCCTGGGCCTCATCACTCAGGGCGCGAAGATCACCACCGACACGGTGGTCCAGTCGACGATCGACGACCGCTTCCGCGGCCGGATCTTCTCCCTCTACGACGTCCTGTTCAACGTCGCCTTCGTGGGCGCGGCAGGGGTGGCGGCTCTGATGCTGCCGCCCGACGGCCGGTCGGCCGTGCTGGTGGTGACGGTCGCCCTGATCTACGCGGCGACCGCTGCCGCCCTGGCCTGCTTCCGCCGCCGGTGAGCAGGTCGTCCGCGGCTTCACCGGATGGTGCCGAGGGGCGGTGTTTCACGTGAAACACCGCCCCTCGGCACCGTCCACCCGCTCATGTTTCACGTGAAACCACCGGAAACAGCGGCGTGGCGAGTCAGCCCTGCGCCGCCCACCACTCCTTGAGGGCGGCGACGGCGGCGTCGCGCTCCATCGGACCGTTTTCCAGCCGCAGCTCCAGCATGTGCTTGTACGCCTTGCCGATCTGCGGGCCGGGGCCCACCCCGAGAATCTCCATGATCTCGTTGCCGTCCAGGTCCGGCCGGATCGAGTCCAGCTCCTCCTGCTCCTGGAGCCTGGCGATGCGCTCCTCCAGGCCGTCGTAGGCACGCGAGAGCGCGTTCGCCTTGCGCTTGTTCCGCGTCGTGCAGTCCGACCGCGTCAGCTTGTGCAGCCGGTCCAGCAGCGGCCCGGCGTCGCGCACATAGCGGCGTACGGCCGAGTCGGTCCACTCGCCCGTGCCGTAGCCGTGGAAGCGCAGGTGGAGCTCGACCAGCTTCGAGACGTCCTTCACCAGCTCATTGGAGTACTTGAGCTTGGTCATCCGCGCCTTGGTCATCTTCGCGCCCACCACCTCGTGGTGGTGGAAGGAGACCCGGCCGTCCTTCTCGAAGCGACGGGTCTTCGGCTTGCCGATGTCGTGCAGCAGCGCCGCCAGGCGCAGCACGAGGTCGGGGCCGTTCTCCTCGAGGTCGATGGCCTGCTCCAGGACGATGAGCGTGTGCTCGTAGACGTCCTTGTGCCGGTGGTGCTCGTCACGCTCCAGGCGCAGGGCCGGAAGCTCGGGCAGGACGAGGTCGGCGAGCCCGGTGTCGACGAGGAGCTTGAGGCCCTCGCGGGGGTGGTCGGAGAGGATCAGCTTGTTGAGCTCGTCGCGCACCCGCTCGGTCGAGACGATCTCCAGCCGGCCGGACATCTCCGTCATCGCGGTGACGACCTCGGGTGCGACCTCGAAGTCCAGCTGCGCGGCGAAGCGCGCGGCCCGCATCATGCGCAGCGGGTCGTCGGAGAAGGACTCCTCCGGGGTGCCGGGGGTCCTAAGGATCCGCGCGGCCAGGTCCTCCAGACCGTTGTGCGGGTCGATGAACTCCTTCTCCGGGAGCGCGACGGCCATCGCGTTCACGGTGAAGTCCCGACGGACGAGGTCGTCCTCGATGGACTCGCCGTAGGAGACCTCCGGCTTGCGCGAGGTCCGGTCGTACGCCTCCGACCGGTATGTCGTGACCTCGATGTCGAAGTCCGACTTGCGGCACCCGACGGTACCGAACGCGATACCGACCTCCCAGACGGCGTCGGCCCACGGCCGCACGATCTTCAGCACGTCGTCCGGGCGGGCGTCCGTCGTGAAGTCCAGATCGTTACCGAGCCGGCCGAGCAGCGCATCCCGCACCGACCCGCCGACCAGGGCAAGCGTGAACCCGGCCTCCTGGAAGCGGCGGGCGAGATCGTCAGCGACGGGGGAGACCCTCAGGAGCTCGCTCACAGCACGGCGCTGCACGTTGCTGAGCTCGTTCGTCGACGACTGGGTGAGGCTGTCATTGTTGGCGTTCGGCACAACAGAAGAGGGTACGTGGCCACACGCCCGGGGGCCTCCTCGTTACGGTCGCATGGCGACAGCAGGCACAAAGCGGGCGCAGCCCGGACAACGGGCCACGGCGGTGATCTTGCGGAATGGTCCGCGGCACTTCGTCACAGCGGGCCTCGTTACCATTCGTGGACGCACATCCGACGACCACTGACGACGACGAGGGACGGGCGAGCGCGTGGCCGAGGCGGCAGAGTTCCAGGGGACTACCTCCGCTCCTGCCTGCCGGTGGTTCCGGCACACCGTGGCACTGCTCCTCGGGGTGCTGCTGCTGGTGGGCCTGACGCAGCTGCCCGCGGCGCCCGCCGCGCACGCCGAGTCCCGTGGCTCCCGCACGGTCGGTGTCTCCGTCGACTCGCTGACGCCCGTCGCGCCGACGCAGAACGACACGATCACCGTCTCGGGCACCGTCACCAACAACGGCGGCTCGACCGTCACCGACGCCCACGTGGGCCTGCGGGTGGGTCCTCAGATCAGCGGCCGCAGTGACATCGACGACCTCGGCTACCGGACCGGCTTCTCGGCGGGCACCGACGGCTCCGAGATCGGCAAGCACACCCAGAAGATCGACAAGCTGCCTCCGGGCGTCAGCCGGGACTTCAGCATCTCCCTGCCGGCGAAGGACCTCGACCTCGGCCATGACGGCGTCTACCAGCTCGGCGTCTCCCTCTCCGGGCAGTCCGCCGATCAGCCCTACGAGCAGGTGCTCGGCATACAGCGGACCCTGCTGCCCTGGCAGCCGTCCCCCGCCGAGGGCAAGAAGACGCAGCTCACGTTCATGTGGCCGCTCGTCTCCGCGACACACCTGACCGCCCGCACCGAGTCCGACCAGCAGCAGACACCGATCTTCCCCAACGACGACCTCGCCGCCGAGCTGGCCCCGGGCGGCCGGCTGAACCAGCTCGTGGCGCTGGGCAAGAACCTCAAGATCACCTGGGTGATCGATCCCGACCTTCTCGCCACGGTCGAGGCCATGACGAAGAGCTACCGGATCGACGGTCCGGGCGGGAAGAGCGTCCCGGGCAGGGGCCAGGCGGTCGCGAAGCAGTGGCTCAGCCAGCTCCAGAACGCCGTGGGCGGCCACCAGGTGGTGGCACTCCCCTTCGGCGACCCCGACATCGCCTCGCTCGCCCACCGCGGCAAGGACGTCTCCGGCGTCCTGAGCCACCTCCAGTCCGCGACGGAGCTCGCCGCGACCACGGTCGACACCATCCTCGGCGTGAAGCCGCGCACGGACTTCGCCTGGCCGGTCGACGGCGCGGTCGACTCCTCGATCGTCGACGTGGCCACCTCGGCGGGCGCCCACAACGTGATCGCCCGCAGCGACAGCCTCCGCGAGCCCCGGGCCTCGTACACGCCCACCGCGGCCCGGCAGATCGGCGGCGGCAACACCGCGGTCGTCGCCGACGCCCGGATGTCCACGGCCTTCCAGGGCGACCTGATCCGCGCGGCGGACTCCTCGCTCGCCGTGCAGCGCTTCGTGGCACAGAGCCTCCTGGTGAACCGACAGGCCCCCGACGACGAGCGCAGCATCGTCGTCGCGCCCCAGCGCATGCCCACCACCAGCCAGGCGCAGGCCATGGCGGCGGCGATCAACGGTCTGTCGGACGGTCGCTGGACCCAGCCGCTCGACCTGGGGGACGCCGCGAAGGCCAAGCCGGACCCGTCCGCGAACCAGCAGGTGCCCGGCACCGGCTCCTATCCGGACGCGCTGCGCGAGCGGGAGCTGACCACCGAGGCGTTCGAGGAGATCCAGAAGACCCAGGGCACGCTGGACAGCTTCAAGGTCATCCTGACCTCGCAGGACCGGGTGGTCACCCCGTTCGGCAGCGCGATCATGCGGGAGATGTCCACATCGTGGCGCGGAGACCGCCGGGGTGCCGCGGAGTTCCGTGACGCGGTGCAGTCGTATCTGTTCAAGCTCACCCGCCAGGTGCAGCTGATCAAGAAGTCCGACGCCACGCTCTCCGGGCGCAGCGCCACGATCCCGGTGACGGTGCAGAACGGCCTGCTGCAGGGTATCGCCGGGCTCCGGCTCGTCCTGGAGTCCAGCCAGCCGAACCGCCTGAAGGTCGACGCCTCCCAGCCGGTCAAGATCGACGGTGGGCACAGCCAGTCGGTGAAGTTCGAGACGCGGGCCAACGCCAACGGCCCCGTCCAGGTGACGGCCCGGCTCTACACGGACGACGGCCAGCCCTACGGCGAGCCGATGCGCTTCACTGTGCATGTCACGTCGATCACCCCTATGGTGCTGCTGGTCATCGCCGGTGGCGTACTCCTCCTGGTCCTCGCGGGGCTCCGCATCTACATCCAGCGCAAGCGGTCCGCCGCCCGCCGGACGACGGACGGCGGAGAACCGGAGGGGGACGGGGGAGACTCCGGTGACAACGGCCCGGGCGACGACAAGCCCGCGCAGCCGAGTGACCCCGCCCCGGACACCGGATCGGAAAGCTCCGACCCGTCCGGCTCAGGTGAGAAAGTGGAACGTTGACGTGTAGTGGGGCCGGCCGGCCGCGGACGATGAGGTGGGGTAGCGATGAACGCGCCGTACGACGGTGACCGCGGGCAGGGCACGGGCGGTGAGCAGCGGGGACACTACCCGCCGCCTCCGCCCGGCCAGGAGTCCCGTCCGGGCCCGTACGCCCAGGATCCCTACCTCCGGGACGCGTACGCCTCCGACCCGTACCCCGAGCACGACCCGTCCGCGCAGGATCCGGTGAGCGACGCGCTGTACGACCGTGCCGCGCACCCCCCGCCGCCCGGCACGTACCAGAACACCTACCCGCTCCATCAGCAGCCGTCCGGGCCCCAGCAGGGCCCCGACCCCCAGCTGTGGGCGCCGGCCACGGCCCATCGGCCGGAGACCGCGCATCCCTACGGCGACGAGCCGACGACGCAGTTCGCCGGGGTGGGCGGGCTGGTCGGCCAGGCGTCGGAGGAGCGCCCCGAGCGGGACGCCTTCGCGCACCTGTACCGGGATCAGCAGCAGCCGTACGAGCCCCAGCGCCCGTCCGGCCAGCCGATCCCGGCCCCCGGTCATTACGCCGCCCAGTCCCCGCAGGGCCCCGCGGCCGAGCCGGGCCCCGAGCCGGAGCCCGCGGTGGTCCCCGAGGCCCCCACTGCGGCGAAGGGCGGCGGCAAGGCGGCGAGCCTGCTCAAGTCGAGCGCGGTGATGGCCGCGGGCAGCTTCGTCTCCCGCATCCTGGGCTTCGGCCGCAACCTCATCATGGCGGCCGCGATCGGCGTCGGCACGCTCAACGACAGCTACCAGGTCGCCAACACCCTGCCGACGATGATCTACATCCTGGTCGGCGGCGGCGCGCTCAACGCGGTGTTCATCCCGCAGCTGGTGCGTGCCATGAAGAACGACGAGGACGGCGGCGAGGCATACGCCAACCGGCTCCTCACCCTGGTCGTCGTGCTGATGGCGGGCGTCACCACCGTCTGTGTCCTGGGAGCCCCGCTCCTGGTCAGGATGATGATGCCGGACAACGCCTCGGATCCGGCCCAGATGGACGTCGCCGTCGCGTTCGCCCGCTACTGCCTGCCCACCATGTTCTTCATGGGTGTGCACGTCGTGCTCGGCCAGATCCTCAACGCCCGGGGCAAGTTCGGCGCGATGATGTGGACGCCGGTCCTCAACAACATCATCGTGATCGCCACCTTCGGCGCCTTCATCTGGGTCTTCGGCGGCTTCACCGCGAGCGGCATCACCCCCGCGACCATCAGCCCCGAGGGCATCCGGCTGCTCGGCATCGGCACCCTGCTCGGCCTCGTGGTCCAGGCGCTCGCCATGTTCCCGTACCTCCGCGAGACCGGCTTCCGGCTCCGCCTGAGGTTCGACTGGCGCGGCCACGGCCTCGGCAAGGCGGCCGGCCTCGCCAAGTGGACCTTGTTCTTCGTGCTCGCCAACCAGCTCGGCATGGTCGTCGTCACCCAGCTCGCCACCCGGGCGGGCGCGATCGCCGAGAAGGCACACCACTCCGGCACCGGTATCACCGCCTACAACTTCGCGCTCCAGCTCTGGCAGATGCCGCAGGCCATCATCACCGTCTCGGTCATGACCGCGGTCCTCCCCCGGATCTCCCGCGCGGCCCACGACGGCGACGTCTCGGCCGTGCGCGACGACCTCTCCCACGGGCTGCGCACCTCGGCCGTCGCAATCGTGCCCTGTGCCTTCGCCTTCCTCGCGCTCGGCATCCCCATGTCCACGCTGATGTTCTCCAGCGCCGGTACGGGAAGCGCCGTGAACATCGGTGTCATCCTGATGGCCTTCGGCCTCGGCCTGATCCCGTACTCGGCGCAGTACGTCATCCTCCGCGGCTTCTACGCGTACGAGGACACCCGCACCCCCTTCTACAACACCCTGATCGTCGCCGGCGTCAACGCGGCGGCCTCCGCGCTGAGCTTCGTCGTCCTGCCCGCGCGCTATGCGGTAGCGGGCATGGCCGCCTCCTACGGGCTTGCCTACGCCGTCGGCGTAGGCGTCGCGTGGCGCCGTCTGCGCACGCGACTGGGCGGCGACCTGGACGGCTCGCACGTCATCCGTACCTACGCCCGTCTCGCCGGCGCGTGCGTCCCCGCGGCCCTGATCGGCGGAGCCGTCGCGTACGGGATCGGTCAGGTTCTCGGCCATGGTGTTGTCGGATCGCTCGCCGCTTTGATCAGTGGTGGTCTGATCCTGATCGCCGTCTTCTACATCGCCGCGAAGCGGATGCGCGTGGAGGAGCTGACCGCCATGGTCGGTATGGTCCGCGGACGACTCGGACGCTGATTCGGGCGCCGACGGAAGCACAACCATCGCCCGCTGCCGTGTGTCGTGCATAGCGACAGACTGTGGGCACAATTGTCTTGGCTGTGGACAGCGTGCAACGGATGGGGAGGCAGGAACGACGGTGGCGGAACGGAGCACAGCTGCCGTCGACGTGGCAGGCAACAGCGGCGGAAAGCCGCTGACCGCCAAGGCGGGCAAGGCCACGGCCGACGGGGCGGAGGCCGCGATCAAGGCCGGCACGCACAACGACGCCGAGCAAGCGGAGAGCAAGAGCACCGCGCGCGACGCACAAACTCCCGAACTCCACAGCGGCCACAAACTCGCCAGGCGGTACCGCCTGGAGGAGTGCGTCACCCGTCTGGAGGGATTCAGCAGCTGGCGCGCGGTCGACGAGAAGCTGCGCCGCGCCGTGGGTGTCCACCTGCTGCCCGCGGACCACCCGCGCGCCCGCCCGGTGCTCGCCGCGGCACGCTCGGCCGCCCTGCTCGGCGACCCCCGCTTCGTCCAGGTCCTCGACGCCGTCGAGGAGAACGACCTCGTCTACGTCGTCCACGAGTGGCTGCCCGACGCCACCGAGCTGAGCTCCGTCCTCTCCATCGGCCCCATGGAGCCGCACGACGCCTACCAGCTCGTGAGCCAGGTTTCCCAGGCCATGGCCGCCGCCCACCGCGAGGGCCTCGCGCACCTGCGCCTCAACCCCGGCTCCGTCCTGCGCACCGAGTCCGGCCAGTACCGCATCCGCGGGCTCGCCGTCATGGCCGCGCTGCGCGGCATCACGTCCGATCACCCGCAGCGCACCGACACCGAGGCCATCGGCGCCCTGCTGTACGCCGCGCTCACCCAGCGCTGGCCGTACGAGAACAACGCCTACGGGCTGCCCGGCCTGCCCAAGGGAGTGGGCCTCATCGCCCCCGACCAAGTACGGGCCGGGGTCCACCGGGGCCTCTCGGAGCTGGCGATGCGCGCGCTCGTCAACGACGGCGCCACCGCCTCCCGGCAGGAGCAGCCCTGCGCCACTCCGGAGGAGCTGGCGAAGGCGGTCGCCGCGATGCCGCGGATCCGGCCACCGGAGTCGAGCTTCTCCACCCCTCCCGGCGGCTACCAGCGCACGACCTACCAACAGGGCGTGTACGGTCAGCCGCCGTCGCGCAACGGCGTCCCCGTACAGCCGGCCCCCGTGCTCCCGCCTCCGCCGCTCCAGAGCCGCACGGGCAGGGCATTGAAGTGGAGCGTCTCGGCTCTGCTGATCGCGGCGCTGGGCCTGGGCAGCTGGCAGCTGGCGGACACGCTCCTGAAGGCCGGAGAGCCGGACCACCCGCCGAGGACCGAGTCGACGAACGACGCCTCGTCGAAGAAGAACCTGCCCATCGCGATCCAGGACATAAAGGACTTCGACCCGAAGGGTGACGGCGAGGAAAAGCCGGGGAGGATCCGCGAGGCCATCGACAACGACGCCACTACGCAATGGCAGACGGCCTCCTACACCAACGCCAACTTCGGAAGCCTGAAGAGCGGCGTCGGTCTCATCCTGGACCTCGGAAAAAAGCAGCACTTCGGCAAGGTGCAGGTGACCTTCCGGGGTAAGACCTCCGTGCAGCTGCGGACGGCCTCGGCCGACTCCGAAATGCCCTCCTCCCTGGAGGATTTCACGCAGGTCGCGCAAGAGGCGGGCGAGGATGTATCGCTCAAGCCCAAGAAGGACGCGCAAGCACGGTACGTTCTGGTCTGGCTGACGAAGCTGCCACAGGTCGAAGGCGAGTACCGCGGCAGGGTCATCGAGATCAAGGTGACCAGCTAGCCGCACGGTCGCTCGGAGGGGGAGGGGACCAGAGGTTGGACGACGTCACCCATGGCGACGTGAGCGACGCCGACCTTCTCGCACGGCATGTCGACGGCGACCCCGACGCGTTCGCCGAGATAGTGCGCCGCCACCGCGACCGACTCTGGGCGGTGGCACTCCGTACGCTCGGCGACCGGGAAGAGGCCGCGGACGCCGTGCAGGACGCGCTGGTCTCCGCCTACCGCGCCGCTCACACCTTCCGCGGGCAGTCCGCCGTCACCACCTGGCTGCACCGCATCACCGTCAACGCCTGCCTGGACCGGGCGCGCAAGGCCGCTTCCCGCAAGACCGCGCCGCTCGCCGAGACCGAGCGGCTGGAGCAGCTCCTCGAACCCCATGAATCCGCCGCCGCGCCCGCCGAGCGCGGCGATCTCCACCGCGAGCTGCTCCAGGCACTGGCCACCCTGCCGCCGGACCAGCGCGCCGCCCTCGTCCTCGTGGACATGCAGGGCTATCCCGTCGCCGAGGCGGCCAAGGTCCTGGATGTGCCCGTCGGCACTGTGAAAAGCAGATGTGCGCGGGGACGGGCCAGGCTTCTTCCCATGCTCACCCATCTGCGCCCTGATGGCGGGGGTAGTCCGACGCCCGGTGGGGGAAGGAACCGGTCGCCGGGGACGTCCGTCCCACCACCGGCAGGACAGAGTGACGCAGATCCAGTGAAGGGTGGAGGTGGGCGAGCGTGACTTCAACGACCGGCACGGATGAGCACCCGGAGGTCGCGGAGATCTCCGCGCTCACCGAGGGTGTGCTCTCACCGTCGCGGACGGCGGATGTGCGGCGGCACCTGTCCGGCTGTGAGCTGTGCGAAGACGTACGGAGCTCGCTGGACGAGATCCGGGGGCTGCTGGGCACGCTGCCCGGGCCACCCCGGATGCCGGCGGACGTCGCCGGCCGTATTGAAGCCGCGCTCGCCGCGGAGGCGCTTCTCGACTCGACCACGCATGATGCCGACGACGGCGTTCCACGTGAAACCGTGGCGGCCGAAGCCGTGGCGATGTCGCCTGGTGGGGCTGTTTCACGTGAAACCGCGTCGCTCGTCACCGCACACGTTTCACGTGAAACGGTCGACCGCCCCACCGGGCGGCCGCGCGGCGCCAAGGGGCCGGGACGGCAGAGGCCCGCCCCCGGAAAGACCAGGACCGCCCGGGTCCGGCGTTGGCCCAGGGCGCTCCTCGGCACGGCCTGCGCCGCCGCGGTCATCGGGCTCGGCAGCTTCTTCCTCCAGTCCGGTGATGCGGGCAACACGCACGCGGCGCCCGACACGAGCCGGGAGAGTCGGTCGGCCGCGATCGTGCTGGGCTCCGGCGAGCTGGGGGCGCGCGTACACGACCTGCTGAGGACGCCGTTCGGGGGCGAGGAGGGCCGGGGCAAGACATCGGAGAACAACTCACCCCACACCCAGTCGACCCTGAGCGACCCCGGCGGCGCCACAGCTCCCTCATGCGTGCGGGAGGGCATCGGCCGGTCGGATGCCTCTTCGGCCACCCTGGCGGCTGTGCCGGACACATACGAGGGCCAAGAGGCCTACCTCGTCGTCCTGCCCCATGTCAGTGACGCCACCCTGGTCGACGCCTATGTCGTCGCATCGAGCTGTGTCTCCGCCTCCCCCCCGTCTCCGGGCAAGGTGCTGGCCGAGAGGACGGTCCCCCGCTCCTGAGCCTGCTGCCGACCCGAGCTGTCGCCCTTCAGGAATGCCCTTCGGGAATGCGCGCCCCGTAGGATCCGTTGGGTGGGGTGAATACCCCGCAAGGTCCCGTGACAGCAGTCGGCAGACAAGGAAGACTCCCGTGAGCGACGTCCGCAACGTGATCATCATCGGTTCCGGGCCCGCTGGCTACACGGCCGCGCTCTACACCGCCCGCGCTTCGCTGAAGCCGCTGGTCTTCGAGGGTGCCGTGACCGCTGGTGGCGCGCTGATGAACACCACCGACGTGGAGAACTTCCCCGGTTTCCGCGAAGGGATCATGGGTCCGGACCTGATGGACAACATGCGGGCACAGGCCGAGCGCTTCGGCGCCGAGCTGATCCCGGACGACATCGTCGCGGTCGACCTCAGCGAAGAGATCAAGACCGTCACCGACACCGCCGGCACCGTCCACCGCGCCAAGGCCGTGATCGTCACCACCGGCTCCCAGCACCGGAAGCTGGGCCTGCCCCGCGAGGACGAGCTCTCCGGCCGCGGTGTCTCCTGGTGCGCCACCTGCGACGGGTTCTTCTTCAAGGACCAGGACATCGCCGTGATCGGCGGCGGCGACACCGCGATGGAGGAGGCCACCTTCCTCTCGCGCTTCGCCAAGTCCGTCACCGTCGTCCACCGTCGTGACACCCTGCGCGCCAGCAAGGCGATGCAGGAGCGTGCCTTCGCCGACCCGAAGATCTCTTTCGTCTGGGACAGCGAGATCGCCGAGATCCACGGTGAGAACAAGCTGTCCGGGCTGACGCTGCGCAACCTCAAGACCGGCGAGTCCTCCGAGCTTCCGGTGACCGGCCTGTTCATCGCGATCGGCCACGACCCGCGCACCGAGCTGTTCAAGGGCCAGCTGGACCTGGACGACGAGGGCTACCTCAAGGTCGACGCCCCTTCGACGCGCACCAACCTGACCGGCGTGTTCGCTGCCGGTGATGTGGTGGACCACACGTACCGTCAGGCCATCACCGCCGCCGGTACGGGCTGCTCCGCCGCGCTCGACGCCGAGCGTTTCCTCGCCTCCCTCTCCCACAGCGAGCACGTTCGCGAGCCCGAGCAGACCGCCTGACCCACCCCCACCCTCCACCCCCACGCAGAGAAGATTTAAGGAGACCTCCGTGGCTCTCAAGACCGTGACCGACGCTTCCTTCGACGAGGACGTCCTGAAGAGCGACAAGCCCGTTCTGGTGGACTTCTGGGCCGAGTGGTGCGGCCCGTGCCGCCAGATCGCCCCCTCCCTGGAGGCGATCGCCGCCGAGCACGGCGACAAGATCGAGATCGTCAAGCTCAACATCGACCAGAACCCGACGACCGCCGCCAAGTACGGCGTCATGTCGATCCCGACCCTAAACGTCTACCAGGGCGGCGAGGTCGTCCAGACGATCGTCGGTGCGAAGCCCAAGGTCGCCCTTGAGCGCGAGCTGGACGCTTTCCTCAGCGCGAAGTAAGCAAACAGCCTCCCGCTGTTTCACGTGAAACAGGCCCGCCCATTCCCCGGGCGGGCCTGTTCGCGTTCGAAGGGTGCGCAGTGTCACAGCGGCCTGAGGGCAGGTTCCTTCTGTACCGCCCCCAGCAGCCGGTCCAGGGCCAGCTCGACGTCTTCCTTCCAGGAGAGCGCCGTACGCAGCTCCAGCCGCAGCCGTGGAAAACGAGGGTGCGGCCGTACCGTCTTGAAGCCCACCGCCAGCAGGTGATCGGCGGGCAGCACGCACGCGGGTTCCTTCCAGCGGGCATCACCGAATGCCTCGATGGCCTTGAAGCCCCGCCGGAGGACGTCCTTGGCGACGGTCTGCACCATCGTTCGCCCCAGGCCCTGACCCTGGTAGCCCGGCGCGAGCCAGGCCGTCATCAGTTGCACGGCGTCCGCGGCGACGGGGCTCGTGGAGAAGGCGGCCGACCGCGGCACATAGGCCGGAGGGGCGTAGAGCACAAAGCCCACCGGGATCTCATCGACATAGACGACCCGGCCGCAGGATCCCCACTCCAGCAGGACGGCCGAGATCCAGGCCTCCTTCTCCAGCTCCGGACGCCCCGCTTTCAGCGCGGCTTCGCCGCTGACGGGGTCGAGCTCCCAGAAGACGCAGGAACGGCAGCGCTGGGGAAGATCCGGGAGGTTGTCCAGCGTGAGCGGTACGAGCCGACGCCCCATGGAGCCCATTCCTCACTTCCGTCGCGTGTCACACCCCAGGCGGCGCTCAGCGCGCTCCGCTCCCTGAGGAGGCTGCCGACGAATCCGCCGACTGCCCCCAGGCCAAAGCCCGTCGCCACCAGTCCGGTCCGGCTCATCGTTCGCATGGCCCCGCCCCTCCGTGAACTGAGTCCAACGTGGATGCGCCATACCTCAACGCATCGTATCGGGGGGTCCATTGGGCGAAAAGCGGAGAAAGGCAAAGGGCGGGTTGTGTTCCACGTGAAACACAACCCGCCCTGAGCGACGGACACCGCCGGGCCTACTCCGCCTCGTTCCCGTCGGCGCCGGCGAGCTTCTGCTCCAGCACACGCCCCTCGCCCGGGGCCAGCGTGCCGAGGATCCTCTCCAGGTCCTCCATCGAGGCGAACTCGACGACGATCTTGCCCTTCTTCTGCCCCAGGTCGACCTTCACCCGGGTCTCGAAGCGGTCGGACAGTCGCGTGGCGAGGTGGTTGAGCGCCGGGGAGACCCGTGCCCCGGCGCGCGGCCCCTTGGCCTTAACCGAGCCGCGCGACCCCGACCCCGGCTCCATGAGCTTGACGATCTCCTCCACCGAACGCACCGACAGCCCCTCGGCCACGATGCGCTTGGCAAGCCGCTCCTGCTCCTCGGAGTCATCGACCGAGAGCAGCGCCCGGGCATGACCGGCGGACAGCACACCGGCCGCGACCCTCCGCTGCACGTCGGGCGGAAGCTTCAGCAGCCTGAGGGTGTTGGACACCTGCGACCGAGATCGGCCGATGCGCTCCGCCAGCTCGTCATGCGTGCAATTGAAGTCCTTGAGGAGCTGATCGTAGGCAGCGGCTTCCTCAAGGGGGTTCAGCTGGGCACGGTGCAGGTTCTCCAGCAGCGCGTCCAGGAGCAGCTTCTCGTCGTCGGTCGCCCTGATGATGGACGGGATTTTCTCCAGTCCGGCCTCACGGCATGCCCGCCAGCGCCGCTCACCCATGATGAGCTCATAGCGCTCCGGCGCCAGCTGACGTACGACCACCGGCTGCAGAAGCCCGACCTCACGGATGGAGGTCACCAGTTCGGCGAGCGCCACCTCGTCGAACACCTCACGTGGCTGGCGAGGGTTGGGCGTGATGGAGTCCAGGGACAGCTCGGCGAAGTGCGCTCCGGCCACCATCTCCATGGCATCCAGGGCATCCGGGGCCGCACCCGGCGCGCTCTCCGTTTCACGTGAAACGGGGACATCGTTCATGGACAGGCCGGCGACCCTCGCCGCTGCGACACCGCGCTCCGCCGTGAGCACCGGGACCGCGGTCGGGGACGTCGCACCGGCACCCATGGCCGGTCCGGCGTTGTCCGATGTCTTGGGTGCCGCCGGAATCAGCGCACCGAGCCCGCGGCCCAGTCCTCTACGTCGCTCGCTCACTGCAGCCCCTCCGACATGCTGTGCTGGTCTTGCTGATGCTGATGACCCACGGTGTGGGCGTTGCTGCCGTCGTAATGCACGCCGACCCCCCGCAGCGCGATCTCCCGCGCGGCTTCCAGATAGGACAGCGCCCCGCTGGAACTCGGGTCGTAGGTAAGAACGGTCTGCCCATAGCTGGGCGCCTCGGAGATACGCACCGACCGCGGGATGCTGGTGCGCAGCACCTCATGGCCGAAGTGGCTCCGGACCTCGTCGGCCACCTGCGAGGCGAGCCGGGTCCGTCCGTCGTACATCGTCAGCAGAATCGTGGACACGTGGAGCGTGGGGTTCAGATGGCCCCGCACCAGATCCACATTGCGCAGCAGCTGGCCCAGTCCCTCCAGCGCGTAGTACTCGCACTGGATGGGGATCAGCACCTCCGCGCCGGCGACCAGGGCATTGACCGTCAGCAGGCCGAGCGAGGGCGGGCAGTCGATGAGGATGTAGTCCAGCGGCTGCTCGTACGCCTTGATCGCCCGGTCCAGCCTGCTCTCCCGGGCGACGAGCGAGACGAGCTCGATCTCGGCTCCCGCCAGGTCGATCGTGGCGGGAGCGCAGAAGAGCCCCTCCACATCGCGCACCGGCTGCACCACGTCGGAGAGCTGTCGGCTGTCCACCAGGACGTCATAGATCGACGGGACGTCGGCGTGGTGATCAATACCCAGTGCCGTCGAGGCGTTGCCCTGCGGGTCCAGGTCGATGACCAGAACGCGGTTGCCGTGGAGGGCCAGAGACGCCGCCAGATTCACGGTGGTCGTGGTCTTACCCACACCGCCCTTCTGGTTGGCGACCACCATCACCCGGGTCTGCTCGGGCCTGGGCATCGGGGTCGGCGGCGTTTCACGTGAAACGACGTCCCCGGCCGCCAGGGAACCGGGCTCGGCCCCCGGCTCGGGGTCAGCGGGGCGGGGACCGGGGACCGGGTCGGCCATCGGCCCCGCGATATTGGCGTCGGACCGCAAGGATTCACCCTCCTCGACATCAGGCTCGCAATGCACAGAGCCTGCCATGCTTTCGGGGCCGTGAACCAGCGGGGCATGTTCTCCTGTGGATGAATCCCCCTCACCTGTGGATGAACCCAGGTCCCGGGGCATTCGCCGGTCACACGGACCGACATCCAGGCGACCGCGGCCGATGATTCCCTTAAGCAAGGAGCGACGTTTCACGTGAAACACGATGCACCGGACGCTCCGCTACCCCGCCACGACACTCCGTAATGCGTAGGTTTGACAGCTTGTATGGAGCATTGTCCGGTTGCTGGCGGCTACCCTTTTCGCAGGCAGCCGCCTCCCCGCTGAGGTACCTACTCAGCGCTGACGGCGGGACCGGCCGGCTGCTTTGGCCCTCTTGGCCGCGAACCGCACTCCGCCGGGGCTCTCCCCGACCTCGACCCGTACGACCGTGGACATCGGATCGACGATGCCCTCGCCGACCTGAAGCACCGAGGTCCGTACGACCCCGAGCTTGCTCAGCGCGGCACGAGCGCTCTTGAGCTCCTCCTCGGCCGTGTCGCCCTTGAGCGCCAGCATCTCGCCGTAGGGGCGCAGCAGGGGCACTCCCCAGCCGGCCAGGCGGTCCAGCGGGGCCACCGCCCGAGCCGTCACCACGTGCACCGGCTCCACCTTGCCGAGCATCTCCTCGGCGCGGCCGCGGACTACGGTGACGTGGTCCAGGCCGAGCAGCTCGACGACCTCCTGGAGGAACGTCGTGCGGCGCAGCAGCGGCTCCAGCAGCGTGATCTGGAGGTCGGGCCGCACCAGGGCCAGCGGGATACCGGGCAGCCCGGCGCCGGAGCCCACATCGCACACCGAGACACCGTCCGCGACGGCCTCGGAGAGCACCGCGCAGTTCAGCAGGTGCCGCTCCCACAGCCGCGGGACCTCACGGGGGCCGATCAGGCCGCGCCGTACGCCCGCGTCCGCGAGCAGCTCCGCGTACCGGACGGCCTCTGGCAAGCGGTCGCCGAATACCGCCTGCGCCTCCGGTGGCGCCGGGGGGAGCTCCGCTGCCTCTTCCACGGGGAACCGTCCTTCCGTACGACGTTCTCTCTGAAGGTCAGAGTCTGACTATCAGGCTGACAAGGATCGGCCCCGCCTGCGAGCAGACGGGGCCGTACACACCTAGACGGGGATCTAGAAGGGCAGCGTTCAGGCCGGAAGTACGACCACTCGGCGCTGCGGCTCCTCGCCCTCGGACTCGCTGCGCAGACCCGCGGCGGCCACCGCGTCATGGACGACCTTGCGCTCGAAGGGCGTCATCGGGTCCAGCTTGACCGCCTGGCCGGTGCTCTTGGCCTCCTCGGCGGCCTTGGCACCGACCTGCGCCAGCTCCTCGCGCTTACGGGCCCGGAAGCCCGCGATGTCGAGCATGAGGCGGCTGCGGTCACCGGTCTCGCGGTTCACGGCGAGGCGGGTGAGCTCCTGGAGCGCCTCCAGCACCTCGCCGTCACGGCCGACCAGCTTCTGCAGGTCACGACTGGTCGAGTCGCTGATGATCGACACCGCGGCACGGTCGGCCTCGACGTCCATGTCGATGTCACCGTCGAGGTCGGCGATGTCCAGCAGACCCTCGAGGTAGTCGGCCGCGATCTCGCCTTCCTGCTCCAGGCGGGACAGGGTGTCGGTGCCCTCGGCGGCGGCATCGGTCTGACGCTGCGTGTCCGTCACGGTGGACTCCTTCATTACTTCTTGGTCGGGTGCTTGGGCCGCTGGGGGCCGCCCTTGCGCTGCCCGGACTTGGCGTTTCGGGAAGAGCCGCCGCCGGCCTGCTTCGGCTTTTCGTCCTCGGGCTGCGTCTTCTCCAGCGAGGTCTTCTCACCGCCGGTGGCCGGCTGCGCGGCCGCGCCCGCGACCTGGCGCTTGGCCTTCGGCTGCCGCTTGGGCTGCTGCCGCTTGGCGCGGGCGGCCTCGACCGCCTTCCGGGCCTCGACCTCCGCCGGGTCCTCCTTCAGCTTGCCCTTGGCCCGCAGCCGCTCCTGGCGCTGGTTGAAGGCGATGCTGCCCGGGGTGGGGTTGCGGCGGATGACGAACATCTGCTGGCCCAGGGTCCACACGTTGGTGGTCAGCCAGTAGACGAGAACACCGACGGGGAAGTTGATGCCGAAGACGGCGAACATGATCGGGAAGACGTACATCAGCATCTTCTGCTGCTGCATGAACGGCGTCTTCACCGTGAGGTCGACGTTCTTCGTCATCAGCTGGCGCTGCGTGTAGAACTGCGACAGCGACATCAGGACGATCATGATGACCGTGACGACGCGGACGTCGGTCAGCGTGGCACCCAGCGACTCGACCTTGGAGGCCGAGTCCATGAACTTCACGGACAGCGGGGCACCGAAGATGTGCGCCTGCCGGGCGCTGTCCAGCAGGCCCTTGTCGATGACACCGACGGTCTTGCCCTGCGCGATGTGGTTCAGGACCTGGTACAGCGAGATGAAGAAGGGCGACTGGGCCAGGATCGGGAGACAGCTCGAGAGCGGGTTGGTGCCCGTCTCCTTGTAGAGCTTCATCATCTCTTCGGACTGGCGCTGCTTGTCGCTCTTGTAGCGCTCCTGGATCGCCTTCATCTTCGGCTGGAGCGCCTGCATGTTCCGCGTCGCCTTGATCTGCTTCACGAAGAGCGGGATCAGGCAGATACGGATCAGGACCACCAGCGAGACGATGGACAGACCCCACGCCCAGCCGCTGTCCTCGTCGAAGACAAGGCTGTACAGCGAGTGGAACTGGACGATGATCCAGGAAACTGCGTAATAGAGAGGACCGAGGATCGTGTCCACGAATCAGGCTCCTTGGGCGTTGGGCTGAGTCTCGGGCTGTGCGGTGGATCCCACGGCGGGATGCCCACCCAGTCGGCTCCTCAGCCGCTGGTGCCAGACCGGACGCTTCCGGGGAGGGACGTGGTCGACGCCACCGAGCGACCACGGGTTGCAGCGCAGGATGCGCCAGGCCGTCAGCGCCGTTCCTTTGACCGCGCCGTGCACATCAATGGCTGTGTAGCCGTAGTGCGAGCACGACGGGTAGTACTTGCAGACCGGGCCCAGAAGAGGGCTGATGGTCCACTGATAGAGCTTGATCAACCACAGCAGCGGATACTTCACTGTGCGCTCCCTCCCGGGCCTGGGCCGGGGTTCCGGGGGGCGTCCCCCGGGGGACCGGAACAGCGCGGCGCCCCTCCCAGCAGCCGCTGCAGTGCGGTGTCGAGATCGCGGGCCAGCTGATCGTGGTCCGCCTCACCCGCGCCGGGCAGGGCCCGTACCACCACAAGGCTACCGGCGGGCAGCTGATCCAGCCGGTCGCGCATCAGGTGGCGCAGTCTCCGCTTCACCAGATTGCGGACCACGGCGACGCCGACGGCCTTGCTCACGACGAAACCCGCACGCACCGGGAGAGCAGTCTCCCCAGGTGCGTGCGGGTCCGTAGCGGTACGTAGGTGGACGACGAGGAGCGGGCGGCCGGCCCGGCGTCCTCGACGAACCGCGGTCGCAAAGTCCTCGCGCCGCCTCAGCCGAGACTCGGAAGGCAGCACGTCATGGACCTTGACGTCAGGGTGGTCAGGCCGACAGCTTGGCGCGACCCTTGCCACGGCGGGACGCGAGGATCGCGCGGCCGGCACGGGTGCGCATGCGCAGTCGGAAGCCGTGGGTCTTCGCGCGACGGCGGTTGTTCGGCTGGAAGGTGCGCTTGCTCACTCGGGGGCTCCAGAAATGAATCGTGTGATGGCGGGACATCGCCTGGCTGTCACCGTGCGCCCACGAGAAGCTCGCAATACGCCCGAGTGCACCGCTTCATGACCCCGTCCCTGAGAGGGACGAAGCCGTTGCCCATCGGAGGCAGGCGGCAGCAGCCATCGACAACTCGACCTGGTCACGGTACGCGCGGCTACGCCATTCGGTCAAACCGGCAGTGCACCAGGGGTACACCGTAGCGTCCTGCGGACCGGTGGGGCGCCACCACTCGCCTCATGGCACATTTGTACACACCCTGTGGACAACGACTTGAACCACGCGCCTCGGCCTGACTACCTTGGCGGAACTCCAAATACTTCCCGCCCGTCCCGAGAACCACACATTCGTGGGACTCACGGGGCTCCCCCCAGTGACTGAGAGAGCGTGCCCTGTGGCTGACCTGCCTGCCGATCTTGCCGCAGTGTGGCCGCGCGTGCTCGAGCAGCTCCTGGGCGAGGGCCGAGGACAGGGCGGCCCGGGCGTCGAGGGCAAGGACGAGCACTGGATCAAGCGGTGCCAGCCGCTCGCGCTGGTGGCCGACACCGCGCTGCTCGCCGTCCCCAATGAATTCGCCAAGGGCGTCCTCGAGGGCCGGCTCGCCCCGATCGTCAGCGAGACGCTGAGCCGGGAGTGCGGCCGCCCCATCCGAATCGCGATCACCGTCGACGACTCCGCCGGCGAGCCTCCGGCCGAGCGGCCGCAGGGCCCCCAGCAGTCGCGCTACGAGGACGCTCCGGGCCCCCACGGCGCCGGGCAGGGCCGCGACGCGTACGAAAAGCGTGACGCACGCGACACCTACGAGAACTACGACAACCACGGCGGCTACGACGGCCGCGAGAGCTATGGCCGCCAGGCCCCGGCCGACGACCTGCCGTCCGTGCGCCCGGCCTACCCCGACTACCAGCAGTCCCGCCCCGAGCCGGGCGCCTGGCCGCGCCACTCCGGTCCGCCCGCGCCCGACCGGGGCGACCGCGGCGACTACGGCTGGCAGCAGCCGCGCCTGGGCGGCTTCCAGGACGGCGAGCGCGACCCGTACGCCACGCAGCACGGCTCCTCCTACGAGCAGCAGCCGTACGAGCCGGAGCGGCCGGACTACCGCTCCCAGCCGCCTGAGCGCCTGCCCTACGAGCAGCAGCAGCGCCGTGAGCTGCCCGACAGCCACTCCCGCGGCGGCGGCCAGGGCGGCCTGCCCAAGTCGAGCGGAGCCCCCGGCCCGCTGGCCGCGCAGCCCGCGCCGGCGACGGGGCCCGGCGAGCCGACGGCCCGTCTGAACCCGAAGTACCTCTTCGACACCTTCGTCATCGGCGCGTCCAACCGCTTCGCGCACGCGGCCGCGGTCGCCGTGGCGGAGGCGCCGGCCAAGGCGTACAACCCCCTGTTCATCTATGGCGAGTCGGGGCTGGGCAAGACCCACCTGCTGCACGCCATCGGGCACTACGCGCGCAGCCTCTACCCGGGTACGCGCGTGCGCTACGTGAGCTCCGAGGAGTTCACCAACGAGTTCATCAACTCCATCCGCGACGGCAAGGCGGACGCGTTCCGCAAGCGCTATCGCGACATGGACATCCTGCTGGTCGACGACATCCAGTTCCTGGCGAGCAAGGAGTCGACGCAGGAGGAGTTCTTCCACACCTTCAATACGCTCCACAACGCGAACAAGCAGATCGTGCTGTCCTCGGACCGGCCGCCCAAGCAGCTGGTGACCCTGGAGGACCGGCTGCGCAACCGCTTCGAGTGGGGCCTGATCACCGACGTCCAGCCGCCGGAGCTGGAGACGCGCATCGCGATCCTGCGCAAGAAGGCGGTACAGGAGCAGCTCAACGCGCCGCCGGAGGTCCTGGAGTTCATCGCCTCCCGGATCTCGCGCAACATCCGTGAGCTGGAGGGCGCGCTGATCCGCGTCACCGCCTTCGCGAGCCTCAACCGGCAGCCGGTCGACCTCGGCCTCACCGAGATCGTCCTCAAGGACCTGATCCCCGGTGGCGAGGACGCCTCGCCGGAGATCACCGCGCCGGCCATCATGGCCGCGACCGCCGACTACTTCGGCCACACGGTCGAGGACCTGTGCGGAGCCTCGCGCAGCCGGGTGCTGGTGACGGCCCGGCAGATCGCCATGTACCTGTGCCGTGAGCTGACGGACCTGTCGCTGCCGAAGATCGGTGCGCAGTTCGGCGGCCGTGACCACACGACCGTGATGCACGCGGACCGCAAGATCCGCGCGCTGATGGCCGAGCGGCGCTCCATCTACAACCAGGTGACCGAGCTGACGAACCGCATCAAGAACGGCTGACACAGACCGCGGGAAGCACCACCAGGGCGCTTCGGGAGGCTTCCCGGAGCGCCCTTTCGCCATCCGGCGGGGTTCGTGGACGACGTCGTGGAGGAAGCGCCGCGGCTTCCGTGGGCCGCTCCCAAGACAGGCCGTCGGAGGCTTCCGAGGGCTTCCCGAGGCCCGTCGAAGCTTTCTGGGAGCACTACGGAAGCCCACTGCGCTCCCGCCCGGCCGGTGCCTCTGTTCGAATACTGACCCGCGACCACCGGTTCTCCACAGATTTCCGGCCGACCAGCTGTCCACACCCTGGGGACCGTGAAGTTGTCCAGATCCTGTCCACAGTCGAGGCTGTTGATACGCCATCAGGGGAGGTCAGCGGCGTGTGGATTTGTGGTCGACGGAAGTCCACAGCCTGTGGACGACGGAATCACCCACAAGGACGATCGAACGTTGTCCACCGACCGCCCACAGGGAAGTGGATGTTGTACACAGTGTTTCCACATCCCTGTCCACTGTTCGGTAACGAAACGCCCCCTCTCACCGCCCCGAGTGAAAGGCGTCACACAAGGTTGCCTGGTTGGGCTGTGGGGAACCTGGGTAAAACTGGGGACGGCGCTGGGGAGAAGTGCGCCCTGCCTGTGCACCGGGTGTGCAGAACTTTCCGCGGTCCACAGAACACCCCGCTTTTCCACCGCCCCCACCCACAGGCCCGGTGGACAAAAAATCCGGGCTGACCTGGGCAAAGACGGTTTTCCACCGTTTCCACAGGCCCTACTACTACGACCACAGAGATCTACCGGGGAACTCGCTTCGAAGTGGGGCCTGTGCACAACTCGGCCGCGGACCGCGCCACGCCCTCCGACCCGACTTGACCCCGAGACGCACCGACTGTCAGCGGCGTGCGTCAGACTGGTCTCCGGCAACTCAGCCGACGACGTAGCCAGCAGGGCGAGCCAGCAACAAGCAGGAGGCGGTTCCGGTGAAGATCCGGGTGGAGCGCGATGTACTCGCGGAGGCAGTGGCCTGGGCGGCCCGCAGCCTCCCGGCCCGTCCGCCCGTGCCCGTCCTCGCGGGCCTGCTGCTGAAGGCGGAGGACGGCTCCCTGAGCCTCTCCGGCTTCGACTACGAGGTCTCGGCCCGGGTCTCGGTCGACGCGGATGTGGAGGAGGACGGCACCGTCCTCGTCTCCGGCCGGCTCCTCGCCGACATCTGCCGCGCGCTTCCCAACAGGCCTGTGGAGATCTCCACCGACGGGGTGCGCGTCACCGTCGTCTGCGGCTCGTCGCGATTCACACTCCACACCCTGCCTGTGGAGGAGTACCCGGCCCTGCCGGAGATGCCGACCGCCACCGGCACCGTCCCGGGTGAGGTCTTCGCCGCCGCCGCCGCCCAGGTGGCCATCGCCGCCGGCCGCGACGACACGCTGCCGGTCCTCACCGGTGTCCGCATCGAGATCGAGGGCGACACCGTCACCCTGGCCTCCACGGACCGCTACCGCTTCGCGGTCCGCGAGTTCATGTGGAAGCCCGAGACCCCGGACATCTCCGCGGTCGCCCTGGTGCCCGCCAAGACCCTGCTGGACACCGCCAAGTCCCTCAGTGGCGGCGACACCGTGTCGATCGCCCTGTCCGGCTCCGGCAAGGGCGAGGGCCTCATCGGCTTCGAGGGCGCCGGTCGCCGTACGACCACGCGACTGCTCGAGGGCGACCTGCCGAAGTACCGCACGCTCTTCCCGACCGAGTTCAACTCCGTCGCGGTGATCGAGACGGCCCCCTTCGTCGAGGCCGTCAAGCGCGTGGCGCTCGTCGCCGAGCGGAACACCCCGGTGCGGCTCAGCTTCGAGCAGGGCGTGCTCATCCTGGAGGCCGGCTCCAGCGACGACGCACAGGCTGTGGAAAGGGTCGACGCCCAGCTCGACGGCGACGACATCTCGATCGCGTTCAACCCGGGCTTCCTGCTGGAGGGCCTCTCCGCGATCGACTCCCCGGTCGCCCAGCTGTCCTTCACCACGTCCACCAAGCCCGCGCTGCTCAGCGGCAAGCCGGCCGTGGACGCCGAGGCGGACGACGCGTACAAGTACCTGATCATGCCGGTGCGGCTCTCGGGCTGAGAACCGATCCAACGCTTCTCGAGTGGGTCGGCTGTCCACAGTCGGCCCACTCACCTGTGAGCGGCCGAGCCCACAGCTGTGCGCGGACCCCCGGGCGTAGGCTCGGACGCAGGCATGAACGCAATCAAGGCATAGAGGATCACCCATGGAGCTCGGTCTCATCGGTCTCGGCAAGATGGGCGGCAACATGCGCGAGCGCATCCGCCGCGCAGGCCACACCGTCATCGGATACGACCGCAACGCGGACCTCGCGGATGTCCACAGCCTCCAGGAGCTTGTGGATTCCCTCAAGGGTCCGCGCGTCGTCTGGGTCATGGTCCCGGCCGGCGCCGCCACCCAGTCCACGATCGACGAGCTCGGTGAGCTGCTCTCCCCCGGCGATGTCGTCGTCGACGGCGGAAACTCCCGCTGGACGGACGACGAGAAGCACGCCGACGAGCTGGCGGCCAAGGGCATCGGCTTCGTCGACTGCGGCGTCTCCGGCGGTGTCTGGGGCCTGGAGAACGGCTACGCCCTGATGTACGGCGGCGACGCCGAGAACGTCGCGAAGGTCCAGCCGATCTTCGACGCTCTCAAGCCCGAGGGCGACTTCGGCTCCGTCCACGCGGGCAAGGTCGGCGCGGGCCACTTCGCGAAGATGGTCCACAACGGCATCGAGTACGCGATGATGCAGGCCTACGCCGAGGGCTGGGAGCTCCTGGAGAAGGTCGACTCCGTCACCGACGTGCGCGAGGTCTTCCGCAGCTGGCAGGAGGGCACGGTCATCCGCTCCTGGCTGCTCGACCTGGCCGTCAACGCCCTGGACGACGACGAGCACCTCGACAAGCTGCGCGGCTTCGCCGCGGACTCCGGCGAGGGCCGCTGGACGGTCGAGGCGGCGATCGACAACGCCGTGCCGCTGCCGGCGATCACCGCGTCGCTCTTCGCCCGCTTCGCCTCCCGCCAGGAGGACTCGCCGCAGATGAAGATGATCGCCGCGCTGCGCAACCAGTTCGGTGGCCACGCGGTCGAGAACAAGAAGTAAGACCCAGTAAGTCACCAGCCGGGAGAGGTCGGCGCGCCCCCATGCACGTATCGCATTTGTCGCTGGCCGACTTCCGCTCGTACGCCCGGGTCGAGGTCCCGCTCGACCCGGGCGTCACGGCCTTCGTGGGGCCCAACGGCCAGGGGAAGACCAACCTCGTCGAGGCGGTCGGCTATCTGGCCACGCTCGGCAGCCACCGGGTCTCCTCCGACGCGCCGCTGGTGCGGATGGGCGCCGACCGCGCGATCATCCGTGCGGCCGTCGTCCAGGGCGAGCGCCGGCAGCTGATAGAGCTGGAGCTCAACCCCGGCAAGGCCAACCGCGCCCGGATCAACCGTTCCTCGCAGGTCAAGCCGCGTGACGTGCTCGGCATCGTCCGTACGGTCCTCTTCGCGCCCGAGGACCTGGCGCTGGTCAAGGGTGACCCCGGTGAACGCCGCCGCTTCCTGGACGAGCTGATCACCGCCCGCTCCCCCCGGATAGCCGGTGTGCGCTCCGACTACGACCGCGTACTCAAGCAGCGCAACACCCTGCTCAAGAGCGCGGCCATGGCCCGCCGCCACGGCGGGCGCGGGCTGGACCTGTCCACCCTGGACATCTGGGACCAGCACCTGGCCCGCGTCGGCGCCGAGCTGCTGGCGCAGCGGCTCGACCTGATCGCCACGCTGCGGCCGCTGGCCGACAAGGCGTACGAGCAGCTGGCGCCCGGCGGCGGCCCGGTCGCGTTCGACTACCGCGGCCCGGACGCCATCGAGGGCGCCCACACCCGCGAGGAGCTGTACGAGGCCCTGCTCACGGCGCTCGCGGAGGCGCGCAAGCAGGAGATCGAGCGCGGTGTGACGCTGGTCGGCCCGCACCGCGACGAGCTGCTGCTCAAGCTCGGCCGGCTGCCCGCCAAGGGCTACGCGAGCCACGGCGAGTCCTGGTCGTACGCGCTGGCGCTGCGCCTGGCCTCGTACGAGCTGCTGCGCTCCGAGGGCAATGAGCCGGTCCTCGTGCTGGACGACGTCTTCGCGGAGCTGGACGCCCGGCGCCGGGAGCGGCTGGCGGAGCTGGTCGCGCCGGGTGAGCAGGTGCTGGTGACGGCCGCCGTCGACGACGATGTGCCGGATGTCCTGGTGGGGGCGCGGTACGCGGTCTCGGAAGGCGTGGTGGAGCGCGTATGAACGACGTGCCCGAGAAGCGGCCCGAGGCCGCCAAGACGCCCGAGCCCTCCGGGGTGGACCTGGCGAGGGTGGCGCTGCGCGCCGCGAAGGAGCAGGCGCGGGCGCGAGGGAACGCCGCGCAGCAGAAGAAGCAGGCGCGCCGCGGCGGTCTGCGCTCCGGCGCGCGAGCGGACGGACGCGATCCCCTGCCGCTGGGTGCGGCGATCAACCGGCTGATCACCGAGCGCGGCTGGGAGACGCCCGCGGCGGTGGGCGGGGTGATGGGCCGCTGGCCGCAGATGGTGGGGCCGGAGGTCGCCCTGCACTGCGAGCCGCAGAAGTACGACGAGGACGCGCGGGTGCTGACCGTGCAGTGCGACTCGACGGCCTGGGCGACGCAGTTGCGGCTGCTGGCGCCCCAGCTGGTGGCGCGGCTGAACGCCGATCTGGGCCAGGGCACGGTCAAGCTGATCAAGGTGCTGGGGCCGGGCGGCCCCGCCCGCCGGTACGGCCCGCTGCGCGCGCCCGGCTCCACGGGACCCGGCGACACGTACGGGTGACACGGCGCTCGGCGCCGGCTCCGTCATCCCCCGCAAAGGCCGCGAAGGTCTCGTAACGGACGCGAAGGTCCCGTGACGGATCGGTGAACGATGCGATGCGCGCGAAGCCGTCCGATGAGCGCGCGAGCTCCCCGCGGAAGCGCGCGCGCCCGTGCGGCGCGCCCGGGGCTCACGCGGCTCCGCGACGCCGTCGGCCCGGTACCCCGCTCACGGTTGCGGGCCGTTGACAGCCAGAAGCGCTGAGTGCCGCTGTGAGCCTCTCGGAGCCCGGGTCCACATATAGGGAGTCGGCTGATGCCGGTTCAGGGCGGCACGTGAGGACTCAGGTACCGGCAAACCCCCATTCATGTCAGTGCTACCGGTAGACTGGTGGCAATCCCGCCGCTTGCGGGACACGCCGACCAACGCAGAACGACGCAGCCGCTCCTGCCTGACCCGGGTGGGGTCTCCCCGCCGTAGGCAGGGGAGGGCCTGTGCTGTGCCAGAAAGGGCGCTTCGTGGCCGATTCCGGCAACCCCAACGAGAAGAACGACCCCTCCGAGAAGGAGGTGACCGCCACCGGCTCCTCCGCAGGTGAGACGTCGTACGACGCCAGCGCGATCACCGTCCTGGAGGGGCTGGACGCGGTCCGCAAGCGGCCCGGTATGTACATCGGCTCGACCGGTGAGCGTGGTCTGCACCACCTCGTGCAAGAGGTCGTCGACAACTCCGTCGATGAGGCCATGGCCGGTCACGCGGACACCATCGACGTGACGATCCTGCCCGACGGCGGTGTGCGCGTCGTGGACAACGGCCGCGGCATCCCGGTGGGCATCGTCCCCTCCGAGGGGAAGCCGGCCGTCGAGGTCGTGCTGACCGTGCTGCACGCGGGCGGCAAGTTCGGCGGCGGCGGCTACGCGGTCTCCGGTGGTCTGCACGGCGTCGGCGTTTCCGTCGTCAACGCCCTGTCGACGCGCGTCGCCGTCGAGGTCAAGACCGACGGCTACCGCTGGACGCAGGACTACAAGCTCGGTGTCCCGACCGCCCCGCTCCAGAAGAACGAGGCGACCGACGAGTCGGGCACCTCCGTCACCTTCTGGGCCGACGGCGACATCTTCGAGACCACCGAGTACTCCTTCGAGACGCTCTCGCGGCGCTTCCAGGAGATGGCCTTCCTCAACAAGGGCCTGCGCATCTCGCTGACGGACCTCCGCGCCGACCATGTCGACGAGGAGGGCAAGCCGCTGACGGTGGAGTACCACTACGAAGGCGGCATCGTCGACTTCGTGACGTACCTCAACTCGCGCAAGGGCGAGCTGATCCACCCGACCGTCATCGACATCGAGGCCGAGGACAAGGAGCGCATGCTCTCGGTCGAGATCGCGATGCAGTGGAACAGCCAGTACAGCGAGGGCGTGTACAGCTTCGCGAACACCATCCACACCCACGAGGGCGGTACGCACGAAGAGGGCTTCCGCGCCGCGCTGACCGGTCTGATCAACCGTTACGCCCGCGACAAGAAGCTGCTCCGCGAGAAGGACGACAACCTCGCGGGTGAGGACATCCGCGAGGGTCTGACCGCGATCATCTCTATCAAGCTCGGCGAGCCGCAGTTCGAGGGCCAGACGAAGACCAAGCTCGGCAACACCGAGGCCAAGACCTTCGTCCAGAAGGTGGTCCACGAGCACCTCACGGACTGGCTGGACCGCAACCCCAACGAGGCCGCGGACATCATCCGCAAGTCCATCCAGGCGGCGACGGCCCGCGTGGCGGCCCGCAAGGCCCGCGACCTGACCCGCCGCAAGGGCCTGCTGGAGTCGGCGTCGCTGCCGGGCAAGCTCAGCGACTGCCAGTCCAACGACCCGACGAAGTGCGAGATCTTCATCGTCGAGGGTGACTCCGCCGGCGGCTCGGCCAAGTCCGGCCGCAACCCGCAGTACCAGGCGATCCTCCCGATCCGAGGCAAGATCCTCAACGTCGAGAAGGCGCGGATCGACAAGATCCTCCAGAACACCGAGGTCCAGGCGCTGATCTCCGCCTTCGGCACCGGTGTGCACGAGGACTTCGACATCGCGAAGCTCCGCTATCACAAGATCATCCTGATGGCGGACGCCGACGTCGACGGTCAGCACATCAACACCCTGCTGCTCACCTTCCTCTTCCGCTTTATGCGGCCGCTGGTCGAGGCCGGGCACGTCTACCTCTCCCGCCCCCCGCTGTACAAGATCAAGTGGGGCCGGGACGACTTCGAGTACGCCTACTCCGACCGCGAGCGCGACGCTCTGATCGCGCTCGGCCGCGAGAACGGCAAGCGGATCAGGGACGACTCGGTCCAGCGCTTCAAGGGTCTCGGTGAGATGAACGCCGAGGAGCTGCGCATCACCACCATGGACGTCGACCACCGCGTGCTGGGCCAGGTCACCCTGGACGACGCCGCGCAGGCGGACGACCTGTTCTCGGTGCTCATGGGCGAGGACGTCGAGGCACGGCGCTCCTTCATCCAGCGCAACGCCAAGGACGTCCGCTTCCTCGACATCTGAGCCTGTCGGCCCACGACAAACAGCCGCAGCGCGAAAGGACTTTGAACAGCAATGGCCGACGAGACTCCCGAGACTCCCACCGCCCCGATCCCCGAGGTGACGCCCGAGGGCGCTCCCGCGCCCCTGGAGGGCGTCGGCATGCGCGTCGAGCCCGTGGGGCTCGAGACGGAGATGCAGCGCTCGTACCTCGACTACGCGATGAGCGTCATCGTCTCGCGCGCGCTGCCCGACGTGCGGGACGGGCTCAAGCCCGTGCACCGCCGCGTGCTCTACGCGATGTACGACGGCGGCTACCGGCCCGAGAAGGGCTTCTACAAGTGCGCCCGCGTCGTCGGTGACGTCATGGGTACGTACCACCCGCACGGCGACTCCTCGATCTACGACGCGCTGGTGCGCCTCGCCCAGCACTGGTCGATGCGCATGCCGCTCGTCGACTCCAACGGCAACTTCGGTTCCCCGGGCAACGACCCGGCCGCCGCCATGCGGTACACCGAGTGCAAGATGATGCCGCTGTCGATGGAGATGCTCCGGGACATCGACGAGGAGACCGTCGACTTCCAGGACAACTACGACGGCCGCAACCAGGAGCCGACGGTCCTGCCGGCCCGCTTCCCGAACCTGCTGATCAACGGTTCGGCGGGCATCGCGGTCGGCATGGCCACCAACATCCCGCCGCACAACCTGCGCGAGGTCGCCGAGGGCGCCCAGTGGTACCTGGCCAACCCCGAGGCGACCCCCGAGGAGCTCCTCGACGCGCTCATGGAGCGCATCAAGGGCCCCGACTTCCCGACCGGCGCCCTCGTGGTGGGCCGCAAGGGCATCGAGGAGGCCTACCGCACCGGCCGCGGTTCGATCACCATGCGCGCGGTGGTCGAGGTCGAGGAGATCCAGGGCCGCCAGTGCCTGGTGGTCACCGAGCTGCCCTACCAGGTCAACCCGGACAACCTCGCGCAGAAGATCGCCGACCTGGTGAAGGACGGCAAGATCGGCGGCATCGCCGACGTCCGCGACGAGACCTCCTCGCGCACCGGCCAGCGCCTGGTCGTCGTGCTCAAGCGCGACGCGGTCGCCAAGGTCGTGCTGAACAACCTCTACAAGCACACCGACCTCCAGACGAACTTCGGCGCGAACATGCTGGCGCTCGTCGACGGGGTGCCGCGCACCCTCTCGATCGACGCCTTCATCCGCAACTGGGTCATCCACCAGGTCGAGGTCATCGTCCGGCGCACCCGCTTCCGGCTGCGCAAGGCCGAGGAGCGCGCGCACATCCTGCGCGGCCTGCTCAAGGCGCTCAACGCGATCGACGAGGTCATCGCGCTGATCCGGCGCAGCGACACGGTCGACATCGCGCGCGAGGGCCTGATGGGCCTCCTGGAGATCGACGAGATCCAGGCGAACGCGATCCTGGAGATGCAGCTGCGCCGCCTGGCGGCCCTGGAGCACCAGAAGATCACCGCGGAGCACGACGAGCTCCAGGCGAAGATCAACGAGTACAACGCGATCCTCGCCTCGCCCGAGCGGCAGCGGATGATCATCAGCGAGGAACTGACAGCCATCGTCGAGAAGTTCGGCGACGACCGGCGCTCCAAGCTGGTCCCCTTCGACGGTGACATGTCCATCGAGGACCTCATCGCCGAAGAGGACATCGTCGTCACCATCACCAACGGTGGCTACGTCAAGCGCACCAAGACCGAGGACTACCGCTCGCAGAAGCGCGGCGGCAAGGGCGTGCGGGGCACGAAGCTCAAGCAGGACGACATCGTCGACCACTTCTTCGTCTCCACCACGCACCACTGGCTGCTGTTCTTCACCAACAAGGGCCGGGTCTACCGCGCCAAGGCGTACGAGCTGCCGGACGCCGGCCGGGACGCCCGCGGCCAGCACGTGGCCAACCTGCTGGCCTTCCAGCCGGATGAGAAGATCGCCCAGATCCTCGCCATCCGCGACTACGAGGCGGCACCCTATCTGGTGCTCGCCACCAAGTCGGGTCTGGTGAAGAAGACTTCGCTGAAGGACTACGACTCGCCGCGCTCCGGCGGTGTCATCGCGATCAACCTCCGGGAGACCGACAGCGGCGCCGAGGACGAGCTGATCGGCGCCGAGCTGGTCTCCGCCGAGGACGACCTGCTGCTGGTCAGCAAGAAGGCGCAGTCGATCCGGTTCACCGCGACGGACGAAGCGCTGCGCCCCATGGGCCGCGCCACCTCGGGCGTCAAGGGCATGAGCTTCCGCGAGGGCGACGAGCTGCTCTCGATGAATGTCGTCCGGGCGGGTACGTTCGTCTTCACCGCCACCGACGGCGGGTACGCGAAGCGGACCAATGTCGACGAATACCGCGTCCAGGGCCGAGGTGGCCTCGGTATCAAGGCGGCCAAGATCGTGGAGGATCGTGGCTCGCTGGTCGGCGCGCTGGTGGTCGAGGAGACGGATGAGATCCTCGCCATCACGCTGGGCGGCGGTGTGATCCGTACCCGGGTCAACGAGGTCAGGGAGACGGGCCGTGACACCATGGGCGTCCAGCTGATCAACTTGGGCAAGCGCGATGCCGTCGTGGGCATCGCACGGAATGCCGAGGCCGGTCGCGAGGCTGAAGAGGTCGAGGAGTTGGCCGACGCAGCAGCGGAAGACGGGCCTCAGGCGGCCGAGGGCGCAGCGCCCCCGGCCGAGGACACCGAGGAGTAAGTCGTGAGTCGAGCCACGGGCGCCGCGGCAAGCGGTGCGGGTGCCAAGCGGCGCAGCACCGCGGGCCCTGCCACCGATAAGGCCGGTACCCGTGGCTCTGCCGCCGACGGCGCAGACTCCCAAGGGGGGACCGTGACGGACACCCGAGACCCGAAGCCCTACCACCCGCCGCAGGCGTACGTGCCGCCGGCGGAGGGTTCCGCTTCGGGTTCCGGTTCCACAGACTCCAAGAGCCCGAAGGCCGCCAAGGCGGCGCCGAAGGCTCCCGGAGAGAAGACCGAGACCGCCGATGAGGCGCGGCCGGCCGCCGACGGTGCGGAGCCGGCCGGGAAGCAGGCCGGCAAGGCGGTGCGGGCCGAGAAGCCCGCGCCAACCGGGAAGGCCCAGAAGGCGGCCGCCAAGGCCGCCACGGGGGCCCCGGAGGGCGCTCAGGGCGCCACGGCGAGCCTGCCGGCCGCCCGGCGGCCCGAGGAGCGCCAGGCGCCGCCGAGCCCCGTGGCGGCCCGCCCGGCCCCGCGGACGCGCAAGGCGCGGCTGCGGGTGGCCAAGGCCGACCCGTGGTCGGTGATGAAGGTCAGCTTCCTGCTGTCGATCGCGCTGGGCGTGTGCACGATCGTGGCGGCTGCGGTGCTGTGGACGGTCATGGACGCCATGGGCGTCTTCTCGGCCGTCGGCGGCACGGTCAGCGACGCCACGGGCTCCAGCGAGGGCGGCGGCTTCGACCTGGAGTCGTTCCTGTCGCTGCCGAACGTCCTGCTGATCACTTCGATCATCGCCGTGATCGACGTGGTGCTGGCGACCGCGCTGGCGACGCTCGGGGCGTTCGTCTACAACCTCTCCGCCGGTTTCGTGGGCGGAGTGGAGCTGACTCTCGCCGAGGACGAATAGCGTCCTCGGGCACCGGGGCCCGGGCGATTTTGGGACTGGGCCCCGAGTGCGCTAATCTTTCGGTGTCGCGCGGGGCTATAGCTCAGACGGTTAGAGCGCTTCCCTGATAAGGAAGAGGCCACAGGTTCAAGTCCTGTTAGCCCCACCGCCGGATCGGCCCGGACGGAGAATTCTCCGTCCGGGCCGATCTGTTTTTCCTGGAGGGGGAGTTGAGGCCGGGGCAGGGCGCGGGAAGTGGGCGCCGCCAGGTCACCGATCGGTATCGGCCGGTGTGTATCATCGGCCACCAGAGGTCCCCTTACGTCAAGGAAAGACGAGGTCGCGCGGTGAAGAAGCTCCTCCTGGTCGCACTGGCCGCCATCGGCGGGCTCCTCGTGTACCGCCAGATCCAGGCGGATCGCGCCGAGCAGGATCTGTGGACGGAGGCGACCGACTCCGTGCCCGCAGGTTCGGGTGTGTGAGACAACGAGTCCTGAAGCAGAGCCCCGGCCGCCGACGCGGCCGGGGCTCTGTCGTGTTTCCGGACGATCGCTATTCACTCCTGCAAATAAAATGATTGCAAAGGTGAATCAGCTGGCGGAGAGCGCCCAGACGCCGACCGCCAGGCAGATCAGCGCCACCAGCAGCACCGGAATCGCCACTTTCGCGGGTGGCCCCGGCCGGCGGCGCGGTCCACTCGCGACGGGGGGCCCGCTCCACGCGCCGGACGGGGGTGAGGGCTCGCCGAGCGAGCGCGCCGCGGTGTACGGGCGCGTGGGCGGATAGGCGGGCACAGGAGGCGTCGTGGGCGTCGGTGGGGCGCTCCCGGGCGCGGGTGGGAACGAAGGCGCCGACCGGGGCGTCGGCGCCGTCCAGGGCGGCGGTATGGATTCCGGTACGCCTTCCGCATCCGCGGCCAGTGGCTCGGGCCCGTCGGGGCCGAAGCCCGGGGGCAGGGGCCCCAGATGGTCGAAGACCTCGATCGGCTCCTCGTCCGGGCCGGGGTCGTCCATCAGCTCCACGGCCGCCGCCAGGGCCTTTCGCGCACCCGTGGCCGTACGGAAGCGCATGCCCGGATCGGGCTGCAGGAGGCCCGCGATCATCTGCCAGAGCGGCTCGGGCACCTCTTCCGGCGCGTTCGGTGTGCCCTTTTCCAGAAAACGCCGTACCAGAGCCTCGGCGTCGGGTTTGGCGCCCGTGAGGAGGTACAGGGCCATCAGACCCACGGCGAAGAGATCCGCCGGGAAGTCGGGTTCGTCCCCGAGCATTTGCTCCGGCGCGAAGTAACCGGGCGTGCCCATCACATAGTTGGTGTCCGTCAGCCGCGGCTCGCCTTTGCGCATGGCGATCCCGAAATCGGACAGCCGCAAGTGGGGGCGGCCCTTCCCCGTCGCTTCCAGAAGGACGTTGGCCGGTTTGATGTCCCGGTGCACGACGCCCTCCGCGTGCACCGCCGTGAGCCCCGACAGCAGCTGGTCGAGCAGTACACATACGTAATGCGGCGGTAAGGGCCCGTAGTCGCCGATGAGATGGGCGAGCGAGCCACCGCGCACCACGTCCATGGTGAACAGCACCTTGTCGTCGTCCGCGGCCCAGCTCATGGGCGCCAGCACATGGGGGTGGTCGATCCGCAGCCCCTGCTCGCGGACGAATCTCAGCAGTGTGTGGGCGTCGCTCTGCTGGAGGACCTTCGCGGCCACATAGCGCCGCCGGCGCCGGTCCCAGGCCCGCCAGACGGCACCCACCCCGCCGCGCCCGATCGGGTCCACCAGCTCGTACCGCCCGGCGAAGACCTCACCCATCGCGTCCGCGTCGCCCCCGTATCAGCCGTTCCCGGCACCGGTCCGGCACGGTCACATCAGCTCTGGTGCGCCTCGTAGTGCGCGACCGCCTCGGCGGTCCGCCCGGCGCCGTACACCCGCAGGAATTCGGCCAGTTCGGGGTGGGTGGGGGCGAGGACCTTGGCGGCGTCGATGATGTCGCCGGCGCCCGCCACCGAGCGCAGCAGCGACTGGATCTCGCGCACCACCCGCCGTACGGTCGGCGCACCGCTGCTGGCGGTGGTCTGGGTGGAGTTGAGGACCGAGCCGCCCGAGCTCTTCTTGACCTCCTCCATGCGGTCCGCCGCTTCGGCGGCGCTCACGCTGCCGTCGGCGACCTGGCTGGAGAGCTCCTGGAGGGCCTGTACGCGCTGCACCACCGCGGGATTGCCGATCTTCGCCCGCTGACCGCTCATCAGCTGGGAGAGCATGGGCGCGGACAGCCCCAGGACGGAGGCGAGACGGGCCTGGTTGAGACCGAGATCGTCGATGAGACGGCGGAAGAGCGCCCCCAAGGGCTCCCCGTACCAGCTCCGCTGGAGCTCCCGTGCGCGGGCGGTGGCTTCCTGCTGTGCTGCGTCCATCTCGCTCTCCCCTTCGCTTCGCTGCCGCGAATCTTGCGGTGCATCCTACGGAGAGTGCTGGGCCCCGGCGATACCCGGTCGGGAAAGAGCGCCGGCACCGGGTATCCTGATCGGCGAAGGGGCCTTAGCTCAGTTGGTAGAGCGCCGTCTTTGCATGGCGGATGTCAGGAGTTCGACTCTCCTAGGCTCCACAGCGACAAGCCGCGAGGCGGGAGACCACCGGGTCTCCCGCCTCGCGGCTTTTTCCGCCTCAAGAGCGGATCGGCGCAGGTCGGAGCAGCACGTCAGCGCTGGTCGCCGCGCTCCTCGATGTCGTCCTCCACCCGGTCCTCAAGATCCTGCTTGGCCTGGACCTCGGGGTCGAGGGAGGCTTCCGAGCTGCCGTCCACCGAGGTCAGCGGTGCGCGGTCGGCGACCTCGGTGGGGGCCGGCGGCTCGACGAGCCAGTCGGGGTTGGCCTGCTTGTCCCACCACTTCCAGGCGGCGTACGCGCCTCCGGCCAGCAGCCCGAGCAGCGCGAACCGCTTCGCCGCGCGCCCGGCGCGGCCCCTGCGGTCGCGGCGCCGCACCAGCTTCTCGATGTCGGCGGCCGAGACCTGGCCGCGCAGGGCGGCCAGCGCCGCGGCGGACCGGGCGACGGCCTCCTCACGCACGGGCTCGGCGACGGCGCGGGCCTTGGCGGCGGCCTGGTCGACCTTGGGCGGCAGGGAGCCGCGGACGTGCTCGAGCCGGGGGGCGAGATGCGCGTGGTACTGCTCGCCGGCGGTGTGGCGGGCGTGCCGGGCCGCGGTCGAGACCTTGGGGGCGAGCTGGGTACGGGTTTCGTGCGCGAAGTGCACGGCGGCGTCCTTGGCCGTGCCGGCGTAGGGCGCCACCACTTCCGCGGCGTGCCGCACGCTGTCCTTCGCCGTGCATGTCGCGGCGCGCACGCTGTCCTTGCGGGTCACGAGAACCTCCTCCTCGGTGGCGTGTCTTTTGTCGCCTTTCCACCCAGTGAGAAATCATGCCTGCCGTTGGGCGGTCCGGCATGTGTGAGCGGGCATCCGGGTCATCGGAGAGCTTGTGGGGAGCCGTGGACGGCTTCGGTGAGTTCTTCCGGGAGCTTCGGTCGACAATGCCACGATTCCGCGCGGCGCGCGGGTGTTTGCCCGCTACTCGCCGCGAAGCGGTCCGTGCGAGGATCGGTAGCCGTCAGTGGAGACTATGGAAGGTAGACCGTGGCCGAGCAGCTCTACGCCACCCTGAAGACCAACCAGGGCGACATCGAGATCCGGCTCCTGCCGGACCACGCCCCCAAGACGGTGCGGAACTTCGTCGAGCTCGCCAAGGGCGAGCGTGAGTGGGTCAACCCGGAGACGGGAGCCAAGACGACGGACAAGCTGTACGACGGTACGGTCTTCCACCGCGTCATCGAGGGCTTCATGATCCAGGGCGGCGACCCGCTCGGGAACGGCACCGGCGGTCCCGGCTACAAGTTCGCCGACGAGTTCCACCCGGACCTGGCCTTCACCAAGCCGTACCTGCTGGCCATGGCCAACGCCGGACCGGGCACCAACGGCTCGCAGTTCTTCATCACCGTCTCGCCCACCGCCTGGCTGACCGGCAAGCACACCATCTTCGGCGAGGTCGCGAGCGACGCCGGCAAGAAGGTCGTGGACGCGATCGCCACCGCGGACACCAATCCGCGCACCGACCGCCCGGTGAACGACGTCGTCATCGAGTCGGTCGTGGTCGAGTCCCGCAAGGGCTGACCGGCCTCCCGCACGGGAACCCGGTGCCCCGCCCGTCCGTATGACGGGCGGGGCCGTGCGTCGCAACAGGCCCGCCCGTGACAGCGCGAGGGGAACGCATGAACGACCAGGCCGTCGGCTGCTACCGGCACCCGGACCGGGAGACAGGCATCCGCTGCACCCGCTGTGAGCGGCCGATCTGTCCGGACTGCATGGTCAGCGCGTCCGTGGGTTTCCAGTGCCCGGACTGCGCGGGCGGCCGTACGGACGCCCATGCCGCCGGCCCGGCCGCCGCCCCGCGCGACATCGCACCCCGCACGATCGCGGGCGGCGCCCACACGGCGGACCCACGCCTGGTGACCAAGATCCTCCTCGGGCTGAACGTGGCCCTGTGGATCGCGGTGATGGCCGTGGGCGACCAGGTGCTCGACGACCTGGAGCTCTTCGGCCGGGCATTCCTCGACGGCCGGTTGCAAGGCGTCGCGGAGGGCCAGCCGTACCGCCTGCTGACGGCGATGTTCCTGCATCAGGCGCCGATGCACATCGCCTTCAACATGCTCTCGCTGTGGTGGCTCGGTCCTCCGCTGGAGGCGGCGCTGGGCCGCGTCCGCTTCATCGCGCTCTATCTGCTGTCCGGCCTCGGCGGCAGCGCGCTGACCTTCGTCGTCGCCGACCCCCACCAGCCCTCGCTGGGCGCCTCCGGTGCGATCTTCGGCCTGCTGGGCGCGACGGCGGTGCTGATGCGCCGGCTCAACTACGACATGCGCCCGGTCGTCGCGCTGCTCGTACTCAATCTGATCTTCACCTTCACGTGGCACAACATCGCCTGGCAGGCGCACATCGGCGGGCTCGTGGTGGGCACCGCCGTCGCGTACGGGCTGGTGCACGCCCCCCGGGAGAAGCGCGCGCTGGTGCAGCGGGTCACCTGCGGGCTGGCGCTGCTGGTGATCGTCGCGGCGGTGGCCGCGCGCACGCTCCAGCTCGGCGGCTGAGCCCCGGCGCCACACCGCCGCCGATCTTCACAGCGGCCCGGACCGGGCTGTTCCCCACCGGTTGTCCACAGCGCGTACAGGATGTTGTGCACGCTGTGGGGAACAGCTGTCCGAGATCGCACAGAGCTACGTTTCCGCTGGAAGCGGCCCTGTGTACGGGGCTACCCAGCGCTTGTGATCAGTCACACCGGCGTCAACGCCTGGGAAGTTATCCACAGATCTTCTGAGTTTTCCCCACTGTGGACGAGGGTGTGGATAACTCCCCGGCAGGCTCCCCGGAGGGCTTGCGCGAGAGGGCCGACCGGCCCTACTTCCACTGCGTGGAGACCACGAACCCCGCCGCGATGAAGCCGAAGCCGACCACGATGTTCCAGTTGTGGAGCGACTCCACCGGCATATCGCCACTGGTCACATAGAAGACGACGATCCAGGCCAGCCCGATGAGGAACATCGCCAGCATCAGCGGCGCCACCCAGCTGCGACCGCTGGTCAGCTTGATGCTCTGCTGCTGCTTCGCCGGCGGCGGCGTGAAGTCGTCCTTCTTGCGGATCCGTGACTTCGGCACGAGGAACTCTCCTGTCGATGCGCTGCGTGACCGCGCTGGGGTTACAAGGGCTGGCCGCCGAGTCGGGGGCGACGGACGCCACCTTCTCTCAGGCGTCCGTTAGCGTAGTGCTTCCGCGGCGTCGGAGAGGATAAGGGTACGTTGAGCAATTCTGCCGACTCCACCAGCACGCCTTCCCGGCGATTCCGACCGGTACGTCTGCTGACCGCCGGCGTCTTCGCGCTCGCCGGCCTGATCTTCTGGATGAGCTTCAACACCGCTCAGGGCACCGACATCCGCACCGACGACTCGATGCTGCGGCTGTCCGACCTCATCCAGGAACGCAGCCGCAAGAACGCCGAGCTGGACGAGAGCGCCGGCGCCACCCGCTCCCAGGTCGACGCCCTCGCCCGGCGCGACAGCGGCAACACCGCCGCCGAGAACCGCGAGCTGGCCGCCCTGGAGACGGGCGCCGGCACCAAGGAGCTCAAGGGGACGGGGATGACCGTCACCCTCACCGACGCACCGCCCAACGCCACCGCCAAGATCCCCGGCGTGCCCGAGCCCCAGCCCAACGACCTGGTCATCCATCAGCAGGACCTCCAGGCCGTCGTCAACGCCCTGTGGCAGGGCGGCGCCAAGGGGATCGAGGTGATGGACCAGCGGCTGATCTCCACCAGCGCCGTCCGCTGCGTCGGCAACACCCTCATCCTCCAGGGCCGCGTCTACTCCCCGCCCTACAAGGTCACCGCCGTCGGCGACCGCGGGGCGCTGCGCAAGGCCCTGGACAGCTCCCCCGCGATCCAGAACTACCTCCAGTACGTCAACGCGTACGGGCTCGGCTGGAAAGTCGACCAGCACGACGCGGTGACTCTTCCCGGTTACTCGGGCACAGTGGATCTCCACTACGCGAAGCCCACGGGGTAACCGAGGAGGGGAGCGCCGGTGAGCGCGCGACTCGTCGTCCGGACACTCAGCGAACTGTGCGTCACCGTCGGCACCCTGCTCGTCCTCCTCGTGGTCTACATCCTGTACTGGACCGGCGTACGGGCGGACAGCGCCATGGACGGCGAGCTGGGCCGCCTCCAGGAACAGTGGTCCAGCGGGCCCGTCGCCCAGGACGCTCCCCCCGCCCGCGGCGGCGACCGGGCGGCGCCCGCCCCCACCCGCCCCTACCGCGACGGCCGGCCCTTCGCGGTCATGTACATCCCGCGCTTCGGCGCCGGCTGGGCCAAGCCCGTACTCCAGGGCACCGGCACCGAGCTGCTGAAGAAGGGCCTCGGCCACTACGACCGGACCGCGCGGCTCGGCGAGACCGGCAACTTCGCCGTCGCCGGCCACCGCCGCACCTACGGCGACCCCTTCAAGGACGTCCCCCGGCTGCGCCCCGGCGACCCCGTCGTCCTGACGGACGGCACGACCTGGTTCACCTACCGCGTCGACTCCGAGCCGTACCGGACCCTGCCCGACGACATAGGGGTCATCGACCCCGTACCGGCCAAGTCCGGCTACCGCGGACCGGGCCGCTATCTGACCCTCACCACCTGCGACCCGGAGTGGGGCCACAGCCACCGACTGATCGTCTGGGCGCATCTGGACGCCACCCGGGCCGTCGCGGACGGCAAGCCGAAGGCTTTGGCCGGCTGACCCACCGGGCCCGCGCGCGCCCCTTAGTCTGGTGCTGCAAAACGACTCTCGACCACGTCATCGGCAAGTAGGGACAGCATGTACGGCTGGATCTGGCGGCATCTGCCGGGCAACGCATGGGTGCGGGCGCTGACCTCGCTGGTGCTCGTGCTGGCGATCGTCTACGTCCTCTTCCAGTACGTCTTCCCCTGGGCGGAACCGCTGCTGCCGTTCAACGACGTGACGGTCGACAACGGAATGGCGGTCAACCGATGAGCGCGCGCATCCTCGTCGTGGACAACTACGACAGCTTCGTCTTCAACCTCGTCCAGTACCTCTACCAGCTCGGTGCCGAGTGCGAGGTGCGGCGCAATGACGAGGTCGACCTGGGCCACGCCCAGGACGGCTTCGACGGCGTGCTGCTGTCGCCCGGTCCGGGCGCGCCCGAGCAGGCGGGCGTGTGTATCGACATGGTGCGCCACTGCGCGGCCACCGGGGTGCCGGTGTTCGGCGTGTGCCTGGGGATGCAGTCGATGGCCGTCGCGTACGGCGGTGTCGTCGGCCGGGCCCCGGAGCTGCTGCACGGCAAGACGTCGCTGGTGACCCACGAGGGTCTCGGCGTCTTCGAGGGCCTGCCCTCGCCCTTCACGGCCACCCGCTACCACTCCCTCGCCGTCGAGCGGGAGAGCTGGCCCGAGGAGCTGGAGATCACCGCCTGGACGGACTCGGGCATCGCGATGGGCCTGCGCCACCGCGAGCTGGCCGTCGAGGGCGTGCAGTTCCACCCCGAGTCGGTGCTCACCGAATGGGGCCACCGGATGCTCGCCAACTGGCTGGTGGCCTGCGGTGACACGGCCGCCGTGAAGCGCTCGGAGGGGCTCGCCCCGGTGGTGGGCAAGGCCGGGGCGTGACCTCGCGCCCCCGCGTCGTATCGCAGCCCCTGCCGCCCGAGGACCAGGCGACCATGGTGCTGCGGGCGGTCCGGGGGGCGGACCCGCCCGCCCGGACGGACAGCGGCCGGGCGGCCCGCAGGAAGGCCGCCCGGCGGGCCCGCAGGGGCAGCGTGGGCGTGCTGCTGTGCCGGTCGGTCGGCGAGCTGTTCATCACCCTCGGCGCGCTGATGCTGCTCTTCGTCGCGTACCAGCTGTACTGGACGAACGTGATCGCCCACTTCCAGGCCGGCGGCACCACCGATCATCTGCGGGACTCCTGGAAGAAGGACGAGGGCGTCGACCGGGACGCGGGCGCGTTCTCGCCGGGCGAGGGCTTCGCGATCCTCTACATCCCCTCGCTGGACGTGAAGGCGCCGATCGCCGAGGGCATCGGCAAGCAGAAGGTCCTGGACCGGGGGATGGTCGGCCACTACGGCGAGGGCGCGCTGAAGACGGCGATGCCCTGGGACAAGGAGGGGAACTTCGCCCTGGCCGCCCACCGCAACACCCATGGCGAACCGTTCCGGTACGTCAACCGGCTGAAGCCCGGTGACAAGATCGTGGTGGAGACGCGAAGCGCCTTCTACACCTATGAGATGACCACCCGGCTGGATCAGACCTCGCCGGCGAATGTCACGGTCATCAGGCCCGTACCGACGGGTTCGGGCTTCACCCGGCCCGGCCGCTACATCACGCTCACGACCTGCACTCCGGAATTCACCAGTACGTATCGTCTGATCGTCTGGGGCAAGATGGTCGACGAGCGGCCACGGAGCAAGGGCAAGCCGGACGCCCTCGTCGAGTGAACGGGCCGCCGGGCGGCGGCAGAGCGAATCGGGGTACGACGCGGTGTCAGGGAACGACGGCGACGAGCACCCACGGCCGGGCCCCGCGCGAGGACGGCTCGCCGCCACGATCGGGGTGGTCGGCGAACTGCTGATCACCGCCGGTGTGCTGATGGCGCTCTTCGTCGTCTACTCGCTGTGGTGGACGAACGTGCTCGCCGACCGCGAGGCCGCGCGCCAGAGCGACCACGTGCGCGACAACTGGGCCAAGGCGCCGGGCGCGCTGGACACCAAGGACGGCATCGGCTTCCTGCACGTACCGTCGATGCGCAACGGCGAGGTCCTGGTCAAGGCCGGCACCGGCAGCGACGTCCTCAACGAGGGCGTCGCGGGCTTCTACCGCTCGCCGGCGAAGGCCGCGATGCCGTGGGAGAAGCAGGGCAACTTCACCCTGGCCGCCCACCGGGACGGGCACGGCGCGCGGTTCCACAACATCGACAAGATCAAGACCGGTGACGCGGTCGTCTTCGAGACGCGGGACGTCTGGTACGTCTACAAGGTCTACGCGGAGCTCAAGCAGACCTCGAAGTACGACGTCGACGTGCTGGACCAGGTCCCCAAGGCGTCGGGCAAAGCCAAGCCGGGCCGCTATCTGACCCTGACGACCTGCACGCCCGTCTACACCTCCGACTACCGCTACATCGTCTGGGCGGAGCTGGAGCGCACGGAGAAGGTCGACAGCGAGCGTACGAGGCCCCAGGAACTGCGCTAGGGCGGTCACAGCGAAGGCCCGGCACCCTGGTGGTGGTGCCGGGCCTTCGTGGTGCTGATGGGCGGTCAGCGGCTGACGGGAGGTCAGTGGTGCCGGCCGCCGAACATGCCCCCGAAGAGACCGCCGTCGCCGCCGCCGGGCGTTCCGGTGCCGCCCGGGGCGCCGGTGTCACCGCCGGGGGCGCCGGCGATGGTGAAGAGGTCGACGGGGGTGTTCTTGTCGACCTGGGTGCCGGCGGCCGGGTTGGTGCTGACGATGACGGCGTTGTCGTCCTGGGGGCCGTTGATGTTGCCGACCTTGAGACCCAGGTCCGTCAGCGTCTTCTTGGCGTCCTTGACCTTGGAGTTGGTCAGGGCCGGCACGGCGACCTTCTGGGCCGCCTTGGCGACCGTCAGGGTGACCGTGGAGCCGGGCTTCGCCGCCGTATTGCCCTCGGGGCTCTGCTTGGTGACCGTGCCCGGGGGCTGGGTCGACTCCTCCTCCTGCTTCTGCACCTTGAAGCCGAGGTCGGTCAGCTGCTTGTTGGCCGCGTCGAAGGACTGGCCGACCACCAGCGGCACCTGCTTGGTCTGCTGGGCCTCGGCGACCGTGATCGTGACCTCGGAGCCCTTGGCGGCCTTCTTGCCGCCACCGGGGTTCTGGTCGAGGACGACGCCGGGGGTGTTGTCGGACTCCTTCGTCTTCACGTTGACGGAGAAGCCCTTGGCCTCCAGGGTCGACGTGGCTTCCTCGGTCGACAGGCGGAGGACGTCCGGGACGGTCACCTTCTCCGCCCCCGACGAGATCATGACCTTGATCTCGCTGCCGCGCTTCACCTGCGTGCCGGACTTGGGGTCCTGCTCGCAGACCTTGCCCTTGTCCTGGTCGCAGGGCTTGTCGCCGGCCTTGGCGACCTTGAGGTCGACGTTCTCGCCCAGCGACTTGGCCTCGGCCAGCGTCGAGCCGACCAGGTTCGGCGCGCCCACCTCGGAATTGTTGTTGTTGCTGCTGAAGAGCGACTTCCCGATGAAGATCGCGCCGACGAGCACCAAGATGCCCGCGACGATCAGCAGGATGGTCGAGAGGTTGCTCTTCTTGCCGCCTCCGCCCCGCCTGCGGCCGTTGCCGTCGTCGTAACCGCCGTAGCCGCCGTCGTCGTCGCGCACGGGCGGCAGCATCGACGTCTGGCCGCCGCCGTGGTCCTGCGAGCGGAGCATGGCGGTCGGCTGGTCCTCGCCGTAGCCGGCGACGCCCATGGACTGGGTCGCCGCCACCGGCTGGCCCTCCAGGGCCGCCTCGATGTCGGCGCGCATCTCGTCGGCGGACTGATAGCGGTAGTCCGGGTCCTTGGTCAGCGCCTTGAGGACGATGGCGTCCATCTCCGGCGTGATCTCGGGGTCGTGGATGCTCGGCGGGTTCGGCTCTTCCCGTACGTGCTGGTAGGCGACGGCCACCGGTGAGTCGCCCACGAACGGCGGACGGACCGTCAGCAGCTCGTACAGCAGGCAGCCGGTGGAGTAGAGGTCGGAACGCGCGTCGACCTGCTCGCCCTTGGCCTGCTCCGGGGAGAGGTACTGGGCGGTGCCGATGACGGCCGCGGTCTGAGTCATCGTCATGCCGGAGTCGCCCATCGCGCGGGCGATGCCGAAGTCCATGACCTTGACCTGGCCGGTGCGCGTCAGCATGACGTTGGCCGGCTTGATGTCGCGGTGGACGATGCCGGCGCGGTGGGAGTACTCCAGCGCCTGGAGGACGCCGATGGTCATCTCCAGCGACCGCTCGGGGAGCAGTTTCCGGCCGGAGTGCAGCAGCTCGCGCAGGGTGGAGCCGTCGACGTACTCCATGACGATGTACGGGATCGAGACCCCGTCCACGTAGTCCTCGCCGGTGTCGTAGACGGCGACGATCGACGGGTGGTTGAGCGAGGCCGCGGACTGGGCCTCACGCCGGAACCGGGCCTGGAAGGACGGGTCGCGGGCAAGATCCACCCGCAGCGTCTTCACGGCGACGGTGCGGCCGAGCCGGGTGTCGTGTGCGAGGTAGACCTCGGCCATGCCACCGCGGCCGAGCACCGAGCCCAGCTCGTACCGGCCGCCGAGGCGACGCGGCTCTTCCATAGCTCCAGCCCTTCCGTTTTCCTGACCGCACCGGCGTGGGTCCGGCGGTGTGCTGTCCGGCATACCGTACCCGGCACGCCGCACGCCTTCCGGCTGCGACGGTCACCTGATACACGACCGGTACCGTCACCCGCGGCGCTCGGGTGCGGCGGTGAACGGCGTCACTTCGACGTCTTGAGCACCGCCTCCATGACGCTCTTCGCGACCGGCGCGGCGAGCGCGCCACCGGCGATGTCGTCACGGACGGTGTCCGAACCCTCGATCACGACCGCGACGGCGACCGGCGAGCCGTTGTCCGTCTTGGCGTAGGAGATGAACCACGCGTAGGGGTTGCCGCTGTTGTCCACACCGTGCTGGGCGGTTCCGGTCTTGCCGCCGACCGTGACGTTGTCGATCTGGGCGTTCTTGCCGGTGCCCTTCTCGACCACAGTCTCCATGATCGACTGGAGCTTCTGCGCGTTCTCCCGGGAGACCGGCTGCGACATCTCCTTGGGCTGGTGCGTCTCGATGACGTTCAGGTTGGGCGCGCGCACCTTGTCGACCATGTACGGCTCCATGAGCTTGCCGTTGTTGGCGACCGCGGCGGCCACCATGGCCATCTGGAGCGGCGTGGCGCGGTTGGACGCCTGACCGATGCCGGCCATGGCGTTCTGCGGCCGGTTGTCCTTGGGGTAGACGCTCTCCTCGGCGCGGACGGGCGTGAGGATCTGCTTGTTGTTGAAGCCGAACTTCGCGGCCTCGTCCATCATCTTCTTGTTGCCGAGGTCGGCGCTGACCTTGCCGAAGACGGTGTTGCAGGAGTACTGGAGGGCCACCCGCAGCGAGGCGTCCTTGCAGGGGATGTTGCCCTCGTTCTTCAGCTCGGTGACCGTGTCCGGCAGCGTCCACGGCAGCGGGGAGTCGGTCTTGGAGTCGACGTCCTTGTACAGGCCGTTCTCCAGCGCCGCGGCGGCCGTGACGACCTTGAAGGTGGAGCCGGGCGGGTAGGTCTGCCGCAGCGCCCGGTTGAGCATCGGCTGGTTCTTGTCCTTGTCCAGCTTCGTCCACTCCTCGCCGTCGTTCGCACCTGCGATCTTCGACGGGTCGTACGAGGGGGTGGACGCCAGGGCGAGGATCTTGCCGGTGCGCGGGTCGAGGGCGGCGACGGCGCCCTTCTTGTCACCCAGGCCCTTGAAGGCGGCTTCCTGGGCCTTGGAGTTCAGGGTGGTGATCACGTCACCGCCCTTCTTGCCCTTGCCCGTGATCATGTCGACGGTGCGGTTGAAGAACAGGCGGTCGTCGTCGCCGATGAGCACCCGGTCGTAGAGGTTCTCCAGCTGGGTGGCCCCGTAGACCTGCGAGGAGCGGCCGACGACCGGCGCCCACATCTCGCCGTTCTTGTACGTCCGCTTGTACTTGAAGTCGACGCCGCCGGTCTCCTGGGAGCCGGTGATGGGCTGGCCGTCGACGATGATGTTGCCGCGCGGCTGGCTGTAGCGGGCGATGTCGACGCGGCGGTTCTTCTTGTGCGTCTTGAGCTCGTCGGCCTGGACGAACTGGATCCAGTTGTCGCGGATCAGCAGGGCCAGGACGAGCAGACCACAGAAGATGGCGATCCGGCGCACGGGCTTGTTCACGGGCGGACCACCTGGGTCATCTCGGCGTCGGGGGACGGTGCGGGGGCCGGTGCCGGGCGGCGCGCGGTATCGCTGATCTTGATCAGGATGGCGATCAGGGCCCAGTTGGCGATGACGGACGAGCCGCCCGCCGCGAGGAACGGCATGGTCATACCGGTCAGCGGGATCAGGCCCATGACGCCGCCGGCGACGACGAAGACCTGGATGCCGAAGGCGGCGGAAAGACCCGTGGCGAGCAGCTTGCCGAAGGGGTCGCGGGCGGCCAGCGCGGTGCGCACGCCGCGCTCGACGATCAGGCCGTAGATCAGCAGCAGCCCCATGGCGCCGGCCAGCCCCAGCTCCTCGCCGAAGGAGGCGAAGATGAAGTCGGAGTTGGCGGCGAACTGGATCAGGTCGGAGGAGCCCTGGCCCCAGCCCGTACCGAAGACGCCGCCGGAGCCGAACGCGAAGAGGGCCTGCGCGATCTGCTCGGTGGTGGCCCAGGACGGGCGCGGCGTGTCGTAGACCGCGAAGGGGTGCAGCCAGGCCATCACACGGACCTTGACGTGCGGCTCGACCGAGCCGACCACGGCCGCGCCGCCCGCGGACATCAGCAGACCGAAGACGATCCAGCTGGTGCGCTCGGTGGCGACGTACAGCATTACGACGAACATGCCGAAGAACAGCAGCGAGGAGCCCAGGTCGGTCTCGAAGACGAGGATGACCAGGCTGAACGCCCAGACGGCGAGGATCGGGCCGAGATCGCGGCCGCGCGGCAGGTAGAGCCCCATGAAGCGGCGGCTGGCCAGCGCCAGGGCGTCGCGCTTCACCATCAGATAGCCGGCGAAGAAGATCGCCAGGATGATCTTCGCGAACTCACCGGGCTGGATCGAGCCGAGGCCCGGGATGACGATCCAGATCTTGGCGCCGAACTTGCCGGGGAAGAAGACCGGGGCGATGAGCAGGACCAGCGCGACCACCATGGAGATGTAGGTGTAGCGCTGGAGGATGCGGTGGTCCTTCAGGAAGATCGTGACGGCCACGAACAGCGCGATGCCCAGAGCCGAGAAGAGCAGCTGGTTCGGCGCGGACGCCTGGAACGTGAAGCCCTGCATCTTGGCCAGGCGCGCGAGACGCTCCGACTGGTCCAGCCGCCAGATCATCACCAGGCCGAGCCCGTTGAGCAGGGTGGCCAGCGGCAGCAGCAGCGGATCGGCGTACTTGGCGAACTTACGCACCACCACGTGGCCCACGCCGGCGAGCAGGCCCAGGCCGAGCCCGTAGCCGAGCATGCCGGAGGGCATCTCGCCGTTGAGGGCGAGCCCGACGTTCGCGTACGCGAAGCACGGGATGATCACCGCGAAGGCGAGCAGCGCCAGCTCGGTGTTGCGCCTGCTGGGCGGGCCCACGGTGCTGATCGTGGTCGTGGTGGTGGTGCTCGGCGAAGATGGCATGGCTGACATGAGTTGTGGCCCCCTACGGCTTCACTGCTGAGTGCTGCACTGCGGGGCCACGTCCTGCTCTTCCTGGGTGAGGGTGGGGCCCGGGCTGGGCGTGGGAGTGGGCGTGACGGCGTTCGGCTTGGCCTCGGACCGGGGGTCCTTGGCGACATCGCCCACGGCGCCGCCGACCCGCTCGCCGTTCTGCTTCTCCTGCTCCCGCTGCCGCTGCTCGGCCTTGCGCCGCTCGTCCTGCTTCTTGCAGGCGCTGGCGAGGACGCCCAGCTCCTTGGCCTTCTGTTCGGCCTTGTCCCGGCTGTCGAGCGCGATGGTGCTCTCGACGCGGGCGCGCTGGTCGTCCGGGAGGTACTTGAGTTCGATCTCGGGGTGGTCCTTGTAGAGCTTGCTCAGGCTCACCCAGGCGAGATCCTGGTTGATGCCCTGGTAGACGGCCACGTGCTGGTCGTCCTTGGCACCCACGAAGTACTGCGTCTGGGTCCAGCTGTAGCCGCCGTAGAGGCCGCCGGCGACGATACCGAGCGCGATCGCGAAGATGACCGTCCGCTTGATCCACCTGCCGCGGCGCGGGGGCTTGACGAAGTCCTCGTCCATGAACGCGCCGAACGAGCCGTCCGGCACCCCGCCCATGCCCGCGTCGCCGCTGCCGGGCGGGCCGAAGCCGCCTCCCGGCGCGCCGGGGCCCTGCGGCGGTACGGGCCGGTTGGCGCGGGCGTGCTCGGCGGCGCGGCCGGCCGGGGTCTGCATGACGCCGTCGTCGCCCAGCTGGAGCTGGTTCTCGGCGACCGCCCCGACGATCACGGGCGTGTCGTTGAGCTGCCCGGCCAGGGTGTCGCCGCCGTCGACGTCGAGGACGTCGGCGACGATGCAGGTGATGTTGTCCGGGCCGCCGCCGCGCAGGGCGAGCTGGATGAGGTCCTGGACCGTCTCGTGGGGACCCTGGTAGCTGGCGAGCGTCTCCTCCATCGTCTGATGGCTGACGACGCCGGAGAGCCCGTCGGAGCAGATGAGATAACGGTCACCGGCGCGGACCTCGCGGATCGACAGATCCGGCTCCACGTGGTCGCCACTGCCCAGCGCGCGCATCAGCAGGGAGCGCTGCGGGTGGGTGGTGGCCTCCTCCTCGGTGATCCGGCCCTCGTCGACCAGCCGCTGCACCCAGGTGTGGTCCTGGGTGATCTGGGTCAGCACGCCGTCGCGCAGCAGGTACGCGCGCGAGTCGCCGACGTGTACGAGGCCGAGCCGCTGGCCGGTCCACAGCAGGGCGGTGAGGGTGGTGCCCATCCCCTCCAGCTGCGGGTCCTCCTCGACCATGACGCGCAGCTGGTCGTTGGCCCGCTGCACGGCGGTGCCGAGGGAGGTGAGGATGTCGGAGCCCGGGACGTCGTCGTCGAGCGTCACCAGGGTGGAGATCACCTCCGAGGAGGCGACCTCGCCCGCGGCCTGGCCGCCCATGCCGTCGGCGATGGCGAGCAGCCGGGGGCCGGCGTAACCGGAGTCCTCGTTGCCCTCCCGGATCATGCCCTTGTGCGATCCGGCGGCGAAGCGCAGTGACAGACTCATGCGCACCTCGCCCGTCGGCTCCGGGTACATCCGCACGGTGCCCACCCTCCGGTCGTCATGGTCCTACTACTTCCGCAGCTCGATGACGGTCTTGCCGATGCGGATCGGCGCACCGAGCGGGATCGGGGTCGGGGTGGTCAGCCGGGTCCGGTCGAGATAGGTGCCGTTGGTCGAACCGAGGTCCTCGACGATCCACTGGCCGTCGCGGTCCGGATAGATCCTGGCATGCCTGCTGGAGGCGTAGTCGTCGTCCAGCACGATCGTGGAGTCGTGCGCACGGCCCAGGGAGATGGTCTGGCCCTGGAGGGCCACCGTGGTCCCGGTGAGCGTGCCTTCGGAGACCACCAGCTTGGTGGGCGCGCCGCGGCGCCCGCGATCGGCCCGGCGGCCGCCGGCCTGCTGCTGGCGCTGCTGCGGCGGTGCGGTCTGCTGCGCGCGCTGCGGCTGTCGGTCCGGGCCGCCGCGGCGCGAGCCGCGCTGGGTCACGCGCGTGCCGAAGAGGTCGCTGCGGATGACCTGTACGGCCACGATGACGAACAGCCACAGTACGGCGAGGAAACCCAACCGCATGACCGTGAGGGTCAGCTCTGACATTGCCCCCGCTTCACCCTTCGGCTTGCCGATAAACGATGGTGGTGCTGCCCACGACGATGCGTGAGCCGTCGCGGAGCGTAGCGCGCGTGGTGTGCTGCCCGTCCACCACGATGCCGTTGGTCGACCCCAGGTCCTGGATCGTCGCGGGGGTGCCGACCCGGATTTCGCAGTGCCGGCGGGAGACGCCGGGGTCGTCGATCCGTACGTCCGCTTCGGTACTGCGACCCAGCACCAGGGTGGGGCGGGAGATCTGGTGGCGGGTGCCGTTGATCTCGATCCAGCGCCGGGTCTGGCCGCCGGACGCGGGTCCGGCCGCGGGGCCGGGCGCGCCCGTACGGGGCACGGGGCGCCCTGGCGGTGCCGCGCCGGGCGGCGGGGACGCCGGCATGGGCGGGAGCCCGGCCGGCGGCGCCGGATAGCCGCCGCCACCCTGGGTGACGGCGCCGCCGGCGCCGGGGCGCGGCGAGGCCGGGCGGGCCTGCGGGTCCTGGGACTCGCTGGCCGCGAGGGTGCGGCTGCGCACCCGGTAGAGACCGGTGTCGAGGTCGTCCGCCTTCTCCAGGTGAACCTTGATGGTCCCCATGAAGGTGTACCGCTGCTGCTTGGCGTAGTCGCGGACCATGCCGGCCAGCTCGTCGCCGAGCTGCCCGGAATAGGGGCTGAGGCGCTCGAAGTCCGGGGCGCTCAGCTCCACGATGAAGTCATTGGGGACGACGGTGCGGTCACGGTTCCAGATGGTGGCGTTGTTGTCGCACTCCCGCTGGAGCGCGCCCGCGATCTCGACCGGCTGTACCTCGGACTTGAACACCTTGGCGAAGGTGCCGTTCACGAGACCTTCGAGACGCTGCTCGAAGCGCTTCAGTACTCCCACGGGGCACCTCCTTCCCTCAGTGACGTTCCTGATGCTCGGTGTCGTTCCTGATACTGCTTACTGATCGTATCCACGCGTCGGGAAATCGGCTGGTTCCCCTTCGGCGCCAGGAGTGACGAGTGTCGCCTTCATGGTGCCCTGATGTCGCCTTCGCACCGCCTTCACTAGGGATCGTAGAGGCGGCCGCGAGTCAGTGTCCCGCAACCGGTGCGCTCCTCACCGGCCCCCCGGGTCCGACGGCTGTCCGGCGGGCCCGACGGCCCTCATGGGTCCGGCCTGCGGGGAGCCATGGAAACGGGTGTGAAGGCACCCTCGACACCGTGCTAATGTTCTCCGTGTCGGAAGGCGAACGCGCAAGACCCAGGACGAAGAGTCCGGGGGAGAGCGCGGGAAGACTGAAGACAACACCCATGCGCGGGTGGCGGAATAGGCAGACGCGCTGGATTCAGGTTCCAGTGCCCGAAAGGGCGTGGGGGTTCAACTCCCCCCTCGCGCACCATGAGGTACGAGACGGACCCCTCCGAGTGACATCAGTCACTGGGAGGGGTCCGTCTCGCTTTTGTGTGTGTTTTTCGGCCGGAGTGCGGTCGATCGACGGCTGATGCGCGAGAGCTTGGCCGGAACGTTGCACGCGGTAGTGGCCGTGGTGGGAACATCGTTCCGTAGTCGCGCTGGGGCGCTGTGTGAAGAGCGTCGTGTCCGGTGTCGTGGGGGAGCCTCGTCTGCAACCGGAATGGGGGACGCTGTGGCGTGGGATCAGTCGTCCGTACTGACGCAGTGGGTGCTGCCCGCGGCCGTCTGCGCGCCTGTGACGTGGGTGTGCCTGGTCTGGCGCTTCCGTGAGGACGGACGGCTGCTGGGCACGGTCCGGGCGGCGGCGTCGGCGGTCGCGGTGGTGCTGTGGACCTCCGGCATGGCGGCCCTGGCCAGCGGACTCCTCTTACCCCACGCGTCGAGCGTGCCGCCGGCCGCCGTGGGCGCGGTGGCGGGGCTCGGGCTCGTCCCCAAGCGGAAGCTGGAGCAGTCCGGTGAGCATCCCCTCATGGCGATCGTCACCCTGGGCGATTCCCTGCTGCTGAACAGCCTGGCGCTGCGTCTGCAGACCGATCGCGCCGAGTGGTCCCATCGCATGGCCAGTGGCTTTCAGGACTGCTGGGACCTCGACGCCTTCGCCGACCGGCTCCGCGCGCATCTGCTGGCGCGCGTCGACGCCCCGGGGCGTACGGGCCGGAGCCGCGGCATCCTCAAGCGGGAGATCCTGGAGCGGCACCGGGACGTGCGGACCGCGGCGCAAAAGTGGATCACCATCGAGACGAAGATCGAGAAGGCTTGCCAGCAGCAGGTCCGGGAACGGACGCGTGAGGAGCTGCGGCAGGCCCGCAGGGCGTTCGCCGAGGCGGAGCACTACTGCACGTATCTGCTCGACCTGGCGCACGCCCACGGCAAGCGCAGCGACGACAAGAGGATCCTGGAGCTGCGACGGCAGCCCGCCTGGGAGACGGTCGCGGCACCGGGGGTGGGCTGAGGGCCCTGCGCGTAGGTGGTCCGCGCGGGCGTCAGCGGTGGGAGCGCGCCAAGGGGCGTACGCACTCGGGCTGTGCGGACTCCATGGGCTCGCGGATCTCGGACGGCGTCGGTTCGCGGAAGGAGATCTCCACCTTGAGGTCGAGGGCGTCCGCCACGGCCGCGAGGGAACGCATGGTCAAATTCTCGTCCCCGGACAGGATTTGGCTGACCCTGCCGGGCGAGACGCCGATGCAGTCCGCCAATTCCTTGCGGGACATGCCCCGTTCGGCGAGAAGTCCGGCCAGGGAGGCCGTCGCATGGCGCGCCAGGCGGGCGCCGGTCAAGTCAGCCGAGCGACTGCGCTCCGTACCGTTGCGCCAAGCCATGCTTACCCCCAGAGTCGTGATGCCGCAGGACGGCTCTTGTAGAGAGGATGCCACCTTTAGGCTTAACTAAAAGCCCGCATTCGGCTAAAGATTGCGCCACTGCCGCTGTTGGTGACTCTTGACCACCTGATGACCAGGGATGACACGGCAAACGGTCGATTTCGGCCAGACTGCGGCTGAACCGGGGTTCGGTCCCCGGTTCCACCGTGCGGGGCCGGCCGTGTGACGAGCCCTGGGGGTACGGGCGTTCAGCCGGCGAGGCGTGCGGCGAGGGCCTTGCCCTTGGCGGCGGCGTCCTCGTGCGCCTGGGCGCGGGAGGCGTCCGACTTCTCGACCAGGGCGGCCATCGCGGGCACCGTACGGGCCAGCGTCAGCTCGGGGATGACGAAGTCGACCTCCAGGCCGAGCATGTCGCCGAGGGCCTTCTCCAGGTAGGTGGTCACGAAGTCGAAGCCCTCGCGGGGGGTGCCGGCCGCGTACGAACCGCCGCGGCTGGCGACGACGGTGACGGGCGTACCGGCGGCGGGGGGATTCTCGACGCCGGCCGTGCGGCCCATGATGATCACGTGGTCCAGCCACGCCTTGAGGGTGGAGGGGATCGTGAAGTTGTACATGGGGGTGCCGATCAGCACCGCGTCCGCGCTCTCGAGCTCCTCGGCCAGCCGCGTGCGCAGGGCGATGCCCGCCTTCTGGGCCTCCGTGCGGTCGGCCGGGTCGGTGAACGAGGCGGTGATGGTCGCCGCGTCGATGTGCGGCAGCGGGTCGGCGGCGAGGTCGCGGTAGACGACCGTGCCCTCCGGGTGCTGCTCCTCCCACGCCTTGCGGAAGGCGGCGGTGACGTCGCGCGAGGCGGAGCCCTGCGGCAGGGCGGAGGAGTCGAGGTGCAGAAGCGTGGCCATGGGGATCTCCAAGGGGGTGGGCGCGTCACCGCGAGAGCGGGTGCGGTGCCCTGAGGGGGGCGTACGGAATGTAGTTCTGTACGCAACTATTAATAGCATAGTAGCTTACTTTTTTGCAGCGACTGAAGGCGGCGCAGTACGCTGGAGCCATGGCGGACCACAGCGAGCGGGCGTGCAAGAGCGTCGACGTAGGCATGACGCGTGTCTTCGAGCTGTTCGGGAAGCGCTGGACGGGCCTGATCGTGGCCACCCTGTTGCCGGGCCGGGTCTACTTCTCCGAGCTGCGGCGGGCCATTCCGGGGATCAGCGAACGCATGCTGTCGGACCGGCTCACCGAGCTGGCCGCGGCCGGTCTGCTCGTACGCGAGGTGGACGCCGGACCTCCGCTGCGCGTCGCCTACCGGCTGACCGAGGCGGGCGAGGCGATGGAGCCCGCGCTGAAGGAGTTGGGGCGGTGGGCGTCGAAGTACCTGGCGAACGACCCCACGTGTCCGCGCGAGTTCAGCTGAACCGCGCCTGCGCGGCGTTGTAGCGCAGCAGATAGCCGGCGAAGCGGGAGAGGTCGGCCTCGTCCCAGTCGCCCAGGCGCTCCCGGAAGGCCGCCTTGCGGCTGGTGGTCGCCTGCGCGAGCGTCTCGGCCCCGCGGGTCGTGAGGCGCAACACCTGGACGCGGTGGTCCTCGGGGTCCGGGTGGCGCTCGACCAGGGTGAGCCGTTCCAGGGCGGCGACCTGCCGGCTGACGGTGGACTTGTCCAGCAGGTAGTGGGCCGCGAGATCGGTCGCACGGCAGCCGCGCCGGTCCTCCAGGTGTGCCAGGAGCGTGAAGGCGACCAGCGAGAGCTCGGGATGCGTCCGCGCGGCGGCGGCGCGCGCCCGGCGCGCGAAGGCGGTCATCTCGCGCTGGATGATCTCCACTGACGCGTCCTGGTGCGGCTCGGCCGACTCGTCCTGTTCCGGCACGGCCGACCCGTCCTGTTCTGACGCGGCCGACCCGTCCTGTTCCGGCACGGTGGCTCCCTTCGGCTAATGGTTGTACAGTACACCTAGAAGAGAAAGTTGTATAAGCCAAGTAGTTTCTGTGAGGTCACCCATGAGTTCCGCCCCCGCCCACGCGGCGCACGCCCCCGGCCATGGGGCCGCGCTGCGCCACGTACTGACCCATCTGCTCACCCCCTTGCTGATGTGCGTCGGCATGGGGCTGGCCTATCTGGGCGCCTTCGTCGAACCGTCGCCGCACGAGATGCCGGTCGCGATCGTGGGCACGGAGGCGAGCGCCCACACGCTGGCGCGGACGCTCGACGACAAGGCCGGAGGCGACCTCGCCGTCCGTACCGTCGCCGACCGGGACGAGGCGGTGTGGCAGCTCAAGGCGCAGGACGTCTTCGGCGCGTACGTGCCGTCGACCGGCCGGGGACACGCGCCGGAACTGCTGGTCGCCTCCGCCGGATCGGACACCAGCGCCGCGGCCGTGCAGAAGGTCTTCACCCAGGTCGCGGCCCACGACGGGGCTCCGCTGAAGGTGAGCGACGTCGTGCCGACGGCCGAGGGCGACCCGACCGGGCAGGGGCTCTTCTTCCTGCTCGTCGCGCTCAGCATCGGGTCGTACGCCTCGGTCGCGGTGATCGGCGGCGCGGGAGCGGTGCTGCCGATGCGGCTGCGCGCGCTGCTGGCGGCCGGGATGTCGCTGGTGGTGAGCCTGATCGGGGCGGCCTTCGCCGGGCCCGTCTTCCACCTGGTCGACCACGGGCTGTGGGGGCTGTGGGGCCTGGCCTGGATCTACTCCGCGGGCATCCTGCTCATCGGCACCGGCCTGCACACCTTCCTCAAGCGGTGGACGACGCTGGGCGTGATGGTGCTGTTCGTGATGCTCAACTTCACCAGCTCCGGCGGGATCTTCCGGCCCGAACTCCAGAACGGCTTCTTCGCCGGGCTGCACGGATTCTGGAACGGTGCCGGGTTCATGGAGGGGACCAGGAGCCTCGTCTACTTCGACGGTGCCGGGCTGGGCGGCTACGTGGGCAGGCTCGTGTTGTGGCTGGTGGCCGGCGCGGCGGTCGTCGGGGTCGCCTGGGCCGTGGAGGCGGGCCGGTCCCGCCGCTCCGGTTCCGCCGGAGCCGGGGAGGGCGAAGGGGAGACGGAGGAGGAGATGGAGGAAGCGGTCGGGGTCTGACCGTTGTCGGTGGCGGGCGGTAGGTTCGGAGCGGTTGGCGTGGCGTGGGCGTGATGGGGGAGGGGGCGCGCGATGGCGCGACTGCCGTACGTACCGGGGTTCGCGGGATCGGCGGAGGGCTCCGCGGTCGGCGGGGCCGGAGCCGGTGCCGGGTCGCCGAAGGCGGTGGGCAAGGCGCTGCGGACGCGGATTCCGCGTGCCGCGCACGCCGAGTGGAATGCCGACGCGGGTCGCCCGGACGCGGTCTCCGTGGTCGAGGCGTCGAACGCGGGCCGGCTGCCCGAGCTGACGCCGATACGGGCCGGCCGGATGGCCGCCTCCCCCTTCGCCTTCCTGCGCGGCTCGGCCGGGCTGATGGGGTACGACCTGGTGGGGACGGCCGTGACGGGGGTGGGCGCGCAGATCTGCGGTGACGCCCACGCTGCCAACTTCGGGCTCTATGGGGACGCCCGCGGCGGGATCGTCATGGACCTCAACGACTTCGACGAGACCCTGCGCGGGCCGTGGGAATGGGACGTGAAGCGGCTCGCCGTGTCACTGGTGCTGGCCGGCCGGGAGGCGGGCGCGGACGAGGACACCTGCCGGGCGGCGGCGCGGGACGCGGTGGGCTCGTACCGGCGCACGATGCGGCTGCTGGCCAGGATGCCGGTCGCGGACGCCTGGAACGCCATCGCCGACGAGCGGCTCGTCTCGCACGCGGACGCCCGGGAGCTGCTGGGCACCCTGGAGAAGGTGGAGGCGAAGGCCCGCCGGAACACCAGCGCCCGCTTCGCGGCGAAGGCGACGGAGGAGGTCGACGGCGGTCTGCGGTTCCTGGACGCCCCGCCGGTGCTGCGGCGGGTGCCGGACGCGGAGGCCGCGGCGGTCGCCCTGGCCCTGGGCGGCTATCTGGGGACGCTGCCGGAGGAGCTGGCGCCGCTGCTGGCCCGGTACGAGGTGCAGGACGTGGCGTTCCGGGTGGTGGGCACCGGGAGCGTGGGGCTGCGTTCGTATGTGGCGCTGCTCCTGGACCACCGGAGGGAGCCGCTGGTGCTCCAGGTGAAGGAGGCCCGTCCCTCCGTGCTGCTGGCGCACGCGGAGAGGGCCGGCTTCCCGGCGCCGGAGGCCGGTCACGAGGGACGGCGCGTGGTGCAGGGGCAGAAGCGGATGCAGGTGGTCAGCGATGTGCTGCTCGGGTGGGCGACGGTCGAGGGGCGGCCGTATCAGGTGCGCCAGTTCCGCAACCGCAAGGGGAGCGTCGACCCGGCGGCCCTGGCCCCCGACGAGCTCGACGACTACGGCCGCATGACGGGCGCCCTCCTCGCCCGAGCCCACGCCCACAGCGCGGACCCGCGGCTGGTGGCCGGGTACTGCGGGAAGTCGGAGGAGCTGGACGAGGCGATCGCGGCCTTCGCGACGATCTACGCCGACCGGGCGGAGGCGGACCACGCGGAGCTGGTGACCGCGGTGCGGGGCGGGCGGGTGGCGGCGGAGATGGGGGTTTAGGGGACGGGGGATCGGGGTTCGTAGGGTTTCGGGCGGTCCTGGCGCGCGGGGTTTTTCGGGGGGCTCGGCGGTTTCAGCGGTTTCCGCCGTCTCGTGGTGGTGGGTCCGGCGTGGCTTTGTGTGGGTTCCCTGGGGCCCATGGGGGCGGGCGGACCCGGCGGTCCCCGGGGGCGCGTGGGAGCTCGTACGCTGGGCGGGTGATGAAACCGGAAGCCGAGCACAGCCAGCACGCCGAGGAACCGGGCACCCACCGCCTTGAGCAGGCCGTACGGACGGCCGAACAGGCGTTGATCGAGTTCGAGATCGCGGTGGAGACCTTCCGGGTGGAGGTGGAGAACTTCTCCCGCCTCCACCACCAGCGTCTCGGCCCGGTGTACGCGCGGCTGGACGAGCTGGACGCGCTGATCGCGGAGGCCGTCGCGGCCCGGACCGGTGACGCCGAGGACCTGAAGCGGGCCCGGGAGGCGCGGGCGCTGGCCCAGCCGCTGCCGGGTGTGGAAGAGCTGCTCGGCGGCTGGATGGACTCGGAGGGCCTGTCGCCCGAGGCGCAGGCGATGCTCACCGACCAGCCAGTGCGCCCGCCGCAGCGGGTGCGGCCCAGCGCCGAGGCCCGCCGGGCCTTCCGCGAGCTGGTCCGCAAGGCGCATCCGGACCTGGCGCGCGACGAGGCGGAGCGGATGCGGCGCGAGGAGTTCATCGTGCGGGTCAACGCCGCGTACGCGAGCGGTGACGAGAAGCTGCTGGCGGAGCTGGCCGAGGAATGGGCCGCGGGGCCGGCGCCCGAGGAGCGGTGGCCGAGCCGGGCCGAGGAGCTGTACGCGCGGCTGGAGTGGCTGGCCCAGCGCAAGGAGCTGCTGGCGGCGCTCGCCGCCGAGCTGGAGGGCTCCGCGATCGGCGCGATGATCAAAATGGCGCCGGACGACCCGGACGGGCTGCTGGAGGAGATCGCCGAGGGGCTGCGCGTCCAGGTCGCCGAGCGCGAGGCCCATCTGGCGACGCTGACCGGATAGCGGGTCGGGTAGCGTCGTGGGTATGCACTTTGGTTCTGGGGTTCCCACGGTCGGCGTCGATGCCCTCTCGTCCGACGACTTCCTGCTCGACGTCCGTGAGGAGGACGAGTGGGCGGCCGGGCACGCCGAGGGCGCGCTCCACATCCCGATGAGCGACTTCGTCGCCCGCTTCGGCACGCTCACGGAGCAGGCGCCCGAGGGCGCCCGGATCAATGTCATCTGCCGCTCCGGTGGCCGCTCCGCGCAGGTCACCGCCTACCTCGTCCAGCAGGGGCTGGACGCGGTGAACGTCGACGGCGGGATGCAGGTGTGGGAGGCCGCCGGCCGCCCGGTCGTGGACGGCGGCGGCGCTCCCGGGACGGTCATCTAGCGAAGCGCTGAGTCAGCCGAGGGGGTGGGCGGCCAGCAGGTCGCCCAGCGCCTCCTCGTGCGCCGCCGCCGGGCCCAGGGACAGTTCGAGCTGCTTGGCCCAGGCGTGATAGCGGTGCAGGGCATAGCTGGTGTCCGCGCCGAAGCCGCCGTGCAGGTGCTGTGCGGTCTGTGCGATGCGGCGGACCCCCTCCGAGGCCCAGATCTTGGCGACGGCGATGTCGGCGGCGGCCGGGAGCGGCCCGGCGGCACCGGACTCCAGCCGCCAGGCGGCCTGCCAGAGCGTGGCCTCCATCGCGCGCAGGTCGATATAGCGGTCCGCGGCCTGGACGGCGACCGCCTGGAAGGTGGCGATCGGGAAGCCGAACTGCTCGCGCTTCCCGGTGTATTCGCTGGTCATCCGGCATACCGCCGTGCCCACGCCGAGCGCGAGCGCGCAGGTGCCCACGGCGAGGAGCCCACGGAGCCGCTCCCATGCGCCCTCGGTGGTGATCATGTCCTCGGCGCCGAGGCGTACGGAGTCGAGGCGCACCTCCGCGTACCGCTCACCGCTGGTGGAGACCTGGTCGGCCAGGGTGACGCCGGGGTGGTCCCGGGGGACGAGGGCGAGGACGGCGTGCCCTTCGGCGGTGTGGGCGGGGAGCAGTACCAGATCTGAGGTGGGCGCCCAGGGCACCGCGGTCTGCGTGCCGTCGAGGACCCATGAGCCCGGCTCGCCCGCCACCGGACGGGCGCTGACGGCGAGTTCGGCCGCGTCGTGGCCGCTGCGGCCGTTGGAGGCCACGGTGACGATCAGCTCGCCCCGGCCGATCCGGGGCAGCAGCCGGGCCGCGACGGGGCTGCTGTGAGCGCTCAGGGCGAGGGTGGCCGCACCGGATTCCAGCAGCGGCACCCGGGCCAGGACCTGCCCGGCCTCGCGCAGCACCAGGCACAGGGCGAGGGGCCCGAGGCCGGCGCCGCCGTGTTCGGGCGCGCTGAGCAGGCTCAGCAGGCCGGCGTCGGCGAGCTTGCGCCACAGTGCCCGGTCGAGGTCCTCGGCGACCGCGCCGCGCGTGAGGGCCGGGCTGGGTACGCCGTCGGGGGAGACCCCGGCGAGGACCGCCCGTGCCGCTTCGGCCGCCGCCTGCTGCTCCTCGGTGAAGGTGAAGTCCACTGCCGTCCTCCCGCATACCGCTGTCGGCCGCCCTGGAACTGACGGTGCGTCAATCTAGAACGGGTTGCAGGAATTGGGAACAGGGATGGCGGGCGGGTGAGTGGGTGAGGGTATGCAGGTGTGGGTGGGCGAGGGGGAGCGAGCGTGGATAGCCGACAGCTGTGAGCAGGTGGGCGGGCGCCCGGCGTCGTAGCGGGTGCCGGTCAGCGGTCGAAGTCCAGCTCGACCTCCTCCGTCTTCGGGTGCGACTGGCAGGCCAGCACATATCCCGCGTCCACTTCCTCCGGCTCCAGGGCGAAGTTGCGGTCCATCCGGACCTCGCCCGACACCAGATACGCCCGGCACGTCCCGCACACGCCGCCCTTGCAGGCGTACGGCGCGTCGGAGCGGTTGCGCAGCACCGCCTCCAGCAGCGACTCCCCTTCCCGCACCGGCCAGCTGCCACCGCGTCCGTCCAGCTTCGCGGTCACCGTGCTGTGGGCGGGGGCGCCCGCCGTCGCCGTGGGCTGGACGGCCGTCGAGGCGTCCTCGACATGGAAGATCTCCTGATGGACGCGGTCCCGGGCGACGCCCAGGCCGCTCAGTGCCCGCTCGGCCCCGACCACCAGGCCATGGGGGCCGCACAGATACCAGCCGTCGATCGCCTCCACCGGCAGCAGGGCCGGCAGCAGGGTGCTCAGCCGTTCCTCGTCCAGTCGCCCGGACGGCAGCCCCGCCTGCTGCTCCTCCCGGGAGAGCGCGTGCACGAGCTGGAAGCGGTCGGGGTAGCGGTCCTTGAGGTCGGCGACCTCCTCCAGGAACATCGTCGAGGCGGTGGTGCGGTCGCTGCGTATCAGGCAGAAGCGGGCGTCGGGCGTCCGTGCCAGCAGGGTGGAGACGATGGACAGCACGGGGGTGATCCCGCTTCCGCCGACGATGGCCGCGAAGTGTCCGGAGCGCGGCTGGAGGACGAACCGCCCGACCGGGGCCATCACCTCCACCGTGTCCCCCGCCACGAGCTCCTTGAGGGCGTAGGTGGAGAACACACCGCCGTCGACGAGCCGCACCCCCACCCGCAGCTCGCTCACCCCGGCGGAGCCCGGGGCCGGGGCAGGTCCGCAGAGGGAGTACGTGCGGCGTATCTCGCCGTCCTCCGTGTTCCGGCGGACGGAGATGTGCTGGCCCGGGGCGTAGCGGTAGACCTCGCGCAGCTCGGGGGGCACGGCGAACGTCAGGGCGACGGCGTCGTCGGTGAGCGGGTCGACGGCTGTCACCCGCAGCGGGTGGAAGGCGCCGTGGCGGGCCGCTGCCATCTACAACTCCTTGAAGTGGTCGAACGGTTCGCGGCACGCCTCGCACCGGCGCAGGGCCTTGCAGGCGGTGGAGGAGAACCGGCTCAGCAGCGTGGTGTCGGTGGATCCGCAGTGCGGGCAGCGGATGCCGAGCGACACGGGGACCGGGCCGCCGGGACCGCTGGGCCGGGGTGGCGCCACCCCGAACTCCGCGAGCTTGCGGCGGCCTTCGGCCGTGATGTCGTCCGTGGACCACGCCGGTGTGAGGACCGTGCGCACCTCGACCTCGGGGATGCCGTGCTCGTGCAGGATCCGCTCGATGTCCGCGGCCATGGCCTCGATGGCCGGGCAGCCGGTGTAGGTGGGGGTCAGTTCCACCTCGACCCGGCCGGGGCCGGAGAGGTGCAGGCCGCGCAGCACGCCCAGCTCGGCCAGGGTGATCACGGGGAGCTCCGGGTCGGGGACGGCTCCGGCCAGCTCGCGGAGGCGCTCCTCCAAGGGCGTCGGGGCGGCGGTCACCATGACGCCCCCGGGTGGCTGCGGTGCAGGTGCTGCATTTCCGCGAGCATCCGACCGAACGGTTCGGTGTGGAGCCCCTGGCGACCGGCGCCGGCCGTCCAGGCGCCGGCCTGCGGCCCCGTCGGAAGGGTCAGGGTGGCCTGCTGGACGGTCTTGGTGATCAGGGTCAGCCAGCCGTCGCGCAGCGCCGCCGTGTCGACGTCCAGTCCCTCCACCGGTGCGAAGAGCTCTCCCGTGTAGCGCCACAGGGTGTCCAGGGCCGTCTGCATGCGCCGGTGGCTCTCCTCGGTGCCGTCGCCGAGCCGCAGCGTCCAGTGCTCGGCGTGGTCGCGGTGGTAGGCCACTTCCTTGACGGCCTTCGCGGCGAGGGGGGCGAAGGGGCTGTCGCCGGTGGCCAACTGGCCGTAGAGCAGCTCCTGGTAGGTGGAGAAATACAGCTGCCGGGCGATGGTGTGGGCGAAGTCGCCGTTGGGCCGCTCGACCAGCTGGACGTTGCGGAAGGCGCGCTCCTCGCGGAGATAGGCCAGCTCGTCCTCGTCGCCGACGAGCTGGAGGAGGAACCGGGCCTGGCCGAGCAGGTCCAGGGCGATATTGGCGAGCGCGACCTCTTCCTCCAGGACGGGCGCGTGCCCGGCCCACTCCCCGAGCCGGTGGGAGAGCACGAGGGCGTCGTCGCCCAGCGCCAGCGCCGCACCGGCGGGGACGAGGGGCGCGGCGGCCGGAGAGGTGCTCGTGGGGGTCTGGCTCACAGGTGACGCACCCCCTCCGGGATGTCGTAGAAGGTCGGGTGGCGATAGGGTTTGTCGGCGGCGGGGTCGAAGAAGGGGTCCTTCTCGTCCGGCGAGGAGGCGGTGATCCCGGCGGAGGGCACCACCCAGATCGAGACGCCTTCGGAGCGCCGGGTGTAGAGATCCCGGGCGTTGCGCAGCGCCATTTCGGCGTCCGGTGCGTGCAGGCTGCCGGCGTGGGTGTGCGACAGTCCGCGCCGACTGCGCACGAACACCTCCCACAGCGGCCAATCAGCGCTGGTCATACCCCTGCCTCCCCCTGTGTGTCGCGGTGCTTCCCGGCATACGCGGCGGCGGCCTCGCGCACCCAGGCGCCTTCCTCATGGGCCTGCCGCCGCTGGTTGATGCGCTGTTCGTTGCACGGGCCGTTGCCGCGCAGCACCTGATGGAACTCGTCCCAGTCGATGGCGCCGAAGTCGTGGTGCCCGCGCTCCTCGTTCCACCGGAGATCCGGGTCGGGGAGGGTCAGGCCGAGCGACGCGGCCTGTGGCACACAGATGTCCACGAAGCGCTGGCGCAGCTCGTCGTTGGAGTGGCGTTTGATCTTCCAGGCCATGGACTGGGCCGAATGGGCGGACTCGTCGTCCGGTGGGCCGAACATCATCAGGGACGGCCACCACCAGCGGTCCACGGCGTCCTGCGCCATCGCGTGCTGCTCGGCGGTGCCCCGGCTCAGGCTGAGCAGCAGCTCGTAACCCTGGCGCTGGTGGAAGGACTCCTCCTTGCAGATGCGGACCATGGCGCGGGCGTAGGGCCCGTAGGAGCAGCGGCACAGCGGGACCTGGTTGGTGATCGCGGCGCCGTCCACGAGCCAGCCGATGGCTCCCACGTCCGCCCAGGTGAGCGTGGGGTAGTTGAAGATCGAGGAGTACTTCTGGCGGCCCGTGTGGAGCTTGTCGAGCAGCTCGTCCCGCCCGGTGCCCAGCGTCTCGGCGGCGCTGTAGAGATACAGGCCGTGGCCCGCCTCGTCCTGCACCTTGGCCATCAGGATGGCCTTGCGCCGGAGGGAGGGGGCCCGGGTGATCCAGTTGGCCTCGGGCTGCATGCCGATGATCTCGCTGTGGGCGTGCTGCGCTATCTGCCGGACGAGCGAGGCCCGATAGGCGTCGGGCATCCAGTCGCGCGGCTCGATGCGCTCGTCGGCGGCCACGGCGGCGTCGAACACCGCCTCATACGACCCCGCGTCCGGCGCCATCATCGTCATGGCATGCCCCCTGCCTCTCAGTTGAACTCCCGACCGACCGATCGTTCGGTTCAATGGTGTGCTGTGGGCTCGGGAGGTGTCAAGCCTGTGGATAACCTCCGCGCGCTGGGCCCTGTGGGGCGGCCTGGGTACGGTTCGGGGTGCACGACGACAGGTGGGACGACAGGTGACACGCGGGAACGGGGCGGGATATGGAGCCGGATGACGAGCACGGCGAGCGGCGGGACGACGAGGGGCCGGGCACTGTGGCCGGCCTGTCCCTTCCGGCGCGCGTCGCCATCGCCGCCGGTGTCGCGGTGGTGACCGTGGCGACGGCTGTGCACCTGACCATGGTGTTCCTGCACGTGGCGCCCTCGAACACGGTCAGTAAGCAGCACGCCGAGGCGATTGGTGACTACATCTACCCCGAGTTCGAGCAGAACTGGAAGTTCTTCGCCCCCAATCCCCTCCAGCAGAACGTCGCCGTCCAGGCACGCGCCGAACTGAGCGGCACCGGCGGCCGCTCCACGTTCACGCCCTGGAGCGACCTCTCCGCGCAGGACGGTGCCGCCATCCACCACAACCTCCTCCCCAGCCACACCCAGCAGAACGAGATACGACGGGCCTGGGACTTCTACGCCACGACGCACGACGCGCGGGAACAGCCCAGCGGCCTGCGCGGCGGGCTCTCCGAGGAGTACATACGACGCATCGCCGCGCTCCGGCTGAGTGCCGAGTACGGCGAGCGGAGAGTCCAGCGCGTCCAGGTGCGGTCCGTGACCAGCGTCGTCGCGCCACCGCCGTGGAGCGATGAGAAGGGCGGGGCCAAGCCGGCCTACCGCGTGCTGCCCTGGTGGCCGGTCACCACCGCCGACCTCCCGGAGGCGAAGAACCGGTGAGCACCTCCACGACTCCCCCGGCCCTCCTCTCCTGGCTCGCGCGCGGCGTCGCCCGCGCGACCGGCTCCTCCCTCGGCCGCTACCAGACGGCCGTGATCCGGATCGGCCTCTCCTTCACCTGGCTGTGCTTCCTGCTCCGCGAATGGCCCAACCGCCATGAGATGTACGGGCCCGACGGCCCCTGGAGCTGGGACATGGCCCGTCGGCTGATCGCCGACAACCACTCCTTCACCGCCCTGCTGTGGTCCGACAGCGACCTCTGGTTCGAGAGCGTCTACGCCTTCGCCATCGTCACGAGCGCGCTGTTGATGCTTGGCTGGCGGACCCGGACCATGTCCGTGCTGTCCATGATCGGGGTGCTGTCGCTCCAGAACCGCAGCGTCTTCCTCGGCGACGGCGGCGACAACGTCATCCACCTGATGGCCCTCTACACCGTCCTCACCCGCTGCGGCCTGGTCTGGTCCCTCGACGCCCGGCGCGCCAGGCGCCGGAAGCAGGGAGGCGCCGCCGAGTGGGACGTCACCGGCATCGTGCTGTGGACGCTCTGCGGCATCGCCCTGGTCCTGGTTACTTTCCCCGGCCGGACGGGCGTGTCCTGGACGGCCGACGGCCCGCTGCCCGGCCTCGGCTGGGCCACCGCGCTCTGGGCGCTGTGGCTCGTGCAGGGCCTGTGGTGGCTGGTCCGGCGCCACGCGCCCGGAGAGCCCCGGGCGGTCCTGGACGCGTTCGCCCATCTGCTGCACAACGCCGCGCTGTTGGTGATCATGGTGGAGGTCTGCCTGATCTACGCCACGGCGGGCTGGTACAAGATCCAGGGCTCCCGCTGGCAGGACGGCACCGCGCTGTACTACCCGCTGCACCTCGACTACTTCTCGCCCTGGCCCGAGCTCTCCCACGCCCTCGCCGGCAACGGGCTCATGGTGCTGCTGCTGAGCTACGGCACGGTCGCCGTGCAGGTGGCCTTCCCCTTCACGCTCCTGAACCGCCGGGTCAAGAACGTCCTGCTCGCGCTGATGATGGCCGAGCACCTCGGCATCGCCGTCACCCTGGGCCTGCCGTTCTTCTCGCTCGCGATGATCGTGGCGGACGCGGTCTTCCTGCCCACCGGCTTCCTGCGCCGCCTGGGCGCCCTCGCCGGCCGGGCCGGCGGCAGACTGCTCCCGACCCGTATGGACGCGGTCCCGGCCCAGCGCGAGGACGAGGTCACCTCGCGCACTCTCGTAGGCTGAGGACATGATCGAGGACGAAGCCGGGGCCGCGGTGCGGCAGTGGGGCGACATCGCCCCTGACGCCGTACTGCTCGACGGCTTCCACGCCCTGAAGCACGCCCTGCGCTTCGGCGCGGACGTGCGGCTGGCGGTCGCCGGGGACAAGGGCGCGACGCTGGAGCTCGCGGAACGGCTCGCCGACGACCTGACCGAGGTGCTCGCCGAGCGTCTCGTCGAGATCCCGGAGCGGACGCTGCGCGAACTCGTGCCCCGAATCCACACCACGGGCGTGGCCGCCCTGGCGGCCAGGCGCGACCGCCGGGCGAACCTCGACGCGCTGTCCCGCGCGCCCCGGAAGGCCCCGGTCGTCGTCCTGGACAACCCGCGCAACCTCGGCAACGTCGGCGCCGTCATCCGGCTCGCCGCCGGATTCGGTGCCACGGGCGTGGTCACCACCGGTGACATCGACCCCTGGCACCCGAACGCCGTACGCGCCGGGGCGGGCCTGCACTACGCGACGGCCGTCGAGCGGCTCCCGCTGCCCGAGCTGCCGCCCGGCCCGCTCTACGCGCTGGATCCGGAGGGCGACGACATCAGGTCCGTCACCCTCCCCGACGACGCGCTGATCGCCTTCGGCTCCGAGCGCCACGGCCTCTCGCCCGAGCTGCGGGAGAGGGCGACCCGGCTGGTCGCCCTTCCCATGCGGCCCCAGGTGTCCAGCTACAACCTGGCCACCAGCGTCGCCATGGCGCTCTTCCACTGGGGCGGCCCGGCCCCGGTCTAGCTACGCCGGGCGGCGCACCTCGACCGTACGGAAGCGGGTGGCGACGAACGCGCTGTCGCACAGGGCCGCATTGGCCGCGGGGTTGCCGCCCGAGCCGTGGAAGTCCGAGAACGCGGCCGTCTGATTGACGTACACCCCGCCGGTGAGGTTCAGGGAGAGCTGGGCGCACTCCTCCAGGCACGCCTCCTCGACCAGCCGCTCGACCTCCGGCGACGTGGTGTACGCGCCGACGGTCATCGCGCCCTTCTCGCGCACGGTGCGGCGCAGCAGCTCGACGGCGTCCGCCGAGGAGTCGACGGCCACGGCGAACGACACCGGCCCGAAGCACTCGGAGAAATAGGCCGCTTCGCTGTCCGGCTTGGCGCCGTCGAGCTTCACGATCACCGGGGTGCGCACCGTGGCGCCGGGGAAGTCGGGGTTGGCGATCGTCCGGGAGGGGAGGGCGACCTCGCCGAGCTGCGCGGCGGCGTCGAGGCGCTCCTTGACCTGGTCGTTGACGATCGCGCCCAGCAGGGCGTTGGCGCGGGCGTCGTCACCCAGCAGACCGTCGACGGCCTTGGCCAGATCGGCGACCACTTCGTCGTACGACTTGTGCCCGGCGTCGGTGGCGATGCCCTCGCGCGGGATGAGGAAGTTCTGCGGGGTGGTGCACATCTGGCCGCTGTAGAGGGACAGCGAGAAGGCGAGGTTGCTCAGCAGGCCCTTGTAGTCGTCGGTGGAGTCGATGAGGACGGTGTTGACGCCGGCCTTCTCCGTGAACACCTGCGCCTGGCGGGCGTTGGCCTCCAGCCAGTCACCGAACGCCGTGGAGCCGGTGTAGTCGATGATGCGGATCTCCGGGCGCACGGCCAGGGACTTGGCGATGCCCTCGCCGTCCCGCTCGGCGGCGAGCGCGACCAGGTCGGGGGAGAACCCCGCCTCCGCCAGCACCTCGCGCGCGATCCGCACGGTCAGCGCCAGCGGCAGCACCGCGCGCGGGTGCGGCTTGACCAGGACGGCGTTCCCGGTGGCCAGCGAGGCGAACAGGCCGGGGAAGCCGTTCCACGTGGGGAAGGTGTTGCAGCCGATCAGCAGCGAGATGCCGCGCGGCACGGGCGTGAACTCCTTGCGGAGCTCCAGCGGCTCACGCTTGCCCTGCGGCTTGGACCAGTCCGCCGCGTCCGGGGTGCGGATCTGCTCGGCGTAGGCGTAGGCGACGGCTTCGAGGCCGCGGTCCTGGGCGTGCGGCCCGCCGGCCTGGAACGCCATCATGAACGCCTGGCCACTGGTGTGCATGACCGCGTGCGCGAACTCGTGCGTACGGGCGTTGACGCGGGTCAGGATCTCCACACAGACCGCCGCCCGCGCCTCGGGACCCGCCTCGCGCCACTGCGGCATCGCGGCGCGCAGGGCGGGCAGGAGGGCGTCGATGCCGGGGTGCGGATACTCGATCCCCAGCTCCGGCCCGTACGGGGAGACCTCCGAGCCCGCCCAGCCGTCCGTGCCCGGCTGGTCCAGCTCGAAGCGCTTGCCGCGCAGCGCCTCGAAGGCGGCCTGCCCCTCGGCCGCGCCCAGGCTCCCGGAGCCCTCCGCGCCGTACGCCTTGGGGTGCTCGGGGAAGGGGGACCAGTAGGCACGCGTGCGGATGGCGTCCAGGGCCTGGTCGAGGGTCGGGCGGTGCTTCTCGATCAACTGGGCGGTGGTGAGTCCGGCGGTCACGGCTGACCAACTCCTTGTCGAGCTGGGCTCGGATGAGGCGGCAGGCTTCGGGAAACGGGGTCGGGCGACAGACTTCGGGGCCCAGGAGCACCCCCGGTAGATACAGTAACCGAACGATCGGTCGGGACAAGAGGGCCCGGCGAACCTGTGGACAACTCATCGGGGAGGATCACCGACATGACCGCAATCGAGCCGGGCCGCACCGTCTCCGTCGTCGGCACCGGCACCATGGGCCAGGGAATCGCGCAGGTCGCCCTGGTCGCCGGGCATCGCGTCCGGCTGTACGACGCCGAGGCGGGCCGCGCCGCCGAGGCCGCCCGGACGATCACCGCACGCCTCGACCGCCTCGTGGAGAAGGGCAGGCTCACCGCCGCCGACCGCGACGCGGCCCGCGCCCGGCTGCTCCCCGCCGCGCGGCAGGCCGAACTCGCCGACTCCGCCCTCGTCATCGAGGCGATTGTCGAACAACTCGGCGCCAAACAGAACCTCTTCAGCGAGCTGGAATCGGTCGTCCCCGACGACTGCCTGCTCGCCACCAACACCTCGTCCCTGTCGGTGACCGCCGTCGCGGGGGCCCTGCGCCTGCCGGGCCGCTTCGTCGGCCTGCACTTCTTCAACCCCGCACCGCTGCTGCCGCTCGTGGAGGTCGTCCGGGGCCACGCCACCGACGAGGCGGCGGCCGACCGCGCGTACGCCACCGTCGCCGCCTGGGGCAGGTCACCGGTGCGCTGCGCCGACACCCCGGGCTTCATCGTCAATCGCGTCGCCCGGCCCTTCTACGCCGAGGCGTTCCTCCTCCACGAGGAGCGGGCCGCCGACCCGGCCACCATCGACGCCGTTCTGCGCGAGTGCGGCGGCTTCGCCATGGGCCCCTTCGAGCTCACCGACCTCATCGGTCAGGATGTGAACGAAGCCGTCACCCATTCGGTCTACGAGTCGTTCTTCCATGACCCGAAGTTCCGTCCCTCACTGGCCCAGCGGCGGCTGGTGGAGTCGGGCCTGCTGGGCCGCAAGGCGGGCAGGGGCTGGTTCGACCACCGGGACGGCGCGCGGAAGCCGCGGGCGCGCACCGCGGAGCCGTGCCAGGCGCCCAAGGCCGTCGGCCTTGACGCCGAGCTGCCCGCCCCCGCCGCCGTCCTGCGGGAAATGATCGAGGACGCCGGCATCACCGTCGCACCGGAGCCCACGGCGGCCGCGCGGGACGGCTTCATCCGGCTGCCCGGGGGTGCCCGTCTCACCCTGACCGACGGCGCTCCCGCCACGGGCGCGGTGCCCGGCGAGCGCGTCATCCGCTTCGACCTGTCACTCGACTACCGGGCGGCGACCCGTATCGCCATAGCGCCGTCCGACACCGCCTCCCCTGACGACGTACGGGAGGCGGCCGGTCTGTTCCAGGCGCTCGGCAAGCAGGTCAGCGTGATCGACGACGTGCCCGGCATGGTCGTCGCGCGGACCGTCGCCATGATCGTGGACTTCGCGGTCGCCGCGGCCGCCCGCGGCGTGGCCGGGCCCGAGGACATCGACACCGCCATGCGGCTGGGCGTGAACTACCCCGGCGGCCCGCTGGAGTGGGCCGACCGGCTCGGTGCCCCGTGGCTGGCGCGCCTGCTGGAGACCTTGGACCGTCAGCTGCCCGGCGGGCGGTACGCGCCGTCCTGGGCACTGAGGCGCCGTGCGGACCGCGATCGTCAGGTGCTGTAATCATGACCATGGCCAAGCGCGACACCTACACGCCCGAATCGCTGCTCGCGGTCGCCGTCGAGGTGTTCAACGAGCGGGGCTACGACGGCACCTCCATGGAGCACCTCTCCAAGGCGGCCGGGATCTCCAAGTCCTCCATCTATCACCATGTGAAGGGCAAGGAGGAGCTCCTCCGGCTCGCGATAAGCCGTGCCCTCGACGAGCTCTTCGCCGTCCTGGACGAGCCGCGCGCCATGGAGGGACGCGCCATCGACCGCCTGGAGCACGTCACCCGGCGCACCGTCGAGGTCCTCATGGCCGAGCTGCCCTACGTGACGCTGCTGCTGCGCGTACGGGGCAACACCGACACCGAGCGCTGGGCGATGGAGCGGCGCCGGGAGTTCGACCACCAGGTCGTCGAGCTGCTCAAGCAGGCCGCCGCCGATGGTGATCTCCGTGCGGACGTGGACGCGCGACTGGCCACCCGGCTGCTCTTCGGCATGATCAATTCCGTGGTCGAGTGGTACCACCCGGGGCGCGGCGGCGCGACGAGCGACGAGGTCGCCGACGCGGTCGTCCGCACCGCCTTCGCGGGGCTGCGCACGTACAGCTAGGCGCCGAGGACCGCGCTCAGCGGTCCCCGACCGGTCCGGCGGCGCCCGGCCCCCCTTCCTGGAGGTCCGTCTCCTCGAAGACCAGCAGCGTGCGGGTGCTGAGCACCTCGTCCATGGCCTGGATGCGGGTCAGCACCAGCTCGCGCAGGGCGCGGTTGTCCTTGGTGTGCACCAGCAGCAGCACATCGAAGTCGCCGCTCACGAGCGCGATGTGGGCGGCGCCGGGCAGCGCCTGGAGCTTTTCTCGGACCGTGCGCCAGGAATTCTGGACGATCTTCAGCGTGATGTACGCCGACGCGCTCTGGCCTGCCCGCTCCTGGTCGACGCGGGCCCCGAAGCCCCGTATGACGCCGTCGTCGATGAGGCGGTTGATGCGCGCGTAGGCGTTGGCGCGCGAGACGTGTACGCGCTCGGCGACGGACCGTATCGAGGCGCGGCCGTCGCACCTGAGCATGCGCAGGATCGCGCGGTCGATCTCGTCGAGCGGTCGTGCGGGCGGTTTGCCGCCCGGAAAGGCCATCTGTTCCTCCGGCATGCCGCCCCGCCTCCCCCTCATGGACGCCCTGTCCATATCTCAGGCTGTGGAGAACCGTTTGTCCACAGGCTGAGGCCGCCTGTAGCCAAAATGTGCCGGCGACCGAACAATCGGTAGGGAGGACGCGCGACGCCATGAGCCGCGCGGCCGGTCAAGCCCGTCCCAAAAGGAGGTGCTCGTCATGACGGTTCTGGAGCAGCCCGGTTCGTACCGGCCCGCCCCGCCCCCTGCCTGGCAGCCCCGCACCGATCCTGCGCCCCTGCTGCCCGACGCGGAGCCGTACCGCCTGCTGGGCACCGACGCGGCGGCCGGCCTCGACCCGGGGCTGCTGAGGCGGATGTACGGGCAGCTCGTCCGCGGCCGGCGGTACAACACCCAGGCCACCGCGCTCACCCGGCAGGGACGGCTGGCCGTCTATCCCTCGTCCACCGGGCAGGAGGCGTGCGAGGTCGCCGCCGCGCTGGTCCTGGAGGACCGCGACTGGCTCTTCCCCAGCTACCGCGACACGCTCGCGGCCGTCGCCCGCGGGCTTGACCCGGTGCAGGCCCTGACGCTGCTGCGCGGCGACTGGCACACCGGCTACGACCCGCACGAGCACCGCGTCGCGCCTCTGTGCACCCCGCTGGCGACCCAGCTCCCGCACGCCGTCGGGCTGGCGCACGCCGCCCGGCTCAAGGGCGACGACGTCGTCGCGCTCGCCATGGTCGGCGATGGCGGCACCAGCGAGGGCGACTTCCACGAGGCCCTCAACTTCGCCGCTGTCTGGCAGGCCCCCGTCGTCTTCTTCGTGCAGAACAACGGCTTCGCCATCTCCGTCCCGCTGGCCAAGCAGACCGCCGCCCCCTCCCTCGCCCACAAGGCGGTCGGGTACGGCATGCCCGGCAGGCTGGTGGACGGCAATGACGTGGCCGCCGTCCACCACGTGCTGTCCGAGGCCGTGCGGCGGGCCCGCGGCGGTGGCGGTCCCACGCTCGTCGAGGCCGTCACCTACCGGATCGACGCCCACACCAACGCGGACGACGCCACCCGCTACCGCAGTGACGCCGAGGTCGAGACCTGGCGCGCACACGACCCGATCGACCTGCTGGAACGGGAATTGACCGGCCGCGGGCTGCTCGACGACCAGGCCGTACAGGACGAGCGGGACGCCGCCGAGCGGATGGCCGCCGATCTGCGCGAGCGCATGAACCAGGACCCCGAGCTCGACCCCATGGACCTCTTCACCCACGTCTACGCCGAACAGACCGCCCAACTGCGCGAGCAGGCGGACCGGTTGCGCGCCGAGCTCCACGCCGCCGGGGACACCGTCCCGGGCCCACAGGAAGGGACGCTGCGATGACCACCGCGGCTGTCAGGTCCGGCCCCAAGCCCGCCACGATGGCGCAGGCGCTGGGCCGGGCGCTGCGCGACGAGATGGCCGATGATCCGTCCGTCCACGTCCTCGGCGAGGACGTCGGCACGCTGGGCGGGGTCTTCCGCGTCACGGACGGGCTGGCCAAGGAGTTCGGCGAGGACCGCTGTACGGACACGCCGCTGGCCGAGGCGGGCATCCTCGGGGCGGCGGTCGGCATGGCCATGTACGGTCTGCGGCCCGTGGTCGAGATGCAGTTCGACGCCTTCGCCTATCCCGCGTTCGAGCAGCTCATCAGCCATGTGTCCCGGATGCGCAACCGCACGCGCGGGGCGATGCCCATGCCGATCACGGTGCGGGTGCCCTACGGCGGCGGGATCGGTGGCGTCGAGCACCACAGCGACTCCTCCGAGGCGTACTACATGGCCACGCCGGGTCTCCATGTCGTCGCCCCCGCGACCGTCGCCGACGCCTACGGGCTGCTGCGGGCCGCGATCGCCTCCGACGACCCGGTCATCTTCCTGGAGCCCAAGAGGCTCTACTGGTCCAAGGCCGGCTGGGACCCCGAGCGGCCGGAGGCGGTGCCCGGTATCGGCCGCGCCGTCGTCCGCCGCCGCGGCACGTCCGCGACGCTGATCACCTACGGGCCGTCGCTGCCGGTCTGCATGGAGGCCGCCGAGGCCGCCACGGCCGAGGGCTGGGACCTCGAAGTGGTCGACCTGCGCTCGCTGGTGCCGTTCGACGAGGAGACCGTCTGCGCGTCCGTACGGCGCACCGGCCGCGCCGTCGTCGTCCATGAGTCGACCGGGTTCGGCGGGCCGGGCGGGGAGATCGCGGCACGGATCACGGAGCGCTGCTTCCACCACCTGGAGGCACCGGTGCTGCGGGTCGCCGGGTTCGACATCCCGTATCCGCCGCCGATGCTGGAGCAGCACCATCTGCCCGGCGTGGACCGGGTGTTGGACGCGGTCGCCCGCTTGCAGTGGGAGTCGGAGTGGACGTCCCCGGCGGTGGCGTCGGGCATCGGCCCGGAGGGTGGGGTGCTCTGATGGCGGTGGTGCGGGAATTCACGCTGCCGGACCTGGGCGAAGGGCTCACCGAGGCGGAGGTCGTCCGCTGGCTGGTCGAGGTCGGTGACGTCGTCGTGGTCGACCAGCCCGTCGTCGAGGTCGAGACGGCCAAGGCGATGGTGGAGGTGCCGTGCCCCTATGGCGGCGTGGTGACCGCCCGCTTCGGGGAGGAGGGCGCGGAGCTGCCGGTGGGGGCCCCACTGCTGACGGTGGCGGTGGGGGAGCAGGGAGTTTCGGAGAACACCGGGGCCGCCGGGTCCGCCGGGGCGGCCGTGAGTGCGGGGAGCTCCGGGAGCGCGAGTGGCTCGACGGGCTCTGGGAGTTCGCCGGGTGCCGGGAGTCCGACGGGTTCCGGGAGTCCGACAGGCTCCGGAGGTGAGGGGTCCGGCAACGTCCTGGTCGGTTACGGCACGCAGGCGCCCGCCGCGCGGCGCCGCCGGGTCCGTACACCGGACGGCGTGTCCCGGCAGCCCGTACCGGCGTCGCCGCCGCCCGCGCCTGCGGTGGCCTCCGTCGCCGAGCCGACGACCAGGGCGGTGATATCGCCGCTCGTACGGCGGCTCGCGCGGGAGCGCGGCCTGGACCTCGCGCAGGTGCCCGGCAGCGGCCCGGACGGGCTGATCACGCGGGTGGACGTCGAGCGCGCCACCGCCTCGCGGCCGGCACCGCGGGAGGCGGAGTCCGCGCCTGCCGCGGTCCGCTCGGGGGCCGAGGCACAGCGCGTCCCGCTGCGCGGGGTGCGGGGCGTGGTCGCGGAGAAGCTCAGCAGGAGCCGGCGGGAGATCCCGGACGCGACCTGCTGGGTGGACGCCGACGCGACCGAGCTGCTGGCCGCGCGCCGGGCGATGAACGCCGCCGACGGCCCCAAGGTGTCGCTGCTCGCCGTCCTGGCACGGATCTGCACGGCGGCGCTGGCGAAGTATCCGGAGCTCAACGCCACCGTGGACACCGAGGCACGGGAGATCGTGCGGCTGCCGGGCGTCCACCTGGGGTTCGCCGCGCAGACCGACCGGGGGCTGGTCGTCCCCGTCGTACGGGACGCGCACACGCTCGACACGGTCCGCATATCGGAGGAGATCGCCCGTCTCACGGAGGCCGCGCGGGCGGGAGCGCTCAGCCCGGCGGAGCTGACCGGCGGCACGTTCACCCTCAACAACTACGGGGTGTTCGGAGTCGACGGTTCCACGCCGATCATCAACCACCCGGAAGCGGCGATGATCGGGGTCGGACGAATAGTGCCGAAGCCGTGGGTGCACGAGGGGGAGTTGGCGGTACGGCATGTCGTACAGCTGTCCTTCACCTTCGACCACCGGGTCTGCGACGGAGGCACGGCCGGAGGATTCCTGCGGTACGTGGCCGACTGCGTCGAGCAGCCCGCGGTGCTTCTGCGGTCCGTGTGACTGTAGGCGCGGGGTGCGCCTGAGTGGTCGGTGAGGTTCGCGCCGGGAGGCCTCGCCCGCCGTACGCGGGCGCGGCCATACTCGACGGGTGACTGACTATGACGCCGTAGTGCTCGCCGGAGGCGCGGCGCGCAGGCTGGGCGGGGCCGACAAGCCCGGCCTGCGCGTGGGCGGGCGCACGTTGCTGGACCGGGTGCTCGACGCGTGCGCGGACGCCGGGTCCACCGTCGTGGTGGGGCCGCGCCGCCCGACCGTACGGGCCGTGCGCTGGGCCCGTGAGCGGCCGCCCGGCGGCGGCCCGCTCGCCGGGCTCGCGGCCGGGCTGACGCACACGGCCGCGGCCACCACGCTCGTCCTCTCCGCCGACCTGCCCTTCCTGCGGGCCGACACGGTACGGGCGCTGCGCGCCGCTGCCGCCGGTGCCGGGGACGGCGTGGACGGGGTGCTGCTCGCCGACCCCGACGGGCGCGACCAGCCGCTGGTCGCCGCCTACCGCACCGAGTCCCTGCGCCGTGAGCTCGCGCTGCTCGCGACCGAGCACGGTTCCCTCGCCGGGCTCCCCCTCCGCCTCCTCACGGCCGAGCTGTCGCTCGGCCGGCTCACCCACGCCACGGCGTCCTTCGACTGTGACACCTGGGAGGACGTCGCCACGGCCCGCGCGCGCATCAGGGACGATGGGAGCGTGCTCGATGAATGGATCTCCGCTGCCAAGGCCGAACTCGGCATCGACCTCGATGTCGACACGATGGCCCTCCTCGACCTCGCACGCGACGCGGCGCACGGCGTGGCCCGCCCGGCCGCGCCCCTGACGACGTTCCTCGTGGGCTACGCGGCCGCCCAGCGCGGCGGTGGCCCGGAAGCGGTCGCGGAGGCGACCCGCAAGGCGGTGGCGCTCGCCCAGCGCTGGGCGGAGGAGTCGGCCGCCTCCGCCGCCGACGGCATCAAGGACGACCGGCTGGGCCAGCCCGGCCCGTCCGGCCCGTCCGACCGGCCCGGAGCCCCCGGAGAGCCGCGGTGACCGATCCGGAAGCGCCGTCCGCGCTCGACCGCGCCGCCGACGAGGCACTGGCGCTCCTCGCCGACGACCGGCGGGACAAGGGCCGCGGTGGCTCTGGCGGCCCGCATGGGCTCGGTGACAGCCGCGACGGGCTCGGCGGCGGTCACGGTCGCGGCGGCATCGATGGCCGCGATGGCGGTGCCGGCCACCCCACCGGCCCCGGCGACACGGAGGCCACCTGCGGGACATGCGCCTGCGGTGCCCCCACCTGCGGGACCTCCGCACGCGACGCGGCCCGCGACACATCCGCCGGCGGTCCCGGTGACCTCGGTGACCCCGGCGACTCCCCCTCCCCCCGCGATTACGAGTTCCTGTTCGTCGACGAACGACCCGCCGACAAGCCCCCTACCCCCGAACCCCCCTCCCGCTCCCCCCGAGCGACCGCTCCCGAAGCGACCACCCCCATGCCCCCTCCCGCCACCCCCTGGCCCGACGCGCGTGCCGTCGCCGCGCGTGCCGTCGCGGCCCTGCCGCCCGCTGACCGGGCCCTCGACGACGCCCTCGGTCAGGTTCTCGCCGCGTCGCTCGTCGCACTCACCGATCTGCCGTCGTTCGACTCCTCCGCCATGGACGGCTGGGCGGTCTCCGGGCCCGGGCCCTGGCGGCTCCCTCAGGACGGCCCGGCGGGCTCCGCCGGCATCCTCGCCGGCGACGGTCACACCCTCTCGGCGCCCCTGCGCGACGGGCTCGCGGTCCGCATCGCCACGGGTGCGCGCATACCGCCCGGGGCCACCGCCGTCCTGCGCAGCGAGCACGGCGAGGTGACCGAGCAGGACGAGCTCTACGCCACCCGCCACGTCACCCACGGGCAGGACATCCGCCCCCGCGGCCAGGAGTGCCGGCGTGGCGATCAACTCCTGCCCCAGGGCACCCTCGTGACCCCCGCCGTCCTCGGCCTGGCCGCCGCCGCGGGCTACGACCAGCTGTACGTCACCCGCCGCCCCCGCGCCGAAGTGCTCGTACTCGGCGACGAACTGCTGCACGAGGGCCTCCCGCGCGGCGGGCGCATCCGGGACGCGCTCGGCCCCATGCTCGGCCCCTGGCTGCGCGCCCTCGGCGTCGAGGTGACCTCGACCCGGCGCCTCGGCGACGACGCCGAAGCGCTGTACGACGCGCTCGCCGCGTCCACCGCCGACCTCGTGATCACCACCGGTGGCACCGCCTCCGGCCCCGTCGACCACGTCCACCCCACCCTGCGCCGCCTCGACGCGGAGCTGCTGGTCGACGGTGTCGCCGTCCGCCCGGGGCACCCGATGCTGCTCGCCCGCCTCGCGCCCGGGCGCCACCTGGTGGGGCTGCCCGGCAACCCCCTCGCCGCCGTCTCCGGCCTGCTGACGCTCGCCGAGCCGCTGCTCCGTACGCTCTCCGCGCGCCCCGCGCCCGCCCCTTACCGGGCCGGGCTGACGGAGTCCGTGCAGGGACACCCCGCCGACACCCGCCTCGTACCGGTGGTCCACGAGCGCCATGACCGCGTGCGGCCGCTGCGTTTCCACGGCCCCGCCATGCTGCGCGGCCTCGCGTCCGCCGACGCGCTCGCCGTCGTCCCGCCGGGCGGAGCGGCTCAGGGCGCCGGCGTCGGCATCCTCGACCTCCCCTGGAGCGCCGCCGTCGCGGGCTGACGGACAGCCGCGAGCGGCGTCAGCCCCCTGCCCCCTGCCCGGCCCCCGCCTGCTTGATCGTGATCACCCGGTCCGCGAGGTGCAGCGTCGCCGCCTCCGGATCCGTGAAGTGCAGCAGCCGGTGGCCCCGGACGACCGCGACGACGAGGTCCTCGCAGTCGCGCGGCGAGCTCCCCGCCTCCCGCTTGGTGACGGGCCGTTCGACGACGTCCAGCCCGTTCCCGTACGTCAGCAGGTCCTCCAGCACCGAGCCGACGTTCGGGCTCATCATCGACATGCCCAGCAGCCGGCCGGCCGAGCTGGAGCTCGTCACGACCGTGTTGGCACCGCTCTGCCGCAGCAGCGGCACGTTCTCGTCCTCCCGCACGGCGACGACGATCGTGGCGTGCTTGTTGAGCTGCCGCGCGGTGAGGGTGACCAGGGCGGCGGTGTCGTCCCGCTCGGTGCAGACCACGACCTGCGCGGCCCGTTGCAGCTCCGCACGCAGCAGCGTGTCGGAGCGCGTCCCGTCGCCCAGGACGCCCACCAGGCCGTCGCCCGCCGCGGCGTCCACCGCCTTCTTCTGCGGGTCGACCACGACGATCTTCTCCTTGGGCTTGCCCTGCCCGAGCAGGGTCTCGATCGCGTGCCGGCCCTTGGTGCCGTATCCGACGACGACGGTGTGCTCTCGCATCCGGGACCTCCAGCGGTGGACGCGCACTTGCTGGCGGGTCCGTTCGGTCAGCACCTCCAGGGTGGTGCCGACCAGAATGATCAGGAACAGCACGCGCAAAGGCGTGATCACGAAGATGTTCGTCAGCCGCGCCGCGTCGCTCACGGGCGTGATGTCGCCGTAGCCGGTGGTCGACAGGGTGACGGTCGCGTAGTAGGCCGAGTCGAGGAAGTCCACGGCGCCGTCGGAGTTGTCGTGGTAGCCGCCGCTGTCGAAGTGGACGAGCAGGGTCGTGGCGGCCAGGACGGACAGCGCCATGACGAGCCGGCGCAGCACCTGCCGCAGGGGGGCCGCCACCTGTTGGACGGGCATCACGATGGCGCGCCCGGCCTCCGCGTCGTCCTCGCTCTCGCTCCGGGTGCGGTGCCAGAGCGACCGGAGCAGGGAGCGTCCGGTCGCCTTGCCGGTGGGGGGCGCGGTAACCATGCGCTCCATGTTCCGCGATGTGTTCCCCGATCCGCCGCAGGACCCGGGGGTAGCCTCGCGGACATGTATGCGATCACCATTACCGAACCCGGCGGCCCCGAGGCCCTGGTGTGGACCGAGGTGCCCGACCCCGTACCCGGCGAGGGCGAGGTGCTGGTCGACATCGTCGCCAGCGCCGTCAACCGCGCCGATGTGGTGCAGCGTCAGGGCTTCTACGACCCGCCGCCCGGCGCCTCCCCGTACCCCGGCCTGGAGTGCTCCGGCCGGATCGCCGCGCTCGGCCCCGGGGTGAGCGGCTGGGCGGTCGGCGACGAGGTGTGCGCCCTGCTGGCGGGTGGCGGTTACGCGGAGAAGGTCTGTGTGCCGGCGGGGCAGTTGCTGCCCGTACCGGACGGCATGGACCTCGTCACGGCGGCCTGCCTGCCCGAGGTCACCGCGACCGTATGGTCCAACGTCTTCATGGTCGCCCACCTGAGCCCCGGCGAGACGTTCCTGGTCCACGGTGGCGGCAGCGGCATCGGCACGATGGCCGTCCAGCTGGCGAAGGCGGTCGGCGCGCGCGTGGCCGTCACGGCCGGCAGCCAGGACAAGCTGGAGCGCTGCCGCGAGCTGGGCGCGGACATCCTCATCGACTACCGCGAGCAGGACTTCGTCGAGGAGCTGCGCAAGGTGACGGGCGGCGTCGGCGCCGATGTCGTCCTCGACATCGTCGGCGCGAAGTACCTCGCCCGGAACGTCGACGCCCTCGCCGTCAGCGGCCGTCTGGTCATCATCGGCCTCCAGGGCGGCCGGACGGCCGAACTGGACCTGGGCGCGCTGCTCACCAAGCGGGCCGCGGTGCTGGGCACGTCCCTGCGGAGCCGGCCGCTCCAGGAGAAGGCGGCGATCGTGGCGGCGGTGCGGGAGCACGTCTGGCCGCTGATCGCCGGCGGGCGGGTACGGGCAGTGGTCGACCGGACGATGCCGATGCGGGACGCGGCCGAGGCGCACCGCGTCGTGGAGCAGAGCTCGCACGTGGGCAAGGTCATCCTCACCAACGGCTGACCTGAGCCCTCGAGACCGCCGAAGCCCCCGAGACCCCCGAGGCGTACGCGCCGTCGCCCCGCACGCCCCCGTCACCCTCGCACGCGCCGTCACCCGCACGGCCGCTCAGCGCGCCGCGTGGCGGGCGGCGTGTGAGGGTGAGGACGTGGTCGGAGGAGCGCGCGCGATATCCCTGGCCCGGCGGGCCGTTTCGCCGGCCGGGCCGGTCCTGGCGGCCGTCGTCCTGGTCGTCCTGGCCGCCTCCGCCACGCAGGGCGCGCAGCGCCCCGACCCGCCCGCCGCCCTTCCCTCGGCCGACACGTCGCCGCCCGCCGCCCGCGTCGCGCCCACCTCGCTCCCGGCGCCGCCGCCCCCGCCCCTGCCGCCCCCGTCGCCGGGCGCCGCCACGGACGACACGCTCGCCGGCAACACCGCGGGAGAGGGCCGTACGCACCCCGGCCGGGCCACCGAACCGGCGTCCGCGCCGGAGAGCCCACCCGCCGCGGACGGCGCGGGCACCTCCTCCGACCGGCCGTCCGACACGCCGTCCACCCCGGGCCGCCCGGCCACCGGCCCGGCCCGGCCCGAGCCCGGCCCGCACCCCCACGACCAGGCCGAAGCCGGCCGGCCGCACCCTCAGGGGCCACCTCCGAAGGCGTACGAAGCGGAGCCCGCGCCCCCCGGAGCCGGGACCCGGCGCGGAAAGCCCATGGCCGACGCGGACCACGTCATGCGCGTCCTGCCGCTGGGCACCGGGATGGCCCTCACCGGCCTGGGACTCGGCTTCTTCGCCCTGCGGCTACGGCGCGCGAGGTGAACAGGGGGCGCGCGCCGGGACGGGACGCACGGTGGATCAGGCGTGTGCGGGGGCATCACCTGGGGGAAATCACATGTGCGAGAGAATGGCGGCATGGATATGCCGAGGAATGAACGGTCGCAGGAGAGCCCGCAAGTCCTGGTCGTAGGCCCGGACGGCATGGCTCTCGGCAGCACCAACCCCGGCAACGGGGAAGGTGACGACGAGTCGCGCGAGGTCCCCGTGACGGAGATGGTCGAACAGCCCGCGAAGGTCATGCGCATCGGCAGCATGATCAAGCAGCTTCTGGAGGAAGTACGGGCAGCGCCTCTGGACGAGGCGAGCCGGGTCCGGCTCAAGGAGATCCACCACAGCTCCGTCCGTGAGCTGGAGGACGGGCTGGCGCCCGAGCTCGTCGACGAGCTGGAGCGCCTCTCCCTGCCCTTCACCGATGACACGATCCCCACCGAGGCGGAACTGCGCATCGCGCAGGCACAGTTGGTCGGCTGGCTGGAAGGGCTCTTCCACGGCATCCAGACCACGCTGTTCGCCCAGCAGATGGCGGCCCGCGCCCAGTTGGAGCAGATGCGCAGGGCCCTGCCGCCCGGCGTCCTCGGCGACGACGACGGCGAGGGCCCCCAGCACGGCGGAGCACGCTCCGGCCCGTATCTGTAAGAGCCCCCTGTAAAAGCTCTCTGTAAAGCCTCTGCGAAGGCCGTCCCCGCAAGCCCGAGGGCCGGCTTGCGCGTGTGCCCGGTACGTCCGCTCAGGACGTACCGGGCACACGCGTAAGAGCTCCCGCGGTTACGACGCCGGGTCACCCGTCGACACGGTCAGCACGAACATGTCGCTCGGCGACTTCGGGTCGAACGGGTCGCCTTCCTTGGGCGTCTGGCCGAGCACCGTGCCCTTGCCCCAAGTGTTCTCGTTCTGCTGGTCGATGCGGTACTTCCAGCCGGCCGCCTGCAGGCACTCCTTGACCGAGTCGACGTAGAAGTAGCTGAAGTCGGGCGCCGACTTCTTCGACTTGTCGTTGTAGTACTCGTAGGCCTTCGTGCACTTTTCCTTGTTGATGGCCTTGGACCGGTCGCCCTCTTTGTGCTTGCTCTGCGTGCCGCCGGTGGCGCCCGTCGTCCCGCCCGTGGAGCCGCCGGTCGTGCCGCCCGCCGGGGCGCCGGTCACCGGTGCCTGGGACGCCTTGCCGTTGTTCGCCTCGTTGCCCTTGTCGCCGTTGCCGTTGAGGGCGATCGCCGCGATCACGCCGATCACCGCGAGGACGGCGACGACGCCCGAGCCGATGATGACCGGCTTGTTGCTCTTGCCGCCGCCGGACGGCGCGGGCGCCGGAACGTACGGAGGCGGGGTGGCCGGACCGCTCTGGAAGCCCTGGGCGGGCGTCTGGTAGCCCTGCGGCCCCGGGGGCGGGGTCGAGGGCCCGTAGCCGCCGTACGGGCCCGCTGCGGGCGGCTGGTACGGCGTCTGGACGCCCTGCGGGCCGGGCGCGGCGGTCTGCTGGTCGACGGGCGGGAAGACGGCCGAGCCGACGCCCGCGCCGCTGCGCGCCGGCGGACCGCCCGCGATGATGATCGGCGAGGCCGCGGACTGCGCCGTGCCCGCCACCCGCGCGCACTCGTCCCGCATCGACTCGGCGCTGGGGAAGCGCTCGTTCGGGTTCTTCTTCAGGGCCCGGGCCACGAGCGCGTCGACGGCCGGCGGGATCGAGCGGTTGATCGAGGAGGGCGCGACCGGCTCCTCCTGGACGTGCGCGTACGCGATGGCCAGCGGCGAATCGGCGTCGAACGGCAGCCGCCCGGTCAGCAGCTCGAAGAGCATGATGCCGACCGAATACAGGTCCGAACGTGCGTCGACGCCGCGCCCCAGCGCCTGCTCCGGCGAGAGGTACTGCGGGGTGCCGACGACCATGCCGGTCTGGGTCATCGAGGTGACGCCCGACTGCATGGCGCGGGCGATGCCGAAGTCCATGACCTTGACCACGCCGCGCTTGGTCATCATCACGTTGCCGGGCTTGATGTCCCGGTGGACCAGGCCCATCTCATGGCTGACCTCGAGCGCGGCCAGCACATCGGCGGTGATCTTCAGCGCCTTCTCGGTGGGCATGGCGCCGTACTGCCGGACGTCGGTGTCGAGCACGGAGCGCAGCGGCTGGCCCTCGACGTACTCCATGACGATGTACGGCATGGTCGAGCCGTCGAGGTCGTCCTCGCCCGTATCGAATACCGAGACGATGTTGGTGTGTGTGAGCTTGGCGACGGCCTGCGCCTCGCGCCGGAACCGCTCGCGGAAGGACGCCTCGCGCCCCAGCTCGGTGTGCAGTGTCTTGATGGCGACCTGGCGGTCCAGGACGCTGTCGTACGCCAGGTGGACCGAGGCCATGCCGCCTTCGCCCAGCAGGTCGCGCAGCTGGTAGCGGCCGCCATTGACAGACCGGCCCGCGTAGCGGCCTTGTGCGCCGTCCTGGCTCATCGTTCTACTTCCCCCTTGGGCGCACTGCCTGACGTACTGGGACCGGATTGGTTCCGGCTCCGTGCGATATATCTCGGCCAAGTCTGCCCGAGGCCACGGGCACGTCAAGCCGCGTGCCCGTTCCGTGACGGGATGCGCGACAAGCCGTCACGAGATTTGCCTTGCTCAGGCCCATCCAGGTTTGATAGCGCGTCCATCCCGGACCGGCGCGCGGCCTGGAGCCTGTAGCGTGCCTTAACGGAAGACCGTTTTCCCCGCAGCGCCTCCCGCGCGAAGCGGCCAGACACGACGGCGAGGACTGATGGCACAGACGCAGAGCGCCCAGGGTCCGATGGACCCTGACGCCAACGGGGGCGGTATGCCCGATGTGCCTGAAATGTGGGGTAATGGCGGACTGGTCGGCGACGGCCGCTACCGCCTCACCCACCGCCTCGGCCGCGGCGGCATGGCAGAGGTGTTCGCCGCCGAGGACGTACGCCTCGGCCGCACGGTCGCGGTGAAGCTGCTCCGCTCCGACCTCGCCGAGGACCCGGTCTCCAAGGCGCGCTTCACGCGCGAGGCGCAGTCGGTCGCAGGCCTCAACCACCACGCGGTGGTGGCCGTCTACGACTCGGGCGAGGACACCGTCGGCCGCAACGTCGTGCCGTACATCGTCATGGAGTTGGTTGAAGGCCGCACCATCCGCGACCTGTTGCTCGATGCCGAGGCACCGCCGCCCGAGCAGGCCCTCATCATCGTCTCGGGTGTGCTGGAAGCGCTGGCCTACAGCCACCAGCACGGCATCGTCCACCGCGACATCAAGCCCGCCAACGTCATCATCACCAACGCCGGCGCCGTCAAGGTCATGGACTTCGGCATCGCCCGCGCCCTGCACGGCGCGGCGTCCACCATGACCCAGACCGGCATGGTCATGGGCACCCCGCAGTACCTGTCGCCCGAGCAGGCCCTGGGCAAGACCGTCGACGCGCGCTCGGACCTCTACGCCACCGGCTGCCTGCTCTACGAACTGCTCGCGCTGCGCCCGCCGTTCACCGGCGAGACCCCGCTTTCGGTCGTCTACCAGCACGTTCAGGACACTCCCGTACCGCCGTCGCAGGTCCTCGGCAGCCTGCCGCCCGAGCTCGACGGGCTGGTCATGCGCTCCCTCGCCAAGGACCCGGACGACCGGTTCCAGAGCGCGGAGGAGATGCGCGGGCTGGTCCAGTACGCGCTGCAGATGCTCAACGAGGGCGGCGCCCACACCGGCAGCTGGGACACCGGCCCGGTCGCGCACGCCACCGCCGCCACCCAGGCCCTCGGCATGGGCGGCATGGCCGGCACCACCGCCATGCCGCACCCGGTGCACGGCAACACCTCGCAGCAGCCGCTCATCCCGTCCCGCGGCGGTGACGACGGCGGCTACGGCGGCAACGGCGGCCGGGGTCGTGGCAACGGCGGCAGCAAGGGCAGGATGCTGCTGGTCGCGGTGCTCGCCGTGCTCGCGATCGCGGCGGGCGTGGTCTACGCCATAAATATGAGCAAGACGGGTGGCGGCGCCCAGCACGAGAAGAAGAAGCCCTCTGTCTCCTCGTCCCCTTCCAACCCCAGTCCCTCCCACAGCCCCCGCAAGGAGAGCCCCGCCCCGCAGACCGGCGGTGGCACCACGGGCAACGGCGGCGTCACCGAGCCCTCGACCGGCGACGAGGACGTGACCGACGAGCCGACCAGGCGTCACTCGAACGAGCCGACGAACGGCGCTTCGAGCGAGCCCTCGGGCCACTCCTCGGCATCCAGCGACACCACGACCGGCGGCACGACCGGCGGCGACAACAAGCCGTCGGCGAGCGCCGACCCCGGCGGGGCGACCGGCAGCACCAACGGCAATACGACCACCAGTGGCAACACCAACCAGGGCGGCGCCAACGCCGGCACCGTCCAGGGTGCCACCGGCGTCACGGGCTGACCGCCCGCCGCCGTTCAGTCGGTGAACGCGTCGCGTACGTCCTCGTACGCGTGCGTCCACCACACCGACAGCGCCGCCGACGCCGGGAAACCGGGGTCGGCGCGGTGGTCGCCCAGCTGGTAGCGCCAGCGCAGCATCCAGAAGTCGTTGAGCCGCTCCCACCACACCCGGTGCACCGCCGCCGCCAGTTCCGCCGTTCCCGCGCCGCACGCGCGCCGGTACGCGCGCGCGTAGGGGCGTATCTTCGCGAGGTCCAGCGTGCCGTCGGGGCGCAGGAAGAAGATCACGGCGGCCCGTACGGCCTCTTCGGCGCGGGGCTGGACGCCCAGGCGGTCCCAGTCGACGATCGCGGCGGGCTCGCCGCCCCGGTAGAGCAGGTTGAGCGGGTGGAAGTCGCCGTGCACCCAGCCGCGGGCGGGGGCGGCGGCAGGCCGGCGGTGGGCGTGGCGCTCCAGGAGGGCGCGGCGTTCGACGAGCCGGTGCTCGGCGAGTTCGTCGAAGGAGTCGCGGGGGCCGCGGCGAACGAGCGCGAGAAGGTCCTCGATGAGGGCGTACGTGTCCTGGGGATCCGCGGAGGCGTCATCGTCCTGTCCCACCCCTGAGAGGCCCACAGGCGGCCTCTCAGGGCGTTGCAGGGCCTCGTCGTCCCCCTCGGCCTCCAGGCAGACCTTCTCCAGGCACATGTGCACATGGCCCAGCAGCGCGCCCAGCCGGCGGGACTGGGCGTGGGTCAGCTCGCCGCCGGCGCGGTGGCGGCCCTCGATCCAGGGGTGGAGGGCGTAGCAGCGGCCGTCGAGGACGGTGACGGTGGAGCCCTCGCGGTCGGCGACGGGCGGCGCCACGGGCAGGCCGAGGGCGGCCAGGCGCAGGGTGACGTCGTGCTGGCGGGCGATGGCAGCGTGGTCGCCGTCGAGGTGGTGCTTGAGGAAGAAGTGGCCGCGGGTGGTGACGAGGCGGTAGCCGCGGTTGAGGAGGCCCTCGGTCAGCGGCACGCAGGAGACCGGCTCGCCGGCCTGTCCGTAGCGGCGCAGGAGTGCGTGCAGGGTGTCGTCGCCGGGCCCCGGGAGGCCGCCGTCCCCCTGAAGTCCCCCGGGGGGAGAGGCGAGAGAGGGGACAAGTGAGCGCGGCACGCTCCAAATGTTAGATCAGGCTGAGTGCGCGACCTGTCGTGCCGGGACGCCTTCCAGGCGGTGGAGGGTGATGAACTGCGGTTCGATGCACAGGTATTCGGGCTCGAAGGGCGCGGCGTCCGCGGTGCGCGGGGGACGGCCGAAGCGGTCGAGCTCGGCGGGGCCGGGGGTGAAGAGCCGTGCGGTGCCGACGAATTGCACGGTCCAGACGTCCTCGTCGCCCTCGGGGCGGTCGCTGAGGTTGTCGGCGCCGTACGCGACGACGTTGCCGTCGCACGCCTGGGCGTAGCCGAAACCGCCGTGGAGGCGCAGCAGGACCTGGCGGCCGGCCACGATGTGGCGGGCGACGGTGACGAAGGGCAGCGCGCGCATGCTGACCGACACCCTGCCGTAGGGGGTGCGGCCGAGCAGTTCGAGCGCGCGGTACTGGTCGCGGTCGCCGTGACCGGCGTCGTGACCGTCTGAGGGCCCGGTGGGCGCGGAGAACATGGTCACCACTGTGCCCTCTCGCCCCACGGCCCTATAGGGGCACCCGCCCCTTTACTTCAGGACGTTGGTCCCGAATCACCCTTTTAGGGGTGTCCAGGGGTGCGCTCGGGGCAGAAGTCGCAGGTCAGCGTTTTTCCGCCTGGAGGCGGGCGACGTACGCGGCCGCCTGCGAGCGCCTCTCCATGCCCAGCTTGGAGAGCAGGCTGGAGACATAGTTCTTGATCGTCTTCTCGGCGAGGTGCAGCCGCTCGCCGATGGCCCGGTTGGTCATGCCCTCGCCGATCAGGTCCAGGATCCGCCGCTCCTGGTCGGTCAGCGTCGCGAGCCGGCCGTCGCCCTTGCGGTCCTTGCCGTCGCGCAGCCGCTCCAGCACGCGGGCGGTCGCCACGGGATCCAGCAGGGATTTCCCGGCCGCGACATCCCGTACGGCCGAGAGCAGCTCATTGCCACGGATCGCTTTCAGTACGTAACCGGACGCGCCCGCCATGATCGCGTCGAACAACGCTTCGTCATCCGCGAAGGAGGTGAGCATCAGGCATTTGATGTTCTCGTCCTGGGAGCGGATTTCCCGACAGACTTCCACCCCGCTGCCATCCGGGAGACGTACGTCCAGAACAGCGACGTCCGGCCGCGTCGCCGGAATGCGCACCAAGGCGTCGGCGGCCGTTCCGGCCTCGCCGACGACCTCGATGTCGGCCTCCACGGAGAGCATCTCGTGCACGCCACGCCTGACGACTTCATGGTCGTCGAGCAGAAATACCGTGATTTTTCGTTGTTCGGGCACAGTGCCAGTCTCACACACCAAGTCTTCCCCTGCTCTTGTCCTCCGGGATAACGTGCGGTCGTTCCGGCAGCTCGCACGGGCTGTGCTCACAAGGACGTGACCAGGAGCGTTGCCCCGCTTTCTCGATTTACTTGGAAATCCAAGCAAAATTGCAGGTCAGGCGGGGTTTCGCAGGAATGCGGCCTTCTGGGTAACGTGCTTATTGCAGGCCTTTAGCCGGGGCACCTGTCACGCCCGGTTCCGGCCTCGGCACACCCACCCCGTGTGCCGTCGGGGATCGAGCGAGCCTTCCCCTGTCTCACGGCGGGGGGACCCCCTCTGGCCGCCGGCGACCCCGGGGGCCGGACAGACGGAGGAGCACACGTGACTGTGGACAGCACTGCCGCGCGCAAGCCGCGCCGTGGCAGCAGCAAGCGGGCCGGGGCCAAGACGGCCGCCGGTGCGGGCGAGCCCGAGCTCGTACAGCTGCTGACCCCGGAGGGCGAGCGGGTCGAGCACCCCGACTACTCCATCGACCTGACGCCCGAAGAACTGCGCGGCCTGTACCGGGACATGGTGCTGACCCGCCGCTTCGACGCCGAGGCGACGACGCTCCAGCGCCAGGGCGAGCTGGGCCTGTGGGCCTCGCTGCTCGGCCAGGAGGCCGCGCAGATCGGCTCCGGCCGGGCCACCCGCCCCGACGACTACGTCTTCCCCACCTACCGCGAGCACGGCGTCGCCTGGTGCCGCGGGGTCGACCCGACCAACCTGCTCGGCATGTTCCGTGGCGTGAACCACGGCGGCTGGGACCCCAACGAGAACAACTTCCACCTCTACACGATCGTCATCGGCTCGCAGGCGCTGCACGCGACCGGTTACGCCATGGGGGTGGCCAAGGACGGTGCCGACTCCGCCGTGATCGCCTACTTCGGCGACGGCGCCTCCAGCCAGGGCGACGTGGCCGAGGCGTTCACCTTCTCGGCCGTCTACAACGCCCCCGTGGTGTTCTTCTGCCAGAACAACCAGTGGGCCATCTCCGAGCCCACCGAGCGGCAGACCCGCGTCCCGCTCTACCAGCGCGCCCAGGGCTACGGCTTCCCCGGCGTGCGCGTCGACGGCAACGACGTCCTCGCCGTCCTGGCGGTCACCCGCGCCGCGCTGGAGCGCGCCCGCACCGGCCAGGGCCCGATGCTCATCGAGGCGTTCACGTACCGCATGGGCGCCCACACCACCTCCGACGACCCGACGAAGTACCGCCGGGACGAGGAGCGCGAGCTGTGGGAGGCCAAGGACCCGATCCTGCGGCTGCGCACCCACCTGGAGCGCGAGGGCCACGCCGACGAGGCGTTCTTCGCCGCGCTGGAGACCGAGTCCGACGCGCTCGCCAAGCGGGTGCGCGACGCCGTCCGCACCATGCCGGACCCCGACAACATGGCGATCTTCGAGAACATCTACGCCGACGGCCACGCCCTCGTCGACGAGGAGCGCGCACAATTCGCCGCGTACCAGGCGTCCTTCGCAGAGGAGAGCAACTGATGGCCGCCGAGAAGCTCTCCATCGTCAAGGCGATCAACGCCTCGCTGCGCACCGCGCTGGAGAACGACCCCAAGGTCCTGATCATGGGTGAGGACGTCGGCAAGCTCGGCGGCGTCTTCCGCGTCACCGACGGCCTGCAGAAGGACTTCGGCGAGGACCGGGTCATCGACACCCCGCTCGCCGAGTCCGGCATCGTCGGCACCGCGATCGGCCTGGCCCTGCGCGGCTACCGGCCGGTGGTGGAGATCCAGTTCGACGGGTTCGTCTTCCCGGCGTACGACCAGATCGTCACCCAGCTCGCCAAGATGCACGCCCGCGCGCTCGGCAAGATCAAGCTGCCGGTCGTCATCCGCATCCCCTACGGCGGCGCGATCGGCGCCGTCGAGCACCACAGCGAGTCCCCCGAGGCGCTGTTCGCGCACGTGCCGGGCCTGAAGGTGATCTCCCCGTCGAACGCCTCGGACGCCTACTGGATGCTCCAGCAGGCCATCCAGAGCGACGACCCGGTCATCTACTTCGAGCCCAAGCGCCGCTACCACGACAAGTCCGAGCTCGACCGGGACGCGATCCCCGCGCCGCTGCACGCCGCGGCCGTCGTCCGCCCCGGCACGGACCTGACCCTGGCCGCGTACGGGCCGATGGTGAAGACCTGCCTGGAGGCCGCCGCCGCGGCCGAGGAGGAGGGCAAGTCCCTGGAGGTGCTGGACCTGCGTTCGATGTCGCCCGTCGACTTCGACGCGATCCAGGCGTCGGTGGAGCGCACCCGCCGGCTGGTCGTCGTCCACGAGGCGCCGGTCTTCCTGGGCACGGGCGCGGAGATCGCCGCCCGGATCACCGAGCGCTGCTTCTACCACCTGGAGGCCCCGGTGCTGCGGGTCGGCGGTTACCACGCGCCGTATCCGCCGTCCCGGCTGGAGGACGAGTACCTGCCGGGTCTGGACCGGGTGCTCGACGCCGTCGACCGCGCGCTGGCGTACTGAGGGGGACAGGAGAGCCGTGACGATGACTGCAAGCACTGCCAACGACCAGCGCTTCCGCGAGTTCAAGATGCCCGACGTGGGCGAGGGGCTCACCGAGGCCGAGATCCTCAAGTGGTACGTGGCCGTCGGGGACACCGTCTCCGACGGGCAGGTGGTCTGCGAGGTGGAGACCGCCAAGGCGGCCGTGGAGCTGCCGATCCCGTTCGACGGCGTGGTGCACGAGCTGCGCTTCGCCGAGGGCACGACCGTGGACGTGGGCACGGCGATCATCTCCGTGGACACGAACCCGGGGGCCGGGCCCGCCGAGGCCGCCGCGCCGGCGGCGCCCGCCGCCGAGCCCGAGCCCGAGACGCAGGGCCGGCAGGCCGTGCTCGTCGGGTACGGGGCCGCGCCCTCGTCGACGAAGCGCCGGGCGCGCAAGGAACGGCCCGGGGCGGAGTCCTCGGTGGCGGCCGCGGTGCAGGCGGAGCTGAACGGGCACACGGTGCCGGCCCCTGCCGCGCCCGCCGCCCCGGCCGCTCCCGTCCCGCCCGCCGCCGGTGGCGACCGGCCGCTGGCCAAGCCGCCGGTCCGCAAGCTCGCCAAGGACCTCGGCATCGACCTCGCCACCGTCACCCCGACGGGCGCGGACGGCGTGGTGACCCGGGAGGACGTGCACGCCGCGGCCACCGCCGCCGTGGAGCGGACGGCACCCGCGCAGGCGGTCGCCGCCCCCGGTGTCGTGGCGGAGGCGGCACCGGCGGCCCAGGCGGCCCCCGGGGACCTCGCCGCCCGGGAGACCCGGATCCCCGTCAAGGGCGTCCGCAAGGCCACCGCACAGGCGATGGTGGCCAGCGCCTTCACCGCGCCGCACGTCACGGAGTTCATCACCGTCGACGTGACCCGCACGATGAAGCTCGTACAGAAGCTGAAGACCGACCCGGACATGGCCGGGCTGCGGGTCAATCCGCTGCTGCTGGTCGCCAAGGCGCTGCTCGTCGCGATCAAGCGGAATCCGGACGTCAACGCCGCCTGGGACGAGGCCAACCAGGAGATCGTCCGCAAGGACTACGTCAACCTCGGCATCGCGGCCGCCACGCCGCGCGGCCTGATCGTGCCGAACATCAAGGACGCGGGGGCGAAGACCCTCCCTGAGCTGTCGGCGGCGCTGGGCGAGCTGATCGCCACCGCGCGCGAGGGGAAGACCAGCCCGGCGCAGATGTCCGGCGGCACGGTCACGATCACCAACGTCGGCGTCTTCGGCGTCGACACCGGCACGCCCATCCTCAACCCGGGCGAGTCCGCGATCCTGGCCTTCGGCGCGGTCAAGCTCCAGCCATGGGTCCACAAGGGCAAGGTCAAGCCCCGCCAGGTGACGACCCTGGCGCTCTCCTTCGACCACCGCCTGGTCGACGGCGAGCTCGGCTCGAAGGTCCTCGCGGACATCGCGGCGGTCCTGGAGAACCCGCAGCGCCTGATCACCTGGGGCTGACGGCCGGACGGCGTTGATCACCACGGTCGGTTGAATTCAAAACGATTCTGCCGGCCGGGGTAATCGCCAAAAGGCGAACCCATGGACAAAGGGCCCGGACGCTCCCTCCTCACCCCCCTCCAGTGAGGAGAGAGCGGCGTCCGGGCCCTTCGTCGTCAAACGGAGCGGCCTCGGGAAAAACCACCCTGGCAGAAGGTGGAATGGCCCGTGCTCGGCAATTTACTTAGGATTGACCAACACTTGCAGTGTCGGATTGGGAGGACGCGTGGACGGCGTCGACCGCGTGGATGGCGAATCCATCAGCCGCCTCCTCCGCGCGTGGCGCGCCCGGGTCGACGCCCGGACCGTCCCCGAGCTGCGCGGCACGGTCCCCCGCCCCGGCAGGCGGCTCTCCCAGGCGCATGTGGCACGGCTGACGGGGGTCAGCGAGGGCTGGTACCGCGCCCTGGAGGCGGGGCGTCGCCAGGACTTCTCCGAAAGCTTTCTGCTGAGGGTCGCGGCAGCCCTCCGGCTGAGCGAGGCGGAAACCCTCACGCTCTTTCTCGCGGTCTGCGGCCGCCGCCCGCCCGAACTCGTCCGGGACCGAAAGGACCTGCCGCACGGCGTCAAGTCGCTGCTGGAACAGCAGGTTTCGTATCCCGCTTATCTCTCCGACGTGGCCTGGAATATCGTCGCGGCGAATTCCCTGATGGCCGAGTGGTTTCCGTGGACCCGGCGACCCGGCGCGAACCTCATGCGCTGGGCCCTGCTCGACCCCGAGGCCCGCGAGCAGATGCTCGACTGGGAGAACAGCTGCGCCCGCGTCTACCTCGCCATGCTCCGCGTCGCCGCCAACAGCGACCCGTCCGACGCCGAACTGCGCACCCTGGTCCGCGACATCCTCGACGCGGACGCCGACTGCCGCCGCATCTGGTCCGAGGAGCACGACGTGGTGGAGCACCGCGACGGCCATGTCTTCGGTCTCCGGCTGCCGTACCACGGCAACGCGGAGATCCATGTGACCACGCACGTCCTCCTGCCCATACAGCGCCCGGACCTGCGCTTCGTCTTCATCACGCCGATGGACGGCTGGGCGGGACAGCCCGGATAGCCGCGGCTCCGGGTCGACGCCGCGGACGGTCCGACCACCCCGAGCGGTCCGGATGGCTGACGCTCACTCGTCACGCATACATGATGTATCTAAGCTGTACGCATGCCGACCGCCCACCTCGCCGACCCCGTCCCCGGCACCAAGCAGCCCCCCGCCGCCGACCGCGTCTACGCCCACGTCAAGGACGCCGTACTCCACCGTCACTACGAAGGCGGAACGCTGCTCACCGAGGGCGACCTGGCCGAGGCGGTCGGGGTTTCCCGGACGCCGGTGCGGGAGGCGCTGCTGCGGCTGGAGGCCGAAGGGCTGATCAAGCTCTACCCCAAGAAGGGCGCGCTCGTCCTCGCCGTCTCCGCGCAGGAGATCGCGGACGTGGTCGAGACCCGCCTGCTGGTCGAGAAGTACGCCGCCGCCAAGGCCGTGCCCGCGTCCGCGCGGCTGCTCACACGGCTGGAGGAGCTGCTCGACGACATGCGCCGACAGGCCGCCGCCGGAGACCTCGCCGCGGTCTCCGTCAGCGACCGCGCCTTCCACGCCGAGATCGTCCGCAGCGCCGGCAACGAGATCCTCTCCCGCCTCTACGACCAGCTGCGCGACCGGCAGCTGCGGATGGGCGTCGCCGTCATGCACGCCCACCCCGACCGCGTCGCCAAGAACCACGCCGAGCACACCGAGATCCTCGAAGCCCTCCGCGCCGGCGATGCCCAGGCCGCCGTCGACGTCATCGACCAGCACGTCAGCTGGGTGCGCAACCTCGCCCGGGGAGAGATCCGATGACCCAGGGCGCCGCGCTGCCCGGCGACCCACCCGGCGGCCGGCGCGCGATGGCCGTGTGGGGGCTGGGCGTCGGCGTCTACTTCGTCGCGATCATCTTCCGTACGAGCCTGGGCGTGGCCGGCATCGACGCCGCCGAACGCTTCCACATCAACGCCTCCGCGCTGTCCACCTTCTCCATACTCCAGCTGCTCGTCTACGCCGGTATGCAGATACCCGTCGGCCTGATGGTCGACCGGCTCGGCACCAAGAAGGTGCTGACGCTCGGCGTCGTGCTCTTCACGGCAGGCCAGTTCGCGTTCGCCTTCTCCCACTCCTACGGCACGGCCCTGGCCAGCCGCGCCCTGCTCGGCTGCGGCGACGCCATGACGTTCATCAGCGTGCTGCGGCTCGGCGCCCGCTGGTTCCCCGCCCGCCGCGGGCCGATGATCGCGCAGGTCGCGGCGCTGTTCGGGATGGCGGGCAACCTCATCTCCACGATCGTCCTCGCCCGCCTGCTGCACAGCGCGGGCTGGACCCGGACCTTCGCCGGCAGCGCGGCCGCCGGAGTCGTCGTCCTCGTCCTGATGCTGCTCTTCCTCAAGGACCACCCCGAGGGCCACGAGCCCGCCCCGCACCCCCACACCGGCGGCGGATTCGTCCGCCGGCAGATCGTCCGGGCCTGGCAGGAGCCCGGCACCCGGCTCGGCATGTGGGTGCACTTCACGACCCAGTTCCCCGCGATGGTCTTCCTGCTGCTGTGGGGCATGCCGTTCCTCGTCGAGGCGGAGGGCCTGTCCCGGGGCACCGCCGGGATGCTGCTCACCCTCGTCGTCCTGTCCAACATGGCCATAGGGCTCGTCTACGGGCAGGTCATCGGCCGCCACCACGCCGCCCGTCTGCCGCTCGCCCTCGGCACGGTCGCCGCCACCGCGCTGCTGTGGGCCGCCACCATCTTCTGGCCCGGCGCCCACGCGCCGATGTGGCTGCTGGTCACCGAGTGCGTCGTCCTCGGCGCCTGCGGACCCGCCTCCATGATCGGCTTCGACTTCGCCCGCCCCGCGAACCCGCCCGAACGACAGGGCACGGCCTCCGGAATCGTCAACATGGGCGGCTTCGTCGCCTCGATGACCACGCTGCTGGCCGTCGGCCTCCTCCTGGACGCGACCGGCGACGACTACCGCGTCGCCTTCGCCTCCGTCTTCGTCCTGGAGGCCCTCGGCCTGTCCCAGATCCTCCGCCTGCGCACCCGGGCGCAACGCCGCGAAGAGGAACGGATCGTCGCGTCGAGAGTGGCGACGGTGCACGTACCCGTGTGATCGGGGCCGACCGGAAGGCCGACGGCGGTGCCGGACGCACGCCCGGTGACCGCCGTACGCCCCGCCCGCTCACGCCTGCTCACGGCGTGATCGAGAACTCCCGCAGGATCGCCTTCGCCAGCCCCGGCTCGCCCTCCACCTTGATCCGGTCCGCCACCGACTCCGGGTGCACCCGCCCGCACGCCAGCCGCGCGTACGTCTCCCAGCCCATGGCCAGCGTCACCGTCGGCCCCAGCGACACACTGCTGTCGATCTTCCCGCGCCCCTGCTCGTTGACCCGCACCGTCCGCAGGAACTCCTGCTCACCGTGCACGTCGAAGACCACCGCCGAACCGGGCGGCGCCCCGGCGTCCTTCGCGACGACCTTCGGCAGCGCGTCGAGCAGGAAGTCCCGGCTGATGACGGCGGCGGGGGAGTCGAGATTGCCCGGCACGCCCAGCGCCCGCCGCAGATCCTGTTCGTGCGTCCATACGTCGAACGTCCGCCGGATCAGCGTCCGTTCGAGAGACTGCTCATTGCTCGTGCCCAGCGGCCAGCGGATCGGCGTCTGCGGGCCGCGCGTCTCGTTGCGCAGCTGCCTACAGCGCCTGATGATCGTGAGGTCCAGCTCGGAGGTCATCTCCAGCGCGGTGTGGCAGCGCCGCACATCGACCTGCACCTCGATGTAGCGCGTGAACTCGTCGGTGACGTGGTAGAGATCGCGCGGCAGCGAGTGGATCGGCCGCGGCTCGCCCATCATCTCGTTCTCGACGCCGATGACATGGGAGACCACATCGCGCACGGACCAGCCAGGGCACTCGGTGGCCCGGTTCCAGTCGCTCTCGGCGAGCGGTTTCACCAACTCGTGGATCGCTTCGATGGAGTGGGTCCAGGCGTCGATGCTGGGCTGAAGGCTGGGGTGGACGGTCACGGAATCCCTCGGGCGGTGCGTGCGGTGCGCGGACAGGCGGCTCGGGTGTCGGCTGCGGGTGCGGCGGCTGCGGGGCAAGACTGTCTGGGTGCTCAGCAGTTAAGTTACGCTGCGCACGGGCAACCCGGCAGTCGTTTCGGACGCTGAGAGTGGTGGTACTGTGCGCGCCTCCTTGATCCAGGCAGCGGTCGACCCGGCCGAGACGGTCGTCGACCGCCGGGCGCGCGTGGCACGGCTCGTACGCGAACAACAGGGCAGTGACCTGGTCGTCCTGCCCGAACTGTGGCACGTCGGCGCCTTCGCCTACGAGTCCTTCGGCACCGATGCCGAGCCCCTGCACGGACCCACGGCCGAGGCGATGTCCGCCGCCGCGCGCGACGCGGGTGTCTGGCTGCACGCGGGATCCATCGTCGAACGCGACCCGGACGGGCCCCTCTTCAACACCTCCCTCGTCTTCTCCCCCTCCGGCGACCTCGTCCGCACGTACCGCAAGATCCACCGCTTCGGCTTCGACCGCGGCGAGGCCGTCCTGATGAGCGCCGGCACCGAGGTCGTCACCGTCCCGCTCCCGGACACCACGCTGGGCCTGGCCACCTGCTACGACCTGCGCTTCCCCGAGCTGTTCCGGGCCCTGACCGACGCGGGCGCGCAGCTCCTCGTCGTCCCGGCGGGCTGGCCCGAGCGCCGCCGCGACCACTGGACGCTGCTGGCCCGTGCCCGCGCGGTCGAGAACCAGTCGTACGTCCTGGCGTGCGGCACCGCGGGCACCCACGCGGGCGTCCAGCAGGCCGGCCACAGCATCGTCGTCGACCCCTGGGGCACGGTCCTCGCGGAGGCGGGCCCGGACGAGGAGATCCTCACGGTCGACCTGGACCTGGCCCGGGTGAAGAAGACGAGAGAGGAATTCCCGGCCCTGAAGGACCGGGTCCTGAAGTCCAGCCCGAGCATGTGAAATCCAGCCTGTCCGGCGCTTGAGGACACCGCCCAGGTACGCGAACCCCAGCCTGTCCGGCGCTTGAGGACAGCCCGGGCACGCGAATCCAGCCCGTCCGGCGTTTGAGGACACCGCGGCCGAAGGCCGTCCCCGGCGCCGGCCGGAATACCCGCACCGACGGTGAATGTTTGAATGGGACATGGCCCAAACCACACGCGTCCGCGCCCCCGAACTCATCGGAAAGGGCGGCTGGCTGAACACCGGCGACACCGCCCTCACCCTCGCTGAACTGCGAGGACGCATCGTGATCTTGGACTTTTGGACGTTCTGCTGCGTGAACTGTCTGCACGTCCTGGACGAGCTGCGGGAGCTGGAGGAGAAGCACCGCGACACCGTCGTGATCATCGGTGTCCACTCCCCGAAGTTCGTGCACGAGGCCGATCACCAGGCCGTCGTCGATGCCGTCGAGCGGTACGAGGTCCACCACCCCGTCCTGGACGACCCCGAGCTCGCCACCTGGAAGCAGTACGCGGTACGGGCCTGGCCGACGCTCGTCGTCATCGACCCCGAGGGCTATGTCGTCGCCCAGCACTCCGGCGAGGGCCACGCCCACGCCCTGTCGAAGCTGATCGAGGAGCTGGAGGCCACCCACGCCGCGAAGGGCACCCTCCGCCGCGGCGACGGCCCGTACGTCGCCCCCGAGCCGGTGGCCACCGACCTGCGCTTCCCCGGCAAGGCTGTCCTGCTGCCCACCGGCAACTTCCTCGTCTCCGACTCCACCCGCCACCAGCTCGTGGAACTGGAGGCCGACGGCGAGACGGTCGTACGACGCGTCGGCAGCGGCGAGCGCGGCTTCGGCGCCGACAGCTTCAGCGAGCCGCAGGGCCTGGCGCTGATGCCCGACGGGAAGGTCGTCGTCGCCGACACCGTCAACCACGCGCTGCGCGCGTACGACCCCGCCACCGGCGCCGTCACCGTCCTGGCCGGCACCGGCCGGCAGTGGATGCGGGGCGGGCGCACCTCCGGCCCCGCCCGCGAGGTCGACCTCTCCTCGCCCTGGGACGTCGCCTGGTTCGCCGGCCGGCTGTGGATCGCCATGGCCGGCGTCCACCAGCTGTGGACGTACGACCCGGAGACCGACACCGTCGAGGTGGCGGCCGGTACGACGAACGAGGGCCTGGTCGACGGGCCCGCCGAGCAGGCGTGGTTCGCGCAGTCGTCCGGACTGGCCGCGACCGGGGACCGGCTGTGGGTCGCCGACTCGGAGACCAGCGCCCTGCGCTGGGTCGAGCGCGACGGCGACGGCTTCGTCGTCCGCACGGCCGTCGGCACCGGGCTCTTCGACTTCGGGCACCGCGACGGCGACGCCGCGCAGGCCCTCTTCCAGCACCCGCTCGGGGTGACCGCCCTGCCCGACGGCTCGGTGGCCGTCTCCGACACGTACAACCACGCCCTGCGCCGCTACGACCCGGCGACGGGCGAGGTGACGACGCTGGCCACGGACCTGCGGGAGCCCTCCGGCGCGGTGCTCGCCGGCGACGACATCGTCGTCGTGGAGTCCGCCCGGCACCGGCTGACGCGGCTGCGGCTGCCCGAGGAGGCCGTACGGGTCGAGTCCGTCGCGCACCGCACGCAGCGGGCCGCGACCGACATCGCGCCCGGCCGACTGCGGCTGGACGTCGTCTTCGAGGCCCCGGCGGGCCAGAAGCTCGACACCCGCTACGGCCCCTCGACCCGTCTCCTGGTCAGCTCCACCCCGCCGGAGCTCCTCGCGGAGGGCTCGGGCGCGGGCTCGGACCTCGCCCGCGAACTGGTCCTGGCGGACGGCGTCACGGAGGGCGTCCTGCACGTCTCCGCGATGGCCGCGTCCTGCGACGACGACCCGGCGAACGAATACCCCGCCTGCCACGTCCACCAGCAGGACTGGGGTGTCCCGGTACGGGTGGTGACGGGCGGGGCCGAGCGGCTTCCGCTCGTGCTGGCGGGGCTCGACGGCTAGCGCCGCCGGGTATGCGGCCGCCGGCTTCTCATCGGATGTACCGGTGGTCCTCCTCGACCACCGGTGCGGCCGGGGGCGGCGGCTGCATCCGGCGCCGCTTGAAGATGCTGACGTACGCGCAGGTGCCGATGATGCCGACCGCCATCAGGATCAGGCCCACCAAGTGGACGTTCATGCCTTCGAGGTGCCAGTCGACCGCGAACGTGAGAATCGCGCCGACACCGATCAGACCGATGCACCAACCCATGCCCATGGGTACCGCCTCCGAACTCGATAGACCGCTCCGGTTGGCATAGACGTCCGGGTACCCCGGACCGGGGCGGCCAATCGTGGCGGCGAACCGTCCGACGGCGGGCACCACGTGCGCGACGGCGGCTACCACTTGAGGGCGGCGGCCGAATCCCCCTGCCAGTACGTCACCTTGGCCGAGTCGTCGACGGCGACACCACCACCGGGCGGTGCCACCTCCACCCGGCCGCCCACCGCGGCGTCGCCGCCCGGGCCCTGGAAGGAGACGGAGAGCTTCTTCGCGGTGCGGACCGTGCCGCCCGAACCGTCGGCGGCGGACGTCACCACGCCCGCGTAGGCCGACTTGCCCGGCGCGAGGGTCACGACGGCCCGCGGACGGCTCTCCTCGACGGCGATCGCCGTGGCCTGGTCGGCGTCGAAGCGCAGGTAGGGGAAGCCATAGGCGTCGCAGGCGGCCTTCGAGGTGTTGGTGGCCACCAGGAGCAGGTGGTTGACGGGCGTGGCGACGGCCTTCGCCTCCACCTTGACGTTCGCGGAGGAACAGACGGTCTTGCCGTTCTTGCCGGTCTGCGCCTTGTCCTGCGCCTTCCCCTGCACGCCGCCCTTGCCGGCGGTGTCCGCCGGCTTGCCGTCGCTGTCCGTGGTCCGCGAGTCGCCGGCCGGCTGGTCCTGTTCCTGGGTGTCCTGCTCCGCCCCGGACGTGTCGGCCTTGCCGCTGGTCTTGGCGCCCGTACCGTCGCTCCCACCACAGGCCGTCAGGGTGAGGGCGGCAGCGGCGGCGAGCGCGGCGGCGGCGAGCCGCAGGCTGCGGGTACGAGTCATGGTGGTTCCCCCGATGGGACGTCGACCGGTTGGTACGGCAGGGATCATTCCGCAGCCTGCTGCCGATCGGCTAACGCTCCGCTAACGTTCGTCGCTCTTTCTCTGCGCGAAGAGTTTCACCAGGTCGCTCATCACATAACGGCCGGTGGCCTCCTCGTCCACCAGATGCATCTCCGCCAGCCGATCCAGCCCGTACAGCGTCTGGTCCGGGTCCGCGCCCGCCAGCGCGGCCACGGCCGTCGCGTCCACCACGCGCGTGAACCCCGCGCCCAGCGCGCGCAGCAGCCGCGCGTCGTCCTCCGACAGCCGCGCCACCGAGGCCCGCAGCGCCGCCGCGACCCCGGTGTCCTCGGCGGACAACAGCGCCAGCCGCTGCCGCTCGTCGCGCAGGGCGGCCGCCAGCCGGGCGAGTCGCCACCGCGGCCGGGCCGTGAGCTGGGCGGCGGCCGCGCGCAGCGCGAGCGGCAGGCCGTCGCAGAGCGTGACGAGTTCGGCCGCGGCGTCCGGCTCCTCCAGCACCCGCTCGGGCCCGAGCGCCGCCCCGAGCAGGGCGACGCCGTCCTCGGTGCCCAGGGCGCGCAGCCGTACGGGCCGGGCCGAGTCGGTGGCGACGAGGCCGTCGAGGCGGCTGCGGCTGGTGACGAGCGTCGCGCACTCCGCACCGGCCGGCAGCAGCGGTCGCACCTGCGCCGAGCTGCGGGCGTTGTCGAGGACGACGAGCAGCCTGCGGCCCGCCGTGAGCGACCGGTAGAGCGCGGAGGCGGCCCGGGGCGAGTCCGGTATTCGATCGGCGGGCGTGCCCAGCGCGAGCAGGAACTCCCGCAGCACCTCACCGGGCGCCGCCTCCTCGCCCCCGCTGAATCCCCGCAGATCGGCGAACAGCCGCCCGCCGGGGAACGCCTCGCCCCGGCCGTGCCCCCAGTGCACGGCGAACGCGGTCTTCCCGACCCCGGCGGGCCCGGTGACCACCACGACACCGCCCGCGGCGGGCCCGTCCACCAGCCGGGTCAGCTCGGCCAGCTCCCGGTCCCGGCCGAGGAAACCGGCGGGCCGCCGCGGCAACAGCTCGGGCGCGTGCCACACCGGGCTCTTGGCGCGCCCCGGGGGCCGGTCCGGCGCCCCCGAGCGCAGGATCCGGTCGTACGCCGACCGCAGCCCCTCGCCCGGCTCCACGCCCAACTCGTCCGCCAGCAGCCGCCGCGTGCGGTGGAACCACTCGAACGCCTCGGACTGCCGCCCCGCCCGGTACAACGCCGGCATCAGCGCCGCCACGAGCGACTCCCGCAGCGGATGTCGGACCGCCTCCGCGTGCAGGATCGCCGCCGCGCGGTCGTGGCCGCCGAGCGCGCCGTGCGCCCGGGCCAGCGACTCCACGGCGGTCAGCCGCCGCTCCTCCAGGGCGTGCGCGGCCGCGGCGAACGGCGGCGTGGACACTGTGCCCGTCAGCGCCGGGCCGTGCCACAGCCCCAGCGCCTCCCGCAGCAGCTCCACCGCCTCGGCCGGCGCCTCCCCGGGCCGGGCCCGGGCGACCAGCTCACCGAAGCGGAACGTATCGATCAGCGCCTCCGGCAGCCGCAGCAGATACGCCGACCCGTGCGTGGCCAGCGACACCCCGTGCGCCTCCGCGCCCGCCTCCGCAAGCACCGCGCGCAGCCGTGAGACATGGCCCTGCACGACCGTACGGGCGTGGGCGGGCGGTTCGTCCTCCCAGACCGAGCCGATCAACTGTTCCAGGGACACCGTCGTGTTGGGCTGCAACAGCAGCATGGCGAGCACGCTGCGCCGTTTGGCGGGGCCCAGCGGAAGCTCACCGGCGGTGGTGGCGGCAGTGACCGGGCCCAGCAGGGAGAACCGCAAATCACCCCTCCAGGAAGGCGGTCAGCGCCGCCGCCAGCAGGTACGGGTCGTCGGCGCCGCACAGCTCGCGCGCCGAGTGCATCGACAGGCAGGCGAGGCCGATGTCGATGGTGGTGATGCCGTGCCGGGCGGCGGTGATGGGCCCGATGGTGGTGCCGCAGGGCATCGCGTTGTGCGAGACGAAGTGCTGCCAGGGCACGCCCGCCCGCTCGCACGCCTCGGCGAAGATCGCGCGGCCGTGGCCGTCCGTGGCGTAGCGCTGATTGACGTTCAGCTTGAGGATCGGACCGCCGTTGGGCATCGGGTGGTGCCCCGGCTCGTGGTGCTCGGAGTAGTTGGGGTGCACCGCGTGACCCATGTCGGAGGAGAGGCAGACGGTCCCGGCGAAGGCGCGGGCCCGCTCCTCGTACGAACCGCCGCGGGCGAAGACGGACCGCTCCAGCACATTGCCGAGCATCGGGCCCTCGGCACCGGTGTCGGACTGGCTGCCGTTCTCCTCGTGATCGAACGCGGCGAGCACCGGGATGTACGACAGCTCCCCGCCGACGGCCGCCGTCAGCGCGGCCACACCCGCGTGCACGGACATCAGGTTGTCCAGGCGCGGCGCGGCCAGCAGCTCGTTGTCACGGCCGAGGTAGGCGGGCGCCTCGACGCTGTGGACCATCAGGTCCCAGCCCCGGACGTCCTCGGCAGCCACACCCGCCTCCTGCGCCACGAAGCTGATCAGGTCGCCCTCGCGCGGCTGCCCGATACCCCAAATCGGGGTCATGTGCCGCTGCTTGTCGAGCTTGAGGCCCTCGTTGACACCGCGGTCGAGGTGGATGGCCAGCTGCGGTACGCGCAGCAGCGGGCGGTCCACGTTGACCAGCCGGTGACCGCCGTCGCGCATCGAGAGCCGGCCGGAGAGGCCGAGGTCCCGGTCGAGCCAGGTGTTGAGCAGCGTCCCGCCGTAGAGCTCGACGGCCACCTGCCGCCAGCCGTGCGCCCCGGTGTCGGGCAGCGGCTTGACGCGCAGGTTGGGGGAGTCGGTGTGCGCGCCGATGATGCGGAACGGGGTGGCGGCGGTCGCGCCCTCCGGCACGTACCAGGCGATGATCGCGCCACCGCGCGTCACGAACTGTCCGCCGGTCGACGCGTCCCACGCGTCCGTCTCCGCGATCTGCCGGAAGCCCGCTTTCTCCAGCCGCGCCGCGGTGTTGGCCACCGCGTGGTACGGGGAGGGGCTGGCGGCGAGGAAGGTCATCAGGTCGTCGGTGTGGCCGCGGTCGAAGCGGTGCGCAGGGCTCATGGCCTCAGGATAAGGACAACGGGCCCGCCGCTCCCGGGAGGGAGAAGCGGGCCCGCGTCGCAGGTGTGGCGGGACGGTCCTAGAAGACCGACTCGTCCAGCTCCATCAGGGAGTTGTCGACGGTCTCGGCGAGGCCGCGCTCGACGGAGACGCCCGGCAGGATGTTGTGGGCGAAGAACTTCGCCGCGGCGATCTTGCCCTCGTAGAAGGACTTGTCCTTGGAGGAGGCGCCGGCCAGCTTCTCGGCGGCCACCGCGGCGCCCTTGAGGAGCAGGTAGCCGACGACGACGTCGCCGGAGACCATCAGCAGGCGGGTGGTGTTCAGGCCGACCTTGTAGATGTTCTTGACGTCCTCGCCGGTGGCGGTGAGGTCCGTGATCATCTTGCCGACGATCGCCTCCAGGTCCACGGCGGCCTTGGCGAGCGCGCCGCGGGCGGCGGCCAGGTCCTCGCCGCCGGCCTCGGAGGCGAGGAACTTCTTGATCTCCTCGGCCAGGGTGTTCAGCGACTGGCCCTGGTCACGGACGATCTTCCGGAAGAAGAAGTCCTGGCCCTGGATGGCCGTCGTGCCCTCGTACAGCGTGTCGATCTTGGCGTCACGGATGTACTGCTCGATCGGGTACTCCTGGAGGTACCCGGAGCCGCCGAAGGTCTGGAGCGACTGGGCCAGCTGCTCGTAGGACTTCTCGGAGCCGTAGCCCTTGACGATCGGCAGCAGCAGGTCGTTGAGGCCGTGCAGTGCCTTGGCGTCCTCGCCCGCGTGCTCCTTGACCAGGATGTCGTCCTGGACGGCGGCGGTGTGCAGGACCAGGGCGCGCATGCCCTCGGCGTACGCCTTCTGCGTCATCAGCGAGCGGCGGACGTCGGGGTGGTGCGTGATGGTGACCTTGGGCGCGGTCTTGTCCATGAAGTTCGCCAGGTCCGGGCCCTGCACGCGCTCCTTGGCGTACTCCAGCGCGTTGAGGTAGCCGGTGGAGAGGGTGGCGATGGCCTTCGTGCCGACCATCATCCGCGCGAACTCGATGATCATGAACATCTGGCGGATGCCGTCGTGCTTCTCGCCGATGAGCCAGCCCTTGGCGGGGTGCTTGTCGCCGAAGGTCATCTCGCAGGTGTTGGAGGCCTTGAGGCCCATCTTGTGCTCGACGTTGGTGGCGTAGACGCCGTTGCGCTCGCCCAGCTCGCCGGTCTCGAAGTCGAACTCGTACTTCGGCACGAGGAAGAGCGACAGGCCCTTGGTGCCCGGGCCGTGGCCCTCGGGGCGGGCGAGCACGTAGTGAAGGATGTTGTCCGACATGTCGTGCTCACCGGAGGTGATGAAGCGCTTCACACCCTCGATGTGCCAGGAGCCGTCCTCCTGCTTGATCGCCTTGGTGCGGCCGGCGCCGACGTCCGAGCCGGCGTCCGGCTCGGTCAGCACCATGGTGGAGCCCCACTGCTTCTCCACCGCGATCTTCGCGATGTGCTTCTGCTGCTCGGTGCCCTCCTCGAACAGCACACCCGCGAAGGCGGGGCCGGAGGAGTACATCCACACCGCCGGGTTGGCACCCAGGATCGTCTCCGCGAAGCCCCAGAGGAGGGAGCGCGGGGCGGTGGTGCCGCCGATCTCCTCCGGGATGCCCAGCCGCCACCACTCGGCGTCCATGAACGCCTGGTAGCTCTTCTTGAAGGTGTCCGGCACCGGAGCCGTGTTGGTCTCGGGGTCGAAGACCGGCGGGTTGCGGTCGGCGTCGGCGTAGGACTCCGCCAGCTCGTTCTCCGAGAGGCGCGTGATCTCCGTCAGGATGTCCTTGGCGGTCTCGATGTCCATCTCCGCGAACGGGCCGGTGCCGTACAGCTTGTCGCGGCCGAGAACCTCGAAGAGGTTGAACTCGATGTCGCGGAGATTCGACTTGTAGTGGCCCATGACAACGGCTCCGTAAGGCTGGGAGGTAGACCCTCAAAATACGTACCGGGCAGTAATTTCCATGATGCTACCCACGAGTAATAAGACGCAACCCCTGATCGCCCGAGTGTGACCAGTGTCAATTCGACGGCAGTGCGGGCGCGTGGTCGCGGGCCCGGCGCGGTGTGCGGGGGCTGGGTCGGGTGCTGAGCGCAGGGGGTGAGCTGATGGCCCGCAGGTCGAGGCGGAGGGGGTCGGGCCACGGCGAGGGTGGGTGTCCTGTACGTAGGGCCCCTCCCGGTGCCTTCGGGCATCGCGAGCCGCCGCGTCCCGCCGGGCAGCCAGGGGCTTGCCCGGCTCGATTGCACTTCGGCGTTGACGTTCCGAGCGAGGGAGTGACCTCCCCGCCGACGACCGAAGGCTCGTGCGAACTTGCGAATCCACTTTCAGGGAGAGCCCGTTGACCGGCCTCCTTCCAAGGCGGTGCAATGCGTTTCACGTACTCATGTACGTGGGTGCGTATGTGCTGCCCGACGGGAGGGCTGGGGTGGGATCGCGTGTGCTGACGGCGGTGGTGCCCGTCTGGTTGAACCGGGCCGGTCACATGCGGGCTCATGCGACCTGCCATGCGTCGGCGATGTTGTGGAACCGGACCATGGCCCGGGAACCGGGCCGCCCCGCTGACCTGCCCGTCGGCGCGGGTGTTGCTGTCGTTCTCCGTCCGGAGAACACCACCGACCATGACAGCGGTGCCGCCACCCCGAGCGGGGTGCCGGCCGGACGTTCGTCCGTACCGCTGTAGGGCGCCTGTGAAGGCAGAAGCTCCGACCTTCAGGTCGGGGAGGTTCACTGAGTAGGCTTTGGGCCATGTACGGCTACGACCAGAACGCGGGCACTCAGGGCTACGCGCCGCCGCAGCAGCCCGGTGGCTATGGCGAGCAGCCGCTCTACCCCGAGCCCTCCCCGCCGTCGCTCGCCGACGCGGTACGGGCCTTCACGACGGGCTCCATGTCCGCCGAGGACTTCCAGGTGATCTTCTCGACCTCGAAGGTCTACTGCCCACGCGGCGACAACCCCGGCTTCCTCGCGCTCCACAACACCCAGCACCCGGTCATCCCGATGTTCACGTCGCTGAAGGAGCTGCGGCGGTACGCGGGCAAGGAGTCCAAGTACTTCGTGATCACGGGCGCGGAGGTCATAGACCTCCTGCCGACGGGCTACGGCTTCGTCCTGGACATGGAGGGCGACCACCGGATGGTCTTCGACGCCAAGGCGGTGGAGCAGATGGTGGACTTCGCGATGCGGCGTATGTATGGCTAGACGCCATCGCCGTGCAGATGGCTAGACGCCATCGCCGCGCGGACGGCTGGACGCCCTCCGCGTGGACGGCTCAGGCGGTGGCGCGGCGGTAGAGCGCCTCCGCCGACCTGCCGAGGTACGCGCTGTACGACGTCTCGTCGTCGCCGCCCTCGTCGTGGCCGCCCAGGACGCCGTCGATCGTGCCGAGGCCGGTCGCGGGGTCGACGTCGGTGAGGAAGGGCGCGCCGCTCGTGCCGTTGGGCAGGCCGTGGCAGGTGAAGCCGATCTGGGTCGGGCTGAAGGTGTCGGTCGCGTTCTGGCAGGCGACCGGCCGTTCGCTGCCGACGGGGTAGCCGATCACGCGCGTCGGCCGGCCGGGGGCGGGGGAGAAGCGGATCCGCTCCGCGCCGGTCAGGCGCTCGACGGGCGTGCCGTCGCCCACTCTCCGTACCCGCAGGAACGCCACGTCGTGGTCCGGATCCCGGCCGTCCGCCCACTCCGGGTCGACGTCCACGGTCGTCGGCACCCACACCCCGTACGGCGCGACGCCGTCCCGGTAGCCCGGCGCGAACGCGATGTCCGTGCGGAAGCCGTCCTGGTGGACGCAGTGCGCGGCCGTGACGACCAGGTCGCCCTTCGGGCTGTGCACGACGGCGGCGGTGCAGCCGTGGCCCGGGGTGCCCTGGCCCGTGTAGAACAGCGGCCCGACCGCGGACGAGGGCTCGGCGGCGGTCGCCTCCAGCGGGTCCGAGGGCGGCAGGTCGGCGGTCGTCGCCGACCGGGTCACGGGGGCCTCGGGTGCCCGGGCCGTAGCCGTGCGCACCACGTCCTCCATCGCCTTCGCGGCCGCGTCGCCCAGCGCCTTCGGCTGCGCGTAGTGCCCCGCGGTGTCGCCGTCCACGATGGGCGCGTCCGTCGCCACGCCCCGGTTGGCCACGACGAGGCCCACGCCGGCCAGGGCGAGGACCGTCGCTATCAGGGCGGCGAGCGCGGCCGGAGTGGGGCCGCCGACTTTCGGGCGCATTGATCCAGTGTCCATGGTCGGGCGCCGGGGGAATGCGGCGGACCTTGCAGGTTGTTCACTCTTCAACTAACTTGAGGGCAGACAACACCCAGGAGGTCGTCATGCCGGCTGTCACCGTAGAAAACCCTCTGAGCCTGCCGCGCGTCCTGGCCCCCTCCGGGGCCGTGCCCCGCCCCGTGCGGGCGGTGTCCACCGCCCCCAGCGGCTTCGAGGGGGAGGGATTCCCGGTGCGCCGGGCCTTCGCGGGAATCGACCACCGCCACCTCGATCCGTTCATCATGATGGACCAGATGGGTGAGGTGGACTACGCGGCCGGGGAACCGCGCGGCACGCCGTGGCACCCTCACCGCGGCTTCGAGACGGTGACGTACATCATCGACGGCACCTTCGTGCACCAGGACTCGCACGGAGGCGGCGGCGTCATCACGGACGGCGACACCCAGTGGATGACCGCGGGCTCCGGCCTGCTGCACATCGAGACGCCGCCCGAGGACCTGGTGACCAGCGGCGGGCTCTTCCACGGCCTCCAGCTGTGGGTGAACCTGCCCGCCCAGGACAAGATGATCGCCCCGAAGTACCAGGACATCCGTGGCAGCAACGTCAAGCTGCTCGCGTCGGAGGACGGCGGCGCCCTGATCCGGCTGATCGCCGGTGACGTCGCGGGCCACGCCGGACCGGGCGCGACCCACACCCCGATCACGATGATCCACGCGTCCGTGAGCCCGGGCGCGGAAGTGACGCTGCCCTGGCGGCCGGAGTTCAACGCCCTGGCGTACGGGCTCGCCGGACATGGTGTCGCGGGGGCCGAGGGGCGGCCCTTCCGGATGGGTCAGACGGTCGTCTTCGGACACGGCGATTCCGTGGTGATCCGCGCCGCCGAAAGCCAGGAGTCCCGCACCGAGAACTTCGAGGTCGTGCTCCTCGGCGGGCTGCCGATCCGGGAACCGGTGATGCACTACGGGCCCTTCGTCATGAACACCCGGGCCGAGTTGGCCCAGGCGCTCGACGACTTCAAGGCGGGGCGGTTGGGCACGATCCCGGCGGCGGGGGCCTGATCGGAGAGCCTCTGGCGCAGGGGAACCCAGGAGGAGACGACAGCGAGGACCGTCAGCCCTGCTCCGCGACCGGCAGCGGCGCGGCGCCGTCGGCCTCGTACAGCTCGAACCAGATGTTCTTCCCCTCCCCCCGCGGGTCCACCCCCCACGTGCTCGCGAGGAGTTCCATCAGGACCAGGCCGCGGCCGGAGGACGCCATCTCCCCCGGATGCCGGCGGTGCGGCAGCTCGTCGCTGCTGTCGGCCACGTCGACGCGGACGCGGCGCTCGCCCGCCGCGCCCGATATCTCGGCGGTCAGCAGCGCGTCCCCGTCCGTGTGCACGAGCACGTTCGTGACCATCTCGGAGACCATCAGCACCGCCGAGTCCAGCTGGTCCTCGTCCGGCCAGTCGTACATGAGGTCGCGCAGCTGCTGGCGGGCCTCGGCGATGCGTTCCGGTTCGGCCTGGGCGATGGTCAGGGCCGTGCGGCGGGTGGGGCGCAGGGGCTTCAGGGCGCCCACGGCGGTCGCGGCGGAGACCTGGCGGCACAGCAGCAGCAGGGCGATGTCGTCCTCGCGCCGGTCGACGAGCGGGCCGGTCGTGTAGTGCGAGGGCGGGCCGTGCACGGCCTGGACCAGCGCGTCGGCGAGCTTCTCCAGGTTTCCGCCGTCCGTGTCCAGCGGATAGCCCTCGACGACCTCGCGCAGCCGGGTCCAGCCGGTCTCCAGGTCGTGGCCGCCCGTCTCGATCAGCCCGTCCGTGCAAACCAGCATCGTCTCGCCGGGCTCCAGGACCAGCCGGGTGGTGGGGTAGTCCGTGTCCGGGTCGATGCCCAGCGGCAGGCCGCCCGCCGTCGCCCGTACGAGCAGCGTGCCGTCGCTCAGCCGGATCGCCGGTTCGGGGTGGCCGGCGCGGGCGATGACCAGGACGCCGCTGGAGGGGCAGACCTCGATGTAGAGGCAGGTGGCGAAGCGCGGGTCGGCGTCGCCCTCGCCGGTGTCGTTGACGCCGGCCAGGAACCGCGAGGCCCGCGAGAGGACCGCGTCCGGGTGGTGCCCCTCGGAGGCGTACGCGCGCAGCGCGATCCGCAGCTGGCCCATCAGCCCGGCCGCCCGTACGTCGTGACCCTGGACGTCCCCGATGACCAGGGCGGTCTTCCCGGACGGCAGCGGGATCATGTCGTACCAGTCGCCGCCGACCTGGAGGCCGCCGCCGGTCGGTACGTACCGTGCCGCCACCGACATCCCGACGATGTCCGGCTGCACCGTCGGCATCATCGAGCGCTGCAACCCCACGGAAAGCTCGCGCTCCGACTCGTGGACGCTGGCCCGGCTCAGCGCCTGGGCGAGCATCCGGGCCACGGTGGTCAGGACCGAGCGCTCGTCGGGTGTGAAGGAGACGGGCACGCTGAAGCCGGCCATCCACGCGCCGATGGTCTGGCCGGCGTTGATCAGCGGCAGGAACGCCCAGGACTTGCGGCCGAAGTGCTCGACGACGCGGAAGGCGTCGCGGAAGCGGCGCCGGTAGTCGTCGGGGTCCGGGAGGTAGATCGCGCGGCCGGTGCGGATGACCTCGGCCGCCGGGTACGCGGCGTTCAGGGGCAGGTCGAGGAAGGGGTCGGCCTCGCCGGGCCCGTAGCCGTGGTGGCCGATGACCTTGACCCGGTTGCCGTCGCTGCTGAAGACCGCCAGCCCCGAGGGTTCGAAGCCGGGCATCGACAGGCCGGCCGCCACCCGCAGCACCTCGGCGGTCGAGCGCGCCTCCGCGAGGGCGCGGCCCGCGTCGAGGAGGAACGCCTCTCTGTTGCGCCGCCAGTCGCCGGTGACCTGCGCGCGGACGGCGGACGTGCCGGGCTGTGCCTCCGGGACCTCCTGGACGGTGCCCACCAGCAGATAGTCGGTCGCGCCCCGGACCGGCCTGGAGCGGCTGCGTACGGTCCGCAGCACCCGGCCCTCGTCGTCGATGACGCGCAGCCGGGCCTCGGCGAGGGTGTCCTCGGCGACGGCCAGGTTGATGATGCCCATGATCTCGACCCAGTCCACGGCGTGGAACCGGGCGCGGGCCGCCGACTCGGTCAGCTCCACGCGCTCCGCCGGCAGGCCCAGGAGCCGGGCGGCCTCGGCGTCGAAGGTGGCGATGCGCGAGGCGTTGTCCCAGTGCCACAGGCCGGTCGCTACGGCCGTCAGTACGTCCTCGGTGCGCATTGCCCCACTTTATGCGGGTACGTCGGGTAGATACCACCGATGCCCTCCGTGGCAGTAGGTAGGCTTGCATACGCGCTGCTGCGACGCTGACCCAGCGCCCCCGCCTCGATCACCGGGTCCGGACACGGCCTCGGTGATCACCTCGACCACGACTTGGATGAACGATGCATCGGTACCGGTCCCACACCTGCGGCGAGCTCCGTGCGGCTGACGTCGACACCGACGTGCGACTGAGTGGCTGGCTGCACAATCGGCGCGACCTGGGCGGCATCCTCTTCATCGATCTGCGCGACCACCACGGCCTGGTCCAGCTCGTCGCCCGCCCCGGCACCCCCGCCAACGAGGCGCTGAGCCACCTCACCAAGGAGACCGTCGTCCGCGTGGACGGCAAGGTCATGAGCCGCGGCGCGGAGAACGTCAACCCCGAGCTGGCCACCGGCGAGATCGAGGTCGAGGTCACCGCGGTCGAGGTGCTGGGCACCGCCGAGCCGCTGCCCTTCACGATCAACACCGAGGACGGGGTCAACGAGGAGCGGCGCCTGGAGTACCGCTTCCTCGACCTGCGCCGCGAGCGCATGCACCGCAACATCATGCTGCGGTCCGCCGTCATCGCCTCGATGCGCCAGAAGATGACCGCGCTCGGTTTCAACGAGATGGCCACCCCGATCCTGTCCGCCACCTCCCCCGAGGGCGCGCGTGACTTCCTGGTGCCGTCCCGTCTGCACGCCGGCAAGTTCTACGCCCTGCCGCAGGCGCCGCAGCAGTTCAAGCAGCTGCTGATGATCGCGGGCTTCGACCGCTACTTCCAGATCGCCCCCTGCTTCCGTGACGAGGACGCCCGCGCGGACCGCTCGCCGGGCGAGTTCTACCAGCTCGACGTCGAGATGTCCTTCGTCGAGCAGGAGGACGTCTTCCAGGTCATCGAGAAGGTCATGACCGACCTTTTCGAGGAGTTCGGCAACGGCCGTCACGTCACCTCCCCCTTCCCGCGGATCCCGTTCCGCGAGGCCATGCTCAAGTACGGCTCCGACAAGCCGGACCTGCGCGCCAAGCTGGAGCTGGTCGACGTCTCGGCGGTCTTCGCCGACAGCGGCTTCAAGGCGTTCGCCGGCAAGCACGTCCGCGCGCTGGCCGTGCCGGACACCGCCGGTCAGTCCCGCAAGTTCTTCGACGGCCTCGGTGAGTACGCGGTCGAGCAGGGCGCCAAGGGCCTGGCCTGGATCCGGGTGAACGAGGGCGGCGAGCTCGCCGGCCCGATCGCGAAGTTCCTCTCGGAAGAGGACGTCAAGGCCCTCACCGAGGCCCTCGGCCTGGTCCCCGGCCACGCCGTCTTCTTCGGTGCCGGCGACTTCGACGAGGTCTCCAAGATCATGGGCGCGGTCCGCGTCGAGGCCGCCAAGCGCGCCGGCCACTTCGAGGAGAACGTCTTCCGCTTCTGCTGGATCGTCGACTTCCCGATGTTCGAGAAGGACGAGGAGACCGGCAAGATCGAGTTCTCGCACAACCCCTTCTCCATGCCCCAGGGCGGTCTCGAGGCCCTGGAGACGATGGACCCGCTGGACATCCTCGCCTGGCAGTACGACATCGTCTGCAACGGCACCGAGCTGTCCTCCGGCGCCATCCGCAACCACGAGCCCGACGTCATGTACAAGGCGTTCGAGATCGCCGGTTACAGCAAGGACGAGGTCGAGCGCGAGTTCGGCGGCATGCTCCGCGCGTTCAAGTTCGGCGCCCCGCCGCACGGCGGCATCGCCCCGGGCGTCGACCGCATCGTGATGCTGCTCGCCGACGAGCCGAACATCCGCGAGACGATCGCCTTCCCGCTCAACGGCAACGCCCAGGACCTCCTGATGGGCGCCCCGAGCGAGGTCGACGAGTCCCGCCTGAAGGAGCTCCACCTGTCGCTGCGCAAGCCGCCGCAGGTCAAGCCCGCCCAGTAGGACGGGCGGCACGACGCACGCGAGGGCCCGGAACCGCCGATGTGGTTCCGGGCCCTCGCGTTTCCGCTACCGGCATGGGAGCTCATGGGATGGTTCAAGAGCAACCCAATTACGCGGGGAGGCGGTCCGGGCTCCCCGGCAGGGGCACGAAACCAAGCCCGTCCGGCCTTCGAGGACAGCGCCGCGGGCGCTCAGCCGCACTCACATCAGCGCCGTCACCAAGGGCAGGCGGGGGCAGCAGCCGGCCGCCGCGTGAACAGCCCGTGAGAGCCGGCCGGGCGTGAGCCGCCGCCGCCACAGCACGGACCGCACCCCGTACTCCGCCACCGCCATCAGCTCCGTCTCGCCCAGCTCGTCCGCGACCAGCACCACCGGGCCCCCGCCGTCTCTGGTCAGCCGGCGCAGCTCGCCCGCCGCCACGGTGTCGTCCGCCCCCATGAGCAGGCAGTCGACGTCACTGTTCCCCCGGACGACCCGTACCTCGGGCATGGCCGCCCGCAGCTGGCGTACGAACCGGGCGCGGTTGAGGTCGTCGGTGGCATGGACACTTACGGTGATGCGCTTCTGGAACACTGCGGCTTCCTCGTCTTTCCCCGTCTTTCCCCCGTGAATCAACGAGCACCAGCATGCGCGGGCGGCTTCAACGAACGATTGCCGATCGATCAACGGACATAAATGAGGGCCCGGAACCTTCGCGGGTTCCGGGCCCTTCGAGCTTCGCGCGCGGCCTTACGCCTCGCTGTCGCCCGCCCCGAAGCGCTCACGGAACGACTCCAGGTCGTCCTCCGTGATCTTCGCGAAGAGCACCGGCGGCACGGTGAAGGGCGTGCCCGCCGGCACGAAGGACAGCGACTTGGCCTCGTCGGAGGTGATCCACGTGGCGGTGTCGTTCTCCAGCGCGAACGCGCCCCGCATCGCGGCGGCGGACGCCGGGATGAACGGCTCGGAGACGACCGCGTACAGGTGGATCAGGTTCATCGCCGTGCGCAGCGTCAGCGCGGCGGCGTCCGGGTCGGTCTTGATCTCCAGCCAGGGGGCCTTGGTCTCCAGGTAGGCGTTGCCCGCGCTCCACAGCGCGCGCAGGGCCTGCGCGGCCTTGCGGAACTGCAGGGCCTCCATCTGGGTCTCGTACTCCCCGAGCAGCTCCGCGATCTCGCGGCCCAGGTTGGCCTCGGCCTCGCCCGCCTCGCTGCCGCCCGGGACGTCGTCGCCGAAACGCTTCCGCGAGAACGACAGCACGCGGTTGACGAAGTTGCCGAGGACGTCGGCGAGGTCCTTGTTGACCGTGGCGGAGAACAGCTCCCAGGTGAAGGACGTGTCGTCCGACTCGGGGGCGTTCGCCATCATGAAGTAACGCCAGTAGTCGGCCGGCAGGATCTCCAGGGCGTCGCCCGTGAAGACGCCGCGCTTCTGGGAGGTGGAGAACTTGCCGCCGTAGTAGTTCAGCCAGTTGAAGGCCTTGACGTAGTCGACCTTCTTCCACGGCTCGCGGGTGCCCAGCTGGGTGGCCGGGAACATCACCGTGTGGAAGGGGACGTTGTCCTTGCCCATGAACTGGGTGTAGCGGACGTCCTCGGCCTCGTACCACCACGACTTCCAGTCGCGGTTCTCCGGGTCCTGGTCGGCCCACTCCTTCGTCGCGCCGAGGTACTCGACCGGCGCGTCGAACCATACGTAGAAGACCTTGCCCTCGGCCGCCAGCTCCGGCCAGGTGTCGGCCGGGACCGGCACGCCCCAGTCCAGGTCGCGCGTGATCGCGCGGTCGTGCAGGCCCTCGGTCAGCCACTTGCGGGCGATCGAGGAGGCCAGCACGGGCCAGTCCTCGCCGTGCTCGTCGACCCACGCCTCGACCTCGTGCGCCAGCTTCGACTGGAGGAGGAAGAGGTGCTTGGTCTCGCGGACCTCCAGGTCGCTGCTCCCGCTGATGGCCGAGCGGGCGTCGATCAGGTCCGTCGGGTCCAGCACGCGGGTGCAGTTCTCGCACTGGTCGCCACGCGCCTTGTCGTAGCCGCAGTGCGGGCACGTACCCACGATGTACCGGTCGGGCAGGAAGCGGTCGTCGGCGATCGAGAAGACCTGGCGGATCGCCCGCTCCTCGATGAAGCCGTTCTCCTGGAGCTTCCGCGCGAAGTGCTGCGTGATCTCGATGTTCTCCGGCGAGGAACTCCGGCCGAAGTGGTCGAAGGCGAGGCCGAAGCCCTCGTAGACGGCCTTCTGCGCGTCGTGCTGCTTCGCGCAGAACTCCGCCACCGGCAGGCCGGCCTCCTTGGCCCCCAGCTCGGCGGGCGTGCCGTGCTCGTCGGTGGCACAGATGTAGATCGTCTCGCGGCCGGTCTGGCGGAGGTACCTGGCGTACACGTCCGCCGGGAGCATGGACCCCACCATGTTGCCCAGGTGCTTGATCCCGTTGATGTACGGAAGGGCGCTGGTGATGAGGTGTCGAGCCATTTCCGGCTGCTCCCTGGTCGCGGTTTACAGAGGTCTTTAGCGTATCCGAGGGGTAGGGGGTGCCCGCGCGGCGATTTCGGCGTTCGCCGCGCGGACGCTGGCCCGCCTGTGGATCCGGATGCGGAGGCGCTCGCGCGCCGGTCAGGTGGCGGCGGTGGGGGGTGGCTGGGCCATCCACGCCCGCCAGGGCCTGGTGATCACCTCCCGGTAGGTGTGGTGGGACGGATTCCGTCCGGCGTGCCGGAACGTCCAGCCCTGGGCGACCGCGAAGTCCTCCACGGCCTCCGAGCTCTCCTCGCAGACCGCGCACTGCATCGCGTACGTGACCGGCTCCGCGTCCGGCTCCTCGTCCGGTTGCAGGGTCCAGGTGCCGAACAGGAACACGGTGCGCGCGGTCAAAGCCCCCACCTGCTCTCGGCGTTCAGCCGTGCCACACGGGCGCGCAGCGCCTCCGCCTCCGACGCGGGCCGGGCGTACTCGGGTGGGCAGTCCCACTCGACCCCGCCTTGGGGAGGACGTAGTTGCAGATGTCCCGCATGGCTGTCCATGACCTGACCGAGCCGGTCGGTCCGGGTGTCGACGGCGTAACTGACGTGGCCGGGTGCCGGCGGTGCGGGGAGCGCGGGGGGATTTTCTTTGCTCACACGAGGAGGATGCCCACTGAGACGCTCTCTGATCAGTTATCGGGTGGGTACGCAGGGTGACGTACGGCTCCGGGGTCGCTCGGGGGGTGGGCTCGGGGCGCTCCGGGGTGTGGGTCCTGCGCACCCGGGTGACGGGAGGTGCCCTCCCGCCACTCCCGCCACCCGGGCTCCCCTCCCCCTCCGATGGTCTGCGCTCGGAGGAAGTCCGCGAGAAGAGAGCGCGAGGCCCTCGACTTCGAAGCGTGTTCTTATGACTACCTAGCGTAGTCACTCCGTCGGGTAACCGTCACCACCGCACAGGGGCGCGCGGAGGCGTCCGGAGGGCGCTGGGGGCAAGGCCCGGGCGGTTGCGGCGCCGCTCGTCCGCCCGGTCAACCCCCGTGCGCCGCAGCGGAGATGGGCGGCGTAAAGAAGAAGAGGCCGCCCCGATCGCCGGGGCGGCCTCTTCGTACGACGACGGCTGCTAGCCGCCCACGATGCCCTTGGACCGTGCCTCGGCCAGCCATTCCGGGAACTCCACCATCAGCTCTTCATACAGGCGGGCGTCCGTCAGCGCCTTCGGTTCGCGGCCCGCGTGGAAGAAGCCCGCGTTGTCGATGACGCGCTTCTCCGGGACCGCCAGGTCGTCCAGCTTGCGCAGGAAGTCGAAGCCCTTGCCGTCCGGGTCGCCGAAGCCCACGAACTGCCAGAAGATCGGCAGCTCGGCCGCCTCGCACAGGGCGCGCTCGGCGGCGGGCTTGCTGGTGGGGGCGCCGTCGGTCTGGAAGATGACGAACGCGGGGTCGGTGGCCCCGGAGTTCTTGTAGTGCTCGACGACGGCCGCGATGGCCCAGTGGTAGTTCGTGCGGCCCATGTGGCCGAGGCCGTCGTGCAACTCCTGCACACGGCCCGCGTAGTTGGTGATGTCCAGGTCGGCGGTGCCGTCCACGTCCGTGGAGAAGAAGACGACCGGGACGGTGCCGTCGTCGTCGAGGTTCGCCGACAGTCCCAGGGCCTGCTCGGCGAGGCGCTGGACCGTGCCGTCCTTGTAGTACGGCCGCATGGAGCCGGAGCGGTCGAGCACCAGATAGACGGCCGCCCGCTGGCCGACGAGGCCCTGCTTGGCCAGCGAGACACCGGCCGCCTTGTAGAGGCTGACCAGCGCGGGCGCGGCGGCCTCCACCTTCTCCAGGCTCACGGCCGCGCCGCGCGGCGGCATCGCGGGCGCGGGCTCCGGGTTCGGCCCCGGCGCGGGCTCGGGCATGGGCACGGGCCGGGGGGTCGGCTCGGGCTCGGGCGCCGGTCCGGGCCGGGGCGTGGGCACCGGGTCCGGCTCGGGGATGGGCTTCGGCCCGGGCATCGGCGTCGGCTCGGGCTCCGGCTGCGGCTGCGGATCCGGCTGGGGAGTGGGCCCGGGGGTGGGCCCGAGCGGCCCCGGATCGGGCACCCGGTCCCCAGCGGTCTGCGCGGGGACGACCGGCGCCGCGGAATCCGGGAGGGTCTCCTCGGCGGGGGTCTGCGCGGGAACCGCCGTCACTGCGGATTCCGGACGGGTCTCCTCGGCGGGGGCTTCGGCCGGGGTCTGCGCGGGAACCGCCCGCACCGCGGATTCCGGACGAGCCTCCCCGGCGGGGGCCTCCGCGGACACCCGCGGCCCGGCGATCACGGCCTGTTCGGCCTCGGGCGAAGGCGCACCCTCCGGCGCGGCCGCGGGTCCCGGCACCGAGGCGGTGACCTGCTCGGCGTCGCCGGCCGGGGAACCTCCGCCGGACGGCGAACCCGTGGCGTCCGGCGCGACCGCCGGCCCCGGCACCGAAGCCGTGACCCGCGCGGCGCCGGACGGGGAACCCCCGCCGGACGGCGAGCCCTCCTTCTCGGGGGCGGCGACGGAACCGGGCCCCGGTTCCGTGCCGTCGACGCCCGCCGGTCCCGCGTTCTGCTGGGGAAGGCTGGGTTCGTCGCGCTCGGCTGTCGCTGTCCTGGACCGGCCGAACGCGTTCCGCAGCAGACTCCGAATGCCCATGTGGAGAAGTCCTTCACGTGTCTCGGGGAGCTATGAAATGTCCGTAGTGCGGGGAAAAGTCCCGGGTCCGGACGGCTACGTAAGGCTAGCCGTCGCAACACGCCCGGCGCGCTCAGACCCCGCACGGCGCTCCCCGCCGCCACCGTCCGGGGGACGGACCCCACACCCACTTGCACTCATGTGCCCCCGGCAAGCGGTTTCTCACACCGCGTCAGGGACCCAGTTGCCGTGGAATCCCAGTGGCACCCGCACCGGCAGACGCACCCGCGCCACCGGCCCCGCCGCGAAGTCCTGGGCGGCCAGCACCACCAGGTCACTGGCCTCGCGCTCGGGGTCGTAGGCGTAGGCCAGCACCCAGCCGTCGTCCTCCGCCGCGTCCGGCGCCGAGGGGACGAAGACGCCCTCGCCGACGTCGCCCGCCGGGTGGACCAGGAACTCCTCGCTCGTACCGCGCTCCAGGTCGTACTTGACCAGCCCCGCCCCCAGCCGGTCGACACCGGTGTCCGCCGGCTCGGTCTCCAGCATCGCGTAGCCGTAGCGGTGCCGCCCGGTCAGCCGGCGCGGGTCGGCGCGGGGGAACTCCACCGCGCGGTCGTCGAGCGGCTGCCGCCGTACGGAGCCGGCGGCCAGGTCGACCGTCCAGCGCTCCATCAGGGACCGGGAGGCGACCGCGCCCGGTCGGTGGTCGAAGAGACGGTCGTAGCGGACGAGGTGGACGGTGATGACGCCGTCGTGCTCGTAGGCGTTCATGGGGTGGAAGACGAAGCAGGGGTCGATGTCCAGCCAGCGCACATCGGCGGCGTCGCCGTCGCGCGGGAGGATCCCGAGCCGGGCGGGCCGGTCGTCGTCCCAGTAAGCGAACGGCTCCGCCTCCTGCCCTGGGGCGGAGGAGACGACGGGCAGGTCGTAGAGGAGGACGTGCCGCTCGGTGAGGGAGAAGTCGTGCATGACCGGCCGGCCCCGGACCGGGACGTCCACCCGGCGGCGTACGCAGCCGTCGGTCCCCGCGACGAGGTACTGCACATACGGCCAGGCCGGGCAGTACGCGACCGCGTGCAGTTCACCGCTGCACGGGTCGATGACCGTGTGCGCGGCCAGCCCGCCGGGCAGCGTGCCGTGGAAGTCGAACGGGCCGATCGTGTACAGCTCCTCGTCCAGCTCGTACGGCAGCGAGCCACCCTCGACCAGCGCGAGGAGGTGCCCGGCGAAGGACTGGACGTGGGTGTTCGGCGCGAAGTCCAGGTCCAGGTGGCGCGGCCCGTGCAGCAGCTTCTCGCCGAGCCGCCCGGCGACGGAGTCGGAACGCACCCAGCGGTTGCGGTACCACTCGGCGTGGCCGTCGCGCAGCCGCACACCGTGCACCATGCCCTCGCCGGCGAACCAGTGGTGCGCGGCCGGGTCCTCCACGCCCAGCGGGTTGGGGCCGTTGCGCAGATAGCGGCCGCGCAGGGAATCCGGCAGGCGGCCGGTCACCGGCAGGTCGACGGCCGTGATCTCGTCGTGTACGGGCGCGTAGAGACCGCTCAGGAAGCGGTTCCCGGCGGATCCGGCCGTCGGGCGGTCCTCGCTCATGCTGCCTCCCCTCACCGCGGCCCGCCGGCCGCGGAGCCGTTCCCCCACCATCCATCGGAAGGCGGCGTTCGGCCAGAGCGCGGGGGGTCACCTGCGCAGGGGGCGGGTGAAGACCTCCGCGCCGGAGCTCACCGCGGCGCCCGAGCCCGCCGGTCCGGCGGGCCGCAGCGCCCCCGCCGCCGTCCAGCCCCAGGAGCCCAGCGCGGCGCGGGCCGCCTCACCGTGCGCGTCGTCCGGGGCGAGGACCATGGCCGCGAGCGCGGCGCCGCTGCCCGCCAGCAGCCGGTCGTGCAGCCGCCGGCCGAGGCCCTGACGGCGGTGGCGGGGCAGCACCGTCAATTCGGCGACGGTGAAGACCCGCCCGGCGGCCGTCAGCTCCTCCAGCTCCGCGGGGACCGGCCCGGTGAAGGCGTGCCACACGCCGCTGTCCCGGGCCAGCGGGAAGCCGTACGCGCAGCCCACCGGCCCGCCGCCGTCGGCGAGCACCAGGTCGAAGCCGGGCCGTGAGGAGTCCTCGGCGAGCCGTTCCAGGAAGGCGGCGCGGTCGTGGGGCGGCCCCGGCGGGCTCCCGTACGCCGCCACGTGCAGATCCGCGAGCTGGTCGCGGTACTGCTCGGCCTGCCAGCGGCTCAACCTGCGCAAGAAGACGTCACCCATGCGCCCTTACTTGCCCAGTGCGGCTCGCGCCCACCCCCGGCCGGGGCGGGTAACCGGCCCGGTGACGGTTTCGTTGCCGGTTCCGGTGCGGCGCGCTCCGCTCACGGTCTCCCGCGGGCCCGGTTTCGCGGCCGGAAACGGCGGGCGGCGAACAGGACACCGGCAGGCCAAGAGCAGGGTAAGAAATCGGTGCAGGGCAACCCTGTCCACCCATTCCGGCCTCTTCATCGGTGAGCAGGGTCTACCGAACATGAGTACCCACCACGGGGGCAGGGAGTTGAGAGGCGCATGGGCCTGACCAGCAGGTCGCTCTTGTACACGGTGGTATTCGTCGCCGTGCTGTGTGTGGGGCTCACCATTTGGCTTTGGCCGCGGCTTTCCGGGCGCGGCACGCTTCCCGTACTCGGCCGGCTCGGCGCGATCCTGACCACTCAGCTGACGATCATGTCCGCCATCCTGCTGGCCGTGAATTCCGCCAATAGCTTCTACGGCACCTGGGGCGAGCTGATCGGGAGGTACGACCGCTCTCCGGGCCAGGTCACGCAGGGGACCGACGTCGGCGCGAACGCCGCCATCGCCGCCGGCAAGGGCGGCCTGGTGCGGCCCTCGTCGGAGAACGTGGGCAAGACCGGGCTGCCGGCCGGGCCCCGGGACAAGGTCGGCGCGGTGGATTCGGTGCGCCTGGTCGCCCGCCACGCCAATGTCGTCGAGCCGGCGCTCGTCTATCTGCCGCCGCAGTACTTCCAGAAGCAGTACGAGCGTCACCGCTTCCCCGTGATCGTGGCGATCAGTGGATACCCGGGCGGCTTCACCAACCTCTCCCAGTACCTCCAGGTGCCGAAGACGGCGAGCGAGCTGATCTCCGACCGCCGGATGCAGCCGACCGTGATCGTGATGGTCCGGCCCACCATCGCGCCGCCGCGCGACACCGAATGCGTGGACGTCCCCGACGGGCCGCAGGCCGAGAGCTACTTCACCAAGGACCTGCCGGAGGCGCTCAAGAGCGCCTACCGGGTCGGCCACGACCCCAGCGCCTGGGCGGCCATGGGCTACTCCTCGGGCGGCACCTGCGCCCTCGAACTCGCGATGCGCCAGCCCAAGACCTATCCGGTGGCCGCCGCGCTCTCCGCCGACTACAAGATCGGCAATGACCTCACCACCGGGAACCTCTTCGGCGGCGGCGAGGAGGCCAAGCAGCGCAAGCGCGAGCACGATCTGATCTGGCGCCTGAACAATCTGCCCACGCCGCAGGCCACGGTGCTCGTCACCAGCAGCAAGAAGGGCGAGAAGAACTACAAGGAGACGGAGAAATTCCTCAAGGCCGTCAAGGAGCCGATGCGCGCGGACAAAATGATCCTGCCCGAGGGAAGCCACAACTTCACCACCTGGCGGCGCGAGATCGCCCCCACGCTGGAATGGATGAGCAAGCAGATGACCTTCCCGCAGGACGTCAACAGCTGAGCAGTAGGGGCTGAGCGACCGATCGGGGCGGGGCGCCCGATACGCGGGCCGGACACGATGGCTGGTTCGCCGTCCTCCCCTGACGCGTGGTGCTGCATACGCTCGACGCCGGTGCGATGGCCACCCATCGATTCGGAGGCGGGACCGTGGCGAAGCAGGACCGGGCGATCAGGACTCGGCGGGCGATCCTGGAAGCGGCCGCGGTGGTGTTCGACGAACGGGGCTATGACGCCGCGACCATCAACGAGATCCTCGCCCGCGCCGAAGTGACCAAGGGCGCGCTGTACTTCCACTTCCCCTCCAAGGAGGAGCTGGCCCACGCCGTGGTCGACGCCCAGGTGTCGGCCGCGCCCGCCCGCCCCCGCCCGGCCGGTTCCTCCAGGATGCAGGAGCTGGTGGACATGGGGATGATCTTCACGCACCGGTTGCTGACGGACCCGGTGCTGCGCGGCAGCGTCCGGCTGACCATGGAGCACAACTCCACGGTCCGGGGCCGCAGCGGCCCGTTCACCGGCTGGGCCGAGCTGCACACCCGGATCCTGGTCGAGGGCAAGGAGCGCGGGGAGGTACTGCCGCACGTCGTCCCCGAGGAGGTCGCCGAGCTGATCGTCGCGGCGTACGGCGGGATCAACGCCCTGTCGCAGACGGTCTCCAGCCGGGCCGACCTGGAGCGCCGGGCGATCGTGCTGTACGAGCACCTCATGCCCAGCGTGGCACTGCCCGCCGTGCTGGCCCGACTCGACATCGCCCCCGGCCGCGGGGCCAGGGCGCTGGCCGAGCTGGAGCGGCAGCGCTGCCCGGCCCCCGGGCCGGAGCGGCGGGCGGCCGCTCCGGCGGGGGTGGTGTGAACCGGGCTGTCCGAACGGACCGTCGCATCAGGCGGTGCGGATCGGGCCGTGCGAACCAGGCCGTGCGGATCGGGCCGTGGGCGCCCGGCGTTGAATGTCGGCTTTGAACGCCGGGCGCCCCGGGCCCGCCCCCGGGTCGGGGGCCGGTTCGTCAGCCGGTCCCGGCCGTCTCGGCCTCGCGCTCCGTGGAATCGAGGGTCTCCAGGGCGACTTTGAGGAGGCCCTGGCGCTTCTGCTCGGCGGTGCCGCTGAGCGCGTCGAGCGTGAACGCCCCGAAGTGGACGGTCAAAAGGGCGCTGGCGACGCGGATGTGGGTGTCGAAGTCGACGTCACCGGAGTGCATCAGCCGGGAGATGACGTCCACCCGCTCCCGGAGGGTCTGGCCGATGGCCAGGTCGCGCAGGGTCGCCTGGTTCTCCTGGAGGATGTGGTAGATCGGCATGGCCGGCTTCAGCGCCGCGCTGTAGCGGCTCAGCAGCTCGCGCCGGGTCTCCAGGCCGGGTGGCTGTTCCTTGGCCCAGTCGATGAGTTCGTCGACCGGGCGCCCCAGGTCCTCGGAGATCGCGCTGAGGATGTCCTCCTTCGTCTTGAAGTGGTAGTACAGCGCGGCCTTGGTGACGCCGAGCTCCTCGGCGATCTCCCGCAGCGACGTTTTCTCGTAACCACGTGAGACGAAGAGGTCCAGGGCCGTTTTCTGGATGCGCTCACGGGTGTCGCTCCTGCGCGCCTGAGGGGTGCTGCTGCCCATGGTCTCTCCCGCTGTTGTCGTGAACCTGCCGCCCCGGCCGCCCGGCCCGTCGGCACGTACAAGTCGCCAACTCGGGCCGCCGCCGCACACGTTAGGGGGAGTGGAGATCATGCCGCAGGAAACGTCCGTGGTGGGGACCGTAAGGACGACCGCGACACCACCGGCACGCAATACGTACATTGTCGTGGGCGGGGCGGGCGTGACCCGAGTGACCGGAGCTCGGATGCCCGCCTCGCCGGGGCCGCCTCGGGGGTTCCGGCCGCCGCGGTGGGCGGGTGAGTGCCGCCATGGGCGCGTCAACGCCTCCCGGATTTCTTCGGTTCGTATTTCTTTCGGATGCGGCCGGTAATAAATGTGCCAGTCGTACGTGTTCCGTCGAGTTCCTTCGCGCAGCGCACCGCAATGGCTCGAATGAGTGAAAGTCCGGAACCTCTTTATGGGCCCGGAGTTGTTCAGAACGCTTTCCTCCCAGTGGGGGCGCTACACGATCGAAAGGCATAGACGTGCTCAAGAAGGCAATCGCCACGGCCGCCCTGACGGCTTCCGCGGTCGGCACTCTCGCCGGCCCCGCCCTGGCCATCGGCGACGAGGAAGCCGTCGCCAACGGCAACGCCGCCAAGACCGGTTACGGCAACACCAAGACCGGGGGCAAGGAAAGCCCGCAGATGAGCCTGGTCCAGGGCACGCTGAACAAGCCGTGCCTGGGCATCGGCAAGCTCGGTATCCAGTCCCTCATCGGCCTGATCAACATCGGCGTCCAGGACGTGCCGATCCTCACGTCGCAGCAGCAGCAGCAGTGCGTCGACAACTCGACGATCCAGGACGGCGACGACCCCCTGTCGCACATCCTGTCCGAGATCCCGATCCTGTCGGCCAACGGCTCCGGCAACAGGGGCTGACGGCGAACGTCGGAGGTCCGGTAGGCCCCCGGCCGCGGGTGTGCGGGTCCCGCGGCCGGGGCCTTCCGTTTCCTGTCGGCGGATTTTCGTCCGCTTCCAGGCGGCGGATTTTCGTCTGCCGACCGCAATCCCCATATTTATTCTGATCGGGCCGCGATGGTGGGCTGAAGGAGTGAAGGCCGATAACCTTCGCACCACTTGTGAGTTATCCATGGCGCCCCGTATTTCGTCGACCAGAGCGAAGGAATAGCGTGATCAAGAAAGTAGTGGCCACCACGGCACTCGTGGCTTCCGCGGCCGGCGTCTCGACCCCGGCCATGGCGGTCGGCGACGGGCAGGGCGTGGCCAATGGGAACGGCTCCAGCCAGTCGTACGGCAACACCTGGACCGGCGGCTATATGAGCCCCCAAATGGGCCTGATCAACGGCTCGTTGAACAAGCCGTGCATCGGCATCGGCAAGCTGGGCGCCCAGTCGCTCATCGGCCTGCTGAACATCGGTCTCCAGGACATCCCGATCCTGTCCTCGCAGCAGCAGCAGTCCTGCACCGAGAACTCCACGATCCAGGACGGCGACGACCCGCTGTCGCACATCCTCGACCGGATCCCGATCCTCTCGGAGAACGGCTCCGGGAACAGCACGCACCACCACCACGGACGCCACCGCGGCCGCCACGACGACGGCCCCCGCCACCACGACGGCGGCCACCGCGGCCACCACGAAGGCGGCCACCACGACGGCGGGCATCACGACGGCGGGCATCACGACGGCCACCGCGGCCACTGATCCGCGCGGTACGTACCGAAGCCGCCCCCGGCATCGCCGGGGGCGGCTTCGCCCGTCTCCGGGTCGGCGGCGTAAGAGAATTGACCCATGATTTCGCACCGGGAATGACCCCTGACGGGGGGTCATCGCACACCGTAGATTTATGGCGACGGATCAAGGGCCGACACGGCCCGCCAGGTCCATGAACGGACGGAGTGCCCCATGAACACCACGGACAACACCAACACCACCGCGTACGACCACGACGCCGTCCTCGTCCGTTCCGCCGAGGCGACCGTCCTCAGCGACGCCCCCGGCAGCCTCATCACGCTCCTCGCCGACTCCGACCGCACCGGCGGCGCCCTCACCACCAACCGCGCCACGATGGCCGAGGGCACGGCGGGCGCCCCGGCGCACTTCCACACCCGGGCGACCGAGTTCTTCTTCGTCCTCGACGGTGTGCTGGAGGTCCTCGTGAACGACAAGGTCCTCACCCTGGAGAAGAACGACTTCCTGGCCGTTCCCCCGCGCATGCCGCACGCCTTCGCCCCCGCCGCCGGCCACTCCGCCGACGCCCTGGTCGTCTTCACGCCCGGTATGGGCCGCTTCGACTACTACCGCCTGCTGGACCGGGTCAACCGCGGCGAGGCGACCGTGGAGGAGATCAAGGAGTCCTCGGAGCGCTTCGACAACCACTACGTCGACAGCCCCGTCTGGCGCGCGGCCCGCGCCGCCGCGTGACCCGTCACGCCGCCGCGGGGCCCGCTGCCGCGTAACCCGCCGCACCGCTGTCGGGACGGTCGTACCGCCGTCCGGGCCGTCCCCACGTAACACCTTCGCCGCATAGTCCCCCGCCCCAAGCCTCGAACTCATGTCTTGTCGTACAGAGGTGTTACCGTCGCAGCGATCTGAAGAGATCACATCAAGCAAGGGACGGGGGTCCACGGCGTGGCAGGCGCGCGCGAAGTGGGACGCAAGCACGAGAGCGGCGGACCCAAGGGCGAGATCGCCCTCGCCAAGGGCGCGGCGGTACTCATCGCCGTCGCCGCCAGTTGGCACCTGGCGGTGTGGGCCACGGCCGACCACATGGCCTTGTCGAACGTCCTGGCCACGGGTGCCGCCCTCGCGAAGCACAAGCCCCTGGCCGGTCTCGACGACGGCATCGAGCCGGCGTCCGCCTCCGTCACCGTCACGGTCTGGCTCGCCATCCTCCTCGGCCCGATCGCGGCCGTCGTGCTGGGCGTACGGGCCCGGCACCGCCGCACCCGCGGCGCGGGCGGCGAGGGCCTGGCCTCCGCGACCGAGGCCCGCCACATGCTCGGCGAGAAGCGCGCCCGCGCGGCCGCCAAGATGACGCGCGCCACGTCGTTCACCGACGCCGACGGCCGCTACGACGCCAAGGCCGCCGCCCGCGCGGAACTGCGCGAGGTCGGCTGGCTGCTGGGCCGGCAGCTCGGCAGCGGACAGCCGCTGGTGGCCACGCCGGAGGACTCGGTCGCGGTCATCGCCCCGTCCGGCGGCGGCAAGTCCCGCAACGTCGTCATCCCCGCCTGCCTGGACGCGCCCGGCCCGCTCGTCGTCACCTCCACCCGCGCCGACGTCCTCGACGTCATCGCCGAACCGCGCTCCCGGCTGGGCCGGGTATGGGTCTTCGACCCGCTCGACACCGTGGGCTGGCCGCACAAGATGGTGTGGGACCCGGTCGCCGGCTGCCAGGAGGGCGAGACCGCGACGTCGCGCGCCCTGTCGTTCTCCGTCGGCATGGGCGCCGACGACAGTTCGTCCTCCAACGGCAGCTTCTTCCAGCAGACCGCGTCGTCCGCGCTGACCCGGCTGCTCCACGCGGCGGCCCTCGAAGGCAAGACCATCGAGCACGTCATGCGCTGGGCCACCAACCTGGAGAAGGCCAGCGAACCGCGCGCCATCCTCACCGACCACCCCAACGCCGAACCCGGCTGGGACGTCCTGCTCCGGTCCGTGTCGACGGGCGCCGACGAGACCGTCGCCTCGACCCGGCAGACCCTCGCCGCCCAGATCGAACCCCTCGCCCTGCGCAAGGTGCTGCGCTGCGTCACCCCGCAGCCGGGCGTGCCGACCTTCGACCCGGACGTGTTCGTCGCCTCCCGCGACACCCTGGTCCTCATCAGCGACTCCAACGCGTCGACGAACGTCTCGCCGTTGACGACGATGCTGCTGGGCGAGGTCGTCGACGCGGCGAAGCGCCGGGCGCCCCGACTGCCGTCGGGCCGGCTGGACCCCTTCCTGCGCCTCGTCCTGGACGAGGTCGCGAACGTCGCACCGCTGCCGAAGCTGCCGTCGCTCGCCTCCGACGCCCGCGGCTACGGCATCCACATGGTCTACGCGCTCCAGTCCCTGGCCCAGGCCGTGCTCCGGTGGGGCCAGCACGAGGCCGACACGCTGCTCGACAACGCGGCGGCGACGCTCGTCATGGGCGGCCTGAAGGACGTCGAGGCGCTGCGCCGCTTCTCCGAGCTCGTCGGCGAGGCCGAGATCGTGGAGATCTCCACCTCGCGCGACAGCCAGCGCCTCTTCGGCCACGGCACCTCCGAGGTCGAGCGCGAACGCCGCATCCTGCGCCCCGAGGAGATCCGCCAGCTGCCGCACGGCCAGGCGCTCCTCCTCTTCCGCGGTGCGCCGGGCGTCATCGCCGAGCTGCTCCCGTGGGACCAGCGGCGCGACGGGCAGGCGCTGCGCGCGGGCGAGCACGCGACGCGGGCGGCACGGATCGGGCCGCCGCCGGTGGAGATCACGGGCGCGTAGAAGGACGGTAGGGAAGCGTGGAAGAACAACTGCGGGACGAGCTGAAGGCCCTCCGGGAGGAGGTCGAGTCCCTCCGGACGTGGCGCACCCAGTTCGAAGCGTCGGTCAAGGACTTCGCGTCGAGCATCAAGGCGAACCAGACCGAGGTCACGGAGGTCGTGGCGGAGGTCATCGACCGGCTGCACGCGGTGGAGGCGGCGACGGCCCCCGGCGCCGGCCAGGCGGCCGGCGACGGCCACCGGCCGTGGTCGGCGCGCGCCACGGAGGAGGACTGGCGGAACCTCGCCGACTGGGTCGACTGGCTCGGCAGGCACTACGCCCCGCAGCTGCACCTGCGCATCTGGCCGTGCTGGCCGCTGCACGGCGGTGTGACCGAGGAGCTCGCGGCCCTGCACGCGGCCTGGCGCGCGGCCACGGAAGCGGACGCGGACCCGGCGCGCGAGGGCAGCGACCTGGCGTACTGGCACCAGATGTGGCTGTGGCCGACGATCGAGCGCATCCGTCAGCACTACATGTTCAGCGAGTGCGAGGACGACCACTCCAAGGACCGCCCGGGCCGGCCGACGGACACGGACGCGCTGGAATCCCGCATCGCGGAGGCGGCGGCGGAGCGGCTGCGGGAGGAGAACGACCGGTACGCGTTCTTCGCGGAGGCGCCGTCGGGCGACGCGGCCGACCGGCCGGACGGGCTGTGGCGGCGCGAAGGGCAGGAATGGGAATTCCTGTCGATCCTGGACTGGGAATGGCACGCTTCCGAGGAATCCCCGACGCCTGATCTCCTGCACCCGATCACGGCCGACCGCGCCGGCGAACTCGCCGCCGACCGGCAGGGCTGGGTGACGTACTGGGCGCGCTACGCGGACGAGGAGGACTGGCGTGCGGGCGAGGGCCCCACGACGGTCGTCCGGCGCCGAAAGAGTCGTGAACGCATCTACGACGAGGCGTTCAAGCGGGACAACACCTGGGGCCCGACCGCCTCCGTCTACGAATTCTTCGACGCCCGGCCCTCCAACCCCCCGCACCTGGTCGAGATCGATGTCCAAGAGGCGGAGCGGCTTCTGCACAGCCTCCGTGGAGTGACGGGAGCCACCGAGCTGTGAGCATCACCGATACGAAGGCGTGGCAGGACGACGCCGAGCCCCACCTCTCCCTGACCGGGCAGGAGAACCGCATCGTCACCGCCCGCTGGGAACAGGCCCGGGCGGCGCACAAGCAACTCGACGAGGTCATGGACGGCCTCTACCGCGAATTGGCCGCGGCCAACGGCGCCAAACTCGAAGGAAAGCAGCACCGCATCAAGGGCCTGCTCGCCTTCCGCCGCAAGGCCGCGGCGGAACTGGACGAGGGCGTCCCCGTGGAAAAGGTCGTACAGAAGGTCAACGACCTCAATCGCTACACGCTGACCTTCGACCCCGAGCACTACACGGAGGGCGTGCGGCGCACGTACGCGCTGCTGCACGAGCAGGGCTTCGTGATTGTCCCGGGCTTCGAGCGCAACAGCTGGGAGGACCCCGTCTACAAGGGCTTCCACGCGACATGGCAACGGTCCGACGGCACCCAGAAGTTCGAGATCCAGTTCCACACGCCCGCCAGTTATTCGGCCAAGACGGAAAACCACCTGCTTTACGATCTGTACCGCTCGGCGCACCTCCGCCGCTCGCTCGACGGCGACAAGAAAACCGCGCGTCGATTCGAAGAGGCGGCAAAGGTCGTACAGAGCGAGCGGTACGGCCGGGCACCGGAGAGGGAGAGCAAGCGATGAGTGACGGGTACGAGTACTTCGTGAAGGCTGCTCCGCCTTATACCGAGGAGCGGCCGTCCAGCCTCTGGCGCCGGCTGGGCGAGGAGTGGGAGTACCTCTCGCTGCTCGACTGGGCGTGGCACGACGTCAAGGGCACCGGTGTCAAGCACCCGCCGACGCAGGAAGACCTGTATCCGGTGACGCCCGAGAAGGCCGCCGAACTGGAGGCGGACCGGCAGGGCTGGGTGCGGTACTGGGCGTACTACTTCGACGAGCGCGACTGGCGCGACGGCGAAGGACCCACGACCGTGGTCCGGCGCCGACAGAGTCCGGAGCGCGTCTACGACGAGACGTTCATGCGGTCCGACGAATGGCAGCCCGACAGCGCGATCTACGAGTACTTCCACCCCCGCGGGTCGAATGCGCCGCATTTGATCGAGATCGGCGTCGACGAGGCCGAGCGACTTCTTCAGGAACTCCGTGGCGTGACGGGGGCCACCGACCTGTGAGCGACGTGGAACCCGGTGGCTGGCAGGGCGACGCCGCCAAGTCCGAGGAACACCTGAGGCTGTCCGCCGCCGAGAACCGTCTGGTCCAGTCCCAGTGGGAGGCGGCCAAAGAGGCGCGTGGCCGGCTCGACGGCGTCATGGGCGATGTCCAGCAGCGCACGGCCGCCGCGCACGGCGGAAAGCTGGAGGGTCTCGAATACTCCCTCAAGGGCATCGACTCCTTCCGGCGCAAGGTCGCGGTCGCGGTCGGCCGTGGCAAGAAGGCGGAGCAGGTCTGCGAGAAGGTCGACGACCTCAATCGCTACACCCTGACCTTCGAGGCCGACAGCTACGCGGAGGGGGTGAACCAGACCTACGCGCAGCTCCGTGAGCAGAAGTACGAGCCGATCTGGGAAGCCAATACGTGGGAAGACCCCGTCTACAAGGGCATCAACACGTCGTGGCAGCACCGGGAGACCGGGGAGAAGTTCGAGCTCCAGTTCCATACGCCGGAGAGCTTCAAGGCCAAGTCGGACAATCACGAACTGTACGAGCTCGCCCGGTCCGGAACCTTCGAGAAGTACGACTCCGAGGAGAACCCGCGGCAGAGCGAGGCGTATCTCGAAGCGTCCGACCTGCTCCAGAACGAGCGGTACAAGAACGTCCGGATCCCCCGTGACGTGGAGGGCATGGCCAATCCGACGGTCCGGGTCACGCTCAACCCGAACGTGGACCCTGAGATCGTCGCGGAGGTCCGCCGACAGGAGGCCGACCTCAAGGCCAAACACGCCGCGGAAGCCGCCGCGCGTGAACGGGCGCAGGCGCAGGAGCGGGCGAATCAGCTGGACGCCCCCGCACGGGCCGAAGGCCCCGACCTTCGCGGCAGATTGGCCGCACAGCCCGCCCGGCAGGAGCCCGCGAAAGAGCCTGAGGCCCTCGGCGTCGAACCCGTGCCGGCGCAGTCCCGGGGCCGTGGCCCCGCGCTGAACTGAGCCATCTCAAGAATTGTGGGAGGACCATCCATGAGTGAGCAGTACGAATACTTCGTCGAAGCGGTTCCGTCGGTGGACGACCTGTACACGGCGGAGCGCCCGTCGAGCCTTTGGCGGCGTGCGGGGGAGCGGTGGGAATACCTGTCGCTGATCGACTGGACGTGGCACGACGTCAAGGACACGAACGTCAAGTTCCCGCCGCGGGTGGAGGGCCTGATCCCGGTGTCGGCGGAGCGAGCGGCCGCGCTGGAGGCCGATCGTCAGGGATGGGTGCGGTACTGGGCGCGGTACACGAGCGAGCAGCGCTACGACGAGGGCCAGCCGCCGACGACCGTGGTCAGGCGCCGACGGAGCCCGGAACACGTCCGTGACGAGGTGTTCCGGCGGAATGACACCTGGGGCCCGACCGAGGCGATCTTCGAATTCTTCGATCCTCGCCCGTCGAATCCGCCGCACCTGGTCGAAATCACCCCGGATGAAGCCGAACAGCTCCTCCAGGAGCTGCGTGGTGTGACGGGAGCCACCGAGCTGTGAGCGAACGTACGGGGGGCTGGGAGGGCGAGGGCTACGACCTCAGCCCGGAGGAAAACCGCGTCATCACCGAGCGGTGGGAGCGTGCCGCGGCGGCACGTGACCGAATGGACGACATGATGAAGGGAATCCAGCAGGAAACGGCGCAGTCGCACGGTGGAAAGCTGGAGGGTCTCGACTACTCCCTCAAGGGGCTGGACTCCTTTCGACGCAAGGCCGCCGTCGCAATCGACGCAGGCGACAGCGCCGAGATAGCGGCCGGTGAGGTCAAGGACCTCAACCGCTACACCCTGACTTTCGAGCCGGACACGTACACCTCGGGCGTGGAGCGCACGTACGCGCGGCTAGACAAAGCGGGTTACGAGCCGATACCCAAGTCGGAGAAGAACACCTGGGAAGACCCGGTGTACAAGGGGGTCAACACCTCCTGGCAGCACAGGGAGACGGGGGAGAAGTTCGAGCTCCAGTTCCACACTCCGGACAGCTTCAAGGCCAAGATGGAGAACCACGAGCTGTACGAGCTTTCCCGTGGAAAGGCTCTCAAAGCGCTCAGCAACGACGACGAGACGCTGGCTGCCTCCTATAAGGATGCCGCGAACCTTCTGCAGAACGAGCGATACCGGAACGTCAAGGTGCCGCCGGGGCAGGAGAAGATCGGTAAGCGGATGATCCGGGACAAGCTCAATCCCGATGTGGACCCGGAGCACGTGGAGCTGCTCCGGCAGGCGGAAGCGAAGCTGCGGGCCGAGAACCTCGCCAAGGCCGCGCCCAAGGTGCCGGAGCAGGAGCAGGCCACCCTTCAGACCGATGGCCTCACTCGGTTCGAAACTCCCGACCTGCGACATAAATTGACCACGAGGCCGGCCACGGAAGCGGCCAAGCGGGACGCCGAGGCCCCGAGCCTCGACCCGTTGCCGAGGCAGTCGCGCGGCCGTGGTCCGTCGCTGAGTTGATCAATTTCTCCGTACCCTCCGCGGAAGAGAGACATTGATGACTGGTCAGTACGAATACTTCGTGCAAGTGGTCCCGTGCGTGGTCGCCGAGTACACGAAGGAGCGTCCTTCCGGGCTCTGGCGCCGGCTGCGGGTGGAATGGGAGTACCTGTCGCTGATCGATTGGTCGTGGCGCACGGTGGAGGCCGCAGACACGTGGTTCCTGCCTCAGGCGGAGAGCTTGCATCCGATATCGGAGCGGCGCGCCGCCGAATTGGAGGCCGACCGGCAGGTCTGGGTGCGTTACTGGGCGCTTTACGTGGACGAGGAGGACTGGAGGGAGGGCGAGTCGCCGACCACGGTCGTCCGGCGCCGGCGCAGTCCGGAGCACGTTCTCGACGAGTCCTTCTGGTCGAACGACGTCTGGGGCCCCACGGATGCGATCGTCGACACCTACGAGGGTCGGACCTCGGACTGGCCGCATCTGTTGGAGCTGAGCGCGCATGAGGCCGATTCGCTCCTCCAGGAGCTCTTCGGGCTGAGGGACGTTACGGCGTTGTGAGTCCCTCCGCCTATCGAGCAGGTGTGGCAGGCGGCGCACATCGGTACAGGGCCGTAGGGCCGGCGGCTCGGACCATTTCGATGGCTTCAACGCGGAGGTCGGGGCATCTCCGCAACAGGTTGGCTACAAATATTCCTTTCGCGGGGCCCGGCCAATGGCCGTCGAAGGCCGAATCGGCGTCGTCCGGCCCGCGTTCCGGGGCCGTGCTGTCGTTCAGTCGTGACCTGGGGCATGGAGGTGTTGCCCGGGCACGCCGAACCGTCCGCATTGTCGTGAATTCGGGGCTTGGTCAATGGTCCGCAGCCGTTCGGGTCTGAACAGTTGCGCTCAAATGAAGTTGTTTGACGATCAGAAATAGGCCAAGTACTGTCCTGCCACTCAGGCCTAGCACGGGGGAAGGGTCACCAGGGTTGAGCACGTTCAAGACGGTCATGCGGCGGATTCTGAATCTGCCGGAACCGCGGAGCGACAAGAGCGCGGCCACCCCGCCCGCCGACAACGCACCGGCACAGCAGTCCTCGGCGGCCGCGGTTCAGCCGCATCCCAAGTCCGGACCGGTGATCCCGCCGCCCGCCGCTCTCCAGCAGTGGGCCGACGCCGCCGCCCGTCTCCAGGCGCAGACACCCGCGCCGCCTCAGGCGCAGCAGATCGCGCCCGATGCCCGGGACAAGCGGGACCGCGACGTCCCCTGGCAGATCGAGGACGAGAAGAGCGGCACCCAGTTCCTGGTCAAGGTCGGCCGCGGAGCACTGTGGGCGGTCGTCGCGCTGGCCGCGATCACGGGCATCCGCTCCTGGTTCTGGGCTCCGGCGCCCCCCAAGGACGACCCGGTTCACGTCAACAACGGGCCCACCTACCCCGTGCAGGAGGCCCAGGCCGTCGCCGCCCGTTTCGCGCGGGCCTACCTGACCTGGGACGAGGGCGCCCCCGAGGCACGCACCGATGCTCTGGCACGTGACATGGCCAAGGGGCTGGACGCCACAGCGGGCTGGAACACCAAGGGGCACCAGGAAGTCCTCGTTGCCCAGCCCGGTCCGGTCGCCGAGGAGAAGGACAAACGGGCCCGGGTACGGGTCGATGTCCTGGTGAAGGGGCCTGCTTCCACCGACGGTGAGAAGTCGGGGGACAAGGACAAGCAGGCTGACAAGTCCAAGGACGACAAGTCCAAGGACAAGAAGGACGAAGCGAAGAAGGACGACAAGGACAAGGATCCCAAGTCGGCCACCGGGCCCAAGTGGGTCGGCCTGGAGATCCCCGTCGTCTACACGTCCGGCCGCGTCGTCGTCACGGGCCAGCCCGGCTTGGTGGGCGTCCCGCAGAACGCCCCGTCCGTACCCGCGCTCGCCGGGAAGACCGGTGACAACGAGTTCAGCGGCAAGACCCGTGGCGTGGTCGAGGAGTTCTTCGGCAAGTACGCCTCGGGTGAGGCCGAGTCCGTCGCCGCGCCCGGTGCCTCCATCTCGGCCCTGCCGCCGGGAGTGACCCTCGGCTCACTCCGCAACTGGTCGGTCGAGGAGGGAAGCGGCAGCGACCGGACCGGCGTCGCCACCGTCACCTGGCTGATCTCCGGAGCCGAGCTCGAGCAGACGTACCGGGTCAAGCTGACCCGGGTCGCTTCGGCCAAGGCCGAACGTTGGCAGGTCGTCGAGATCCACGGCGGAATGTCCTCCTGACCGGTGCCGGAATCCGGGCCTGTCCGCTCTTATCTCAAGTAAAGGGAAAACGATGGAATTCGCGCTGTCCGATGGTAATGAGCTCAAGTCCTGGGTGATTGCCGTAGCCGGGAACATCTTCCTGATCGTGCTGGCGGTCAGGGCGATCGGCCACTACGCGAAGCGTGAGTGGGGTGAGCTGCTCGCCCACTTCATAGCGGGCGTCGTCGTCGCCGGTTTCGTCTACTCCTCGGACAGCGCCAAGGGCATGCTCACCGCGATCTGGACCAAAGTGGCGGGCGCATGAGGGTAGGACATACCTTCACCCGCCACTTCGACCTGGAGACACGGCAGCATGAGCTGCTCGGCATGGACCTCGGCGAGGGCCCGTCACGACGGGTCCTCGTCACGGGCGCGGTTGTCTACGCGGTCTGGATGGGCGGGCTCTTCCTGATCTTCGGCTGGCCCTCGCAGATCTTCTTCACCCTCTACTTCGCGCCGCCGGCCCTCGTCACCTTCTACGGATCGCAGCGGTCGCGGCGCAATGAGCGGCGCTGGAACCTCACCCAGTGGGCCCTTGCGATCCGCTATCTCACGGTCGGGCACCGCCCGGTCATCAACGGCGGACGGCGCGCGGCGGACCGCAGTGAGTGGCTGCCGCTGCGCGCCCGCCTGGGCGACCGGACCGAAGAATTCATGAACATGCCCGGAATGGGTGTCTTCGAGGGCGTACTCGGTGGCGAGGCGCCCCGGTCCACGGCCGGCCGGCCGGTGAAGCTGGACTCCCGGCCGCGCCTGTACGGGCCGGACCACGTCTACCGCGCCCGGATGCGCAGCCTGCCCCCCAAGGAACGCAAGGCGGCCGAGCGGCAGGCGGCGCAGCAGCGGGCCGCCCGGCGTGCTCAGCCGGTTCAGCAGGTATGGACGGGCGGCCGCACGGCGCCCATGCCCGCGCCGACGGCCGCCCAGCGGGCCAGGGTCGGCCAGGAAGGTACGTGATACGCCATGAAGTTCACCAAGGGCATCGCCCGATTCCTCGGGGTCGACGGCGACCGCTCCGCTCCGCCGCCCCGCTATGTCGCGCTGGCGGACGGCCTGATCGTCACGGAGACGCACGCCGAGGCGTGGTTCGTGCTGAGCAGCTCCAACACCGACCTGATGTCGGAGTCGGCGCGCGACGGTGAGCACGACCAGGCCAGCAGCGCGCTGGCGCGTACGCTCGCGGGCTACGACTGTCACTTGAAGGTCCTGTGGGCGCCGCTGAACGCGGAGGAGTACCGTACCGAGGCGGAGAGCCTGTTCTCGGCGGGCAACTTCGCGGACTGGGCCGACATGCGGGTCGAGCGGCTGGATCAGCTCGAACTTCCCACGCGTCTGCTGTTGCTCGGTGTGCGCATCTCCGAGCGCTCCACCCAGGCCAAGGCCCGCGGCAGCAGAGGCATGCAGGAAGCACTGGGCATCGGCTCGACGTCGGTGTCCCAGAAGGAGATGGCCCGACTGGACGCGCTCACCCGCCGCCTGGGCCGCCAACTGGAGACGACCCCGTGGAAGGCGCAGCCGGCCACCGTCGAGATGCTGGCCTGGACGATCGCGCGCGAGCTGCGCCGCGACACCGTCCTGCCCAACCCGGACGCCGACGGAATGATCACCGGCGCCAAGCTCGCCCAGCTCACGCGCGGCCGCGTGCTGCCGTACCCCGACCACCTGCGCCTGGTCGACCAGCGCGGCGAAACCACCTCCTGGACCGCCGTGCTCACCATGGACGGCTTCCCCGAGGAGATGGAGTCGCCCGGAGCGGGCGAATGGCTGCGGGCCGTCGCCGAGATCACCTACGTGCCCGAGTACCGGGACGAGGACGAGTACACACCGGAAATCCAGGTCAAGCCGGTCAACCCCGAGCCGTCCGTCCGCTTCAAGGTGCTGCACAAGCGGGACGCCCTGAAGCAGATCGACGAGGTCCGCCGACTCGCCAAGGAGCAGCGGCAGAGCGCCGCCAAGCACTCCGCCGGCGAGACCGCGCAGGAGATCGAGGAGACCGAGGAGACGATGACGGCCCTCTCGCGCGACATGAAGCGCGAGGACGTCACGCTGATGGAGGACCATCCGCGCCTGATCGTCACCAGCGACGTCTCCCTCGACGACCTGCGGGCCCGCTGCGACGCCGTCATCGGCTTCTACGGCGGTATCGGCATCGAGGTCAGCGTCGCCGCCGAGGAACAGCGCGAGCTGTGGCTGGAGGCCCAGCCCGGCGACATGCTGCGCGTGCCGGACCTGTTGCACACGCGCACGGTCGGCGCGTTCGCCGGCTCATGGTTCTGGGGCGGCGCGTCGGTCGGTGACGACACCGGCCCGATCATCGGCTACCTGACGGGCTCGACGCCGGGCGTCGTCCGCAACGACCTGACCGGCGGCTCCGAGCGCGGTGACGCGACAACCACCGCGTTCATCGGCCGAAGCGGCCGCGGCAAGACGACGGCGATGATGCTGTCGCTGATGGACTCCGCCTTCCGCGGCTCGTTCGTGCTCGCCCTGGACTTCAAGGGCGACATGGGCGGGCTGGTCTCGGCCGGCCAGCGGTACGGGCTCAACGCCCACCTCATCGAGACGGGCGCCCAGTACGCGGGCGTGGCCGACCTGTTCTCGCTGCTGTCCGGCGAGAGTGCCGAGCGCGCGCAGACCGAGGTGCCGGCCCAGCTGGGCATCGCGCTGCCGCAGCACCTGCGGATGCGCGGCGCGGAGACCCCGATCCAGAGCGCGGTCAACGAGGTCATCGCCGACGGCGACCCGGCGACGTGGAAGGTCATCGAGCGGCTGCGGCGGTCCGAGGACGAACTGGCCCGGGAGGCCGGCGACGCCCTCTTCGAGCTGTCGCTCACCGGCCTCGGCGCGCCGTTCATGGGCAAGCCCTCCGGCAGCACACTGCTCACTCCGTCGTCCGGCATGTGGGTGGTCCAGGTCCCCGGCATCAGCCTGCCGTCCCCCGACGACGGCCGTGACGACTGGTCGGTGCACCAGCGCCTGTCCGTGGCGCTCGTCCACTCGCTGCTCGCCTACGGCATCAGCATGGCCGGCCGTAAGGACCTGCGCGGCCTGCGCAAGGTCGTCGCGGTGCCGGAGGTGCACGTCCTCACGGCCACGCGTGAGGGCAGTTCGTTCCTCCAGTACATCGCCCGAGTGGGACGAGCGCTGCACACCGCCCTGGTCGTGGACACCCAGGACCCGGAGTCGCTGGCGAGCCTGACGGGTCTGGTGGAGCAGATGACGACGGTCTTCGGCTTCCAGCTGACGACGCCCGAGCAGCAGGACGCGATGGCGGCCCTGCTGGACCTGCCGAAGGACCCGCACACGCGGCAGCTCATCCAGGCCATCGGTGTGGACGTCACGCAGGAGATCCGGCACGGCCACTGCATCATGCGCGACCGCCGCTTCAGCAGCGCGACCGTGCAGTTCGACGTGCCCTCGCTGGAGATGCTGCAGCTTCTGAACACGACACCGAAGACGACCGGCGCCATAGCGGATCCGGCCTCGGCGGTCATGAGCAAGGCCGAGCCCCAGGAGGCAATCGCATGAGGCGGGTCGCGGCAGTGGCCGTGGCGGCGGCATCGGTCCTGGCGGTCGCCGGGTGCTCGTCGTCGCACGACGGCAAGGGCAAGGGCGGGGAGAGCCGCGGCAACCCGGGCGTCAGCAAGGAGGAACGCTCCCGGGCGGACGCGGAGGCACGGGAGCGGGCGAAGGACGAGGCGGCGATGAAGGATGCCGCCGTCCGGCAGGTGAAGGCGTACCTCGCCAACGACGTACGGACGATGTGTGCCCTGGAGACCCCGAACAAACAGGGCGACGGCGGACTCGACGGATGTGTGGAGCGCTACCGGGACCAGCCCGGTGAGACACCGGAGCCCAACACCACCGTGATCACCGAGGGCGCGCCCGTGACCGTACCGCCGATCGGGAACCATCCCGAGGGGGCCGGCTTGATGGTCACGAAGAAGACCACCGACGGTGCGCGGGCTTCCTCCTACCGGTGGGCCGTGCGCATGGTCAAGATCGACGGCAAGTGGTTGGTCGATCAGAAGACGCACATCCGGGACGACGCGATGTCGGACTCCAGCCCCGTCCGCAGCTCCCTGATGGGGTCTCAGGGATGAAACTTCCCCGCTTCCGGAACCTCCTGATACCGCTCCTCGGTGCGGTCACCACGTTGATGGTGACCGCAGGGGCCGCCGCGGCCGATGACAAGAAGTTCGACAAGTACGCGCCCGCGGGCGTCGGCGATCTCCTGCGCACCCCCCGCGTCGGTAAGGGCGGTGGCTCCACCCTCTACGAGCAGTACGGCGCCTCCCTCTACTACCGGCTCGACAACGAGCTGGGGTGGAAGGACATCGGCTGGAGCATGCTCAACGGCATCGCCGACCTCTTCATGGGACTGACCGTCTGGGTCACTCAGTCGGCCGTGGTCGCCGTCCAGTGGACGCTGAGTTTCACCGACGTCCAGGACATCCACGACTCGATCACCCGGGCCATCTCCAGCGCCGGCGGCACGGTCTCCGAGACCCTGCTGCCCTCGGCGCTGGCCGTGGGAGCCCTGGTGGCCTGGGGCAATCACCGGAAGGCTAGCGGCAGCGGCCTCGGCCAAATCGGCTGGGTGGTCGCCTCGGGCGTGCTGGCGGTATCACTGATCAACACCCCCGGCGTATGGGTCGACGGCATCGACAGTGTGCGCAAGGTCGGTTCCAGCATCGCCATGCAGGCCACGAGCGCCGGCATGAACAGCGAGGTGCAGGAACCCTTCGCCGTCAGCGGGAGCCCGGACCTCGACCAGAAGGACAAGAAGGAAAGCGAAGATTCGAAGAAGAACAAGCTGGTTCGCAAGTCCAGCGACGCGATCTGGCGGTCGTACGTCGTCACCCCTTGGTGCATCGCCGAATTCGGCAACATCGACACCTGCAAGGAATTCGGCGAGAACACCCTCAAGGGAACGGGCGAGCCGACCGACAACGACGACTTCGATGACAAGCGTGAGCAGTACCTGAGCGAAACGCTCAGCGACGAGAAGATCGGCAAATCGGCCATGAAGTGGCGGCAGGGCAAGAACGCCGGCCGTGTCACGGTCGCGATCGCCGCCTTCATCTGCGCCGTGCTGTTCGCCATCCTCGCCATCGCCCTGGCCTTCGCCTCCCTCGCCTCGCTGATCGGCGCGCTGATGCTGCTCCTCGCGGGAGTGGTGTTCGCCTGTCTATGGGTGATCCCGGGCAGGCCGCGGCAGTGGGGCCTGCGCTGGTTCGACGCTCTGCTGGGCTTCGCCCTGCAGTCGTTCGTGAGCACGATGGTGCTGGGCGTCGTCCTGGTGCTGAACACCGTGAGCATCTCGATGATGGGCAAGTACGGCTATTTCGCCGCCATCGGTGTCAGCATCACCAGTGCGATCGTGGCGTTCAAGTTCCGTGCCGTGATGGACAGCATCGTCGGCGTCACGGGCGCGTTGTCCCCGGGAGCCTCGGCGGCCGGCATGGCGCTGGGGCGCAGGGCGAGCAGGCTCGCCGGCAAGGCCACCGGCTGGTCGGCCAAGCAGGCGTCCCGACCGGCCAGGTGGGCCGGCAGGAAGGCCGGTGCGGCCGCGGTGAACGGCGCCAAGGCCGGTGGAAGGGCCCTCGGCGCGGGGGTCTCGAACATGGGCAGCGCCGTGGCCGCCCGTGCCGCGACCGTGGGGTCGTTGGCCACCTTGAATGCCCAGCGTCCGGCTCAGGGCGGCGGAGCGGGAGCCGGAGCGGCAGCCGGCGCCGGGTCAGGTCGGTCGGGCGGTGGCCGTGGCGGTGGCCGGGACGGCGCGCCGAACGTGGGCGCCGGTGCCGGAGGTTCTCGCGGCGCGGCGGCCGGCAGGACGGTCGCGACCCTGCCGGAGCGGCGTTCTACCGGCGTGGGCAACGTCCGGCCGCGGGGCGCGCTCCGCTCCGAGCAGGCGAATGCCGAACGTACCCAGAACAGCGCCGCTCAGGCAGGGCGCACGGGAGCCGCGGCGGCGCAGAACGGCGCCGCGCGGCGCCGCCAGGCGCCACAGACCCGCAACGCCCAGGAGGCCCCCCGTTTCCGCTCGGCCCCGCGGCCGCGCAGCGTGCCGCGTCAGCAGCGCATCGGTGAGGCCCGCAGGGCGGCCGCCACCACCAGCCGGCGCGGTGGTCCGGCACAGGCGAATCGTTCCGTCGGCGCTCCGGCTCCCACCGCCGGTCGCCGCCGCAGGAGGAACACGTGAGCAAGGAGCAGGGGCCGCAGAATCCGGCCGAGTGGCGTGAGCTGCTGAAGACCCCGTACGAGTACCCCGAGGAGATCGAGACGGCTCCGAAGCGGTCCCTGCGTCGCCGGGCCCGCAAGATCTACCGTCAGGACCAGAAGGCGGAGCTCAAGCGGCGCCTCGCGGAGGAGCGCCGCCGGGAGCCGGTCACCGCGGGTGGTGCCATCGTGGTGATCGTCGTGTTCCTCGCCCTGGGAGCGGCCGCCACCCACTGGTGGCCGGACGACAAGGGCTCGGCGAAGGTCGTCCGGGCGGGCGACAGGGCGGACACGCGGACCGAGGCGACGCCGGACCAGGGGTCCCGCACACCAGCGGCTCCGGCCACCCCGTCACCATCCTTGAAGGTCGACCTCAGCAAGCCGGAGAAGACGGCGGAGGGGTGGGCGCGCGCCTACTGGGCTCGTAATCCCCCGGTGGACCAGACCCACAAGGCGGCGGTGCGGCGCGCGGCGCCGTGGATGACCTCTGCCCTGAGCGAGAACCTGCAACAGTTCGACGACCCGTCGTGGAACGAGCTGGTCTCCAACGGCGGCGTGGCCACCGTGAACCGAGTCACCGTCGGCCCCGCCGACGACGACCGGGTGCGCACTCAGGCCGACACCCCCACGCGGGTCTGGCGCAAGGTGACGGTGGAGACGACCGTCGCGGGCTACCGCAAGTACAACGAGAACAAGGTCCTCCTCACCGAGATCATGCGCAACGGCGACACGTGGCGCGTGGGCCGGGTCCTGGGGGTCTGAGCCGGTGGACGGACGTCAGGCCCTCGCTCTCGCGGCGGGGGGAGCCCGGCGTGCCCTGATGGTCAAGGTCGGGCTCCCCCTCATGGCCGCCTTCCTGGCTGCGCTCATCGTGCTCGGCGCGGTGTCCGGCCTCGGCGGCGGCGGCTCGGCCGCCGCCGCCGGCTGCGGCGAGCGGGGACAGCCCGCCGACGACGGGCCACAGGGCAACGGACAGCAGGGCGACGCCACGGGCGGGGCCGACAAGGAGCTGCGTGCCAGGCAGGTCGCCAACGCCAAAATCATCGACCAGGTCGCGAAGGACGGGAAACTGCCCGGGCGAGCCACGCTCATCGCGCTGATGACCGCTCTCGCCGAGTCGCAGCTGGACAACATCCGCAGGGGTGACCGCGACTCGGTGGGCCTGTTCCAGCAGCGCACGTCGACCGGTTGGGGGACCGTGGACCAGATCATGGACCCCAAGTACGCGACCCATATGTTCCTCTTCGGCGGCGACAGCGGCGACCCGCCCGGGCTGACCGACGTCCCGTGGGAAAGCCTGTCGCTCAACGACGCCGCCCAGAAGGTGCAGCGGTCCGGCTTTCCCCACGCCTACGGCCCGAAGGAGACGCAGGCCCGCAGTATCGCGAAGGAGGCCGGGATCGACCTGGACCGGTCCGGCGAGGAACACCCGGCCCAGCCGGGGCAGAAGAATTCCGGGGGGACCAGCGGCGGGGACAAGGACGCGAACAAGGGCAAGGACAAGGACCCCGACGAGCCCCCGGCGGACTGCAACACCTCGGGTGGCCAGCCGGGCAAGCCCGGCGAGCCGTTCCACGACAGCAAGGCTGACTGGCCCGCCTCCGTGAAGAACCCTTACTCCACCGAGCAAGCGATCAAGTGGGCAAAGGACGAGGCCGCGAGTGGCCGCAAGAACTGGTTCGCGATGTGCCTCGCCTTCACGGCCAGAGCGTACGGGCGGCCGTCGTCCGGCACGAACTTCGCGATCGACCACTACCAGATCGAGATGCCGAAGGACATGCGGCACGACGGTGACCGCAATCCGCCTCCCGGCGCCCTGATGTTCTGGGACACCGGGCACCGGGCGGGGCACGTCGCCGTCTATGTGGGTGACGGAAAGATCGCCTCCAACGACATCGTGACCCCCGGCGCCATATCCATCGTTCCCGCCACCGACATCGAGACCAAGTGGAACGCCAAGTATCTGGGCTGGTCACCCCCCTATTACCCCAACGGGGGGTGATCCGGGTCATCATTACCGTGAGGTCCGTGGCGTCGTGCGTGCCTTGGACCTCTCGGCCTGCTGGCAGCGGCAGTAAGTAAGGATTGACCATGCCTGTTGTGACGGACCTCGACTCGGTCCCTCTGACGCCCGTCTACACCATCGTCATCAACGCAACGGGCGAAGCGACGATCGAGGGGGAGCCGGTCGAGTACCTGCCGGGTGAGGACGCCCGGACGTCGGCCCTCGCCGAGATCAGTGTCCGGGCGGCCCGGCGCGGCCATCCCATACGCATCAACGCCAAGGAGCCGGACGGGTCCGTCTGGCCGTTGATCGTCGACCACGACGGGGCGGTGACGCCGCTGTCGGCACCGCATCCGATTCCGGTCCCGGCTCCGGTCCAGGCTCCGGCTCCTGCTTCGGTCCCGGCTCCGGTCCCCGCTCCGGCGGTGGTCGAGCCCGTGCTGCGGCCGCCCGCGCAGTCGCCCGTACGAGAGCCCGTGCCGCCGCACGTACCCTCGCCGCCCGCGCCGCAGCCCGCGTTTCCGGTCGCCTCCCCGGCGGAACCCCCCGCCGGCTGGCAGTCCGCGCTTCCCGCGCATCACGCGCCCCGCTTCGCCCGCATCGTCGCCGCCGAGCTGAGTGGCGACCTCGCCGCCGCCGCGGTCGCCGCGAAGGAGCTGGAGGCGGCTGTCGACCGGGAGTACGGGCCGCTGCACCCGCACACCATCGGCGCCCTCGGCACCCGCGCCTGGCTGTCGCTGCTGCTTCAGGACGACTGGGCCGCCGCCACCCGTCTCCACCTGCGGACGGCCGAACGCCGCGACACCGCGCGGGCGCCGCTGGCGGAGACCCGGCGGACGCTGCGCAACGCCCACGCCGCGTGGCGCCGCCTCGCCGCGACCGACGCGGCGGAGGCCGAGGACATCCGGCCGGAGCTGCTGCGGGTCACCGAGCTCATCGAGGGCGAGCCGCAGGAGTAGGGGCGGGCCACCTTCCCTCGCCCTGCAACGGTGGCCTTCCGCGAGAAGGCCCCGCCTTCCGCGATAATCGCGATCATGCTGCCCGACATGCCCGCCTCCGTCACGGACGGGCCGCATCGACGGCTGCTGCCCGACGTGCTCGCCATCGGTGCGCCGTACCCGCTCCTCCTCGCCGGCACCTACGCCGTACGCGCGCACGGTCTGACCGACGAGCGTCCGGCCGACGAGGGGCCGGCCGGCGACCCCACGACCGGCGACCGCCCAACCGGCGCCCTCCCGGTCCACGACCCCGAATCCGCCGTCGCGGCCGCCGCCTATCCCGACGCCCCCCGCCCGGAAGCCACCCACCCAAGCCCCGCCGCCCCACCCCTCGCCGACCTGGACCTCGTCACCGACACCCCCACCCCCATGGCGGACCTCGCCACCGCCCTCCGCGCCGGTCTGGAAGAGCGCGGCTGGCAGGTCGAGCCCGTGGAACCCGTGGCCGCCGACCCCCTCGCCGCGCGGCTCACCGTGACCGACCCCGGGTCGGGGGAGAGCCACGCGGTCGACCTCCGCAAGGAGACGCTGTGGCGGCCGCCGGTGGAGAGCGCGTACGGGCTCGTACCCGCCGTCGAGGACGTCGTCGGCCTCGAAGTGCGCGCCCTCGCGGATCTCGGGCTCGCCCGGCACCTCGTACACGTCCGGGCCGCGGCCGCGCGCTGGTCGCACACCGAACTGGAGGAGTTGGGCCGACGGCACGCCCGCGACGGCGTCCTCGACCTCACCGACCTCCAGGCCCGCCTCGCGGGGACCGAGTGGCTCGACGACAGGGAGCTCGCCGCGTACGGGCTCGACCGCGCCCAGCGGGCCGAGCTGCACCGCTGGGCCCAGAACTGGGCCGACGACATCGCCGAACACCTCATGGAGGAGGCCCCGTTCGAGGACGGGACCTTCGACGACGCTCCCGACGCCCCACCCTTCGAGCAGCCACCGGAATAACGCATCCGTCACCTCCACCCCGCACCGATGGCCGGAAAGATCCGCTGCCGCGTCCCCGGCCGAGGACGCGGCCTTGCCCCTGGCCTCGCGGCTGCTGGAGGCTTCACCACGGCGGACGGTTGATCGCGCCCGCCGTGGACCTCCGTACGGGCAGCCCTCGACAGCCCCTCCCGCTGACAGGCGGGAGGGGCTGTTGGATCGGGCAGCCGATCCCTGGAAGGAGCACAGCGTGCCGCAGGAATCCGCCCCGGAATTACAGGTCACCGCCGAGGAAGTGGGCGATTGGTACGACCGGTTCGGCGACATCTACCACGAGACCCTCGGCGAGAGCGTCCACTGCGGCCTGTGGTTCCCGCCGGACGAGCCCCACCCCACGAGCATGGACCTGGTCGACCTGTCGTCGCGCGCCCAGGACCGCTACACCGACTACCTCATCGAAACCCTGGACCCCCACGCCGACCACCACGTCCTCGACATCGGCTGCGGCACCGGCCGCTCCGCCCTCCGGCTGACCCAGCAGCGCGGCGCCAAGGTCACCGGCGTCGCCGTCAGCAAGGACCAGATCGCCCGCGCCAACCGGCTCGCCGCCACCCACGGGCTGACCGACCGGCTCACCTTCGAGTACGCCGACGCGATGCGCCTGCCGTACGAGGACGCGTCGTTCGACCGCGCCTGGGCGGTGGAGAGCCTCTGTCACATGGACCGTGCGAAGGCCCTCCAGGAGGCGTGGCGGGTGCTGCGCCCCGGCGGGGACCTCCTGGTCCTGGAGTCGGTCCTCACCGGTGACCTGACGGAGGCCGAGACCGCCGTCTTCCAGGGGATGCTGGCCTCCAACCTTCCGCCCCGCTTACCGGAGTTCTTCGAGATGGTCGGCCGGGCCGGCTTCGAGACGCTGGAGATGAAGGACCTCTCGGCGAACCTCGCCATGACGATGAACGTCATGGCGCTGGTCTGCCACGACCGGCGGGAGGAGTTCACGGAGCGCTTCGGCGCCGAGTTCACCGACAGTGTGATCACGGGCCTCCCGGCGGCCCGCGACGTCACCGCCCGCAAGACCCGTTTCTTCCTGCTCCTCCTGCGCAAGCCGCTCGCGTAACCCCTGGGGCACGGCTGGGGCGTGGGCCGCGACCGTCGCCCCCAGCCGTTCCCTCCAGCCACCGCTGCTCCCAGCCGTTCCCTCGACGCCCGCCCGCCCATGAGGACGCGCCGCCGAGGACGCGCCGCCCCCGAACGAGAGAAATCCGCACCATGCCCCCTCTCCACCCCCGCCCCCGCCGCCCCCGCACCGTCCTGATCGTCGGCGGAGGCGTCACCGGCACCGCGCTCGCGGTCCTGCTGCGCGGAGCCGGTGTCGCCGTCGACCTCGTCGAGGCCAAGGCCGACTGGAACGCCACGACCGGCTCCGGCATCACCCTCCAGGGCAACGCCCTGCGCGTGCTGCGCGAGGTCGGCGTCTGGCGGCAGGTGCGCGAGCAGGGCCATGTCACCGACGGCGTCACCCTCATCACGCCCGGTGGCGCCGAGCTCTCCACCCAGCGGGACCTGCGCACCGGCGGCGACGACCTCCCGGCCGCCGTCGGGATCGGCCGGCCCGTGCTGCAGAAGATCCTCATCGAGGCCGTACGGGCGTCGGGCGCCCATGTCCGCCTCGGCCACACCGTCGACCGGTTGGCGCAGGACGCCACCGGCGTCGAGGTGTCCTTCACCGACGGCACCCGCGGCCGGTACGACCTGGTCGTCGCCGCCGACGGCGTCCACTCCCGCACCCGCGAACTGATCGGCATCACCGACCGGCCCACCCCCACCGGCCTGGCGATCTGGCGCACCTCCGTGCCCCGCCCGGCCGGCGTCACCCGCACCCACCTCGCGTACGGCGGCCCCGCCCTGGTCGCCGGCTTCTGTCCCACCGGCGAGAGCACGATGTACGCCTACCTCGTCGAACCGCACCGTGACCGGGGGCCCGTCGACCCCGCCTCGTACGCCGCCGAGATGCGCCGTCTCGCCGCCGGCTACGGCGGCCACTGGAACGGGATCCGGTCGTCGATCGACGATCCGGCGCACGTCAACTACACGCGGGCGCAACGGAACTTGGTGGAGGGCCCCTGGCACCGCGGCCGGATCGTCCTGGCCGGCGACTCCGCCCACACCTGCCCGCCCACCCTCGGCCAGGGCGCGGCCATGTCACTGGAGGACGCCTCGGTCCTCGCCGAGCTGCTCACTTCCCACGACACCTGGGACGACGACCTGCTCACCGCCTACCGCGACCGCCGCATGCCGCGCGTACGCGGTGTCGTCGACGCGTCCGTACAGATCGGGCAGTGGCAACTCGACGGCGTACGGGACGCGGATGTGCCGGGGTTGCTGCGCCGGACCACGAACGTACTCAAGGTGGCTCCCTGAGCTCTCGACCCCTGACCTGCTGATTTATGGGGCTCAGCCCTTGGTGGCGCCCTGAGTGACGCCACTGTGGCGCCATCGGCGCCAACTCTGTGCCATCAAGTGTTGCGATGGCGCCATCATGGTGCCATGATGGCGTCATGGACCTCACGCCGTATGTCGACAACCTCCGGCACGAGCTCGCGGTCGCCGCCGACGCCGGCGGCGACGAAGCCCGTGCGCTGGCCGAACGTCTCACCGCACCCCTCGAATCCGCCGCCCGGCTCACCCTGCTGAACGCCCTGTCCGCCGCGATGGACGAGGTCACCCGTGACCTGGCGCCGGGCTCGGTCGACGTGCGGCTGCGGGGGCTGGACCCCGAGTTCGTGGTGACGGCCCCGCCCACCAAGGAGCCGTACCCGGAGGCCGAGCAGCGCGAGATCGCGCCGCCGCCGGTGCCGGCCGCCTCCCCGGAGGGCGAGGAGGGCGCCACCGCCCGCATCAACTTCCGCCTCCCCGCCCACCTCAAGACCCGGGTCGAGGACGCCGCCGGGCAAGAGGGCCTCTCGGTCAACGCCTGGCTCGTACGGGCCGTCGCCACCGCCCTGGAACCCGGCGAGCCCGTCCGTGCCCCGGGCCGCAACAGCCACTCCCGGAGCCGGCAGGGCTTCACGGGCTGGGTGCGCTAGCCCGCCCCCCGGTACGCCCCGCCGGGCGCACCGCACCACGTCACCCTTCACCCGCTCCACCAGCGGGAACACACGCCAGAGCCATGAGGACGGGACAGCCATGCCAACTTTCGACACCACCGGACCGATCTCCGTCATCCTCGAATTCGACATGGGGACCGCCCGGATCACCGCGAGCAAGCGCACCGACACCGTCGTCGAGGTGCGGCCGCGCAACGGCGCCGAGGACATCGACGTACGGGCCGCGCAGCAGACCAAAGTCACCTTCTCCGGCGGCACGTTGGTGGTGAAGGGACCGAAGAAGCGGTCGCTGTTCGGCAAGAGCGGCGCGCTCGACGTGACCATCGAGCTGCCGGTCGGTTCGGACATCCAGGGCTCCTCGCCGATGGCGGACCTCGCCTGCGAAGGCGGCCTGGGGAAGTGCGACTTCAAGACCTCCTTCGGTGACATCCAGCTGGACGAGGCGGCGACGGTGTCCCTGAAGACCAGCTACGGCGACATCCGCGTCGACCGCGTGAGCGGGGACGCCGAGGTCACCGGAGCCGGCCGGATCGACGTCGGCGAGGTCACCGGCACGGCGACGGTCAAGAACGGCAACGGCGACACCACGATCCGCGAGGTGACCGGCCACCTGCGGGTGAACTCCGCCAACGGCCGTATCTCCGTCGGCGTCGCGCATGCCGGAGTCGACGCCAAGTCCGCCAACGGCAGCATCCGGGTCGGCGACGTGGCACGCGGCCGGATCCACCTCCAGAGCGCCGCCGGCGACCTGGAGATCGGCATCCGCGAGGCCACCGCCGCCTGGCTCGACATCAACACCGGCTACGGCAGTGTGCGCAACTCCCTCGACGCGTCCGGCGGGCCCGAGGGCGCCGCCGAGACCGTGGAGGTCCACGCCGACACCAGCGTCGGCGACATCGTGATCCGCCGCGCCTGACCCGGCCCGCGACCGAACGCGTCACAGCGCGGCCGCCACCCACCCGGCCATAGCGCGGCCGCCACGCACCGCATGCCGTAGCGCGGCCGCCACACACCAGGCCCCGGCACAGCCACCACACCCCAGGCCGCAACTCAGCCACGACCCCACACATCACCGCGCAGCAACCACAACAGAACAGAGATGGGAGAGCCATGACCGCCCTGACCGCGTCTCCACTGCCCACGCCCTCCGCCCCGACGGCGATCACAGTCACCGGCCTGTCCAAGTCCTACGGCGACAAGGTCGTCCTCGACGGCATCGACCTGCGCATCCCCGAGGGCACGGTCTTCGCCCTCCTCGGACCCAACGGCGCGGGCAAGACCACCACCGTCGAGATCCTCTCCACCCTCATCGCCGCCGACGCCGGCCAGGCGCACGTCGCGGGCCACGACCTCGCCGGTGACGCCGACGCCGTACGCGCCGCGATCGGCGTCACCGGACAGTTCTCGGCGGTGGACAACCTGCTCAACGCCGAGGAGAACCTGCTCCTCATGGCGGACCTGCACCACCTGCCCCGCCGCGAGGGCCGCCGCCGCGCCGCCGAGCTCCTGCGCCGCTTCGAGCTGACCGAGGCGGCCAGGAAGCCGGTCGCCACCTTCTCCGGCGGCATGCGCCGCAAGCTCGACCTCGCGATGACCCTCGTCGGCGACCCGCGCGTCATCTTCCTCGACGAGCCGACCACCGGACTCGACCCGCGCAGCCGCCGCACCATGTGGGAGATCATCCGCGGCCTGGTCGACGACGAAGGCGTCACCATCTTCCTGACCACGCAGTACCTGGACGAAGCCGACCAACTCGCCGACCGCATCGCCGTCCTGGACCACGGGAAGCTGATCGCCGAGGGCACCGCGGAGGAGCTGAAGCGCCGCATCCCCGGGGGCTGCATCCGGCTCCGGTTCGCCGACACCGAGCGGCTCGAATCGGCGGACGCCCTCTTCGGCTGCGCTGTGGCGCGCGACGACGAAGCGCTCACCCTCGACATCCCCGGCGACGGCGACATCCCCACCCTGCGAGCCGTCCTCGACGCCCTTGAGCACACCTCCATCGAGGCCGAGGCGCTCACCGTGCACACGCCCGACCTCGACGACGTCTTCCTCACCCTCACCAACCGGCCCGCCCCCCAGGAGAGCGCACGATGAGCACCCTGTCCTACGCGTCCCGCGATTCGCTGACGATGCTGCGGCGCAACCTCAAGCGCGCGCTGCGCTACCCCAGCATGACGGTCTCGGTCGTCGCGATGCCCCTCGTGATGCTGCTGCTCTTCAACTACGTCTTCGGCGGCGCCCTGGGCACCGGCATCGGCGGCACGGCCGGCGACGGAGGCGAGTACATCGACTACGTCGCACCCGGCATCATCCTGATGGCCGCGACCTCCGGAGCCCTGTCCACCGCGATCAGCGTGTGCGTCGACATCACCGAAGGCATCGTCAACCGGTTCCGCACGATGGCGATCTCCCGCGCGTCGTTCCTGACCGGACACGTCGTCGGTGGCGTGATCCAGACGATGGTCAGTGTCGCCCTCGTCACCGGCGTCGCGCTGCTCATGGGCTTCCGGCCCAACGCCACCCCCGTCGAGTGGATCGCGGCCGTCGGCGTCCTGGCCCTCCTCACCCTGGCGCTCACCTGGCTCTCGGCGGCCATGGGACTGGTGGCCAAGACCGTCGAGTCCGCCAGCAACATGCCCATGCCGCTGACGTTCCTGCCCTTCCTCGGCAGCGCCATCGTCCCGCCGGAGTCCATGCCCAGCGGGCTGCGGTGGTTCGCCGAGTACCAGCCCTTCACCCCCGTCATCGAGACGCTGCGCGGCCTGCTGATGGGCACCGAGATCGGCGACAGCGGTCTCCTGGCGCTCGCCTGGTGCGTCGGCCTCACCCTGGTCGGCTACGCATGGGCACGAACGGTCTTCAACCGCGGCGCGAAGCGGTAAGCGGCCGCCGGCCGCGAGGCAGCCAATCCCTCCGGCCAAGCACGTCACCGTTCACGCACGTAACTCTGCGCTCATCGGGACATACGGGCCTAACCTGGAGGAATGGGAAGCGACCCGGTAACGGTCTCCCTCTGCGGCGACGTCATGCTCGGCCGCGGCGTCGACCGGATCCTCGCGCACCCCGGTGACCCGGCCCTGCGCGAGGGGTACGTACGGGACGCCACGGCCTACGTCGAGCTGGCGGAGGCGGCGAACGGCCCCGTTCCCCGCCCGGTCGACTTCTCCTGGCCCTGGGGCGACGCGCTGCGCGCGCTCGACGAAGCCGCCCCCACCGCCCGCGTGATCAATCTGGAGACCGGCGTCACGCGCCACGGCGACTTCTCACCGGAGAAGGGGATCCACTACCGGATGAACCCCGCCAACCTCCCCTGCCTGACCGCCGCCCGTCCCGACGTCTGCGTCCTGGCCAACAACCACGTCCTGGACTTCGGCCGCCGCGGACTCGAAGAGACGCTCGACACCCTGGCGGGCGGGGGACTGCGGACGGCGGGAGCGGGGCGCGACGCCGACGAGGCGTGGCGCCCCGCGCTCGTCCCCGGCGGCGGGGGCCGCCGGGTCCTGGTCCTCTCCTTCGGGATGCCGTCCAGCGGCATCCCGGGCTCATGGGCCGCGACCGGGGACCGGAGCGGCGTCGCGTACGTGGCCGGGCCGTCGGACGCCGCCGCGGCCGAGGTGATCGGCCGGGTACGGCGGGTGAAGCGCCCCGGCGACGTCGCGGTGGCCTCGGTCCACTGGGGTTCCAACTGGGGCTACGCCGTCCCCCGCGACCAGGTCGCCTTCGCGCACGCCCTGATCGACGGCGGCGTGGACCTCGTACACGGCCACTCCTCGCACCACCCCCGCCCGCTGGAGGTCTACAGAGGCAAGCTCGTCCTCTACGGGTGCGGCGATTTCATCGACGACTACGAGGGCATCACCGGCTACGAGCACTACCGCGACGACCTGCGGCCGCTCTACCTCGCCACCCTGGAACCGGACACCGGCACCCTCACCGACCTGCGGATCATCCCCTTCCAGGCCCACCGCATGCGCCTGCGCCCCGCCTCCCGCGAGGACACCGAGTGGCTGCGGAACACCCTCGACCGAATCGGCCGCGGCTTCCACTGCCGCATCGACTCCGGACCGGAGGGCACGCTGACGCTACGGCTGTGAGGTCGGGCAGGGGGATGGGCGAGGCTAGCAGTGGACCGGCTGGCCGCTCTGGCGGGTGAGGTTGTCGCCGGACATCCAGCCCGAGGTGGTGGTGCCCTCCACGCGGACGTAAATCCACTTGTTGCCGTGGGCGTTGACGACGGAGCAGTGGTACCAGAGCTTCGTGCCGGACTTGGCCAGGGACACGGCCGGGCATGTCTGGTACGGGCCCGTCGTGAGGTGGTAACTGCCGGACAGATAGCCGTAGGCGCCCGGTTTCGGGTCCTGGTGGCTCCAGCCGCCGCAACTCGTCGACACCGGACTCGGCTTCGCCGTCGCACTGGGCTTGGCCTTCGGAGACGCCGAGCGCGAGGGTGCGCCGGACGGCTTCCCGCGGGAGCCCGGGGACGCCGAGGCGCTCGGGGGGCGCACGCCGGTGACCACTCCGCCCCCGTCCGGCTGACCGCCGCCCGTCGGGGAGCCTCCCCCCTGCGGCACCGCCTGTGCCCGGTCATCGCTCGTGCCGCCGTCCTTGCCGGTCAGGGCGTACGTCACGCCGCCCCCGGCGAGCACGACGGCGGCGGCCGCCGCCGCGATGAGGGTCCGGCCGCGACGCCGTCCGCGGCCGGTGCCGGTGCCGGGAGCGTCGCTGGGCTGCGGAAGCGTGTGCGGCACACCAGGCGGCGGGAAGCCGCTGTGCGGGGGCGGCGGGGCAGGCTGGTGGAACGGCGCCGCGGCACCGAATCCGGGCGGCGGCGCCGGGGCGGTGACCTGCGTCGGCGTCGGGGCGACGGCCTGCGCGGGGGGCGGCGGCGCGAGGTTCGTCGTCCTGCCCGCGGCCACTCGCTCCAGCATCTCGCGCGCCTGGTCGGCGGTCGGCCGGCTCTCCGGCTCCTTGGCCATCAGCGCCCGCAGCACCGGCGCGAGCGGTCCCGCCCGCCGGGGCTCCGGCAGGGGCTCGGTGACGATCGCCGACAAGGTGGACCACACGGACGTGCGGCGGAACGGCGACGTGCCTTCCACCGCCGCGTACAGCGTCATGCCGAGCGACCAGATGTCCGACGCGGGGCCGGGCTCCGTGCCCTGCGCGCGCTCCGGCGGCAGGTAGTCGAGGGAGCCGACGAGTTGACCGCTGCGGGTCAGCTTGTCCATGGCGTCGTCGCCGGAGGCTTCCATGCTGGCGATGCCGAAATCGGTGAGCACGACCCTCCCCCAGCCTCCGGCCGGGGGGACCCCCGTCTCGCTTCGCTCGCCGTGCTCCAGCAGCACGTTTCCCGGCTTGACGTCCCGGTGCAGTACGCCGACCCGGTGCGCGGCGTCGAGCGCGTCCATCAGCTTGGCACCGATCGCCGCGGCCTCGTGCGGCTCCAGCATGCCGCGCTCCATCAGGACATCGTCGAGCGAGGGCCCGTTGACGAGTTCCATGACGATGACCGGCAGGCCGTCCTCCTCGGTCACGTCGTGCACGGTGACCACGCCGCCGTGCCGGATACGGGCGGCGGCCTGCGCCTCCCGCCGCATCCGGGTCCGCAGATCGGCCAGTTCGGGCCCGGAGGCGTCGGTGAAGGCCCGCAGGACCTTGACGGCGACCTCTCGGTTCAGCAGCTCGTCGATCGCCCGGGCGACCACTCCCATGCCGCCGCGCCCGATCATCGCGGTCACCCGGTAACGCCCCCCGAGCACCTTGCCTATCAGCTCGTCGCCGTTCGCTTCCCCCGCCGTCACCGCATGCTCCGATCCGCCGTTGTCCGTCTGTTCGCCCGTTCGTGATCGGGCGGCCCCAAGACTAAAGGCAGGAGTGCCGGGGCGGCTTGGCGGTCGTGGGCACGCGCGGGACAAGCGTGGCGAAAGCGGCCGGAGGGCACCATGAAGGCCCAGGGCATCGGCCTGGGCCTTCATGGATGGCGCGGGGACGGGAGCCCGGGGGATGCCGCCGTCACCACACCAGGGCGTCGGAGACGTCCGCCTGCCAGTAGGTGACCGCCGCGCTGTCGTCGATCCACGTGCCCTCCGGGAGCGCGATCGAGTCGGGCCCGCCCTCGGAGCCCTCGCCGCTGTCGAGGAAGGCGTGCAGGGTACGGACATGACGCCCGTTCTCCCCGGAGCCGTCGGCGGACGACAGCCGGACGCCCGCGTAGGCGGACTCGCCCGGCTTGAGCGTCACGACCACCTGCGGCGCGGACTCCTCGATCGCCCGGGCGCCGACGTACGTGTCGTCGTCGAAGGCCAGGAGCGGGGCCTTGAGGAGGGTGCAGGACCCGGAGCCGGTGTTGGTGACGGTCAGCAGCTGGTGATTGATCGGGCGGCTCACGTTCCGCACGGTGAAGTCGGCGGTCGTGGTGGAGCAGAGCGCCCGGGCCGGGCCGGCTTCCGCCCGCGGTGCGGCCTGGGCGGGCACGGCCGCCGTGGCCAGAAGGGCGGCGCCGGACAGGGCGGCGGAGGCGATGAGGCGTGCGAAGCGCATGAGGATCTCCTGAGGGGCTGTCAGTGAGTGGTGGTCGCCCCGGAGTTCCCCGAGGCATGAGCAGCCTGCGGCGTCGCCCGTCCCGGCTTCAAGGCCCGCCCGGCCGTTCGGGACGCCGGGACGGTCGTACACGGTCTGGCCTGAGGAAACGCCGGACCGTGGAACGCTTCGGTGGAACGTGGAAGGTCAGTCCGTGGGTGCCGGTTCCCACCGTGTGCTCCCCGGCGGCTGCTGGTACGAGGGCCTGCCCGCGGAACCGCTGGTGTGGAAGGGCCTCCCCTGGTCGTCGATCCGGAGGGTCCCGCGCCGGCCGCCGCCGGACCACTGGAGTTCGAGGTGCCACCGCACGTCGCGCTGCTTGGCGTCGGCCTTGACGTAGAAGACCTCGGGGTCGGTGCGGCTCACCTTGTACGGGAAGTCGCGCTGACCGGCCACCGGGGTGAGGGAGGGCGACCCGGCGTCGAGGTCGACGCCGAAGGCCCGCGTCGCCACGTCACCGCCGCATCCGACACCCGTGGCGTACGCGTTCCAGGCGAGCGGGGCGTTCGTGCCGTCCACCCGGACGTGAAGCTCCTCGAGTACGACCGTGTCCTTGCCGGCGCCCTGCAAAGTGATCTTGATGAACTGGTTGTCGGCGGAGACGGCGCCGAGCTCGGACGCCCAGGCGGGCGCGTCCTGCTCGATGGGGGGCTTCGGCATCTCGCCGGGGTTCCGGTTGACCAGGAAGCGCTGGGAGCAGGGGCTCTCGTAGGCGTAGGGCCGGGTGTGGGCGGTCAGGGGAGCGTCGCCCCCGTCCTCGCCGGCCTTGTCGTCGCGTGCGCCGTCGCCCTTGCCTCCGCCGCTCTCCCGTTTGCCGGGGGAGGAAGGTGACGCGGAGCCGTCCGGTCCTGCGGACGGGGCGGGATCCCCTTCCCGCGGGGAGGCGGACGGCGGGCCGGACGGGCTTTGTCCGGGCTTCCCGGGCACGGCTGGGCCGCCCTTCCTCGACGAGGGCGCCGCGGCGGTCTCCTTCTTCCCGCCGTCGCCGGAATCGCCGCCGACGAGGCCGACGGCGAGCGCGGCGGAGCCGATCACGCCCATGACGCAGGCGACGGCCAGGGCGGCCATGGCGCCCTTCCGGGGTCGCCGCTCCCGCTTCGGGCGGCCGACCGGTACGGCCGGCTCCCGCGGTGCCGAAGCCTCCTCGGGCGAAGTCGTGGTCTCCGCCGGAGGCGTGGCGGTCGTCCCCTCCGGAAGTGCCACGGGTTCCGGCCGAGGAGCGGCAGTCGTCCCCTCGGGAGGATCCACGGCTCCCGGCCCCGGCCGAGCGGCGTCGGCTGACGCTCCGTCGGCCTCCGTCCTGCGGCCGCGCGCCGCGTCCGCGATGATCCACTGCCGGTGGACCTGCATCATCTCTTCCGGAGTGGCCTTGCACAGGCGGGCCAGCCGCTCCACCGGAGCGAACTCCGTCGGCACGGTGGTCCCGTTGCAGTACCGGTGCAAGGTCGACGTACTGACGTGCAGCCGCTTGGCCAGCACCCCGTAACTCAGGCCCGACCGCTCCTTCAGCGCCCGCAGCAGATCCGCGAGACCGCTTGCCCCCACGACACCCCTCCGTCCCATGTCCCCGTTTCAGGGAACACCTATTCCCCCAGGTCAGAGCCCGTGCGAGCGTTCCGGCGTCCCTAACCGGCCGGTTGTGCTGGCGCCCGGGACGCGGCGTCGCACAAGCTTTCGTCATCCAAGCACGCCGCTCCCGGATCCGGTCGAACGGCGCCCCGCTGCCCTCCCCATGAAGAGAGATCCGCCATGCGCGCCTCCGTCCGCCACCCCCGTCTGCTCGCTGCCTCCGTCGCGCTCGCCGCACTCGCCCTGGCGGGGTGCGAGAGCGGAGGGGGAACCCGCGAGGAGGGCGCCGCCTCCCAGCCCGTCGAGGCGGCCCAGCCTTCGGGGTCGGCGGCCGACAGCGAGCCGGCCCGGAAGCCCGGCCGACCGGCCGGTTCCGCGGCCCCCGGAGAGAAGGGGGCGAACGGCAAGGGCACTCCCGGCCGGGCCGGCCAGGGCGAGGGCCACGGTTCCCCGACCGGCGACCCGTACGCCCCGCGGAAGCGCGTGCCCTGCACCGCCGACAACACCGAGATCATCGCCACGCCGGTCTCCCGCCCCCTCAACCACATGCTGCTCACGATCACCAACACGGGATCCAAGATGTGTGACCTGACGGGCTATCCGATCGTCAAGTTCGAGGGCGCCCAGTCCGTCCCGCCGGTCATGGAGACGACCAAGCCGCAGGCGGTCACCTCCCTCGCCCCGGGCGGGAAGGGCTACGCGGGTGTGATCCTCTCCGCGGGCGACGGCAGCGGCGGCGAGGGCCGCACTGTCCAGAGCCTGGAGATCGGCTTCGAGGGCAGCGACAAGATGGCGGAGGCCGCCCTCCAGGCCAAGGGGGTGCACGTCGACGACTCGCTGCGTGTCACGTACTGGCTGACGACGGCGGCGGACGCGCTCACCTGACCGCGCGCGGGCGCTCAGGACCCGCGCACAACACCCGCACGCGGCTCGCCCAACAAGAAAGCCCCGGGCCGGCGGCCTGGGGCTTCGAGAGAAGTGCGTGGAGCGGGTGACGAGAATCGAACTCGCGCTCTGAGCTTGGGAAGCTCATGTTCTACCATTAAACTACACCCGCGAAGGCGCCCGCTCGGAGCGTCGCATCGTCGCACACTCTACCCCATCGCAGACCCCCGACGCATTCATCGCGGGGGTCTTCTTGCTGTGGGTGGGGTCGATGGGGCCGGTGGGGATGCGGCCCGGGTGGGCGGGAGTTGGGGCGTACCGTGGGGGCGGGCAAGACGCCGGGGAGCTTCCGGGAGTGCCGCCTTCGAGCGAGTCCCATGCATCCCCTAATGTGGCTTTTGTCCGTCGTGCCGGAGGCACTCATTCAGTACCGCCATGGGGAAAGGGAGCTCGATGGAGCGCACCGTCGTTCGTTGTGCCGAAGGGCACGTGTTCAGCACCGCTTCGTTCCCGATGCAGAATCTCGGACCCGGCCGGATCGGCCCCGGGCGGCTCCTGCGCTGCCCGCGCTGCGCCCGGCTGCGGCATTCCGTACCGGTGGCGCCCGAGAAGCGCTGACAGGGACCTGACGAGAGACGGGCGCGGGCCCGGTCCGATCGGACCGGGCCCGCGTTGTCCCACTTCTCCGCGTATCCTCGACCCGTGCTTCTCTCAGACAAGGACATCCGGACCGAGATCGACGCCGGCCGCGTGCGCATCGACCCGTTCGACGAATCGATGGTGCAGCCCTCGAGCATCGATGTGCGGCTGGACCGCTACTTCCGGGTGTTCGAGAACCACCGGTACCCGCACATCGACCCCGCGGTCGAGCAGGCGGACCTCACGCGTGAGGTGGTGCCGGAGGGCGACGAGGCGTTCATCCTGCACCCCGGTGAGTTCGTGCTCGCCTCGACATACGAGGTCATCACGCTCCCCGACGACGTGGCCTCCCGCCTGGAGGGCAAGTCCAGCCTGGGCCGGCTCGGCCTGCTGACGCACTCCACGGCCGGCTTCATCGACCCCGGCTTCTCCGGGCACGTGACGCTGGAGCTGTCGAACATGGCCACGCTGCCGATCAAGCTGTGGCCGGGGATGAAGATCGGGCAGCTGTGCATGTTCCGGCTGACCTCGCCCGTCGAGCACCCCTACGGGTCCGCCAAGCACGGCTCCCGCTACCAGGGCCAGCGCGGGCCGACGCCCTCCCGGTCCTTCCAGAATTTCCACCGCACGCAGGTCTGAGCGACCAGGGACAAGGCGAAGAGCAACAGTGAGTGACATCCGCGAGAACCTGACCTACCCGATCTTCGGGCAGGCCATCCGTGAGCTGGCGCAGACCATCGCGGACGACGGCTACGAGCCGGACATCATCCTCTCCATCGCGCGCGGCGGCGTCTTCGTCGCGGGCGGCCTGGCGTACGCGCTGGACTGCAAGAACATCCACCTGGTGAACGTCGAGTTCTACACCGGCGTCGGCACCACGCTGGAGATGCCGGTCATGCTCTCCCCCGTCCCGAACGCGATCGACTTCTCCAACAAGAAGGTCCTGATCGCCGACGACGTCGCGGACACCGGCAAGACGCTCAAGCTCGTCCACGACTTCTGCCTCGACCACGTCGCCGAGGTGCGCAGCGCCGTGATCTACGAGAAGAGCCACTCGCTCGTGAAGTGCGAGTACGTCTGGAAGAAGACCGACGAGTGGATCAACTTCCCGTGGTCCGTCGAGCCCCCGGTCGTGCGCCGTGAGGGCCAGGTGCTGGACGCCTGAGCGGCGTCGAAGCGAACGAAGGGCGGGCCGCGTCGTGCGTCCCGCCCTTCGCCGTTCGTGAGTGTTCTTTACGCCAAGGCGGTGGCGGCGCTGCTGGCGGCGGGCGCCGACCCCGACACCGTCGACGGGCACGGCACTCCGGCACTGTGCCTGGCCGTGGACGCCTTCGATCTTCCCGTCATCGCGGAACTGAGGATGGCGGACCGGCCGGTCCGGCTGAACCGCTCCGCCGCAGACGGCCGGACGCCTCTGCTGCGAGCGATCGACCGTGGCGCCTGTGAGATCACGTCCGAGCTCATCAGCGGCGGAGCTGATCTGTGGCGCACCGACGCCGAGGGGCGCAAGGCCCTGGAGCTGGCGCGGCACTGGCATCTCATGGGTACGGAGGCCGAGCTGCGCCGCAGGAGCGGTGCCTCGGGGCCGGTCGTCCGCAGGGCGGTCCTGGACGGGTGGGGGAACGTCTGTGAAGAACTGTCACTCGGTGGCCTGACGGTCCGCAACGGGCACACCGCGATCCTCACCGAGCTCGAGCCCATGTACGGGATCACGCCGAGCTTCCAGGAGTTGATGGGCCGCGCCCTGGCCGAGCAGGACGTCGAGCAGCCGGTGTGGACGGCGACGACGCTCACGCTCCAGGCGCGCCACGCCCCCGCCGTCTGGGCGGAGGCCGCCGCCCTGCGGCAGCGATCGAGCTGTTCGTGCGCGATGACCCACGCGGCGACGAGACCCTGCGCGACCTCGGTCCCGTCGATGAGGACTCGCCCTGCAACACGGCTTTCCACGCCGTCCGGTATCACCATCGGATGCTGCCCCCGCCGATTGAACCGCTCGCCCTCGCCGACCCGACCGGGTGCATGCGAGAGGGCCCCCGCGGCGTTCAGCGCGGCGGGGGCCCTCTCGCATGTCCCTCGCTACAGCGTGCCGAGCTTGATGATCGACAGCAGCGCGATCAGCTGGATCGCGGAGGCCGCCAGCGCCTTCGGCCACGGCAGGTCGTGCGACTTGCTCACCATCGACGTGAACAGCGCGCCCGCCACCAGCCAGGTCGCCCAGCCCAGCACCTGGACGAACGTGCTGTCGCCGCCCAGGAACATCGCGAACAGCAGCCGGGGCGCGTCCGTGATCGACATGATCAGCATGGAGAGGCCGACCGTCGGCTGCCAGAGGCCGTCGCCGCCGAGCTGGCGGGCCAGCGTGTGGGTTACCGCGCCGAGGATCAGGCCGGAGATCACCACGACGACACCGGTGATCAGCACCGACGGCAGGCTGTTGGAGAGCGAGGCGTTCAGCACGTCCTCGCGGGCCTTGTCGAAGCCGAAGACGGCGAGCAGGCCGTAGACGAAGGTGACGACCAGGGCCGGTACCCAGACCGCGTGGTCGCGCATCTGCCAGAAGGTGGCGGACGGGCGCATCACGATGCCCGTCAGCAGCTCCTTCCACGGCAGGCGCGGGCCGGCGGGCGGGGCGTAGGAGTCGGGGCCGCCGGCGTACGGGTCCTGGTGGCCGTACGCGTCCGGGGCCTCGCCGAGGCTGAACTGCTGGGTGCGGCCGGGGTCGCCGGCCGGCGGCTGCCCGTAGTACGGGTCCTGGGGGGCGTGGCCGTTGCCCGGCGGCGGGTAACCCTGCTGGGGGTAGCCCTGCTGACCGTAGCCCTGCCGGTTGCCGCCGTCGCCGCCGAAGTACTCCGGCTCGTCGTACGCCGACGGCTGCTGCCACTGCCGGCCGCCGTCCTGCCCGCCCTGACCACCGCTCTGACCGCCGTACGGAGCGTGCCCCTGCGGAGCCTGTCCGTACGGAGCCTGGTACTGCCCCGGGCGCTGTCCTTGCCGCGCGGGACCGGGGTCGTGAGAGTCCCGTCCGCGTCCCATCCTGAATCCAGCCACGGTTCGAACGTACCCGCTCCCGGAGAGTGCCGAGCCGGGCCCGGGGAAACGGGCCCGGCTTTGCGGCCGAGCTGTGACATCCCTTAGGGGAAAGGTCAGGGGCGGGTGCGCCGCCCGTGGTCAGCGGAGCGTCGTCTTCCCGGTGGGGCGGTCGTGGCCCGTCACCCCGCCGACGTTGCTGATCATGCGCTGGAGGACGGAGAGGGTGGCCGCGTACTCCTCGTCGGTGATGCCCTGGTGGATCTCCGAGCGCAGCCGGCCGACGAGGTCCTTGGTCCGGTGCTTGGCCTCCCGGCCGGCGTCGGTGAGGTGGAGGCGGCCCTCGGCGTCGGCGGTGAGCCAGCCCCGGGCGACGAGGCTGTCGGCGGCCTGCCCCATCAACTCGGGCCCGAGGTCCAGGAACGGCCGCAGGCGGCCGCAGACCTCCTCGCGGGTGAGGCCGTCCTCGGCGCCGTCGACGTGGTTGAGCGTCCACCACTGCGGCTGCGTGATGTCCGTACGGGCCATCGCGCTCTGGATGTGCCGGATGACGGCCTTGTTGGCGACCCAGCTCCAGTAACCGATGGGCTGGGAGGCGAGGGCCGCGCGGTCCGTGCTGCCGGTGAGGTCGGTGAACGCGGGGGCGGGAGTGGTGCCGGGGAGCTCGCGAGGTGTCGTCGTCATGTGGACGACGCTATGACCTCAACCATTGTTGAGGTCAAGGGGTGACGGGGTGGCGGGGCTGGATCCGTCAGCGAGGTGAGGGTGTGTCAGGAGCGGTAGAGGGAGAACTCCGAGCTGTCGACGGTCCACGGGCCGACGGAGACCTTGTCGCCGAACGCGTAGTTGTGGCGGGCGCGGTAGCAGCGTTGCCCGTCGCTGTCGACGCCCTGAGGGTCGGACATGACCGACAGTGTCCCCTTGCGAGGATCGACCAGCAGATACAGCGGAATCCCCATGACGGGGTAGTCGTGCATCTTCTGGGCGTAGTCGTTGACGTGGTTGGACGGGGACACGACTTCGGCGACGAGAGCCACGTCCCGAGGGTGGAAACGGCCTGGAGTGTCCATCGCGGCTTCCGGCATGACGATCAGGTCAGGCGCGCGCAGGATGCCGAGCGACGGGTCTTCCACCTCTCCGCCGGTGTGAGCCACGAGGCCGCCCGTGACCTGGCGGTCGAGCTGGCGGCGCAGCCGCATGGCAACGAGCTCGTGCGTGCCCGACGGGCTCATCGTCATGGTGATCGTTCCACCGGAGATCTCGACCTTGTTCGCCTCGGGCAGCTCGGCGAGATCCTCGGCGATAGCGCGCATACGGGCGTAGTCCATGACCTGGCTCCTGAGGAAGGCGGGCTGTGAGCGCGTACGACGTCATGGTCCCACGCCGCTATGACAACGGCCGGTCCCCGCGATTCCTCGCGGGGACCGGCCGTCACGGCGTGCTCGTACCGGCTACTTCACCGGCTCGGGCTCCGGGGCGACCGCGCCCTCGCCGTCCTCCTCCGGCTGGGCCGGGGTCCGGACCGAGTCGAGGAGCAGCTGGGCCACGTCCACGACCTGGATGGACTCCTTGGCCTTGCCGTCGTTCTTCTTGCCGTTGACCGAGTCGGTCAGCATGACGAGGCAGAAGGGGCAGGCGGTGGAGACGATGTCCGGGTTGAGGGACAGGGCCTCGTCGACGCGCTCGTTGTTGATGCGCTTGCCGATCCGCTCCTCCATCCACATGCGCGCGCCGCCCGCGCCACAGCAGAAGCCGCGCTCCTTGTGGCGGTGCATCTCCTCGTTGCGCAGCCCCGGCACCTTCGCGATGATCTCGCGCGGCGGCGTGTAGACCTTGTTGTGCCGGCCCAGGTAGCAGGGGTCGTGGTAGGTGATCAGACCCTCGACCGGGGTGACCGGGACCAGCTTGCCCTCGTCGATGAGGTGCTGGAGCAGCTGCGTGTGGTGGATGACCTCGTACTCGCCGCCGAGCTGCGGGTACTCGTTGGCGATGGTGTTGAAGCAGTGCGGGCAGGTCGCGACGATCTTCTTCTTCGCCTTCTCGACCTTGACGCCCTCCTCGGCATCCTCGCCGAACGCCATGTTCAGCATCTCGACGTTCTGCTGGCCGAGCTGCTGGAAGAGGAACTCGTTGCCCAGACGGCGGGCCGAGTCACCGGTGCAGTTCTCCTCGCCGCCCATGATCGCGAACTTCACGCCCGCGATGTGCAGCAGCTCGGCGAACGCCTTCGTCGTCTTCTTGGCGCGGTCCTCCAGGGCGCCGGCGCAGCCGACCCAGTAGAGGTAGTCGACCTCGGTGAGGTCCTCGATGTCCTTGCCGACGACCGGGACCTCGAAGTCGACCTCCTTGGTCCACGCCAGACGCTGCTTCTTGGCGAGGCCCCAGGGGTTGCCCTTCTTCTCCAGGTTCTTGAGCATCGTGCCCGCCTCGGACGGGAAGGAGCTCTCGATCATCACCTGGTAGCGGCGCATGTCGACGATGTGGTCGACGTGCTCGATGTCGACCGGGCACTGCTCGACGCACGCGCCGCACGTGGTGCAGGACCACAGCACGTCGGGGTCGATGACGCCGTTCTCCTCCAGGGTGCCGATCAGCGGGCGCTCGGCCTCGGCGATCGCCGCCGCCGGAACGTCCTTGAGCTGCTCCTCGGTGGCCTTCTCCTCGCCCTCGGCGTTCTTGCCGCCGCCCGCGAGCAGGTAGGGCGCCTTGGCGTGCGCGTGGTCGCGCAGCGCCATGATCAGCAGCTTCGGCGACAGCGGCTTGCCGGTGTTCCAGGCGGGGCACTGCGACTGGCAGCGGCCGCACTCGGTGCAGGTGGAGAAGTCGAGCAGGCCCTTCCAGGAGAAGTGCTCGATCTGGGAGACACCGAACTGGTCGTCCTCGCCCGGGTCCTCGAAGTCGATCGGCTTGCCCTCGCTGACCATCGGCGGGAGCGCGCCGAGGGCGACGTCGCCGCTCGCCTCGCGCTTGAACCAGATGTTCGGGAAGGCGAGGAAGCGGTGCCAGGCGACGCCCATGTCCGTCTTCAGCGCGACCGTGATCATCCAGATGAAGGACGTCGCGATCTTCAGGCCCGCGAAGAAGTACGTGAGGTTCTGGAGCGTTGCGACGTCCATCCCCTCCAGCCACGAGACGACCGGGTACGAGACGAAGAACGAGGCCTCGTAGCCGTCCACGTGGTGCTGGGCGCCTTCGAGCGCGTGCAGCATGAAGATGCAGACGCCGACGATGAGGATGACGGCCTCGACGAAGTACGCCTGGCCGGTGTTGGAGCCGGCGAAGCGGGACTTGCGGCCCGGGTCGCCCGGCCGGTTCAGCTGCCGGATGACGATCAGGGTCAGGATGCCGAGCGCGGTCATCGTGCCGAGGAACTCGACGAAGACGTTGTACGGGGCCCATTCGCCGATGATCGGCAGGAGCCAGTCGGCCTTGAAGAGCTGACCGATGGCGTTGACGATCGTCAGCAGCAGCGAGAAGAAGCCCACCGCCACGAACCAGTGCGCGACGCCGACGATGCCCCAGCGGTTCATCCGCGTGTGGCCGAGGAACTCCTTGGCCACGGTGACGGTGCGCCGCGCGGGGTCATCGGTGCGGCTACCGGCGGGCACGGGCTGGCCGAGCCGCATGAAGCGGTAGATCTGCACGATGGCGCGGCCGAACAGCGCTACGCCGACCGCGATTAGGACCAGCGACACAATGATCGCGGCGAGTTGCATGGGAACGGCTCCTCGAACCTGCGAGAGCGGGATTACTGTCTAGTAACTTATCCAGTCCGTACGAGACTACTCACTCCCGCGCACGCGATATAGCCGCACCGCCGGTGATCTGTATCGCTCAGGCAAGCCTCACCGCTGCGCTCGGCTGTCGGTGTCTTGGCGGAGCTCCGGGAGGAGCAGGCGGCGGACGGGGTGGGTGCTGAGACGGATCTTCTCCTCCCTATGTTCCCTCCGCAGCCCCAGTACGAGGGCCCCCATCGTGAGTGTGGGAATGCCGACGGCCGTGAAGAGGCCCTGCGCCGGTGCCAGGAGGAAGGCCGCCACCAGGCCGTACACGATCGCGGCGGCGGGCAGCCCCAGGAAGACCGTTCGCACCAGCCATCGCCGTAGTGGGCTCGCGCTGTGGAGGTGGGCGCGCTCGGCTTCGTCGTCGGCGTGGGCCCAGACGTCGGCCTGGGCGGGGCCGCTCTGGGCGAGGCAGATCACGGCCCTGAGGCGGAGGCTCGGGGGAAGAGCCGCCAGGAAGGCCGCCCGCCGCTCGGAGATGCCTGCCGCACGGAGCAGCCGCATGCCCCGGTCGAGAAGCACTTCCTCTTCCTCTGTGCCTTCCTGGAGCGCGTTCCACAGGAACGAGCCGGCCTGACTCCGGAAGATGGGATATTCGCTCGATGCGTCGGGGTGGGCGTTGTTCGGTTGCGGGGGATACCTCATCAGCGATCCGGCCAGCTCCACGCTGATGCGCGGCATCGGATCAAGGTGGTCGGTCGGTCCGGCCGCTGCGGGGTACGCCACGACACTCAGGGCGGCCATGATTCTGGGGTCGAGGGAGGACGGCACCCAGGCGCCCTCCCTCTGGAGGCGTGGGCGCTGCTGGAGAACCCAGGCGACGCGCTCCGCGACCGCCGCCAGGTTCCCGTCGTCCCCATGGGCGAACGGCCGCCACACCCACCACAGCCGGCCGTTCGGCCCGGACCCCACGGGTGCGGTCCGCAACTCCTCCTCGATCTCCGGAACGCTGATCAGCTCGCCCAGATACGCGGCGTACAGGTGGAGCTCGTCGACGGGCCGCTCCGACCACAGCAGCTCGTTCAGGGCCAGCGCCGCCTTCGGTGTGCGGATCCTCCACAGCCCTGTGGACGCCTGTTGGTTCCCCTCCGCCGCCAGCCGCTTCAGGACGGGCACCGCGATGTCCCCCATCGAGGCCAGGGCCTCGTGCGCGGCGAACCCCGGCATCTCGGCGAGCGCCTCCGCCGCCCTCGGCAGATTGGTCGCGGCCAGTGCCCGGCAGGCCGCGAGAGCGCGTGACGAGAGTCCCGCCGCCCTCGCGGTCTCCCGCAGGAATGCGAACACCCGCGCCCCGTGGGGCCTCCGGTCCGCCGCCACCAGCCCGAAGGCCGCCGTCACCGCGGCGTTCGGCAACAGCCCCAGCAGCCCGCGAAAGTGACCGATGATCTCCTCGGCCAGCCCCTCATCCACCACCAGCGCATCCGCGAGGCACTGGAACGCCAGCAGCGCATCCTCCGCGTACACCGTCCGCACGACCTCCGTGCAGTCGCGCGCCTCCACCCCGCACCACAGCCGCACCGCCTCCCGCCAGGCCGCCGGGTCCGCGCGGTAGCGGCGCAGCAGTCCCTCCGGGTCGGCCGCCAGGGCACAGGCGGCCGCGTACTCCTGGAGTGTCAGGTGGGCGAACTGGTAGCGCTCGCCGTTGTCCACGGACAACAGCAGGCCGCTTCGGGTGACGATCTCCCGGAGGACGTCCTCGGCCAGGTCCTCCGGGCGCGCCTGGGCCCGCAGCACCGCCCGCACGGTCTCCAGGACGGCCGATTCGGGCCGGGCGAGGCGGTCGTGGCTGCCCGAGGGGACGTCCTGTGCGGCCAGTGCCAGCGCCAGCAGTACCGCCTTCTTCAAAGGGAGCGCGAACCTCGGGCGGCGTCGGCGGTCCATGAGCAGGTTGTCGACGACCTGCTTGTAGAAGTCGGCCCGGGTGTGCGGCAGCACCTGGTCCGTGCCCGCGTACACATAGCTGTAGAGGTAAGCGATCATCGTCAGCAGCAGCGGATTGCGGGCCAGCGGCATCAGCTGCGGGGTGTCCCGTAACGCCCCCAGCAACTGCTCCACGGTGTCGTCCGCCAGGCCCTCCGGCCAGGGCCAGCCGCCGAGGAAGCGGCGGATGAGGTGCTCGTCGAAGTCCTGCACGCGCAGCGTCTGGTGGAACTGGTCGGTGAACCCCCCGTCGTAGACGGCGGCGCGGCAGGTCACCACGATCCGGCACGCTCCGTACCGCTGCGCGAAGTCCTTGATCCGGTCCACGGCCCGGTCGCGGTGGTCGCTCGCCACCTCGTCCAGGCCGTCGAAGTACAGGGCCAGGTCGCCCCGTTCCAGGGCTCGGACCACCCACTTGTCCGCCCGGGGGAATTCATGCCGCCCGAAGTGGTCGGCGATGTGCTGCTCCAGGCTCCAGTCCGGGTTCTTGTTCAGCCGGTGGAGCTCCAGCAGGACCGGGACGTCCGTGAGGTCGGACAGATCCACGCGTGGCTTGCCACGCGCCCGCCGGGCCGGCCGGAGCCGCCCCTTCGCCCACATCAGGGCCTCGTGGCGCAGCAGCATCGTCTTTCCCGCGCCCGGTACACCCAGCACCACGCTGTGCCGTTCCCGCTGCAACGTTGCCGCGGCCTCCCCCGGAAGCCGCGAGGACGGGACCGCGCACCGCAGCGGCACGTACACCGACTCCATCGGCAGCCTCAGCGCGTCCTCGACCTGGAAGGAGACCGCGAATCGGCTGTGGCGGTCGTGCAGCTCGCGTATGTACTTGGCGAGCGCCGTCCGGCGCAGCAACGGGTTCCCGGCCAGCCGGTCGTAGAGGAAGTCGGCGGCCGCTTTGAGCCTCGCCTCCAACCAGCTCTTCGCCGTGGCGCCGACGACCGCCAGTACGGCCCCGCCCAGCCATGGAATCCAGTTCGGCAGCTCCGGCACGGCCTGCCCCCCTTCCGGACCTTCCCGGATCCCCCGATCCGAGGGCCGCAGGATAGAGGGGGCCGAGCGGCCGGGAACACTCCTCTGAACTGCAGAAACGCTCCTCCTCGCCGCCCGACTGCGCATAAGCCCCGCATAAGAGTTGAGTCGCCTCGACTCAGCTCCGTTGACAGCGGCGGATCCGTGTTGCACCCTTGAGCCTGTTCCACTCAAGTCAGCTGGAGGAATCGACATGGCACGTGCGGTCGGCATCGACCTGGGTACGACGAACTCCGTCGTCAGTGTTCTCGAAGGCGGTGAGCCCACCGTCATCACCAACGCCGAGGGCGCCAGGACCACGCCGTCCGTCGTCGCCTTCGCGAAGAACGGCGAGGTGCTCGTCGGCGAGGTCGCCAAGCGCCAGGCAGTCACCAACGTCGATCGGACGATCCGCTCGGTCAAGCGCCACATGGGCACTGACTGGAAGATCAACATCGATGGCAAGGACTTCAACCCGCAGCAGATGAGCGCCTTCATCCTGCAGAAGCTGAAGCGTGACGCCGAGGCCTACCTGGGTGAGAAGGTCGTCGACGCGGTCATCACCGTCCCGGCGTACTTCAACGACTCGGAGCGCCAGGCCACCAAGGAGGCCGGCGAGATCGCCGGTCTGAACGTCCTCCGTATCGTCAACGAGCCCACCGCGGCCGCCCTGGCCTACGGTCTCGACAAGGACGACCAGACCATCCTCGTCTTCGACCTCGGTGGCGGCACCTTCGACGTCTCGCTGCTGGAGATCGGCGACGGCGTCGTCGAGGTCAAGGCCACCAACGGTGACAACCACCTCGGTGGTGACGACTGGGACCAGCGCGTCGTCGACTACCTGGTCAAGCAGTTCCAGAACGGCCACGGCGTCGACCTGTCCAAGGACAAGATGGCCCTCCAGCGCCTCCGCGAGGCCGCTGAGAAGGCGAAGATCGAGCTGTCCTCGTCCACCGAGACCTCGATCAACCTGCCCTACATCACGGCGTCCGCCGAGGGCCCCCTGCACCTGGACGAGAAGCTCACCCGCGCGCAGTTCCAGCAGCTGACCGCGGACCTCCTCGACCGCTGCAAGACCCCGTTCCACAACGTCATCAAGGACGCGGGCATCCAGCTGTCCGAGATCGACCACGTCGTTCTCGTCGGTGGCTCGACCCGTATGCCGGCCGTCGCCGAGCTCGTCAAGGAGCTGACCGGCGGCAAGGAGGCCAACAAGGGCGTCAACCCGGACGAGGTCGTCGCCATCGGCGCCTCGCTCCAGGCCGGTGTCCTCAAGGGCGAGGTCAAGGACGTCCTGCTCCTCGACGTCACCCCGCTGTCCCTCGGTATCGAGACCAAGGGCGGCATCATGACCAAGCTGATCGAGCGCAACACCACGATCCCGACCAAGCGCTCCGAGATCTTCACGACGGCCGAGGACAACCAGCCGTCCGTGCAGATCCAGGTCTACCAGGGCGAGCGCGAGATCGCGGCGTACAACAAGAAGCTCGGCATGTTCGAGCTGACCGGTCTGCCGCCGGCCCCGCGTGGCGTCCCGCAGATCGAGGTCTCCTTCGACATCGACGCCAACGGCATCATGCACGTGACCGCGAAGGACCTCGGCACGGGCAAGGAGCAGAAGATGACCGTCACCGGCGGCTCCTCGCTCGCCAAGGACGAGGTCGACCGGATGCGCCAGGAGGCCGAGCAGTACGCGGAGGAGGACCACCGCCGCCGCGAGGCCGCCGAGACCCGTAACCAGGGCGAGCAGCTCGTCTACCAGACGGAGAAGTTCCTCAAGGACAACGAGGAGAAGGTCCCGGCCGACGTCAAGACCGAGGTCGAGACCGCCGTCACCGAGCTGAAGGAAAAGCTCAAGGGCGAGGACACGGCCGAGATCCGCACCGCGACCGAGAAGGTCGCCGCGGTCAGCCAGAAGCTCGGCCAGGCGATGTACGCCGACGCCCAGGCCGCCCAGGCCGCCCAGGGTGCCGCCGGCGCCGAGGGTGCCGCGGGTGACGGTGCCGGCCACGCCAAGGCCGAGGACGACGTCGTGGACGCCGAGATCGTCGACGACGAGAAGCCCAAGGGCGGTGCGGCGTGACCGAGGAGACCCCGGGCTTCGACGAGAACGAGAAGCCTGAAGTCCCCTCCGACGCCACCACCCCCGAAGACGCGGCGCAGGGTGCCGGGTCCGCCGACCAGGCGGGCCCGGCCCCGACCGGGGAAGAACTGGTCGAGGTAGGGCTCCAGGCACAGCTGGACCAGGCCCAGTCGGCGCTCAACGAGCGCACGGCGGACCTCCAGCGGCTCCAGGCCGAGTACCAGAACTACCGCCGCCGGGTGGAGCGGGACCGGGCCACGGTCAAGGAGATCGCCATCGCGAACCTCCTGTCCGAGCTCCTCCCCACGCTCGACGACATCGGCCGCGCCCGTGATCACGGCGAGCTCGTCGGCGGCTTCAAGTCCGTCGCCGAGTCGCTGGAGACGGTCGTCGCCAAGATGGGCCTGCAGCAGTTCGGCAAGGAGGGCGAGCCCTTCGACCCGCTGGTGCACGAGGCGCTGATGCACTCCTACGCGCCGGACGTCACCGAGACCACGTGCGTGCAGATTCTGCAGCCGGGGTATCGGATCGGCGAGCGGACGATCCGCCCCGCGCGGGTCGCCGTGGCCGAGCCCCAGCCGGGCGCCCAGAAGGGCGACGGCGAGGGCGACGAGCCGACCGAGGAGAGCGGTGGCCCGGAGCAGGGCTGACGCGATGAACGACCGTAGGGACCGGAAGGAGGGACGCCGGGGATGAGCACGAAGGACTTCGTGGAGAAGGACTACTACAAGGTCCTCGGCGTGCCCAAGGACGCCACCGAGGCCGAGATCAAGAAGGCGTACCGGAAGCTCGCCCGCGAGTTCCACCCGGACGCCAACAAGGGCGACGCCTCGGCCGAGGAGCGCTTCAAGGAGATCTCCGAGGCCAATGACGTCCTGGCCGACCCCAAGCGGCGCAAGGAGTACGACGAGGCCCGCGCCCTGTTCGGGAGCGGTGGCTTCCGACCCGGGCCGGGCGGCGCCGGTCCCGGCGGTTCGTTCAACTTCGACCTGGGCGACCTCTTCGGAGGCGCCCAGGGCGGAGGCGGCGCGGGCGGTGGCTTCGGCGGCGGTCTCGGCGACGTCTTCGGCGGTCTGTTCAACCGGGGCGCCGGCACCCGCACCCAGCCGCGCCGCGGCCAGGACATCGAGTCCGAGGTGTCGCTCAACTTCATCGAGGCGGTCGACGGGGCCACGGTCCCGCTGCGGATGTCCTCCTCGGCGGCCTGTAAGGCGTGCTCCGGCACGGGCGACAAAAACGGTACGCCTCGGGTCTGCCCGACCTGTGTCGGCACCGGCCAGGTCTCGCACGGCTCGGGCGGCGGCTTCTCGCTGACCGACCCCTGCCCCGACTGCAAGGGCCGCGGGCTCATCCCCGAGAACCCCTGCGACACGTGCAAGGGCAGCGGCCGTGCCACGTCCTCCCGCACCATGCAGGTCCGCATCCCGCCGGGCGTCACCGACGGTCAGCGGATCCGCCTGCGCGGCAAGGGAGCGCCGGGCGAGCGCGGCGGCCCCAGCGGTGATCTGTACGTCGTCGTGCACGTCGGCGCCCACCCGGTCTTCGGCCGCAAGGGCGACAACCTCACCGTCACCGTGCCCGTCTCGTACGCCGAGGCGGCGCTGGGCGCCGAGGTGAAGGTCCCGACCCTCGGCGGCCCGCCGGTCACCCTCAAACTGCCCGCGGGCACGCCCAACGGCCGTACGATGCGCGCCCGGGGCAAGGGCGCCGTGCGCAAGGACGGCACCCGCGGCGACCTCCTGGTCACCGTCGAGGTGGCCGTACCCAAGGAGCTCGACGACAAGGCACGGGAGGCCCTGGAGGCCTACCGCGCCGCGACGGCGGGCGAGGATCCGAGGGCCGAGCTGTTCAAGGCCGCGAAGGGAGCATGAGATGGACGGCCGACGACGAGGCTTTGGGCAGGCACAGCCGTTCGAGCTGACCGACGAGTCGCCGGTCTACGTCATCTCCGTCGCCGCCCAGCTGTCGGGCCTGCACCCGCAGACCCTGCGGCAGTACGACCGCCTCGGCCTGGTCTCCCCCGACCGCACGGCCGGCCGCGGCCGCCGCTATTCGGCGCGCGACATCGAACTGCTCCGCCAGGTCCAGCAACTCAGCCAGACCGAGGGCATCAACCTCGCCGGCATCAAGCGCATCATCGAGCTGGAGAACCAGGTGGCCGCGCTCAAGGCGCGCGTCGCCGAACTCCAGGGCGCGGTCGAGGGCGCGGCCACGGCCATGCAACAGCGCGAGGCCGCGGTCCACGCCTCGTACCGCCGCGATCTGGTTCCGTACCAGGACGTGCAGCAGACCAGCGCGCTGGTGGTGTGGCGCCCTCGGCGCGATACCGAGCGCTGACGCCGCCGGTCGCTGAGCTCGTGGAAGGGGCCCGGAGAGTTCGCTCTCCGGGCCCCTTCGCGTCGCACGGTCTGCTCCCGGGCGGGGTGGACGCCGGTTACGGCCGGGATGCCGGGGCGGGCAGCAGGTCCGGCTGCCAGATGACGCGGTTCGGGTAGACGTGCGCCGTGGGAGTGAGCTTGTACGAGCCGTCGGTGGCGTCCGCCGCGAGCACCCAGCCGACACCCTGGTAGGCGAAAGGCTCGTTCGCCCGGGCGAGGGCGCACCAGCCGGCTTCGGTGATGAGGGTCCGGCCGGCCGGGATGGTCAGCAGCCGGGTGTCCGGTGCCGCCGGGCAGGTGTGGAAGGCGCTTTCGCGGGCGTACTGCAGGCGAGCCTTGACCGGCGCCGGCCGACGACCAGGGTTCACGATCTTCAGGGCGAAGGAGACCCGGTCGGCCTCCACCCGTGCGCAGACCCTCCAGACCACGTCACCCGGTCCCGGGAACGGGGCGCTGCACCGGCTGTCCTCACCCAGGGTCCCCTTCTCCAGTCCGGGCCGCTCGACGGAGGCCGCCGCGCCGGACGACGGCTGCGTGGCGGGTGCCGTGGAGGCAGGGACGGCGGACGCGGCCTCGGGTTCACCGACGTGCCGGCCGACGGCGGTGATGCCGCCGATGAGGAGAGCGGCAGCGGCGACGGCTCCGAGGACCTTGCCGGGCGTCAGGTGGCGGCGGATCGCGGCGGTGGGACGGATCGTGGTCGGCTGGGGCGCGTCGTCCGCCGGCAGCGCGTCGTCCGCCGGGGACGCGGCGGTGGTCGGGACGTCCGACGGTGGGGTGCTGCCGCTGGGGGTCGCGGTGCTTCCGGAGGTCGCGGCGGCCAGGAAGTGGGCTCGTGCGGTGGCCCGCCAGCCCTTCGGATACCTGCGCTCCAGAAGCGCCTGCGCCCGGTCGACCCGTTCACCGAGGTGCACCACCCGCTCGGCCGCGTCCCCTCGCAGCCCCAAGGCCCACACCACGTCCCGGGAGAGTCCCGCGCCGGGGAGGGACGCACCCCCGGACGCGACGATCTTTCGGCCGCTCAGCCACTTGGAGACCTGGGACTGGTCGGTCTTCCTCCGCTCGTTCAGCTTCCGCGCGAGCTGCTGTTGCTGCGTACCCAGCCTCAGGCGGGCGGCGTTGACCTCCTCGGCCCACGCGTCCAGCGCGTCCCCGAACTCGTCGATCAAGCTCTCATCCGAGCTTCCCACCCCGCGAGGCCCTCTCTCTTCTTGCACATCGACGCCTGAATCCGCAGCTCACGGCGGTGCAAGTGGCACTCCCACATGCACTGCTCCGCGATCCGTGGTCCCGCTCGAGTCGGTCGGCCACGTTTGGTCCCGACGGCAGCCGAACGTATCGGCACCGCCGGACCGACCACCACCGGAACGAGAGGAATCCACACCCGTGACCCGAGAGAAGACCACCCGTCAGCGCACGGCGCTGCCCGTCCTGGCCACCGCCCTGCTGGCCGCCGCTCTGCCCGTCGCACTGCCCGCACAGGCGGAAGCCGCCCCGCGCGGCAGGGCCTGTCTCTTCCTGGACAAGGAAGGGGCCCCCTTCGGGGGCGCGACCTACGGACACGTGGCCTGGGCGGTCCGCGACCCGAGGAACGCCGACCACTGGATCTGGGGCGCCACCGAGAACCTCCAAGGAGACAGCTACACCTCCCCCGACAGCCCCAACGGCAGCTGGATCGAGGGCGGTACGTGGAAGGAGATGCGCGGCGACAGGAAGGGCAAGCACCCCATCGACCTCGCCCGTTACGACGCGTACCGGTGCGTCAACACCGCCGGCGGTGACCTCAAGGCCGCGCAGCGCACCTTCGACAAGATGAAGAACAACGGCTACGCCCTGTTCACGAACAACTGCCTCACCAAGGCGATCGCGATCGTCCGCAAGTACAGCCCGGCGCTGACCGCCCGGCACCTGCCGGACGGCTACTCCAAGGCGCCCAACCACTACTTCTACGCCTCGTTGAACAGCGCCCGCGGCTGGGAGAGGGCCAGTTCGTACTGAGCCCCCTTTCCTCTTCACCGAGCCGACCACCATCCCAGGAAGGACTGATCGACATGTGCCAGCGCTGCAAGGGCAACGGGAAGTGCACCACCTGCGGGCTCCGGATTCCGCGGGGCATGGAGCGGCCGCAAGTGCGACAGCTGCAAGGGCAGTGGTGACTGCAAGGCGTGCAGCGGCCGGGGCTGAGCGCCCCGGCCTGTCGGCCGGGGCGGGCCGGGGCCAGATGGCCCCGGCCCTTCCGGCCCCCGAGATCCACCGACTCCCCCCGTCCCGAGAGGGCCAGGGGCCAGAATCCCCATGTACTCCCGCCTGTCCCATCCATCCCGCCTATCCGTCACTCCTGGAGACCACCGGTGACAGTCCTCGCCGAGAGCGCGAACCCCCTGCCCGACCCGTGGCAACTGTGGGACGTGATCCGAGACCTTCTGACCTCCTGGTTGGGAGTGGGCAGCATCATCGCCTCGTTCCTGACCACGCTGATCACGCTCTGGCTGTGGTTCCAGAGCGCGCGTGCCACGTACCGGGGTGCTCGCCTGACCGGCCAGACGATCCTGTCGGCCGCCCGGTTCGGCATCCAGCATCTGCGCCGGATCCCCGTCCACCGAACCGTCTTCGCGGTCTGCGCGACGCTGGCAGGCTTCGCCCTCCAGGCGGTGTGGCTCGGTGCGACGTACGTGTTCATCAGCATCGTCGCCGAGAACTGGCGGGAGACCTTCAGCGACCGGTACGCGGCCGACGTCCATGAAATCCTCCAGTGGAACGGCGGCAACGGCTACTACACCCTGGCTTGCGCCTCGCTTCTCGTCGGCGCGTATGTCCTTGCCGGGACCCGTCGCGGTGACGGCGTACCGTTCCTCGGCCTCGTACCGGCTGTCCTGCCTACGCTCGCCGGGGTGATCGCGGGATTGTTCGCCGCCGTATTCACGGCCTTCTACGCCCTGGCCTGGGTGTTCACCTTCGGGAACGTGGATCCCGACTGGTCGGGCATCGGGAGTTTCTGGCTCCTTACGCTGGCCTTGCTCGTCTACGTCGCCTTGGGTTTCGCGGCGCTGGGCGCGTCGGCGCTGACCGCGTCCGTATGGAAGAGGGCGCCGGAGTCCCGGACGGCGCCCGCGGTCTGAGCCTACGTCCAGCAGACTGGCACTTTTCGACTGATTTCGCACCATACGGCTTTGGACTCTCCAGCTGCCAGCCCGCGCGGGAGGGAGAAGTAGTGCCAGCGGTCGGAGAGCGCCTGGAGGAGGTTGAGCCCACGGCCGTTGTCGCTGTACGGGTGGGTGTCCCTCGGCGCGGGCGGGTTGGGACTGCTGTCCCACACGGTCATCCGCAGCACCTCCCATTCCGACCAACGCACGCGGAGTTCGGCACTGCCGGTGGTGTGGACGAGGGCGTTGGTGAGCATCTCCCCGGCCAGCAGCTCGGCCCGCCCGGCGAGTTCGGGCAGTTCATGCGCGGTCAGCGCGGTACGGAGGGTGGTACGGGCGACACGGACGGCCCGGGGGTCATGGGGGACACGCAGGCAGTATTCGAACGGTTCGACGGCGGGAGCGGGAAGATGCACGGGGGCTGGTAGGGGCAGCACGATGCCTCCTGCGGTGGGGTGTTGGGTGCGGCCCCGGTGTCAGTGTCGTCATGTGGGCATGACGGTGCGCTTCCGTGGCCGGATACGCCCGCTCTGTGAGCGGCGCAGCACTCAACGTAGGTGTCTACGTAGCACCCAAGCAAGCAACTCGGGGAAGTTAGCCCCATAGAGGGAGGCGTGGCATGGTGGCGACGCAACACGCTCATGAGCAGGGAGAGTTGACCCATGCCGCCCAGGAGTAACCCCACCGCCCGACAAGTGCGTCTAGGTGCTGAGCTGCGCAAGATGCGGGAGCGGGCCGGGATCACCGCCCGCGAGGCCGCGCGACGGCTCGGTATCAGCCCCATGCAGATGAGCCACGTCGAAGTCGCGCGCATCGGCATCAGCGCCGAGCGCCTGCGCGTGCTGGCCGGTCTTTACGGCTGTGCAGACGATGCCTTGGTGAACGCCCTGGTCGCGATGACGGGCCGGCAGGAGCGGGGATGGTGGGAGTCGTACAAGGACTCACTGGCCACTCCCTCCTTGGATCTCGCAGCCCTGGAGTGGAACGCGTGCAGGCTTGAGGCGCTTCAGGTCGTGCATATTCCCGGATTGCTGCAAACCGAGGACTATGCGCGAGCGCTCTTCACGTACTTTCCGAGGGAAACCCGGGCGGATCGCATGGATGTCGACATTGAATTCCGTGAGGGTCGCAAGGAGGTCCTGCGCCGTGACAACCCGCCCGCCTTCACAGCGATCATCCATGAGGCCGCGCTCCGGATGATCGTTGGCGGACGTAAAGTGGCGCGGGACCAATTGAGTGCCATCCTGGCGTGTTCCGAGCGCCCCGGTATCACTGTCCGCGCCGTCCCGTTCGCGGTCGAGGGGTTCGCGGGTATGGGGTACTCGATGCTCTACCTGGCGGGCGCGGTCCCGCAGCTGGACACGGTCCAAATTGATCACGTTCATGGCAGTGTTTTTCTTGATGGGGAAGATCAACTTGCCTACTATCGGGCGCTCATGCGGATGGTAGAGCGATCCGCTCTGTCTGCTGAGGCGACAAGAGACTTCATCGGGCGTATTGCTAAGGAGGTTTGAGAGGGTGGATATGCACCAGCTTGACTGGCAGAAGTCATCGTTCTCCGGGTCAGGTCCGGATAACAGCTGTGTGGAGCTCGCCGGCCTGGACGGAGCGATGAGTATTCGCGAAAGCGATGAACCCGGCACGGCCATAACCACCAGTCGGGTTCGACTCGCCATCCTCATGCGGGTCCTCAAGGGCGGAGGCCTGCACAGATGAACGTCTGGCAGAAGTCGTCGTTCTCCGGTGCAGGGCCGGGCAACAGCTGTGTGGAACTCTCCGCGACCGGCGACCGCGCCGTCAAGGCGAACCACTTGGGCCTCGCCCAACCTCCCACCACCCCGTAACAGGCCCGCCGCCCGGCGGGACCGCCGTGGAGCGCCACCCGTTTCGCTCCTGTCCGCCGCCACGTCACCGGGGACCCCGCGTAGCGGCTGGGCACGCATCAAGGGAAGGTTTTCATCCGCTCCTTCTCCCGGGAGTTCCCATGAAATGGACCCACCGCATCCTGACCACCGCCGTGCTCGGCGCGCTGCTGGGCCTGGGTGGTGCGTGGTCGACCGGTTCCACGCAAGCGGAGGCCGCGGACATCGGCGGGGCCGCGGCCTCCGCGGCGCAAGGCGCGGCTCAGGCGGTCTCGTCCATCGGCCAGGGCGCGAGCGACCTGGTGTCGAAGGCCGGCCAAGGCGCGGCCCAGGCGGCGTCGGGCCTCGCGCAGGCCGCAGGCAAGGTCACGGGCTGACCGCGTGAGCGAGCCCGCGTGCTTCCTGGGGATGCACGCGGGCCCCGTCATGCCGCGCGGTGCGGGCCGTACGGGAGTCGAGGAAGGCGTGCCACGCGCGCAAAGACGCGAAAATCCCCGCCGACGTTATCTCTTAAACCGTCAAACCGCCGTGGCTTTCCTCACTTTGCCCCGATTGGAGGCGTTCGGGAGGGCGAGATAAGATCATTTCGTCCGCCCGGCCATGACCAAGCCCTGGCGGCCGGGGATGAATACCAGGGGGAAGAAGACCGCGGCGGGAGCCGTTAAGTTTGGACGCCTACCGGCGTGCCCGCATGCCCTCTTCCCCCTGTTCTGCAAGGGGAAAGTGTAGTGAATCGCGCTTACATCCGTATAGCTGCGGCTTCCGCCGTGACCGCCGTCGCGCTCGGTGTCGCCGCCCCGATGGCGAGCGCCGTCGAGGCGCATAGGGCCGCCGCCACCGAGGCGCAGGAAATCGAGACGCTGGAGCCGACCGCGGATGACGTCCGCGACCTCGTTTCACGCATGCGCGCGCACGGCGCCGACGCGCGGGAGATCGCGGAGTTCGAGCAGTACGCCGAAATGCTCGACAACCCCCACAAGCGCACGAAGCGCGCGCTGGGAATGGGGACGATCGTCCGCAAGTTGATCGTCGCGGGGCTGCGGCACGGCGGGTCCTGGGCCGGGAAGATCGTCGGCAAGGTCAGCAAGAAGAGCGGGAAGTTCATCGCGCGGAACGGCAACAAGATTGCCGACGCGATCGAGGACGTGGAGGGTTGGAGCGAGACGGCGCTGGCCATCGCGATGGTGAAGGCCGGAGTGCCCACCGATGTCGCGCACGACATCGCTCGCGCCATCATGATGATCGCCGTCTGACAGCGGTAAGCGGAAAAGCGATCGCGGACGGCGCACGGTTCTTCCGGCGGAGCGCCGGTGGCCGTCCGCATCGCCCGTCGGCCCAGGAAGGAGTTCGGGGTGGACGACAAACGACGCGGAACCGATGACGATGAAGCAGCTCCCACCTGGGCGTCGATGACCGCGCGCGAGCGTGTGCTCGCGGCGTTCGGGATGACCGGGCTGGGGCTCGGTGTGGCGGCGGTCGTCGTGCTGTTCCTGTTGCTCGGCGTGCTCGTCATCGCCGTGGTCTGCGGCGGTCTGATCGAGGCGGACGGTCCGGGAGCGTTCGTGTGGGCCGCTGTGCTGTGCGTGCCGTGCGGGATGCTCGCATCGCTGTTCGTCTGTCCGCTGCGGTTGCTGACGCGGATGTCGGGCGTCGCGGGGCGGGGGAAGCGGGCGGCGGAGGCGGGGATCTCGGGTGCGGGAACGTTTGTGGCCGCACTGTTCGTGCAGAGCTTCACACCCGGGCTGAGCGTCGAGCGGCCGTGGATCCCGGCACTGCTGGCCATGATGCTGGTGGCGGGCGCCAACGTGGGCATCGCGCGGGCGGAGGAGCGCAAGGCCCGGCGGTCCGCGGGCTGAGGCGGGCGGCTCGTACGGGTGGGAAGCGACCCGTCAGCCGGTCTTCGGCTGGATCGCTTCGTGGGGGCCGTACACGTGCTCGGGGCTCACGATGCGGGTGATGGCCTCGCCGAAGAGCGTGCTGGGTTCCTGGCCGGCGTGCAGGACGTCGGTGTTGAGGAGGACCACCAGGGTCGCCCGGGCCTCCGGCAGGTAGATCGTCAGCGACTCGTACCCGGGCAGCGAGCCGTTGTGGCCGATCCATCCCTCGATGTCGAAGATGCCCAGCCCGTACGCGAGACCGGGTATGCCCGTCGGGAGGGTCTTCAGGCGCTCGGCCTGGGTCGAGGGTGTCAGCAGCGTGCCGGCGGCGAGGGTGCGGGCCCAACTGCGCAGGTCGTGGAGGTCGGAGATCATCGCGCCTGCGGCCCAGGCCCAGGACGGGTTCCAGTCGGTCGCGTCCTCGATCTTGCCGGAGGCCGTCTGCTCGGTGTAGCCGTGCGGGTGCGGTTCGGGGAATTCCGCGCCGGTGGGGAAGAGCGTGTGACGCAGTCCGGCGGGCTCCAGCACCTTCTGCCGGATGACCTCCTGGAGCGGCCGGCCGGTGACCTTCTCCACCACCAGTCCGAGCAGGATCAGGTTGGTGTTGGAGTAGTCGAACTTCTCGCCCGGCGCGAACTGCACGGGGTGTTTGAAGGCGTAGTCGAGCAGCTCCTGCGGCGTGCGGGGCCGCTCGGGGTCGGCGAAAAGCGCCTTGGCGAAGTCCTGGTCCTCGCTGTAGTTGAAGAGACCGCTGCGCATGCCCGCCAGTTGACGCAGGGTGATGCGGTCACCGTTCGGGACGCCCGTGACGTACGTACCGATGGGGTCGTCCAGGCCGACCTTGCCCTGGTCGACCAGTTCGAGGAGCGCGGTGACCGTGAACGTCTTGGTCTCGCTGCCGATGCGGATGTTGCCGCCGACCTCCATGGGCGCCCGCGTGGCCTTGTCCGCGACGCCGAAGGCCCTGACGTAGCTCCCCTTGCCGGGGGCCCACAGGCCCACGATCACGCCCGGCACCTGTGCCTCGCGCTGGACCTGCTGTACGGCCGCGTCGAGTTGCGCCGCGACGGCCGGAGTGAGCCGGGCGAAGTCCGTGTCGCCGTGCGGGGAGGGAGCGGTTCGTACCGGCGGTGCGGGGTCGGGGGCTCCGTACGCGGAGCCGACGAGGGTCGGGGTGAGGAGCAGACCCGTGGCGGTGGCCGCCACACAGGTCCGGCGAAGCCGTAGGCGTGTGCACTTCACGGCACTGCCTCCTGTCCTGGCCGGGTGTCCCGAGGAGGAGGGTCGAGGCAACAGGAACAGCGTAGGCATACAGCCGTCACCGCGCGCGGTGAGCCGTCCGGGGGGCATTCGCGTGCCCAGCGCATGAGCGAAGACCGTGGTGGTGACAGGTCGGCGGCCCGGACGGGCGGGCGTGAAGCCCGGCCCGTCCGGCGCGCGGGAATTCACCGGGCCGGGGCGGGAAAGGCCCCGCGCCCACCCGGAAGGGGGACTCAGCCCTCGACGACGCCCGACTTCGCGATCTTGACGGCGGCGCGCGGGGTGCCGGACTGGGAGCCCAGGGACTCGATCTTCGTGACCAGCTCCTGGCCCTCGACGACCTCGCCGAAGACGACGTGCTTGCCGTCCAGCCACGACGTGACGACCGTGGTGATGAAGAACTGCGAGCCGTTCGTGTTCTTGCCGGCGTTCGCCATGGAGAGCAGGAACGGGCGGTCGTGCTTCAGCTTGAAGTTCTCGTCCGCGAACTTCTCGCCGTAGATGCTCTTGCCGCCCGTGCCGTCGCCACGGGTGAAGTCGCCACCCTGGAGCATGAAGTCCGGGATGACGCGGTGGAAGCCGGAGCCCTCGTAGCCGAAGCCGTGCTGGCCGGTGGCGAGCTCGCGGAAGTTCTGGGCCGTCTTGGGGACCACGTCGTCGTACAGCTTGAAGACGATGCGGCCGGCGTTGTCGCCGTCAATGGTGATGTCGAAAAAGACGTTGCTCATGGGGCCCATCCTGACATTCCGGTGGGGCAGGTCGCTCCTCGGCCACGCGGTGGCTACCTGAGGCGGAGGCGGACCTCCAGTTCGTGCTCGCCCGGGACGGTCCCGCGGTCCTCGACGTCGAAGGCGGCGGCGAGCTCCTGCCTGACCTTGCGCACGGGGTCGGCCGCGCCGAAGAGGTCGACGGAGACGGTGGCGGACAGCGGGATCGGCGTCACCTCCGTCGGCTCGTGGCGGGTGCGGGCATCGACGACCATGGACCACACCGTGGGGTGCTCGGCGCCCGCCCGGGACGCCTGCACCTCGCTGCGGGGCGGTTCGGCCACTTCCGGGAACGCGGTCTCCAGGGCGCGGAAGACCGCCCCCGCGTCCACGTGCCCGCAGTCCGTCAGGTGAACGCTGACGTGGTCCGCACTCTCGGGGCCGCTCATCGCCTCGTACTCCTCTGCCGTCGCACGTGTCTCATTCATGACCGTACGAGTACCCGCAGATCCCGGCACCAGTACGAGGGCCAACCGGGATGGGCGGCAAGGGTGGGGTCAGGCGGTGTCCGGGGGCTCGGGGGTGGCCTCGGCGGCGGTGTGGATGATGTCCAGGATCCGCAGCAGCTCGGTCCGGTCCTCGGGGGCCAGGGCCGAGAAGAGGCTGTTCATCACCGCGCGGCGGGGCCCTTCGGCCTCGCGGATGACCTCGCGGCCCCGGTCGGTGAGGACGACGAGGACGGCCCGGCGGTCGGTCGGGTCGGGCTCGCGGCGGACCAGGCCGTCGCGCTCCAGCGCGTCCACGGACTCGGTCATGCTGCGGGCGGCGATGCCCAGTTGGGCCGCGAGGACGCTGATGCGGGCGGACCCGGTCCGGCGAAGGATCGACAGCACTTTGCCCCGGGCCATGGTGAGCCCTTGCGCGCGCAGGCCCTCGTTGGCGCGCTTGCGCAGCAGCTTGGTGACGGTGAAGAACCGCTCGGCGACCTCGGACGCCGGGGGCGTGGCCGGATCTGTCACGCGTGCCTCTCTCCATATTGCGGAGGTACCTCTTTATCCTGTACCTCTTTATCTGGGTACCCCGCTGCGGGGACCGCACGCGTCACCCTAGATCCAGGAGAGATTGATGACGATCCGCCGGGTCAACCACGTCGTTCTGTCCGTCACCGACATCGAAGCCTCGACGCGCTTCTACCGGGACCTGCTGGGCCTGGAGGTGGTGGACCGCATCCCGCGCTCGAAGCCGGTGCCCATGATGGTCTTCCTCCGCTCCTCCGGGGCCTCGGCCAACCACCACGACCTGGGGCTGCTCGCGACCGCGTCGGCGGACGCGGGGAGCGCGGAGGGCGCTCCCGGGATGGTGCACGTCTCCTTCGAGGTCGGGACGCTCGATGAACTGGCCGCGCTCAAGGAGCGGCTGGAGGCGGTGGGCGCGGTGAAGGAGTGCTTCGACCAGGGGATGCACCTGTCGGTCTATGTCACGGACCCGGACGGTATCGAGATCGAACTGATCTGGCGGGTGCCGGAGGAGGCGTGGTCCTACGAGACCGAGCCGGTGCGCAAGCCGCTCGACCTCGACGGGGCGCGGAAGCGCTGGGGCGGGGCGCTGGCGACGGGCGCGGCGGCGGGTCTTCCCGCCTGACGGACGCTGATGGACGCCTGACGGGCGGCTGACGGGCGGCAGGGGCCCGGTCGGTGCGGCCCGGTCAGAAGAAGTCGAGCGCGTCGAGCGCCATCCCCACCACCGTGCGCCCGCCGGTGCCGAACGCGGCGGCCAGGGTGTAGCCGAGCGCGGCGTCGAGCGGCATGACCTTCGCCCCGCTCTGCCAGCGGGCGGCCTCCACTATCCCGTTGCCCTGCGACGTGAGGCTGCCCAGCCGCTGCCCGGCCAGCAGGAGGCGGCTGGCCATACCGTCGTGCGGGACCAGGCGGTACATACCGTCGCCGGTGATCACGTCGACCGCGTACGAGCGACGGGTCAGCCGGCCTCTGCCCGGGACGAGGGGGACGGGGACGCCGTCGATGGTCAGGGTGAGGGCGGCGGCGACGCGGGTGCCGATGGGGACGCCGGACTTGGGCTCGATGTCAGGGGCGCGGCGGAGGACGACCTGGGGGATCGCCGGACCCGTGACGGTGAGGAGCCCTTCGTCGGAGTCCAGCGAGATGCCGATCCGGCCGAAGACGGGGTCCTCGCTGACGGAGGTCATGGGCGCCATCAGGGTGTCCCTTGTGAGTGGTCGGCGCTGCTGTTGCTCTGCACTGACCTGAATACCCTGCCGCGCGCCCCTGAGAGGGCGGCGCGCGGGGGCGCCCCGGGCGGCGCTCGCAGCGCGGCATGCGGCGGGGCGTACGCCTCAGACCAGGCCGAGGGCCTTGGTGACGGTGATCTCGATCAGGATGCGGTCGGGATTGGGCTGGGGCATCCGCCCGTACCGCTCGGCGTAGCGGTTGACGGCGTCCGCGACGGCCTCCGCGTCGGTCCTGACGACCGCGGTGCCCTCCAGGGTCGCCCACTTGCGCTCGCCGATCTGGCAGACGGCGACCCGCGCGCCGGCCGGGCCGGCGGCCAGGATGTTCGCGACCTTGCGGCTGGTCTTGTTGGTGATGACCCGCGCGATCCCGGTCTCGTGGTCGAAGGTGACGCCCACGGGCACGAGGTGCGGGCTGCCGTCGGGACGCGAGGTCGTGAGCGTGCAGATGTGCCGCTCCCGCCAGAAGTCGAGGTAGGCGGGGGAGAGGGCGCGGAGGTCGTGGGCCATGGGAGGGAAGCGTAGTCGCGGGCCGCTCAGCCGAACTCGGAAGTGTCCAGATCGAAGGAGAAGGGGGCGGGGAGAGGGAGCGTCTTCCCGAATGGGATGACGTGGGACTCGGCGTAGTCCGCGTCCGCAGGCTCGCTGAAGAGGGTGACCGTGCCTTCTTGGCGATCCACGAGCAAGTAGAACGGGATGCCGGCGAGGGCGTAACAGCGGCGCTTGGTGACGCGATCGCGCTCAGGCTTGCTGCTGGTCACTTCGACGACCATGGCAACGCCGTCGGAAGGCATCCACGTGGGCGCGCCTCGGAAGAGTCGCCGCTCACGAGGGGCGAAGGTGATGTCAGGGATGACGTGATGACGAGGGGGAGGGGTGTGGGCTAGCTCCAGGCCCTTGTTGCCCGATGACTGCATCCTGACTTTCGAGCGGGTGTACACCTGCTCCTTGATGAGGTCGATGGCATCCTCATGGTCTCCGTCGGGCGCCGGTGACACGACGATCTCCCCCTCGATGAGCTCGGCCCGGAAACCCGCGGGGGTCTCCAGGGCGAGGAAGTAGTCCAGGAGGGTCTCTTCCTGCGTAGACGCCGGCTCGTATGCCATAGCCGTCATGCTGCACCCCCTAAGTGGTTGACGGCCAGCCTTGTCCGCGCCGGAGGGCGGTGCGCGGCGGATGGGCGGCGTTCACTCGTAAGTGTGTGCGGCGGACATGGGTGTGGACACTCGCGGGCGGTCTCGGCGTCGCGTCGCTCCCGGCATAGCGTTCATCCTCAACTCATTGCAACGAGCGAGTGGCTGTCGTTGCGTTAATTCGCAGACCCGTTGCAACAATATTCTGGCTCTGACCTGCATAAATGACGATTGTGCGCAACGAATCTGTTGAAAGATCCTTGAACGCAACGTAGCTTTTCCCTCGTTCGAAACAACGAGTCGCAAGGAGAGCACCATGCAGAAGTTCGACACCCCCGCCCCGGTCTCCGCCGTCCTGGACATCCCCGCGGGACGCATCCGGTTCATCGCCGCCGACCGGGCCGACACCACCGTCGAGATCCTGCCCGCGGACGCCTCCAAGGGCCGCGACGTGAAGGCGGCGGAGCAGACCACGGTCGCCTACGCCGACGGCGTCCTGCGGATCGCGGCCGCACCGGCGAAGAACCAGTTCCTCGGCCCCTCCGGATCCGTCGAGGTGACCATCCAGCTGCCCGCCGGCTCCCGCGTCGAGGCGAAGGCGGCCGACGCCGAACTCCGGGGCGTCGGACGGCTCGGCGACGTCGCCTTCGACAGCGCGCGGGGCACGGTCAAGCTCGACGAGACCGCGGCCGCCCACCTCACCCTCCAGGCCGGCGACATCGCGGTCGGCCGCCTGGGCGGCGCCGCGGAGATCAGCACCCACAAGGGCGACATCCGCATCACCGAGGCCATGCGCGGCACGGTCACGCTGCGCACCGAGGCCGGCGAGATCTCCGTCGGCGCCGCCCGCGGAGTCTCCGCCTCCCTGGACGCCGGCACCTCCTACGGCCGCATCCACAACACGCTCAAGAACGCCGACGGCGCCGCCGCCGGCCTGACCATCCACGCGACCACCGCCTACGGCGACATCACCGCCCGCAGCCTCTGACCTGCGCTCTCAGGGACGTACCACCCACGGCGACATCCACCTCCTGCACCGGAAGAAGGCACACCATGACCACCAGCACGATCGCCGAGCAGGCCGCCTGGACCGGCATGGTGTCGATCGAAGACACCGCACTGGCCGTGACCGACACCGGCGGGCCCGGCCGTCCCGTGGTCTACCTCAACGGCTCCTACGCCGACCAGTCGCACTGGCGGCGCGTCATCACCGACCTCGGCGGCGACTACCGGCACATCACCTACGACGAGCGCGCCCGCGGCAAATCGAAGCGGGCCACGGACTACTCGTTCGAGGCGTGCCTCCGCGACCTCGACGCCGTCCTCACCGCCAGGGACGTGGACCGGCCGATCCTGGTGGGCTGGTCCTACGGCGCCATGCTCGCCATGCACTGGGCCGCCCGGAACCCGGATCGCACCCTGGGCGCGGTGTCCGTGGACGGCGCCCTGCCGCACGAGTGGCTCGACGACGCCGCCCGGGAACAGATCCGAAAGCTGTTCCGCCGGATGAGCCCGCTGTTCCCGATCGCCCGCCCGCTCGGCCTGGCCGCGCGGATGAGCGCCGCGCAGCACGCCGAGATCAACATCGAGGCCAACGAGCTCTGCGCGCCCGCCGCCCTCGACCCGGTTCTCGACCGTCTGGCCGTACCGGCCCGGTACGTGCTCGCCACCGGTGGCAACCTTGGCGGCGACCCGAAGCTGATGGAACAGATCCGCGCCAACCTCGACCCGGTGCTCGCCCGTAACCCGGACATCCGGGTCAGCGCGAAGGTCGCGAGCAACCACTCCAAGATCCTGCGCAAGGACTTCCAGGCCGTCGCCGACGCGGTGCGCGAGCTCGCGGCCATCCGCGACCACGAGGTCGGCTGAGCGTCTCGGACCTCGGAGCCGCCCCATCCGTAATGCCGCGCTCACCCCGAATATGCGGATCTTCTTCCCCTCGTGGTGGCCAGAGCAGGGTTGAGTGGAATACGCTCAACTTATTGCACGTTGCCTCAGGCAGGCCGAAGCCCGGACCTGAAGCACCAATGTGCACAGGGATCCGACCCCGGAGGAGGACCGCACCGTCGTGGACGCCGAGCTGACCAACAAGAGCCGGGAGGCACTGAGCGGTGCCAGTGAGCGGGCCGTGTCGGCCGGGCATGCCGACATGACGCCCGCGCACCTGCTGCTCGCCCTCCTCGGTGGCCAGGAGAACGCCAACATCATGGACCTGCTGGCCGCCGTCGAGGCCGACGCCGCCGCTCTGCGGTCCGGTGCCGAGCGGCAGCTGGCGGCGCTGCCGAGCGTGCAGGGCTCCACCGTCGCGCCGCCGCAGCCCAACCGCGAGCTGCTGGCCGTCATCGCCGACGCGTCCCAGCGCGCCCGCGAGCTGGGCGACACCTACATCTCCACCGAACACCTGCTCATCGGGATCGCCGCCAAGGGCGGCCGGACCGGCGAGCTGTTGACCGAGCAGGGCGCCTCCGCGAAGAGGCTGCTGGACGCGTTCGAGACCGCGAGGGGCGGGCAGCGAGTGACGACTCCGGATCCGGAGGGCACGTACAAGGCGCTGGAGAAGTTCGGTACGGACTTCACCGCGGCGGCCCGCGAGGGCAAGCTCGACCCGGTCATCGGGCGGGACCAGGAGATCCGGCGCGTGGTGCAGGTGCTCTCGCGCAGGACCAAGAACAACCCCGTGCTCATCGGCGAGCCCGGCGTCGGCAAGACCGCCGTCGTCGAAGGGCTGGCCCAGCGGATAGTCAAGGGTGACGTGCCCGAGTCCCTGCGGAACAAGCGGCTGGTCGCGCTCGACCTCGGCGCGATGGTCGCGGGCGCGAAGTACCGCGGTGAGTTCGAGGAGCGGCTGAAGACCGTCCTGGCCGAGATCAAGGCCAGCGAGGGCCGGATCATCACCTTCATCGACGAGCTGCACACCGTCGTCGGCGCGGGCGCCGGCGGCGACTCCGCCATGGACGCCGGCAACATGCTCAAGCCCATGCTGGCCCGCGGCGAGCTGCGGATGGTCGGCGCGACCACGCTCGACGAGTACCGCGAGCGGATCGAGAAGGACCCGGCGCTGGAGCGCCGCTTCCAGCAGGTGCTGGTCGCCGAGCCGTCCGTCGAGGACTCCATCGCGATCCTGCGCGGGCTCAAGGGCCGCTACGAGGCCCACCACAAGGTCCAGATCGCCGACTCGGCGCTGGTCGCCGCCGCGACCCTCTCCGACCGCTACATCACCTCCCGCTTCCTGCCGGACAAGGCCATCGACCTCGTCGACGAGGCCGCGTCCCGGCTGCGGATGGAGATCGACTCCTCGCCGGTGGAGATCGACGAGCTCCAGCGCGCGGTCGACCGTCTGAAGATGGAGGAGCTGGCGCTCTCCAAGGAGTCGGACGAGGCCAGCAAGCAGCGCCTGGAGAAGCTGCGCCGCGACCTCGCCGACAAGGAGGAGGAGCTGCGCGGCCTGACCGCCCGCTGGGAGAAGGAGAAGCAGTCCCTCAACCGGGTGGGTGAGCTCAAGGAGCGCCTGGACGACCTGCGCGGGCAGGCCGAGCGCGCCCAGCGCGACGGCGACTTCGACACCGCCTCCAAGCTGCTCTACGGGGAGATCCCCGGCCTGGAGCGGGAGCTGGAGGAGGCCGCGAAGGCCGAGGCCGAGCAGGAGGCCGCCGCCAAGGACCTCATGGTCAAGGAGGAGGTCGGCCCGGACGACATCGCCGACGTCGTCGCAGCCTGGACCGGCATCCCGGCGGGCCGCCTGCTGGAGGGCGAGACGCAGAAGCTGCTGCGCATGGAGGACGAGCTGGGCCGCCGGCTGATCGGGCAGACCGAGGCCGTACGGGCCGTCTCCGACGCCGTACGCCGCTCGCGCGCCGGCATCGCCGACCCCGACCGGCCGACCGGCTCGTTCCTCTTCCTCGGCCCGACCGGCGTCGGCAAGACCGAGCTGGCCAAGGCGCTCGCGGACTTCCTCTTCGACGACGAGCGGGCCATGGTCCGCATCGACATGAGCGAGTACGGCGAGAAGCACTCCGTCGCCCGGCTGGTCGGCGCGCCCCCCGGCTACGTGGGCTACGAGGAGGGCGGCCAGCTCACCGAGGCCGTGCGGCGGCGCCCGTACTCCGTCGTGCTGCTCGACGAGGTGGAGAAGGCGCACCCCGAGGTCTTCGACATCCTGTTGCAGGTCCTCGACGACGGCCGGCTCACGGACGGCCAGGGGCGGACGGTCGACTTCCGGAACACCATCCTGATCCTGACGTCCAACCTCGGATCCACCTATCTGATGGACCCGCTGCTCAAGGAGGAGCAGAAGAAGGAGAAGGTCCTGGAGACCGTCCGGGCCTCCTTCCGCCCGGAGTTCCTCAACCGCCTCGACGACGTGGTGGTCTTCCACCCGCTGGGCACCGAGCAGCTCCAGCGGATCGCCCGGATCCAGATCGAGCACCTCCAGCGCCGGCTGGCCGACCGCCGGCTCACGCTCGACGTCTCCGAGCGGGCCCTGGAGTGGCTGGCCACGCTGGGCCACGACCCGGAGACGGAGGGCGCCGGCCCGGACCTCACCTACGGCGCCCGCCCGCTGCGCCGGCTCGTACAGACCGCGATCGGCGACCAGCTGGCCCGCGCGATCCTGTCCGGCGACATCCGCGACGGCGACACGGTCCGCGTGGACCGGGAGCCGGAGCGGGGGGACGGGCTGGTGGTGACGTCGGCCTGACGCCCGCGCCTTGATCGCTTTGTCTGAGTGGATCAGGTTACGTCAGGGGTTGCGGGGCAGGGGCGGGTGTGGGGGAGGATGGCGGTAACCGTACGAAGGGAAATTCACGGTGAGCATCGACCCGTCCTCGATTCCGAATTTCGGGGGCCAGCCCGAACCGCAGGAGACGGGCCCGGCCGGCCCCGTCATCCCCGACCAGGACCTGGTCAAGCAGCTCCTCGACCAGATGGAGCTGAAGTACGTCGTGGACGACGAGGGTGACCTCGCCGCACCGTGGGAGCAGTTCCGTACGTACTTCATGTTCCGCGGTGAGGAGGAGCAGCAGGTCTTCTCCGTGCGGACCTTCTACGACCGTCCGCACGGCATCGAGGAGAAGGCCCAGCTCCTCGAGGCCATCGACGACTGGAACCGCCGCACCCTGTGGCCGAAGGTCTACACCCACACCAACGACGACGGCACCGTCCGCCTGATCGGCGAGGCGCAGATGCTGATCGGCGTCGGCGTCTCCCTGGAGCACTTCGTCTCCAGCACGGTCAGCTGGGTGCGGGCGTCCATCGAGTTCGACAAGTGGCTGGTGGAGACGCTCGGCCTGGAGGCCGACGCGGAGTCCGGCGACGACAAGCCGGACGAGGACCAGAACTAGCCGACCCGGTCCCAGGGGGCCGAGGCCCCCGGGTCTCACATGGGCATGCGGGCAACCGTCAGCAGGTACGTCCCGTAGAAGAACGAGAGCCCGGCCAGCGCGCCGACCGTGATGGCGACGGTGCGCGGCCGGGCTCTGGCCATGGCCACGGCGGCCGGGAGCAGCAGCGGGAAGGCCGGCATCAGGAAGCGCGGCTTGGACGCGAAGTAGCTGGTGCCGCCGATCGCGATGACGACGAGCACCACCGTGTACACCGACAGCGCGGCGGGCGGCCGGTCGAGCAGCAGGAAGGCCAGCGCGAGCAGGGCCACGACGATGATCGCCACGGTCATGTAGTACGCCATCGCGTCATGGCCGATGATCAGGTGCCGGACGAAGCCGAAGGCGTTCATCCCGAAGTCGAAGCGCGAGCCCCACAGCCGCTGCACCTCGAAGTAGCCCAGCAGCCCGCCGCCGGAGCGGTAGCCGGCCCAGATCACATAGCCGAACCAGCCCAGCGGGGCGATCGCCGCGCCGGTCCACACCCGCCAGTCCGTACGGGCCCGCCGGTCGCGGAAGAGCGCCACGGCGGCCGCGCAGCCGACGGCGGCGGCCACCGCGACGGCGTTCGGCCGGGAGAGCCCGGCGAGCAGGGCCAGCGCACCGGCCCACATGCGGCGGCCGGTGACCAGCGCGTACAGCGACCAGGCGGCGAGCGCGGTCATCAGCGGTTCGGTGTACGCCATCGACTGCACGATCGCGTGCGGCAGCAACCCCCACAGCACGACGAGCAGCGTGGCCACCCTGCGCCCGTACAGCCGCTCGCCGAGGGCGTAGATGCCCCAGGCCGCGGCCGCCGCGGAGAGCCAGGCGACGAGCAGCCCGGCGGTGACGGAGCTGAGCCCCAGGACGGTCATGGTGGCCCGGACCAGGCCGGGGTAGAGCGGGAAGAACGCGAGGTCGTTGAAGACGACCCCGCGGGTGGTGAGGGAGGGGAGGACGAGCCCGTAGCCGTGGCGGGCGATCCCGGCGTACCAGATGCCGTCCCAGTAGTGGCCGAGCAGCGTGAGCGGATGGCGGCCGATCCACCAGGCCCAGCCGGCCATGACCACCATGCCGGTCAGCCGGCCGGCCGCGTAGAGCGCGAGCGCGGGGGCCGCCCGGCGCAGCGCGTCGCGGACGCGGTCGCGGCGGCGGCAGTGGGCCGAGGGGCGCGGTTCCGGTGCCTCGCGTACGGACACGGCGGTGTCTGCTGACACGGTGGCACCTCCGGTGCGGGCACGGCCCGGCGGCGCGCCGCACGGCGCGGTGCGGCGGTCGTGGCACGGGGACGGGACGGGGGCGAGCTCGGCATACCGACCATGCGGCGCGGCTCGCGCGCCCGCGACCCGGGACGCCCGTAAGCGGTGCGCCTTCCACCCGCTCGGCGGGCACGGCGGAGTGTCTGCGCGGTCCGGGAGCACGGGTGTGCTGCGGACGGTGTCGCCCGGGGGCGGCACATGCCTATCGTGAGCCGACTCGGGGGCGGGAGACCCTTCCGGCACGCGAGGACATCGATCCACCTGGTTGATCCACCTACTTGATCGACCACTTGATCCACCACTTGATTCACCGATTCGATTCACGGACTTGAATCACGGACTTGATTCACCGAAGCGGAAAGCGGGATCGCATGGACGCGGACTGGAGCCCGGCGGCGCGGGTGCAGGGCATGGGCACGTCGGTCTTCACGGAGATGACCGAGCTGGCGCGCAGCACCGGCGCGGTCAACCTCGGTCAGGGCGTGCCGGAGCTGGCCACCCCGGAGAGCCTGCTGAAGGAGGTGGCGGAGGCGGTCCTCGCCGGCAGCAACCAGTACCCGCCCGCCACCGGCTTCCCGGCCCTGCGCGAGGCGGTCGCCGCCCATCAGGACCGGCGCTACGGGCTGGAGTACCGCCCGCAGGACGAGGTGCTGGTGACGACGGGCGCCACGGAGGCGCTCGCGGCGTCGCTGCTGGCGCTGTGCGACCCCGGTGACGAGGTGCTGGCCTTCGACCCCTGCTACGACGCCTATCCGGCCGGGGCGCGGTTCGCCGGTGCGACGCTCGTGCCCGTACCGCTGGCGCTGGACGGCGACACCTTCGGGCTGGACGCGGACGCGCTGCGGGCCGCCGTCACGCCGCGCACGCGCGTGCTGCTGCTCAACACCCCGCACAACCCGACGGGCAAGGTGTTCACCGCCGAGGAGCTGGCCGTGGTCGCCGAGGTGTGCCGGGAGCACGATCTGACGGTGGTGACGGACGAGGTGTACGAGCACCTCGTCTACGACGGCACCCACCGCACGATCGCGGCGCTGCCGGGGATGCGGGAGCGGACGCTGACCATCTCGTCGGCGGGCAAGACCTTCAACGTCACGGGCTGGAAGGTCGGCTGGATCTGCGGCCCGGCGCGGCTGGTGGCGGCGGTCGGGGCGGCGAAGCAGTTCCTCACCTACGCCACCGGCACGCCTTACCAGGAGGCGCTCGCGCGGACGTTGGGCGGCGTGGAGGCGTGGGCGGTGGAGCTACGGCGCACCCTGCGGCGCAATCGCGACCTGCTGAGCGAGGGGCTCGCACGTGCCGGATTGCGCCCCTATCGCGCGGAGGCGGGGTATTTCGTGCAGGCGGACATCCGCGCGTGGGGGTACACGGACGGCGTGCGATTCTGTCGTGAACTCCCGCTGCGCGCCGGGGTGGTGGCCATTCCGACATCCGCCTTCTGTCTGCGCCCCGATGCGCCGTCCTATCTCGTGCGTTTCTCGTTCTGCAAGCGTGAAGAATCGGTGATTTCGGCGGTGGAGAAGCTCGTTCAGCACTCTTGACCAGCTGGTTTGCGGCCGGCTCGGGCCTGATCGCATATGCATCCGGCGGGTTCCACGGGACCCGCCGGTCACATTGATTCTGAACAGTTGAACTGCCTGGCCCTCTCGCGGATGGAAAGCACGATGAGATGGGTAAAAACTCTGTGAGCGCCGGTCAATTCGTGATTCCCTCTCATCCAGAGACACGTTTCAGAGACGACTCCCGGAGACAACGCCTCGCGGAATCCTCGGAATCACTGTCCTCGGGCCCCACGGAACCCCCCTCTGTGGGCATGAGCCGGCGCACTCGAAGACTCTGGTCCTCCTCGGCGGGCCGGCCCACCCTCCACTGCGTGCTTGCGGAGCCGACCCATGCTCACCACCCTCAAGACCACCTACACCGATACCCGTGCCGCCGACCTCGCCTGGTGTCTGGGGAAGGATCCCCTCCCCGCGCTGGCCGTCCTCGACCTGCGGCTCGCCGACTCCCTCGTCCAACTGCGCCTGTTGGGCGCCTCCCACCAGGTACTTCTCGAAGAGGGCGGTGGCGTCTGCTCGGAGACCGTCGCCTGCCTGCCCGGCAGCCAGACGCCGCTGCCGCTGGGCGTGGCCAAACGCGTCGGGGCCTGGGAGTACGAGTTCGCGGCCCGGATAGAGACGCTCTCGCGGGGCTCCTTCGCGGGGCGCGCGCAGGAGTTGCTCGCCCTGGTCGCCGAACACCCGTACGGCCTGGCAGGGACGTTCCCCGGTAGCCCGCACGCCTTCACCGCGCTGCTCGCGCAGCGCTGCGAGGGGCAGATCAGCTGGCGCACCTGGCACGCCTATCCGCAGGAGGGGCGGCTGGTCGCCACCCGGACCCGGGTGGGCGCACGGACGCCGGTGTCGCTCTGAGGGGCCGCGCCGCGCCCGATCTGGCCATGGCCCACCGGTAATAAACCCTTGTGGGTGACAAAAGGTTGCCGGATCGTGACGTAGCGTTCCGCACATGATCTACCGCCCGGTACCGGCGCGGCTGCCCGTACCGGCCGGGCTCGGCCGCTTCGTCGTGCTGACCACCGTCTTCATCTGCGCCGCCTGCGGGTTGGTGTACGAGCTGGAGCTGGTCGCCCTGGCCTCGTATCTGATGGGCGACTCCGTCACCCAGGCGTCCGTGGTGCTGTCGGTGATGGTCTTCGCGATGGGCATCGGCTCGCTGCTCGCCAAGCGGCTCCGCGCCCGGGCCGCCCTGGGGTTCGCCGCCGTCGAGGCGGTCCTGGCGCTGGCCGGGGGCATGTCGGCCATGGCGCTGTACGCCTGCTTCGCCTGGTTCGGCCAGGCGCGGCCGACCCTGGTGCTCTTCTCGCTGGCCATCGGCGTGCTGATCGGCGCCGAAGTGCCCCTGCTGATGACCCTCATCCAGCGCATCCGCCGGCAGGACGCGGGCGGCGCGGTCGCCGATCTCTTCGCCGCCGACTATGTGGGCGCGCTGGTCGGCGGGCTCGCCTTCCCCTTCCTCCTGCTGCCGGTGCTGGGGCAGTTGACCGGCGCGCTGCTGACCGGCGCGGTCAACGCGGCGGCGGGCGGGGCGCTGGTGCTCTGGCTCTTCCGCGGCGACCTGAGCACGCGGGCGCGCTGGTCGCTCCTCGCCGCCAACGGCCTCGTGCTGGCGCTGCTCGCCCTCGGCTCGCTCCTCACCGGCCCCTTCGAGCGGGCCGCGCGCCACGCGGTGTACGGCGCGGACGTGCGGGTGGCCGTGCAGTCGGGCGTGCAGGAGGTGGTGCTCACCGGCGGCGGCGACAGCGGCAAGCCCCTCTCCCTCTTCCTGGACGGCCGGCTGAGGGTCCGCGGGGAGAACGAACTCCGCTATCACGAGGCGCTCGTGCACCCCGCGATGTCCGGCCCGCACCGCCGGGTGCTGGTCCTCGGCGGCGGCGACGGCCTCGCCGTCCGCGAAGCGCTGCGCTATGCCGACGTCGCCTCGGTCACCGTCGTCGAACTCGACCCGGCCCTCGTCCGGCTGGCCCGTACGGACACCGAGCTCGTCGCCCTCAACCGCGGCGCCTACCGCGACCGGCGGGTGCGCGTCGTCACCGGCGACGCCTTCGAGTGGCTGCGCGGCCGGCCCGCCGGGGAGCTCCCGTACGACGTGGTGATCTCCGACCTCCCCGAACCGGGCATCACGCCCAGCACCAAGCTGTATTCACAGGAGTTCTACGGCCTGGTGGAGCGGCGGATGGCGCCCGGCGGGCGGCTCGCCGTGCACGCCGGCACGCTCGGCCTGCGCCCGCGGACGTTCTGGACGGTCGACGCCACGGTCCGCTCCCTGGGCCTGACCACCCGGCCCTACCGCGTGAACGGCGGCGGCCACACCGCGCGCTCCGACCGCTCCTCGCCCCGCCGGCCCGTGGCGCGCGGCGCCGGGGAGGAGGACTGGAGCTTCCTGCTGGCCTCCCGCGAGTCCATCCGGCTGCGGCTGCCTCCGCTGCGGCCCTGCCTGCACTCCCTCTCACCGCAAGCGCTCGCCGAGGCGTCGCGGGAGGCCGAGCGCGACCGGCGGCCGGGGCTGGGGCCCTCGACGCTCATGCACCCCCGCTATGAGGAGTGACGCCCCGGGCCCTCGCCATGGGGATCACCGCTCTCGCGCAGCGCGGCACGGAAGGCGCCCGGGGAGCAACCGGCCCGGTGCTGGAAGAACTTGGAGAAGTTCGCCGCGTCGTCGAAGCCGATGCGGCCGGCGATCCTGGCGGCCGGCAGGTCGCTGTGCACCAGGAGCCGCTTGGCCTCCAGCATCACCCGCCCGTCGATGAACTCCTTGGCACCGACCCCGGCCGCGCACAGCGAGGCCCGTGAGAGGGTGCGGGTCGAGTAGCCGAGAGCGCGGGCGTAGTCGGCGACCCGGTGGCGGGTGGCGAAATCGCGCTCGACGGCCGCCCGGAAGCGTACGAACGTGTCACCGGGCGCCGGCACGGGGCTGCCCACCGGCGCCGTGAGATGGGCGAGCCGCAGCACCAGCACCGACAGCAGATGCCGCAGGACATCGGTGTGCACCTCGACGGGCAGGGCGCTGCCGGTGCGGAACTCGGCCTCCAGATGCCCCACGGCACAGAAGACCGCCTCCCGGTCCGGTCCGGTCGGCTGCCACAGCACCGGCCGGAAGGGATCGTCGGCCACCGCCGCGACCGCCGTCCCCGAGGGCAGGAAACCGGGCTGGACGAGGACGACCACTCCCTCGATCTCCGCACCCGGCCGGCCCTCGCCGAACTGCTGCACCTGTCCCGGGCGCACCCAGAGCACCGACCCCTCCTCCAGCCAGTGGCCGGTGAAGTCCACGGTGTGTTCTGCCGAGCCGGACCGCACGGCCACGATCTGGTGGAAGTCCAGCCGCTGCGGCCTGACCAGCAGCCCCTCGGGCGCGCGGCGGCGCAGCTCGGCGAGGGACATCACCTCCACACCGGCGGGCGTCCCCGGCGGGGCCTGATAGGCGAGCTCGACGATCTCTTCGCGCCGGTCGCGCCGGTCGTGTCGCTTTTTCACCATGAGGAGACCCGAGCCTACCTGGTTACGTCCGAAAAGCGCCCTTAGCTTGGACGTAACGCACAACGAACCGATGTGCGCCGACCCTCCGGACCACCCAGGGAAAGACATGGCTCAGCACCAGCTCACCTACGCCTTCGACGCCTACTGCGGCTGGTGCTACGGCTTCGGCCCCACGATCCGCGAGTTCGCCGCCGCGAACGCCGACCGCATCGAGCTGACCGTGCTCAGCGGCGGCCTCTTCACCGGCCCCCGGGCGCGGCCCGTCGCCGCGTACCCCTACATCCCGCAGGCGGACGCCCGGATCGGCGAGCTGACCGGCGTGCTCTTCGGCAAGGGGTACGCCCGGGCGTTCGCCGAGGGCACGGCCGTACTCGACTCGGCCGCCGCCGCGACGGCCCTCGCCGCGCTGCGTGAGCAGGCGCCGGAGCGGACGCTGGAGTTCGCGGGCGCCCTCCAGCGCGCCTGGTACGTCGACGGGCGGCCCCTCTCCGACGCGGCCACGCTGCGCACGGTGGCCGAGGGCCTCGACGGCGTGGACGCCGACGCCGCGGTCGCCGCCTTCGCGGACCCGGCCACCCGGCGCGCGGCGGAGGCCGACTTCCGCGAGGTCCGCCGACTGGGCGTCGACAGCTTCCCCACGTTGCTGCTGCACACCCCCGGCGGGGTGCGGCGGCTCGGCGGCCCGATGACGAGCGCGCGGAACCTGACCCGCGCCCTCGACCAGCACTGACCCTTCCCTCTCCCTTCCCTTCCGTAGTTCTGAATTCTGAGGAGCCCCCATGGCAAAGATCGCTCTCTTCGGTGCCAACGGCACGATCGGCAGCCGCGTCCTGCGCGAGGCGCTGGACCGCGGCCACCAGGTCACGGCCGTCGTCCGCGACCCCGTGAAGGTCACCGAGACCCACGCCGACCTCACCGTCGTCAAGGGCGACGTCCTCGACCCGCAGTCGGTGGCCGCGGCCGCCAAGGGCCATGACGTCGTCATCAGCGCCGTCGGTGGCGGCGACGGCCCCGGCCACCTCGCGACCATCGAGCCCGCGGCGAAGTCCCTGGTCGCCGGGGTGCGCGCGCTCGGCGCCGACGCCCCGCGGCTGATCACGGTCGGTGGCGCCGGCTCGCTCCGCACGCCCGACGGCAAGCAGGTCTGGGACGCCGAGGGCCTCCCGGAGTTCCTGCTCCAGATCATGCACGCGCACGGTGACGCCCTGGACTTCTACCGCACGGTCACCGACGTCCGCTGGACCAACGTCAGCCCGGCCGCTCTGATCGAGCCCGGCGAGCGCACCGGCGCGTACCGCACCGGCCTGGAGGACCTCCTCGTGGACGCGGACGGCAAGAGTCGCGTCTCCACCGAGGACTACGCCGTGGCCCTCCTCGACGAGGTCGAGAAGCCGCAGCACATCGGCGAGCGCTTCACCGTCGCGTACTGAGGCCCCGAGGGCCCCGGAGGACGGGGACCGAGCGAAAGTTCGGCCGGGGAGGCAATGGTGAGGGGCCCGATGGGTAGGCTCGTTTGCTATGGAGCATGAGGTGTTCGTTCCGTTTCCCGTCGAATCCGTTCGACGGGTCCTCTCCGACCCCGCGCGCGTCGTGCGCTGCGTCCCCGGCCTCCAGCAGGACGTCGCGGACGCCGCCGGCGCGCTCGTGGCCGGGCGGCTCCGGCTGCGCATAGGCGGCTCGACCATCACCTACCGGGGCTCGCTGCACCTCGCCGAGCGCGACGGCGCGTACGAGCTGTCGGGCGAGGGCACCGAGGTGCGCGGCTCCGGCACGGTGACGCTCGCGCTGCGCGGGCTGCTGGAGTCGACGCACGGCGGCACCCGCCTGTTCTGCACGGGCACGGTCGGCAGCGGCGGGCGGCTCGCGGAGTTCGACGAGAAGACCGTCGAATCCACCGCGCGCCGGCTGCTGGACCGGTTCGGCGCCGCCCTCGCGGAGGAACTGCGCGAGGACGCCGAGGAGGAGGCCGGTGACGGGCCCCGGCTGGAGGGCGGCAGCGTCTTCGACACCGAGACCCCGCCGCCGTCCCTCGATACGGCGGCGGAGGACGAACTCGACGAGGAGGACCTCGACGAGGACGACGAGGACGACCTGGACGAGGACGCCGACGACGAGCCCCCGGCCGAGGCGGCGCACGCCCGCCGCACGATGATCGGCCGCAGCGCCGAAGAGGTCGACCACGCGCCCCCGAGGGGCCGTTACGCCCCCGTCCCGGCGCCCGAGGCGGCCTCGGCCACCGCGGCGGCCCTGCGCTGGGCCGCGCCGGCGGCCGCGGTGGCCCTGGCATCGGCGGTGGTGGTGGGACGGGTGCTGCGACGCCGCCGTTGAGCCGTCGTCCTCGGCCGCGGACGCAGGAGGTGCCCGGTGCGCCACAGCCCGTAATGTCGGGGACGTGAGCAACGACGACACGAAGACCGTACTGAAGGCCGGCGACGCCGAGCTGACCGTGGACCCGCGCAACGGCTGCCGGATCACGAGCCTCCGGGTGGACGGCACGGAACTCCTGCGGCAGGGCGACAAATACGGTTGCTTCCCCATGGTCCCCTGGTGCGGCCGCATCGAGCTGGGGCAGTTCCGCAACGGCGGCGAGCGTCACCAGATGCCGGTCAACTCCGGACCGCACGCGATCCACGGCACCGGCCGCGACAGCGCCTGGCGCACGGTCAGCGCCGAGGGCGGCTCGGCCGCGTTCACCTACGACCTCGCCGAACCCTGGCCGTACACCGGCAGGGTCACCCAGCTGGTCGAGCTGGCGGAGGATTCCCTCACGCTCACCATGGGCGTCGAGACCTACGACAACTCCTTCCCGGCACAGGCCGGCTGGCACCCCTGGTTCCTGCGCGACCTCGGCACCGGTGAGGACGTCCGGCTCTCCTTCGACGCCGCGTGGCAGGAGGAGCGCGGCGACGACCACCTGCCGACCGGCCGCCGGATCGACCCCCGCCCGGGCCCTTGGGACGACTGCTTCGGCATGCCCGACGGCGTGGACGTCACCCTGACCTGGCCCGGCGCCCTGGAGCTGAAGGTGGCCAGTCGCAGCGAGTGGGTCGTGATCTACGACGAGCAGGCCGAGGCCGTGTGCGTGGAGCCGCAGTCCGGCCCGCCGAACGGGCTCAACACCCTGCCGCGCCTGGTCACGCCGATCGACCCCCTGGAGATCTCCACGACGTGGTCGTGGCGGAGCCTGGCCTAAGCTCATGCCCATGAGCGATGCGCGTGACGCCCTGCTGCAGCAGATCAAGGACAAGGCCGTGGTCCACGGCAAGGTGACCCTCTCCTCCGGCAAGGAGGCCGACTACTACATCGACCTGCGCCGGATCACCCTGGACGCCGAGGCGGCGCCCCTGGTCGGCCAGGTGATGCTGGACGCCACGGCCGACCTGGAGTACGACGCCGTGGGCGGGCTCACCCTGGGCGCCGACCCGGTCGCCACCTCGATGCTGCACGCCGCCGCCGCGCGCGGCCGCAAGCTCGACGCGTTCGTGGTGCGCAAGGCGCAGAAGACCCACGGCATGCAGCGCCGCATCGAGGGCCCGGACATCAAGGGCCGTCGCGTCCTGGTGGTCGAGGACACCTCGACCACCGGCGGCTCGCCGCTGACCGCCGTCGAGGCGGCGCGCGAGGCGGGCGCGGAGGTCGTCGCGGTGGCGACGATCGTCGACCGCGGTGCCGCATCGGCCATCGAGGGTGCGGGCCTGCGTTATGTGACCGGCTACTCCCTCGGGGACCTCGGCCTGTCCTGATCAGCCTCTTCCATGAGAGCGTCGCCGAAGGGCGCGTGGTTTCACGTGAAACCACGCGCCCTTCGCATATGAGCGGGACAGCCCTCATGTGGAGCAATTCAAGGAGTCTGGGAAGATGGGTCCGACGATGACCGTCGCCCCCTAGGTCAGGGCCCGTATCCCGTAACCGCACATCCCAAGGAGCGGACAGATGCCCATCGCAACCCCCGAGGTCTACAACGAGATGCTCGACCGGGCGAAGGCAGGCAAGTTCGCCTACCCGGCCATCAACGTCACCTCGACGCAGACCCTCCACGCCGCGCTGCGCGGCTTCGCCGAGGCGGAGAGCGACGGCATCATCCAGATCTCCACCGGTGGTGCGGAGTTCCTGGGTGGCCAGTACAGCAAGGACATGGTCTCCGGCGCCGTCGCGCTCGCCGAGTTCGCGCACGTCGTCGCGAAGAAGTACCCGGTGAACATCGCGCTGCACACCGACCACTGCCCGAAGGACAAGCTGGACGGCTACGTCCGCCCGCTGCTGGCCATCTCGCGGGAGCGCGTCGCCGCCGGTCAGAACCCGCTCTTCCAGTCCCACATGTGGGACGGCTCCGCCGAGAAGCTCGACGAGAACCTCGCGATCGCGAAGGAACTGCTCGCCGAGGCCGTCAAGGCGAAGATCATCCTCGAGGTCGAGATCACCCCGACCGGTGGCGAGGAGGACGGCGTCTCGCACGAGATCAACGACGAGCTCTACACCACCGTCTCCGATGTCGAGCGCACCGCCGAGGCCCTGGGCCTGGGCGAGAACGGCCGCTACCTGCTGGCCGCCTCCTTCGGCAACGTCCACGGCGTCTACAAGCCGGGCAACGTCGTCCTCAAGCCCGAGCTGCTGCGTCAGCTCCAGGACGGCATCGCCGCCAAGTCCGGCAAGGCCGACCCGTTCGACTTCGTCTTCCACGGCGGCTCCGGCTCCACCGAGCAGGAGATCCGCACCGCGCTGGAGAACGGCGTCGTGAAGATGAACCTCGACACCGACACCCAGTACGCCTTCACCCGCCCGGTCGCGGACCACATGTTCCGCAACTACGACGGTGTCCTGAAGGTCGACGGCGAGGTCGGCACCAAGTCGAAGTACGACCCGCGCACCTGGGGCAAGCTGGCCGAGGCCGGCATGGCCGAGCGCGTCACCAAGGCGTGCGCGGACCTGCGCGCCACGGGCACGAAGCTGAAGTAACACCGCTGACGAAGGGCCCGGCACGCACGCGTGCCGGGCCCTTCGCCGTTCGCACGGCGCGGCCGTTCGCACGGCGCGGCCGTTCGGATGGCCGGGCGCGGCCCGCGCGGGGATGATCCCGGTATGAGCGATACGCCCGGCGATGTGTCCGCCGTACGGCTCGGCACGCCCGCCGGGCGCTGGGTGCTGCTGACGGCGGTGCTCGGCTCGGGCATGGCCATGCTCGACAGCACCGTCGTCAATGTGGCGCTGCCCCACATCGGCCGTGACCTCGACGCCGACCTGGCCGTACTCCAGTGGACCGTCAACGCGTACATGCTCACGCTCGCCGGCCTGATCCTGCTCGGTGGCGCGCTGGGCGACCGGTTCGGCCGGCGCCGGGTGTTCGTGGTCGGCACCGTGTGGTTCGCGATCGCCTCGCTGCTGTGCGGGCTGGCGCCCGACGCCACCGTACTGATCGCGGCGCGGGCCCTGCAGGGCGTCGGCGGGGCGCTGCTCACCCCCGGTTCGCTCGCCCTGATCCAGGCGGTCTTCCACCCCGACGACCGGGCCGGGGCGGTCGGCGCGTGGTCGGGGCTGGGCGGGGTCGCCTCGGCGGTCGGACCGTTCGTGGGCGGCTGGCTGGTCGACGGGCCGGGCTGGCGCTGGGTGTTCCTGATCAACCTGCCACTGGCGGCCGTCTGCGTGACGGTCGCCCTGCGGCACGTACCCGAGACCCGGGATCCGACCGCGCACGGCCGCTTCGACGTCCTCGGCGCGGCGCTGGGCGCGCTGGCCCTCGGCGCGGTGACGTACGCGCTGATCGCCGCCCCCGACCGGGGCGCCTCGCCCTGGGTGATCGGCCCGGCGGTCGCCGGTGTGCTGCTGGGCGTGGCGTTCGTCGTCCTGGAGGCCAGGCGCGCGGACTCGATGCTGCCGCCGTCGATCTTCTCCAGCCGGATGTTCTCGACGGTCAACGTCGTCACGCTCTTCATCTACGCGGCCTTCAGCGGCTTCTTCTTCCTCTCGGTGATCCAGCTCCAGGTGGTGGTCGGCTGGTCCGCGCTCGCCGCGGGCACGGCGCTGCTGCCCACGACGGTCCTGATGCTGCTGCTCTCCGCCCGCTCCGGCCGGCTCGCGCAGCGCATCGGACCCCGGATCCCGCTGACGGCCGGCCCGCTGCTGTGCGCGGCGGGGATGCTGCTGATGACGCGGGCGGGGGAGGGCGCGGTGTACTGGCGCGACGTGCTGCCCGCGCTCGTCGTGCTCGGCCTGGGGATGACGGCGCTGGTCGCACCGCTCACGGCCACGGTCCTGGCCTCGGTCGACGTGGCCCGCGCGGGCCTGGCCAGCGGCATCAACAACGCGGCGGCCCGGGCGGCCGGCCTGATCGCGGTGGCGGCGCTCCCCCTGCTGGCGGGCATGGGCCCGAACGTCTACCGCGACCCGACAGGCTTCTCGGACACGTTCCGCACGGCGATGTCCTGGTGCGCGGGGTCGCTGCTGCTGGCCGCGGCACTGACGTGGTTCACGGTCCCCACGACGGCCCTCCGCACGGGCCCCACGGGCGAACGCCCCTGCCACCCGGAGTGCGCGTACCACTGCGGGGTATCGGCTCCGCCGCTGGACCCGGGAGAGAGGACAAAGTCTTTCCCCCACCCACCCACAGAAGGGGGCGGGCCGGAGGGGGCGGGTCTCGGGGCGTAAAGCGAAGCAGCCCCGAGACCCGCCCCCGGAGGCCCGCACCCGTCGAACAGCCCCGCGCAGCGGATACGGCCCCGCGCAGCGGCGAACAGGCGCAGCGGCGAACAGGGCGGCACCCGGCAACGCGCAGCGGTCGGGCCCCGCGCAGCGGACACCACGGTCCGGGATCGGACCCCCTCGGCCCCTGCTCAGCCAGCGCAGCGACAAGGCAGTATGGGGACCATGTCCATTCACGAGAACCTGCTCGGGGGCCCGCCCCCGACCCACCTGCCCGACGACCCGGAGCCGCGTGAGCTGCTGGCGTCCGGCGCGGCCCCCGCCGAGGTCGCCGCGAAGTACCCGTCGTCCTCGCTGGCGTGGGCACAGCTCGCCGACGAGGCGTTCGAGGGCGGCCGGGTCGTCGAGTCGTACGCCTACGCCCGCACCGGCTACCACCGCGGGCTCGACGCCCTGCGCCGCAGCGGCTGGAAGGGCCACGGCCCGGTGCCCTTCGAGCACGAGCCGAACCGCGGCTTCCTGCGCGCGCTGCACGCGCTCGCGCGGGCCGCGCAGTCGATCGGTGAGCAGGAGGAGTACGAGCGCTGCTCGGCCTTCCTGCGGGACAGCTCGCCGACGGCCGCGAACACGCTCGGCTGAGACGGCGTCCGGCCCGAACGCCCCGCCTGAGGCGGGGCGTTCCGGCTGTCCACAGCCCTTGCCGCGAGCGGCGTCAGGGACGGATGATGCGCACAGGGGACCGGGGCTCCAAGGCCGACAGGAAGGGGCGGACCGCTACCCGGAAGCTTCGCGTCGCCGAGGAGATCCCCGATGTCACAGCAGCCCGTGTCCCCGAAAGTCGACTTCCCGGGCAGCACCCCGTACGAGGACTATGTGCGGGCCTCCGTGCTCGGCCGGCTCCAGGAGCCGCGCTCCGACGACCCCGGCGAGATGTCGTTCCTCGTCACCACACAGGTCATGGAGCTGTGGTTCACGGTCCTGGTGCACGAGTGGCAGACCGCCGCCCGGGCGCTGCGCGAGGACGATCTGGCGGTCGCGATGGCCGCGCTCAAGCGCTCCGTGTACGAGCTCGAATCGCTCAACGCGTCCTGGAAGCCGCTCGCGCATCTGACGCCTGCTCAGTTCAACGCGTACCGCTCGGCGCTGGGCGACGCCTCTGGGTTCCAGTCGGCGACGTACCGCCGCCTGGAGTTCCTGCTCGGCGAGAAGTCCCCCACGATGCTGGTCCCTTACCGCGGTGTGCCCGACGTGCTCGCGGAGCTGGAGAAGGCGCTGCACGAACCGAGCCTGTACGACGAGGTGCTGGGCCACCTCGCGCGCCGGGGCCACGGGATCCCCGCGGCCGTCCTCGACCGTGACGTCCGCGAGCGGCACGTCGCCGATCCGGCGGTCGAGGAGGTCTGGGAGCACATCTACGCGGGCGACCAGAACAGCGCGGAGTGCCGGCTGGGCGAGGCCCTGACCGAGGTCGCGGAGCTGGTGTGGCGCTGGCGCAACGACCACCTCGTCGCCACCCGCAGGGCGATGGGCGCGAAGGTGGGCACGGGCGGCTCCCCGGGGGTGGCCTGGCTGGAGAAGCGGGCGGCCAAGCCGGTCTTCCCCGAGCTGTGGACGGCGCGCAGCCGTGTCTGAGGCGAGGCTCGCCGACGAGGCGGGCGCCTTCGACGCCGCCGATCCGCTGCGCTCCGAGCGGGCCGGCTTCGCCCTGGACGACGACACCGTCTATCTCGACGGGAACTCCCTCGGCGCGCTGCCCCGCGCCGTCCCCGGCCGGGTCGCCGACGTCATCGAGCGCGAATGGGGGCGGCTGCGCATCCGGTCCTGGGAGGAGTCCGGGTGGTGGACCGCGCCCGAGCGCGTCGGCGACCGCGTCGGGCGGCTCCTCGGGGCCGGCCCCGGGCAGGTCGTCGTCGGTGACTCCACCAGCGTGAACGTCTTCAAGGCCGTCGTCGCCGCCGTGCGGATGGCCGATGAGGGTCGTGACGAGGTGCTGGTCGACGCGGCGACGTTCCCCACGGACGGCTATATCGCCGAGTCCGCGGCCCGGATGACCGGCTGCCGCGTCCGGCCCGTCGGCGCCCGGGAGGTGGCCGCCGAGGCCGGGCCCCGCACCGCCGTCGCCCTCGTCAACCACGTCGACTACCGCACCGGCCGCCTGCACGACCTGCCCGGCACGACGGCCGCCGTGCGCGCGGCCGGGGCGCGCACCGTGTGGGACCTGTGCCACAGCGCGGGCGCGCTGCCCGTGGAGCTCGACGCGCACGGCGTGGACCTCGCGGTCGGCTGCACGTACAAGTACCTCAACGGCGGCCCCGGCGCGCCCGCCTTCCTCTACGTACGCCGCGATCTCCAGCCCCGCTTCGACTCCCCGCTGCCCGGCTGGAACTCCCACGCCGACCCCTTCGGGATGTCCCCCGCGTACGCGCCGGCCGAGGGCGCGGCCCGCGGCCGCGTCGGCACGCCCGACATCCTCGCCCTGCTCGCGCTGGACGCGGCTCTCGACGTCTGGGAGGGCGTCCCCCTCGCGGCCGTACGGGCCAAGAGCCTCGCCCTGACGGACTTCTTCCTGCGCTGCGTCGAGGCGTACGTGCCGAAGGGGCGTGTCGAGTGCGTCACACCGGAGGCGCACGGCGAGCGCGGCAGCCAGGTGTCGCTGCGGTGCGCGTCCGGTGCGGAGGAGGTCATGCACGCGCTGATCCGGCGCGGCGTCGTCGGCGACTTCCGCCGCCCGGACGTCCTGCGCTTCGGGTTCACCCCGCTGTACACCGGCTTCGCGGACGCGGAGCGGGCGGCGCGGATGCTGGGGGAGGTCCTGGCCCGAATGGGCCCCCGGCCGGAGACCACGTAGTACTTGAGACGGACCCCCACAGATCCCCATCCAAGGGGACGCCGTCGTCTCTTCCGTTGCCTACCGTTGTTGATGTGACCGACACGTATGAGACCGCCCCGCGCGATGAGCTGCGGATGGTGAAGAGCGCCCTGGGCAGCGTCCGGGAGGACCTGTTCGTCGACGCCTTCGCCTTCCGGCCGCTGCCGCCGCTCCCCGCCGACCACCGGCTGGTGCGGATGTCGCCGCGCAAGGCCGCGCGCTACACCCGGTGGTTTCCGCACGCCGTCCTGCTCGGGTTCACCTGCCTCGTCATGCTGGCGAGCCTCGAACGCGAGGGCGGCGGGCTGTTCGGGATCTTCACGGCGCTGATCGTCGGGGCGCCGATGGTGATGACGCTCGTCCGGCCGATCGGCGCGTGGTGGCTGTCGGCCGGAGCGCTGCTGTTCGCGGGGGTCTTCCTCAACGGCTACGGCTTCGGGCCCTGGTCGCCGGTCGGCTTCTTCTCCCACCTCTTCGTCATGCTGATCGTCTCGCTGCGCACCCGGCCGCGCGTGGCGGCCGAGATGTGGCTGCTCACCGGCGCGCTGGGGATCGTGCCGGCGGTGTTCCTCAGGGCGGTCCACCCGTACGGCAGCGCCTTCTTCCTCACCGACCTCCTCCAGCTCCAGGTCCTGGCCGGGATCCTGCTCTTCGTCGTGCTCGCCGTCCGCGGCCTGCGCGAGAGCAAGCAGCAGGTCGCCGCGCAGGCGGCCGTCACCGAGGCCGAGCGGTCCCGGCGCACCGTGCTGGAGGAGCGCACCACCATCGCCCGCGAGCTGCACGACGTCGTCGCGCACCACATGTCCGTCGTCGCCATCCAGGCCGAGGCCGCGCCCTACCGCGTGCGGGACACCCCGCCGGAGCTCGCCGCCGCCTTCCAGACGATCCGGGAGAACGCCGTGGCCGCGCTGACCGAGCTGCGCCGCGTGCTCGGCGTCGTACGGTCGGAGAACCCCGACGCCTTCGCCGACCCCGAGGCCCCGCAGCCCACCCTCGCCGCCCTGGACGCGCTGCTGGACAACGTCCGCGCGGCCGGGCTGAGCGTCGAGCGCGTGACCACCGGCTCGGTACGGCAGCTGCCGCAGGGCGTGGAGCTGTCGGCGTACCGCATCGTCCAGGAGGCGCTCAGCAACGTCCTGCGCCACGCGCCCGGCGCCGAGACCCGCGTCGAGCTCTCGTACGTCCTCGGCGGCCTCGGCCTGCGCATCGTCAACGGTCCGCCGAACCGCCTCGCCAAGCCCTCCCCGGGCGCCGGCCACGGCGTGCTCGGCATGCGCGAGCGGGTCGGCATGCTCGGCGGCGAGATGACGGCGCAGGGCACGGGCGACGGCGGCTACGAGATAGCGGCGTTCCTGCCCGTGGCCCCGGCGGAGGCGACCGCGTGAGCGCGACCATCCGCGTGATGATCGTGGACGACCAGATGATGGTCCGCGAGGGCTTCTCCGTCCTGCTGAACGCCATGCCCGACATCGAGGTCGTCGGCGAGGCCGTGGACGGCCGGCAGGCCGTCGAGAAGGTCGCGGCGCTGCGCCCCGACGTCGTCCTGATGGACATCCGGATGCCCGTGCTCAACGGCCTGGAGGCGACCCGCGAGATCGTCGCCGCCGACGCGGACGCGAAGGTCCTCGTCCTGACCACCTTCGACCTGGACGAATACGTCTACCAAGCGTTGCGGGCGGGGGCCAGCGGCTTCCTGCTCAAGGACGCCTCCGCCCAGCAGCTCGCCGACGGCGTCCGGGTCGTCGCCTCGGGCGAGGCGCTGCTCGCGCCGACGGTCACCAAGCGCCTCATCCAGGAGTTCTCCCGGCTCGGCGCACCGAAGCCGCCCACCCAGGAGCGCGTCGGCGACCTCACGGAGCGGGAGACCGAGGTGCTGGTCCTCGTCGCGCAGGGCCGCTCGAACTCCGAGATCGCGGCGCACCTCGTCGTCGCCGAGTCCACGGTCAAGACGCACGTCAGCCGCATCCTGGTGAAGCTGGGCCTGCGCGACCGCACCCAGGCGGCGGTCTTCGCCTACGAGGCGGGGCTGGTCACCCCGGGTGGCTAGCACCGGCGGCGCGGCTCATCCCCTCGGCAGGACCAGCCGCCACGCCTCCTCCCGCGCCGTCCACGTGCGCGTACGGACCGGGCCGGTGAGGGCGTTGTCGGCGCGGTAGCGGTAGCCGGGGCCGGAGACTGTGACGCGGCGGGCCCGGGTGCGCAGCGGCCGGCCGGCGGCGTGGGTGTGGATCACGACCTCCGCCAGGCCCTCCACCAGGGAGACGGCGACCCGGGCGACCGGCCGGTCGAGGTCGGCGAGGACCACCCCGTCCGCCTCCACCCGCAGCCGGGTGCACGAGGGCAGCTGGTGGCGCGCGGCCGGGCCGGTGAGCAGGGTCAGCGCCGAACGCGCCGTACGGGCGGCGGGGGACCACCACGGCTGGTGCTCACCCGCCACGCCGCCCGCCGGACCGCCGCCTGTGACTCCGGATACGTCCGTCAGGTCCGGTGGGCCCGGCATCCCCGGCGCGTCGGCCGACATCCCGGACGCCCCCGGGGCGCCGACGCCGGTTACACCCGATTCCGTGGGCACGCCTGCCGGGGCCGGGGTGCCGTCAAGCCGCAGGGCGCCCGTTTCATCCGTTTCGCCCGACCCGTTCGGCTCATTCGTCGTATGGGTTTCCACTGGTTCGACCGATCGGTTCAAGCCACCCGCGCCGGGGATCCACAGCCCGCCCAGGACCATGCCGTCGCCGTCGTCGACCAAGGCGTCCAGCCGCCGCTCCGCGCCGTCCAGGACGGCCCGCGCGGCCGCCACCGCCCCCAGGGGCACACCGAGCGTGCGAGCCAGCGAGACGGCCGGCAGGGCGCCGACGGGAACCAGCGAAACAGGGACTTCCGGCAGCTCACGGCGGCGGTGCAGCACTCTGACGGCGTGCAGCAGCGCCCGGTCGTCGCCGATGACGACGGGCCTCCTGCGGCCGCGCCGGGCCAGGGCGCGCTCGACGTCCTCGGGTCCGTCCGGAAGACATATTTTGGCCACCGCGCCACCGCACAGGACGTCCCTCGCGATGCGTACGGACTCGCCGTCCACACGTCGGGCGACCGGGTCGATGACCACGAGCAGAGGCTGCCCGGTGGAGTCTGGAGCCGACACCTCGGTCCTTCCTCAGGTAATCTCTCGGTGCAAGAGCCCCTGTCGCTGTTGCGCCAGGGGCTTCGTCTATCCGGGGCACCGGTTCGACGGCTCTAGCGTTGGTGTACGCCCTGAGCAAGCGGGGTGACACCACCACGCACGTTGGACATGCCCCGCCCGGAAGGGGTGTACGCCTGTGCCCGCACTTGTGCTGCTCGGTGCTCAGTGGGGTGACGAGGGCAAGGGAAAGGCCACCGACCTCCTCGGTGGATCCGTGGACTATGTGGTGCGCTACCAAGGTGGCAACAACGCCGGCCACACGGTGGTCGTCGGCGACCAGAAATACGCGCTGCATCTCCTCCCTTCCGGAATCCTCTCGCCGGGGTGTACCCCGGTGATCGGCAACGGAGTCGTCGTCGACCCGGCGGTCCTGCTCTCCGAGCTGAGCGGACTCAACGAGCGCGGCGTCGACACGTCCAAGCTGCTGCTCAGCGGTAACGCGCACCTGATCACGCCGTACCACACGACGGTCGACAAGGTGACGGAACGCTTCCTCGGCTCGCGGAAGATCGGCACCACGGGCCGCGGCATCGGCCCGACCTACGCCGACAAGATCAACCGCGTGGGCATCCGCGTCCAGGACCTCTACGACGAGTCGATCCTGACGCAGAAGGTCGAGGCCGCTCTCGACTTCAAGAACCAGATCCTGGCGAAGCTCTACAACCGCCGGGCCATCGAGGCCGGCGCGATCGTCGAGGAGCTGCTCACCTACGCCGAGCAGATCAAGCCGTACGTGGCCGACACGACGCTGATCCTCAACAACGCCATCGACGAGGGCAAGGTCGTCCTCTTCGAGGGCGGCCAGGGCACGCTGCTCGACGTCGACCACGGCACGTACCCCTTCGTCACCTCGTCCAACCCGACCGCGGGCGGCGCCTGCACGGGTGCCGGCGTCGGTCCGACGAAGATCAGCCGCGTGATCGGCATCCTGAAGGCGTACACCACCCGCGTCGGCGCCGGCCCGTTCCCGACCGAGCTGTTCGACAAGGACGGCGAGGCGCTGCGCACCATCGGTGGCGAGCGCGGTGTGACCACCGGCCGTGACCGCCGCTGCGGCTGGTTCGACGCCGTCATCGCCCGCTACGCGACCCGCGTCAACGGCCTGACGGACTTCTTCCTCACCAAGCTCGACGTGCTCACCGGCTGGGAGCAGATCCCGGTCTGCGTCGCGTACGAGATCGACGGCAAGCGCGTCGAGGAGCTGCCCTACAGCCAGAGCGACTTCCACCACGCGAAGCCGATCTACGAAATGCTGCCGGGCTGGTCCGAGGACATCACCAAGGCCAAGACCTTCGCCGACCTGCCGAAGAACGCGCAGGCGTACGTGAAGGCGCTGGAGGAGATGTCCGGCGCGCCGATCTCCGCGATCGGCGTGGGCCCGGGCCGCACCGAGACGATCGAGATCAACTCGTTCCTCTCGTAGGTTCCGCGCGTACGACGTGCATCGAGCGCCCCGATGGCTCCGGCCATCGGGGCGTTCCGCGTTCACCCGACCTTGCGGTAGGTCAGCGGGGCCTCCGCCTTGCCGACCAGTTCGCGGCTCATCCCGCCGTTGGCCAGCAGCGTCAGTTCGCTGCGCGGGCCCGGCTGGCAGTCGGAGGCGGGCTGGGCGAGGGTCACCCGGGACGGGCCGAGGTGGAGCGGGGTGCCGGCCTCGCCGCCGCCGGTCAGGTCCGCGGTCCAGGCGCAGCGGTAGGACTGGCCGTCCTTGTCCGTGCCGCTGCCGCTGATGTCGGCCACGGTCGCGCCGGGCGCGCCCTGCCGGAGGGTGACGGTGCGGGAGTGGGCGCCGGCCTCGGTGGTGAAGTCGGACTGCCAGGTGCCCAGGAACGCCTGCGGTACGGAGCCGGGGCCGGTGCTCGGCCTGCCGTCGGCGAAGGAGGGCGAGGGGGTCTGCGGGGTGTTCGGCGTGGAGTTCCGCGGCGCGGAGGCGGCCGGTGAGGCGCCGCGGGCGCCGTCGCTCTTGTCGTTCTGCTGCTTGAGCAGCACCACCGTCGCGCCACCGGCGATCAGCCCGCCCGCCACCACGGCGGCCAGCATGATCGGCGCCCGCGAGCGGCGCGGGGCGGGCGGCCCGTAGGGGTTGATGGTGTGCGTACCGGTGCCGTACGGATTGCTGCCGTACGGACCCGCGTGCGGGTAGCCGTAGGGGGCGGGCGCGGGGGTCGGCAGGGGCTGGGCGACCGGGTGCCCGGCGGTCACGGTCGGCGGGTCCTGCCGGGCTATGGACGTCGGTTCGGGCATCGGGCCCGGGCCCTGCGCGGAAACCTGCGTCGGGGCGTGCGCCGGCGGCATCGGGCCCGGGGTTCCCACGGGCTCCTCGACGTCGAGCAGTTGCACGGCGTGCCGGCCGAGCCGGGCGACCAGGCCGCCGGGCAGCCAGGGGTCCGAGGACCGCAGATCGGCGAGCAACTCCTCGACGCCCGTGCGCTCCAGGACCTGACCGGGCGTCGGCCGGTCGGCCGGTTCCTTGGCGAGGAAGGCCACGATCAGCGGCCGCAGCGACTCGGGCACCTCGGTGAGGTCCGGCTCCTCCTCGGCGATGCGGTACATCAGGGCGTGCACCCCGCTGTCCGCCGTGCCGAACGGCATCCGGCCGGTGGCCGCGTACGCCAGCACCGAGCCGAGGCAGAAGACGTCGCTCGCCGGGGTGACCCGGGCGCCGCGCACCTGCTCGGGCGACATGAAGCCGGGCGAACCGACGGCCGCGCCGGTACGGGTGAGGCCGCCGCCGTCGGTGACGGTCTCCAGCGCGCGGGCGATGCCGAAGTCGATGACGCGCGGGCCGTCCAGGGTGATCAGGACGTTCGACGGCTTCAGGTCGCGGTGGACGACACCGGCGGCGTGGATGGCCTGGAGGGAGCGGGCGAGGCCGGCCCCGAGGATGCGTACGGAGCGCTCGGGCAGCGGCCCGAAGTCGTGGTCGACGACCTGGCGCAGGGACGGCCCGGCGATGTAACCCGTGGCCACCCAGGGGATGTCCGCCTCGGTGTCCGCGTCCAGGACGGGCGCCGTCCACTCGCCGCCGACCTGGCGGGCGGCCCGCACCTCGGCGCGGAAGCGGCGCCGGAACTCCTCCTGGCCGGCCAGCTCGCGGTGCACGAGCTTGACCGCCACCGTGCGGCCGCGGTCCGAACGGGCCAGGTACACGCGGCCCATGCCGCCCGAACCCAGCCGGCCGAGCAGCCGGTACGCGCCGAGTGCGCGCGGATCCTCGGGCTGTAGTCCTTCGAGATTGTCCATGACGCCGATCTCCTCCCCCGTGTCCCCCGTGTGTTCCTCGCCGGAGAATAGCGGGACGCCAAACGGCCGGGCCCCCGCACCATGAAAGTACGTGGACCCGGCTCGTTGGAGAACCCCGAAGGGACCCGGAAGGAAGGGTCAGGCGGGGATGATGTTCTCCGCCTGCGGGCCCTTCTGGCCCTGCGTGACGTCGAAGTTCACCTTCTGGCCTTCCTGGAGCTCACGGAAGCCCTGGGTGGCGATGTTCGAGTAGTGGGCGAAGACGTCGGGGCCGCCACCCTCCTGCTCGATGAAGCCAAAACCCTTTTCCGAGTTGAACCACTTCACGGTGCCAGTAGCCAAGACAATCTCCTCATTAGGGCAGTACCCAATTTCCGCACAGCACGGAATAATGCAACAGCGCCCGCGGTCACAGACCGTCAGGCGCCGACATGAAATGGGTCCAAAACTGCAACGCGAAATGACGGTAGCACGCGGCCCGTTCCCTCGGTGGATTTTGCGTCCGGAAATTCGCGGACGACGCCCGGGCGTCCGACGGCGGAGCCGTCAACTCCCTCGCCCCGGCACTGTGTCCGCGGGGGTGGCGAGCGCCATACACAGTGCCGGTATCGCGCCCGGACCCCGCTCCCTACGCTGACGGTGTCCGCGCCCCGAACGCCACCCGATCCGAGGTACGCACGTTGAGCACGCAGCCCGATCCTCGCACCGGCGCCGCCGTCAAGGCCGCCGACCGCGCGCACGTCTTCCACTCCTGGTCCGCGCAGGGCCTCATCGACCCGCTGGCCGTCGCCGGGGCCGAGGGCTCGTACTTCTGGGACTACGACGGCAACCGCTACCTCGACTTCTCCTCGCAGCTCGTCAACACGAACATCGGTCACCAGCACCCGAAGGTGGTAGCCGCCGTCCAGGAGCAGGCCGCGAAGCTGTGCACGATCGCGCCCGGCTTCGCCGTGGACGTGCGCTCCGAGGCCGCCCGCCTGGTCGCCGGGCGCACCCCCGGCGACCTGGACAAGATCTTCTTCACCAACGGTGGCGCCGAGGCCGTGGAGAACGCCGTCCGCATGGCCCGGCTGCACACCGGCCGGCCCAAGGTGCTCAGCGCCTACCGCTCGTACCACGGGGCGACCGCCGCCGCGATCAACCTCACCGGCGACCCGCGCCGCTGGCCCTCCGACACCGCCTCGGCGGGCGTCGTGCACTTCTGGGCACCGTTCCTCTACCGCTCGCCCTTCCACGCGGAGAGCGAGGAGCAGGAGTGCGAGCGCGCCCTGCGGCACCTGGAGGACACCATCGCCTTCGAGGGGCCGGGGACCGTCGCCGCGATCCTCCTGGAGACCGTCCCCGGCACCGCCGGGATCATGGTCCCGCCGGCCGGCTACCTCGCGGGCGTGCGCGAGATCTGCGACCGCCACGGCATCGTCTTCGTCCTCGACGAGGTGATGGCGGGCTTCGGGCGCACGGGCCGCTGGTTCGCCGCCGACCACTGGGACGTCACCCCCGACCTGCTGACCTTCGCCAAGGGCGTCAACTCCGGCTACGTACCGCTCGGCGGCGTCGCCATCTCCGCCGAGATCGCCGCCACCTTCGACGAGCGGCCCTACCCCGGCGGCCTCACCTACTCCGGGCACCCGCTGGCCTGCGCCTCCGCGATCGCGACGATGGAGGCGATGGCCGAGGAGGGCATCGTGGAGAACGCCGCGCGGATCGGCGCGGACGTCCTCGGGCCCGGCCTGCGCGAGCTCGCCGAGCGCCACCCGAGCGTCGGCGAGGTGCGCGGCCTGGGCGTCTTCTGGGCGCTCGAACTGGTCCGGGACCGCGCCACCCGCGAGCCGCTCGTCCCGTACAACGCGTCGGGCGCGGCCAACGCCCCGATGGCCGCCTTCGCCGCGGCCTGCAAGAAGTCCGGCCTGTGGCCCTTCGTGAATATGAACCGCACCCACGTCGTCCCGCCCTGCACCATCTCCGAGGACGAGGCCAAGGAGGGCCTCGCGCTCCTCGACGAGGCGCTGACGGCGGCCGACGCGCACACCGTCTGACGCGGCCAGGTAGCGTACGTCCTTCCCGCGCGCACGCCCGTACGCTCCGCGACGGCCCTCGCCTATCTTGTTGCGAGGGCCGTTCGCATGCGGGCGAACGGTCACGGAAGGGGACACGGACACGATGCCCGGCAGCGACGCCGTCAGACGCACGACGCTGCGCTCGCAGATCGCCGACGCCCTGCGCGACGAGGTCATAGCGGGGCGGCTCCCGGCGGGGCGCCAGTTCACCGTCAAGGAGATCGCCGAGCAGTACGGGGTCTCCGCGACGCCCGTCCGCGAGGCCCTGCTCGACCTGTGCTCGCAAGGGCTGCTCGACGTCGAGCTGCACCGCGGCTACCGCGTCCGCGAGTTCACCCACGCCGATTTCCACGACATGGTCGAGGCCCGCGCCCTGATCGTCGAGGGCATTTTCCGCCGGTCCGCCGACCGCACCCTGGCCTGCGTCGCCCCGGCCGCCCTCGCGTCCGTGCGGCGCCGGGCCGAGGAGGCGTCGCGGGCCGCGGTCGCCGGGGACCTCGACATCCTCATCGGCTACGACCTGCGCTTCTGGCGCGAGCTGGCCGGCCTGGTCGGTAACCCTTACATATCGGATTTCCTGGACCGGGTGCGCGTCCAGGCGTGGATCTTCACCGTGCCGCTGCTGCGCCGGATGCCGACCCTGAGCGGACAGCTGTGGCACCGCCACGGGGAACTGGTCGAGGCGGTCGCGGCGCGGGACGCGGAGCTCGTGGAACGAATCATTGGCGCATACAACGAACATTCCCTCGCTTTGATCGAGAGATTGACCGAATAGGGTTGTCGCCGCATAGGTTCATCGGTTAATGGGATGGAATCGGGAATGAAAGCAAAACCGAACGTGCAACCAACAGTCGGTCGCGGGCGTCCAGATTTGTGATGTCCCCTTCCTCGCCGTCCTCATTCCCTTCGTCCCGCCTCTCGGAATCCGCCACTCCGGCCCCGGTGGACCTCACCGTCGTCATTCCGGCGTACGACGAGGAGAGCCGGCTCGCGCCCACCCTGGAGGCGGTCCGCGCCCATCTCGCCGGCCTGGACGGCCGCAGCTGGGAGCTGATCGTCGTCGACGACGGCTCGACGGACGCCACCGCGGACATCGCCGAGGCCGCCGCCGGTGACGAACCCCGCGTGAAGGTGCTGCGCACCCCCGCCAACCGCGGCAAGGGCCACGCCGTCCGCACCGGAGTGCTCGCCTCGCGCGGCCGCCGCGTCCTGGTCACCGACGCCGACCTGGCCACCCCCGTCGAGGAGCTCGACCGCCTCGGCCGCCGCCTGGACGAGGGCGCCTGCGCCGCCATCGGTTCCCGCGCCCTGCCCGGATCCCGCATCGACGCCCGCCAGCACGCCCTGCGCGAGGTCCTCGGCAGGGCCGGTGCCCGGCTGATCCGGGCCGCGGCCGTTCCCGGCATACGGGACACCCAGTGCGGCTTCAAGCTCTTCGACGGCGACAAGGTCCGTACCGCCTTCGCAGGCTCCCGGCAGGACGGCTGGAGCTACGACGTCGAGATCCTGCGCTTCTTCCACCAGCGGGGCTGGGAGGTCGCCGAGGTCCCCGTCCGCTGGTCGCACCAGCCCGGCTCCAAGGTCCGCCCGCTCGCCTACGCGACCACGCTCGCCGACCTCGTCCGCATCCGCTGGCGCTCGACAGAGCCGGCGCACCTCGTCGTGCCCGCGCTGTACGCGCTGCTCGCCCTCGCCCTCTACGCCGGGCTGTGGAGCTCGCCCGGCGGCCGCTATCTCGTCGACTCGGCCTCCGACCAGACGCAGTGGGAATGGTTCTTCCGGGTCGCCGCCGACAACGTCGCCCACCTGCACAACCCGTTCTTCACCGAGCTCCAGAACTTCCCGAGCGGTGTGAACCTCATGGCCAACACCTCCATGCTCGGGCTGTCGGTCCCCCTCGCGCCCGTCACCCTGGCCTTCGGCGCCCACGTCACCTGGGCGCTCGTGCTCACCGGCGGCCTCGCCGCCACCGCCTGCTCCTGGTACTGGCTGCTCGCCAAGCGCTTCGTACGCTCCCGCTGGGCGGCCGCGCTCGGCGGCGGGTTCTGCGCCTTCGCGCCGCCGATGATCTCGCACGGCAACGCGCACCCCAACTTCGTCGTCCTCTTCATGATCCCGCCGATCACCGACCGGGCGCTGCGGCTGTGCGAGGGCCGGCGGCCGCGCCGGGACGCGGTGCTGCTCGGCCTCTTCCTGGCGTACCAGATCTTCCTCGGCGAGGAGGCCCTGCTGCTGGCCGCCACCGGCCTGCTGCTCTTCGCCTTCGGCCACGCCGTCGCCGACCCCGACGCCGCCCGGGCCGTCGCCCGGCCGCTGCTGCGCGGTCTGGGCATCGCCGCCCTCGTCGCCGTGCCCCTGACGGCCGGGCCGCTGGCCTGGCAGTTCCTCGGCCCGCAGAGCTACCGCAGCGTGCTGCACGGCCAGGTCGGCAACCACCCGATGGCGCTGCTGGAGTTCGCCACCCGGTCGCTGGCCGGCGACGCCCAGGTCGCCGCGTCGCTGTCGGTCAACCGGACCGAGGAGAACGCTTTCTTCGGCTGGCCCCTCGTCGTCCTCGCCGTCGTCCTCGTCGTGCGCATGCGCTACCGCCCGCAGGTCCGCGCCCTCGGCTTCACGGCGCTCGCCGCGGCGGTCCTCTCGCTCGGCCGGAACATCCCGCTGCCCGGCACGGACCGGACCCTGCCCGGGCCCTGGCGGCTGGTCGGCAGGCTGCCGTTCTTCGAGTCGGTCATCGAGTCCCGCATGGCCATGGTCTGCGTGCCGGCCCTGGGCATCCTCCTGGCCCTCGCCTGCGACCGGCTGGCCCTCCGCCGGCTGCGCGGCGAACGCGAACGCTCGCACCGGCTGCTGGGCTGTGCGGCCCTGGTCGTGGCGCTCGTACCGCTGATCCCCACGCCGTACCGGACCGTCGAGCGGGAACCGGTGCCCGAGTTCATCGCGGACGGCACCTGGCGCGAACACGTACGCCACGGCCGGACGCTGGTGCCCGTACCGGTGCCGAGCCCCACCGACACCGCCGCGCTCGGCTGGCAGGTGCGCGCCGGCCTCGGCTTCGCCTTCCCCGGCGGCTATTTCAACGGTCCCTGGGGCCCCGATCGCGTCGGCGTCTACGGACCCGAGCCGCGCCCCACGTCCGACCTGCTGCACGGCGTCCACGAGACCGGCCGGGTGCCCGCCATCGGCGACCGGCAGCGCCGCGAGCTCCGGACGGACCTGCGCTTCTGGCGGGCGGACGCGCTGGTCCTGGACCCCCGGGAGCACGCGGCGGAGCTGCGCGAGGCCGTGACCCGGCTGACGGGCGAGGAGCCCGAGCGGATCGGCGGGATGTGGGTATGGGACGTCGGGACGGACGAAGGGAAGGACAAGAGGGCGCAAGGGGGCGGGAGCTGACTCCGGCCCGGTATGACAAGCGGCCCGGCGGCATTACTCTGGCCCGACCATCGCCTCCACGCGACCGAGAGTGAGTTCACGTGGCCTGTGACCTCTGGCTTGTCCCCCTCGTCGATGTGCTGTGCCACAGCCCCGACAATCCCTTCGCCGAGGAGATCGCCGCGTACGACAAGGCCCTGGGGGAGGCCGGGTTGCCGCCGGTCCCCGTCTTCGGCTACATGCCGGGGCTGTCCGGGGACGTGGCCCCGGTCGCGGGCTTCGACTACGACGCGCTGCACTTCCTGCGCCGCGCCCACCTGCTCAACCTCTGCGGGCTCGCCGTCACGCCGGTGGGCGAACTCGGCGGCGACTACGAGCAGTTGCTGGAGATGTTCGAGACCACGGCCCAGCAGTCGCACCTGGTCTGGCACTACGACCACGCCGGGGCGTACGTGCCCGTGGACTTCCCCCACCCGCTCTCCAGCGACGAACTCCTCGAAGGCGGCGGACCCTTGGGGTCGAGTCAGGGGCTGCTGCGTGAACTCCACGCCGTCGCACCGGTCCTGGGCATCGACCCGGCCAACCCGCCCGCGCCGCCCGCCGCTCCGGACCGGCCCACCGGCCTGGAGGAGCCCGCGGCGCCCGGACCGCACGACGACAGCCCGTTCGCCCGGGAACGCCACGTCTGGCTGGGACTGCACGCCGCGGCGACGCGCAGCCTCGGCCAGGGCTCGATGATCGTCTTCAGCTGATGTCCTGACCCCTCCGCCGTCCCGTGCCGGCGGTCCGTATGCCGCTCCGCGGACCGGTCAGCGGGGCGGCTCCGGGGGCCGCTGCCGCGGCATGTTGGGCCGGGCGCCCGGCGGCAGGAAGCGCGGCAGCGGGCCGCCACCCTCCCCGCGCGGTCCCCACGAGACCAGGGACTGCGTCACGAGCGGCGTCGGCCCCGCCCGGAACTCCACCATCCAGTCGGCCGTCTCCGCCCGTACGAGCTCCGACACGTCCTCGGAGAAGCGCCGCAGCACGCTCAGGCACCGCTCCGCCGCCTCGCTGGCCGTGCCCTCGGTCGGGCCGAGCACCTCGCGCACACACTCCGACGCCCAGTCGAACTGGAGCGCCTCCAGCCGTCGCTGCACGGCCTGCGCCGTGGCCACGGCCCTCATCCATCCCGACGTCAGCCCGAAATAGCGGTCACAGGCGACACACGCCACCGCCCCGAGCAGGACCAGGAACCCCCACGCGGCACCGGTGCGCACGACACCCGTCAGCTGGAGCAGCGGCAGCGCCGCGCCCACCGTGGCGCACGCCGCCGCGCCGATGCGCAGCGCCCGCGCCCAGCGCCGCTTCCAGGCGCGGTCCGCGAGATACCAGTCGACCAAATACAGCGCGCCGTTCTCCACCCATCGGTACAGCTCATCGAGACGCTCCGCGGGCTCCCCCCAATCGCCGAGCGGGAAGGTGCGGGCGCGCAAATCGCCACGGTGCCTCCCACCCTGCTCGCGGGGGAGCCCCTCGGGCTGCATCTCCGGCTGGCTCACCCGTGCACTCCCTCTGCCGCTGCGGATCGCGAGTCACCTTCCTACCGCCGAACGGTCGGTCTTGTAGCCAAGATCCATGGTTTTCCGCCCGTTAGCGCTGCGGAATCCGGTATAGGGCTCGACCCGGACTCACCCGAAAGAGTGGGTGGCCTGGACTGCCGTACCGTACTTCGGCCGTGCGGGGTCGGAGAAGGGACGTTACTGCGGGGTCGGGAGAGCACCGTGGGAGTCGATCAGTCGACGAGGCAATAGGGTGACCGGTGTGAAGGTCCTCGTCATCGGCGGCGGCGCCCGCGAACACGCCCTGTGCCGCTCACTCTCCCTCGATCCCGACGTCACCGCGCTGCACTGCGCCCCCGGAAACGCGGGGATCGCCGAGGTCGCCGAGGTGCACCCGGTGGACGCCCTCGACGGCACGGCCGTCGCGGAGCTCGCCGTCTCGCTGACCGCCGACCTCGTGGTCGTCGGCCCGGAGGCCCCGCTCGTCGCGGGCGTCGCCGACGCCGTCCGCGAGCGCGGCATCCCCGTCTTCGGCCCCTCGGCGGAGGCCGCGCAACTGGAGGGGTCCAAGGCGTTCGCCAAGGACGTCATGGCCGCCGCGAACGTCCCCACCGCCCGCGCCTACGTCTGCACCACCCCGGCCGAGATCGACGAGGCGCTCGACGCCTTCGGCGCTCCCTATGTCGTCAAGGACGACGGGCTGGCCGCGGGCAAGGGCGTCGTCGTCACCGACGACCTCGCCACCGCCCGCGAGCACGCCCTGGCCTGCGGCCGCGTGGTCATCGAGGAGTTCCTCGACGGCCCCGAGGTCTCCCTCTTCGCGATCACCGACGGCGAGACGGTCGTCCCGCTCCAGCCCGCGCAGGACTTCAAGCGCGCCCTCGACGGCGACGAGGGTCCGAACACCGGCGGCATGGGCGCCTACTCCCCGCTGCCGTGGGCCGACCCCAAGCTGGTCGAGGAGGTCCGGCGGGCCGTCCTGCAGCCCACCGTCGACGAGCTGCGCCGCCGCGGCACGCCCTTCTCCGGCCTGCTCTACGCCGGGCTCGCGATCACCTCGCGCGGCGTCCGGGTCATCGAGTTCAACGCCCGCTTCGGCGACCCCGAGACCCAGGTCGTCCTGGCCCGGCTCAAGACGCCGCTGGCCGGGCTGCTGCTCGCCGCCGCGAACGGCACCCTCGCCTCGGTACCGCCGCTGCGCTGGAGCGACGGCGCCGCCGTCACCGTCGTGATCGCCTCGCACAACTACCCCGGTACCCCGCGCACCGGCGATGTGATCGAGGGCCTGCCCGAGGCCGCCGCCCTGGACCACGCCTACGTCCTGCACGCCGGCACCGCGCACAACGCCGCCGGACAGGTGGTCAGCGCCGGCGGCCGGGTGCTCTCGGTCACCGCGACCGGCTCCGACCTCGCCACGGCGCGGGAGCGGGCGTACGAGGGTGTGGCGCGGGTCCGGCTGGACGGTTCCCACCACCGCACCGACATCGCCGAGCGGGCGGCGGCCGCCCAGCACGCCCCTGAGCTGTAGCGATTCCACGATCGGCCCGTACTCACGAGTACGGGCCGATTGTTCGTTCCCCGGCGGGTACCCGGCGGAGCAGCGAGGCGCGCGGATTCCGGGTGGCTTTACCCAAAGCCATTCCATCGGGTGACCGGTTGTCCAAGCAGCTGACGCGCGCCCCACCCCCAACTAGGGTGCGGCGCAAGCCGACTGCCGACCGTCCGGCAACTGGCCCACCGGCATTGCGATGTCAGAGGCCGGTGCCACAGTGGGGATGGGCGACGCACCGGGCGTCGCGCCCGCTGTCGCACTCCTCGGCAGGCACACACTGGCAACAGGGGGTGATCGGTCTCGTGGCAGGTCCGGAAGCAGGCGTGCTGGTCGCGCGCGCCCAAGCCCTCGCGGTGCTGCGCATCCGCAGCGCCGCGCTGGCCGTCGCCCTGCTGCCGGCGGCCGCCGCCGTCGTGCTGCTGGCCGGCGTCGCCATGGGCCGCCTCCCGGACGGCGGCGGCTGGTCCACGGCCCGCTGGGCCGTCTCCGGCGCCGCGGCGCTGGCCCTGCTGCTGGCGGCCGCGGTCACCGCCGTGGTCGTCCGGGCCAGGCCCGCCCTGAGCCCCACCGTCCCCATCCCGGAGGAGACCGCCCCCGACCTCTACCGCCTGGTGCGCGACCTGGCCGAGCGGCTGGAGGTCCCGGCGCCCTCCGCCATGGCCCTGACCCCGGACTGCGACAGCTGGCTGGAGGACCGCACACACCCCGCCCAGGGGCCGCCGCGCGGCTCCGGACAGGGCCTGCCGCGCCCGCTGCGGCGGACCGGGGCCGCCCCGGTGCTGGTGATCGGCTCGCCGTTCCTGTGGTGGATGCGGGTCGCCGAGCTGCGGGCGCTGCTGGCGCCCGTCGTGGCGGGCACGGGACCGTCCGCCAACCCCGACATAGCGGCCGCCCGCCGCTTCGTCCGGGGCCTGGACGCCGCCGTGGCCGTCGCCGCGGGGCGACCGGCCCTGGCGTTCGTCGGGGGCGTCGCCCGACTGCTGCTGCACTCCTGCCGGGACCACGCCGCGGAGATGGAGCGCGGCGTGGCCGCGGCCGCCTCCGAGCGCGCCCAGACCGTCGACTACGGCCTGCGCATCGTCGCCCAGGAACAGGTCGGCCTCGCCTACGCCGGCTGGGACCGCCTGCTGAACCGCGTCGCGCTGCCCGCGTGGCGGATGGGCCGCTGGCCCTCCCGCCTGGACGCCGGCGTCGTCTCCGCGCTCACCGAGCTCTCCCGGCGCGACCGCCTGGCCGAGGGGTTCGCCTCCCGGCTGGGCGAGCGGCCCGCCTGCGACCTGCTGGAGGAGCCCGGCGCCATCGACGAGGCCGCCTCCCTGCTGGCCGCCCGGCTCTTCCACGGCGGCCCGGCCGAGGCCGGCCCCGACTGGCTGCCGGTCGCCTGGAGCCAGTACCCCGAGGAGGTCGTGGACCGCAAATGGCGGCTGGAGGCCGCCCGGCTGCACCGTGTCCTGGGCGACATCCCGGAGCCGGTGCCCGCCGCGGCGGGGGAAGCGGGCGCTGCGGCCCCCGCGGGCGGCGTGGCGGCCGCCCCCGGCCCGCTCACCGCCGCACCCACCGTGGCCCGCGTCCTGGAGCGGCTCAGCGGCCCGGCGGGCGCCGGCGTCACGGAGAAGCTGGAGGCCCGGCTGAGCGCCGAGGTGGCGCGCGAGGCCGCCCAGGAGGAGTCGGCCGCCAACCGAGGCACGTTCGGCGCGGCCGGCGACCCCTGGGTCGACGGGCTCGCCCCGCTGTTCCCACTGCAACCCCCGCGCAGTGGCAGGGAGCTCCTCACCGACCATGTGACGGCCATGGTGTGCTGCGCCGCCGTCGACACCGCCGGGGCCGTCCCCGGCCTGGACTGGCTCGACGGCCCGGCCCTGCTGGTCGGCGGTGCCCGCCGCGCCGACCTGGCCCGTACGGTCCTCAGCCTGATCGAGGACGGCGACGGCGATCCGCTGCGCGCCTGGCTCGGCGAGGTCGGGGTCCGCCCCGAGAAGCCGGTCCGCCTGGTGTGAGGCCGGAGGCCGGTCCTGCCGCGCCGACGGTCGGCGACCGGGACCCACCAGGACGGATCACCCGCTCGAACCGAACAGCACGACGGACAGCACCACCCACAGCACCATCAGTGAAGGAACCGAGTACGCGTCGGGGGGCGTAGGGGAGGGAGCGCAATGGGGATGGACCGGATCCGCCGCCGCTGGGAGTCGGGCGCGCTCGCGCACGCCGTCTCGGACCCCTTCGGCCAGGGCCCGCTGCCCTGGCTGCGCGGCACCGAGAGCTATTTCGACGACACCGGTCAGATCATCCCCTGGTACGTCGACCACGTCCCGGAACCGAGCGGTCCGCGCGTCCCCGCCCCCCGCAGCCGCGGCCCCCGCACCGCCGACGACGTCCACCGGCAGATCAAGGGCTTCGCCTCCAACAGCGCGGTCGCCCCCGGTGAGGCCATAGATTTCCGGATCACCGTGGACCCGCCGCAGCAGTTCGGCATCGACATCTACCGCATCGGCCACTACGCGGGCGACGGCGCCGCGAAGATCACCACCAGCCCCCGGCTGTCCGGGATCGTCCAGCCCGCCCCGCTGACCGTCGACCGCACGGTCTCCTGCCACCACTGGTGGCTCTCCTGGCGGCTCCAGATCCCCAGCTACTGGTCCCTGGGCGCCTATGTGGCCGTGCTGACCACCGCCGACGGCTACCGCAGCCACATCCCCTTCCTGGTCCGCGACACCCACCCCGCCGACCTGCTGCTGGTCCTCCCCGACATCACCTGGCAGGCGTACAACCTCTACCCCGAGGACGGCCGCACGGGCGCGAGCCTCTACCACGCCTGGGACGAGAACGGCCGGCTGCTGGGCGAGGAGGGCGCGGCCACCACGGTCTCCTTCGACCGCCCCTTCGCGGGCGCGGGCCTGCCGCTGCACGTCGGCCACGCCTACGACTTCATCCGCTGGGCCGAGCGCTACGGCTACGACCTCGCCTACGCCGACACCCGCGACCTCCACGCGGGCCGCGTCGACCCCTCCCGCTACCGCGGCCTGGTCTTCCCCGGCCACGACGAGTACTGGTCGACCGCCATGCGCCGCTCCGCCGAGCTGGCCCGCGACGCCGGCACGTCCCTGGTGTTCCTCTCCGCGAACACCATGTACTGGCAGGTCGAGCTGGCCCCCTCCCCGGCCGGCCCGGACCACCTGCTCACCTGCCGAAAACATCGCGGCCCCGGCCGCTCCGCGCTCTGGCGCGACGTCTCGCCCGCCGAGCAGCAGCTGCTGGGGATCCAGTACGCGGGCCGGGTGCCCGAGCCCGCCCCCATGGTCGTCCGCAACGCCGACCACTGGCTGTGGGACGCCACCGGCGCCGGCGAGGGCGACGAGCTGCCGGGCCTGGTCGCCGGCGAGGCCGACCGCTACTACCCCCGAACGGCCCTGCCCGAGCACACCCGCCGCATCCTGCTGGCCCACTCCCCGTACCGGGACAGCGAGGGCGCCACACGCCACCAGGAGACCTCGCTCTACCGCGCCCCCAGCGGCGCCCTCGTCTTCGCCGCGGGCACCTTCGCCTGGTCGCCCGCCCTGGACCGGCCCGGCCACACGGACGCCCGTGTCCAGCGGGCCACGGCCAACCTCCTGGACCGGATCTGCAAGCACGGCTGACCCTCGTCGGGGCACGCGCGCGGTCGTACGGCAGAATCGTGGTGCTTGGACAAACCACCAGGAGGACGCGTGTCCGGATTCGTAGAGAAACCCGAACCGGTCGAGGTGCCCGGCCTTGAGCACCTGCACACGGGCAAGGTCCGCGACCTCTACCGCGACGGGGACGGCCGTCTCGTGATGGTCGCCTCGGACCGCATGTCGGCCTACGACTGGGTGCTGCCCACCGAGATCCCCGACAAGGGCCGGGTCCTCACCCAGCTCTCCCTGTGGTGGTTCGACCGCCTCGCGGACCTGGTGCCCCACCACGTCGTCTCGGACGAGCTGCCCGCCGGCGCCCCCGCCGACTGGGCCGGCCGCACCCTGATCTGCCGCTCCCTGGAGATGGCCCCGGTCGAGTGCGTGGCCCGCGGCTATCTCACGGGGTCGGGCCTCGCGGAGTACGAGCAGACCCGTACGGTCTGCGGGCTCGCCCTCCCCGAGGGCCTGGCCGACGGCTCCGAGCTGCCCCAGCCGATCTTCACCCCGGCCACGAAGGCCGCGGTCGGCGAGCACGACGAGAACGTCTCGTACGAGGAGGTGGCCCGCCAGGTCGGCGCCGAAGCCGCCGCCAAGCTCCGCCAGGCCACCCTCGCCGTCTACAGCCGGGCCCGGACCGTCGCCCGCGACCGGGGCATCATCCTCGCCGACACGAAGTTCGAGTTCGGCTTCGACGACGGGGAACTGGTTCTCGCCGACGAGGTGCTCACCCCGGACTCGTCCCGCTTCTGGCCCGCCGACCAGTGGCAGCCGGGCCGCCCCCAGCCGTCCTTCGACAAGCAGTTCGTCCGCGACTGGCTGACCTCCCCGGCCTCCGGCTGGGACCGCAAGGGCGAGCTGCCGCCGCCGGAGCTGCCGGCGGAGGTCGTGGAGCGGACGCGGGCGAAGTACATCGAGGCGTACGAGCGCCTGACGGGCAAGAGCTGGGCGTAAGGCCCGGCGTCGCGCTCAGACCTGGTAGCGGTCCGCGGCGAAGAGCCGCAGGTTGTCCCGGACCCAGTCCGAGGTCCGGGCCAGCCCCTCCGCCAGCTCGACCCGCGGCTGCCAGCCGGCCCACTCCCGGGCCCGGGAGTTGTCGGACAGCAGCCGCTCCACCTCACTGCCGGAGGGTCGCAGCCGGGACGCGTCCACGACGACCTTCGCGTCCCGCCCGGACGCCCGGATCAGCGACTCGGCCAGGTCACCGATGGAGATCTCGCGGCCCGTGCCGAGGTTGACGGCGTGGCCGACGGCCCGGTCGCAGGCCGCGAGCGCGAGGAACCCCTCCGCCGTGTCCGTGACGTAGGTGAAGTCCCGGGTCGGCGTGGTCGAACCGAGCCGGATCTCCTCGGCCCCCGAGTGCAGCTGGGCGAGGATCGTGGGGATCACGGCACGCGCGGACTGACGCGGACCGTAGGTGTTGAAGGGCCGCACGACCGTGACGGGCAGCTCGAAGGAGTGCGCGTAGGACAGGGCCAGCATGTCCGCGCCGATCTTCGACGCGGAGTACGGCGATTGCGGCTGGAGCGGGTGGTCTTCACTGATCGGGGCGGTCAGCGCCGTCCCGTAGACCTCACTGGTCGAGGTGTGCACCATGCGCCGCACGCCATGGCGACGGCAGGCCGCCGCGACGTTCTCCGTACCGGCCACATTGGTCTGCACGTACGCCTCGGGCGACGCGTAGCTGTACGGGATGCCGATCAGCGCCGCGAGGTGGAAGACGGTGTCGCACCCGGCGACGGCGTCCATCACCCGGCCGGCGTCGCGGACATCGCCCGCGAGCGTCTCCACGGGGGAGCCGGGCCCGAGATAGCGGGCGAGATGGCCGCGCTCGGCGTACGGCTTGTAGTGGACGAGTACCCGCACCCGGGCGCCGCGCTCGACGAGCAGATCGACGAGCGTCGACCCGATGAACCCCTCGGCGCCGGTGACGAGGACGGTGCGGCCGGCCCAGTCCCGCGTGGCGTTGATGGTCGTGGTCAGGTTCTCGCTGGTGCTCATGCGGAAGTCCTCTCAACTGTCTGGAACGGAAAAGGGTTTACGGGCGTGCGCCCCGCCAGCCGCAGCACCCACGCCGCCATCAGGTCGGCGGCCGCGGCGTGCGTGCCCGGATGCGCCGCCCGGCCCATCGCGGTCAGCCGCGCCGGATCCGCCAGCAGCGGCTCGATCAGCGCGGTGAGCCGGTCGCCGGTGGTCTCGCCGTCGGGGAGCAGCAGCCCGGCCCCGACGTCGGACAGGACCCGCGCGTTGTGCGTCTGGTGGTCGTGCGGGGCGTGCGGATACGGAACCAGCACCGCCGGTACGCCCACGTTCGCGAGCTCGGCGATCGTCGCCGAGCCGGCGCGGCAGACCACCAGGTCGGCGGCCGCGTAGGCGAGGTCCATCCGGTCGAGGTAGCCGACCGCCGTGGCGACCCGGTCGCAGCCGGCGGCGGCCAGCCGGAACCGGACCTCCTCCAGGGCGGCGGGCCCGGTCTTGATCAGGAGATGGACGTCGGGGCGCGAGCGCCACCGCTCGGCCAGCTCCACCGCCGCCTCCGTCAGCCGCGCCGCGCCCAGGCTGCCGCCGTTGAAGAGCACCAGCCGCGCCGCGTCCGGCACTCCGAGCGCACTCCGGGCCGACGGCCGCAGCGCGGCCCGGGCGCCCCGGTCCAGGGCCGCCACCGCGCCCACCAGCGGCATCCCGACCGTCTCGGCCCGGGCGCCGGCCCGCGCCGCCAGATGATCGCGGCTGCGGTCGAAGGCGAGCGCCACATGCGGGGTCAGCGCGGTGGCGAAACGGTTCGCGCGGCCCGGTACGGCGTTGGACTCGTGGACGAGCGAGGGCCGGCCCGCCATCCGGGCGCCGAGTACGGCGGGCGCGCTGGGATAGCCGCCCATGCCGACGACGACCTGCGCGCCCTGCTCCTCGATCACGCGCCGTGCCTGAAGGCCCGAGCGCATCAGGTCGGCGGGGAGGAGGAAGCGGCGCGAGCCGAGCGAACGGTCGAAGGGGATCATGTCGACCGTGTGCAGCCGGTAGCCGGCCCGCGGGATCAGGCGGGTCTCCAGACCGCGTTCGGTCCCGATGAAGCTGATGACCGCGTCCGGCACGGCCCGGCGGACCGCGTCGGCCACCGCCAGCCCGGGATAGATATGGCCGCCGGTACCGCCCGCTCCGACGACCACCGAAAGGGTGTCGTGTGCTCTAGCCATGGCCCGCAGCGTGGCGGGGTGGTCTAAGAGCCTTCTAAGACACGGTCTGCCAAGGTAGGCGGGGGAACGCGCAGTTCCCCGGCGCATCCCCGCCGCAGCCCGCGCGAGAGGCCACACCCCGTATGTCCGCTGTCGTCCCGCCGGTCGTACTCGTCGTCGACGACGACCCCGAGGTACGGGCCGCCGTCGTCGACGGACTGAGCGTCGAGGGGTACGCGGTGCGCTCCGCCGCCGACGGCCTGGAAGCGCTGTCCGCCGTCGCCGCCGAACCGCCCGCCGCGATCGTCCTCGACCTCGCGATGCCCGTACTCGACGGACTCGCCGTCTGCCGCCGCCTGCGCGCCCTCGGCGACCGTACGCCCGTGCTCGTCCTGACCGCGCGCGACGCCGTCTCCGACCGGGTCGCCGGCCTGGACGCGGGCGCCGACGACTACCTCGTCAAGCCCTTCGCCCTGGACGAACTGCTCGCCCGGCTGCGGGCCCTGCTGCGCCGCGCGGCCCCCGCCGAACCCGCCGAGGGCGACCCCGCCCTGACCTTCGCCGACCTGACCGTCGACCTCGCGACCCGCACCGGCGTTCGCGGCACGGTGCCCCTGGAATTCACCCGCACCGAATTCGCCCTGCTCGAAGTGCTGATGCGCCACCCGGGGCAGGTGCTGCCGCGCGAGGTGATCCAGGAACGGGTCTGGGGCACCGACTTCGGCACCGACTCCAACTCGCTCGCCGTCTACGTCGGTTATCTGCGCCGCAAGCTGGAGGCGGGCGGCGCGCCCCGCCTCGTCCACACGGTGCACGGCATCGGCTACCGCCTGGCGGAGCAGTGAGGGCCTTGCGCCGGCGCCTCCTCGGCAGCCGGCCGCTGCGCGCCCGGCTGGCGCTCGTCACCTCCGCCGCCGTCGCGGTCGTCGCGCTGGGGGTGCTCGCGGCCGCGTACGTCGTCATCCGCTACGAGCTCGGGCGCCAGCTCGACCTCCAGCTCAAGCAGCAGGCGACCCTCATCGCCAAGCAGCCCCGCGGCGAAGAGACCGGCGCCCTCTACGGCGAGTGCACCTGGCTCGCCGCGCCCGCCTGCGCCCAGACCGTACGCGCCGACCCGGCCGCCCCCGGCCGGGGCGACCTGGTGCTGCCCGTCACCGGCGCCACCCGGCGGGTCGCGGCCCGGACACTCGGGGAGTACTACAGCAACATCACCCTCGACGGCCGCGACATGCGCATGCTCACCACCCCGGTCAAGGACGGCCGGGCCCTGCAGGTGGCCGTCCGCTCCGACACCGTCGACAAGGGCGTACGCCAGGCCGGGCTGCTCCTGGGCGCCGTGGGCGGCGGCGGGGTCCTGCTCGCCGCGGGGCTCGGCTACTTCGCCTCCCGTACGTCCCTGCGGCCCGTGTCCCGGCTCACGGCCACCGCCGAACACATCGCCGCCACCCGCGACCCCGCCCACCGCATCGAGCTGCCCCCCTACGAGGCCCGCCGCGAGGACGAGATCACCCGCCTCGCGAGCAGCTTCAACACCATGCTCGGCGAGCTGGAGGAGGCCGTCGCCGCCCAGCGCCGCCTCGTCGCCGACGCCTCCCACGAGCTGCGCACCCCGCTGACCGCGCTGCGCACCAACGCCGAGCTCCTCGCCCGCGCCGAACGCCTCTCGCCCGCCCAGCGCGAACGCGCCTCCGCCGCCCTCGGCCGCCAGCTCCGCGAGGTGACGGGCATGGTCAACGACCTGATCGAGCTCGCCCGGGACGAGGAACCGCAGCAACTCGTCGAACAGGTCCGGCTCGATCTGCTGGCCGAACGCTGCGTCGCCGAGGCCCGCGGCCACTGGCCGGACACCCCCTTCGTCGCCGACCTGACCGCCGCGGGCGCTGTCACCGTGTCGGGCGTACCGACCCGCCTCGCCCGCCTGCTGTCCAATCTCCTCGACAACGCGGCCAAGTTCAGCCCGACCGGCGCCATGGTCGAGGTGCGGCTGGCGCACTCGGACGACGGTGGCCTGCATCTCACCGTCCGCGATCACGGGTCCGGCATCTCCGCCGAGGACCTGCCGTACGTCTTCGACCGCTTCTACCGCTCCCGCCAGGCCCGCGCCCTGCCCGGCTCCGGCCTCGGCCTCGCGATGGGCCGCCAGATCGCGCGCGCCCACGGCGCCGAGCTCACCGCCGAACAGGCCGAGACGGGCGGCGCCCGCTTCCGCCTGACCTTCCCGCCGACGAGCCGCTGATCCACCCCGGGGCCGGTCCCGCGACCGGCCCCGGAAACGCCGAAGGCCCCGGTCATCAAGATGACAGGGGCCTTCGTTCGCTGAGCGGACGACGAGACTCGAACTCGCGACATCCACCTTGGCAAGGTGGTGCTCTACCAACTGAGCTACGTCCGCATGCGCCGCGCTCTCGTGCGGTGCGGACACCACTATAGCCAACCCTGAGCGCGTGCGATGCGCGCCGCCGCATGACGGTTGTCCGCGCCCAGCTTCGCCACCGCCGCCGAGAGGTAGTTGCGGACCGTCCCCGGGGTCAGCGAGGCGCGCTCGGCGATCTCCGCGATCGGGGCCCCGCCCTCGGCCAGCTCCAGCAGCTCCGCCTCCCGCGCGGTCAGGGGCGAGTCCCCGGCGCTGATCGCGTCCGCCGCCAACTCCGGGTCGACATAACGACTTCCCCCGTGCACCGTCCGGATGATCTCGGCGAGCTTCCGCGCCGACACGGTCTTCGGTACGAACCCCCGCACCCCCGCCTCCAGCGCCCGCTTCAGATGCCCCGGACGCCCGTGCCCCGTCACGATCATGGCCCGGCACCCGGGCAGTTCGGTGCGCAGCGCTGTGGCCACTGTCACACCGTCCGCCCCCGGCATCTGAAGATCGAGCACGGCGACATCCGGCCGGTACGTCCGCGCCATCGCCAGCGCCTCGGGCCCCGACGCCGCCTCCGCCACCACCTGAAGATCATCCTCCAGCCCCAGCAGAGCGGCCAGCGCACCGCGAATCAGATGCTCGTCATCCGCGAGGAGGACACGCACGATCGGCGACGCGGGGGCGGCGACCGAAGCCGGAGCCGAGCCGGACGGAGTATCCGGGACAGGGGCCGCGCCAGGGACGGGCCCCGTCACCGACGGGCCCTCCAGGGCCGAGGCAGAGCCCTCCCCCCGCCCGTACCGCTCCTCGTCCGTCATTCCGCCCCTCCACCCACGCCCGACCACGCTTCGCCCGACCCGCTCCCCACTGCCACCGCCACCGCCGGTCCGGCGCCTGCCGCGACCGGCGCCGGACCGGCGCCCGCAGCTCCAGCCCCCACCCCCGCCGACGGCGGGAGCCCCTCCGCACCTGCCCGGGCCGCACCCGCCCGCCCCGCCTCGCCGTCGCCATTCGGCACATCCCCGCCCGCCTCCGCCACCGGTACCCTCGCCGTCAGGCGGAACACGGCCGGTGGCCGGCGCTCGGCCGTCACCGTGCCGCCCAGGACCGCGAGCCGCTCCCGCAGACCCGCGATCCCCGAACCACCGTCCGACGCCGCCATGTCCGCACCGCTCACGGCCTCCGGCACCCCGTCGTTCTCCATGACGAGCACCGCCGTCCCCTCCACGACCCGCATCCGCACCGCGCACCGCCCGGCATCCGCGTGCCGCAGCACATTCGTCGTGGCCTCGCGGACCACCCAGGCCAGCGCCGACTGCACCGGAACCGGCAGCCCACCCCCCGCCGTGTCGTCGATCCGGCATTCGATGCCCGCCGCGGAGAGCACACCCCGGGCACCCACCAACTCGGTGCGCAGATCCGCCTCGCGGTATCCGCGCACCACCTCACGGACCTCGCGCTGCGAATCCCGGGCTATGCGCTGGATCTCGGTCATCTGATCCACGGCCGTGGGCGAACCCCGCCGGGCCAGCTGTACCGCCAGCTCGCTCTTGAGCGCGATCACCGCCAGGTTGCGCCCCAGGACGTCGTGCAGGTCCCGCCCGAACCGCAGCCGCTCCTCCGCCACCGCCAGCCGCGCCTGCGCGTCCCGTGCCTCCTCCAGCTCCCACATGACCCGGAGCATCCAGCCGGAGACCCGCGCCGCGGAAGCGCTCCACAGGCCGATCAGGAACACCATCACGGACACCAGCGCCACCGTGGCCCAGCCGGCCCCGAGCGGCACGAAGACGCCCCCCAGCAGAAGCGCCGTCCCGAGGCAAAGGGCCAGATACCTCGGCAGCCGCATCGTCAGGCTCAACGGTCCGAAGACCGACAGCCAGCCGTGCAACAGCATCAGCGTGTTCTCGGCGGCGTGCTCCTCACCGTCCGCCCGCACCGCCACCACGAACGCCACCACGACCCCCGCGAGCAGCACCGCCTGCCCGGCCACACCCCACCAGGGAGCAGGCTTCCGCCAGAGGTAGTGATCCATGGAGCGCCGGAGCACACCTATGCCCAGCAGAGCCTGCACGGCGCCGATCACCGTCAGCGCCACCGCATGGGATCTCCCGGGCTCGACCACCAGGTTGATCGCCTTGATCAGGGGAAACGCGCACGGCAGCAGATACAGCATCCACCGCGTATAGCTGTCGACCTTGGCGACCCTGCTGCGCCCCCGCCAGCCCCGCACCCGCACCCACATCCCCATGGCCCCGAAGCCCCCTGTCGATCCGTCACCCACCGTCCGGTCGGCTCACCGCCGCGGCTCCCAGCGGAACCACCGACGTACAGCAAACACGGCCAGCACTGTCCAGGCCAACGCCGTGGCCACATGCCCCAGGGCGTCGTACGCGCTCAGCCCGCCCATCCAACCGCCGCGCATCAGCTCGACCACCGACGTCAGGGGCAGCAGTTCGCACACGTCCGCCGCCAGGTCCGGCATGACCTTCAGCGGGATGAGCAGCCCCGACCCCAGCAACGACACCAGCAGCAGGGGAGTGGTCACCAACTGGGCGCTCTCCACCGTCTTGGCCCACACCGTGGTCACCGCGGCCAGCGCCACGGACAGCACCAGGCCCAGCAGCAGCCCGACCACCAGCAGATCGGGCCGGGACACCGCCCGCAGATCCAGCCAGACCGTGCCCGCCACCAGCAGCAGGACCACCTGCGCCACCGCTATGGCCAAGGCCGGCAGTGCCGTGCCGGCCAATATCTCCGCGTCGGCCGCCTCGCCCGTACGCAAGCGCTTGAGGACCAGCTCCTCGCGCCGGGCCACATAGGCGCTGACCAGGTTCTGATAGACGACGAACAGGAGGATGAAGCCGAAGGCCCCGGTCATGGAAACGTCGTTGACCGACATTCCGGTCTTGTCGAGGTCGAACTGGCCGATCGTGCGGCGCATCGCCCACACCATGGAAAGCGGCATCAACAACGCCACATACAACGCCATCTTGTTGCGCTTGAGCAGGATCAGCTCCGCCCGCCCCAGCGCCAGCATCCGCGGCCCCGCGGCGGATATCCACATCGCCATTACCGACCCCTCCCCGCACCGAAACCCGCACCAAGTCCCACACCCGCACCGGAGCCGGCCGCCGCGCCCACCGGCTCCCCGTCGCCCGCTATCGCCAGGAACGCCTCCTCCAGCGAGGCGCTGCGCGCGTCCAGCCCCTCCAGCTCTATGTCCTTGTCCCGGGCCCAGAGCAGCAGCCCGGTCAGGGTCCGCTGCAACTCCTGCGTCTGGAGCTCTATTCGGCCGTCCATCTCCTGATGCCGCTCCACGCCCAGCTCGGCCAGCGGCGGCAGATCTCCCACGAACCAGCCCACCGGCATCGCGAAGCGGATCCGGGCCGGATAGGCGCCGATGACCTCGCCCGGCGCCCCGGCGGCCACGATCTCGCCCCGCCGCATGATCGCCAGCCGGTCCGCGAGCGCCTCGGCCTCTTCCAGATAGTGCGTGGTCAGCAGCACCGTCGTGCCGTCCGCACGCAACCGGCGCACCAACTCCCAGGTGCTGTGCCGCGCCTCGGGGTCCAGCCCCGTCGTCGGCTCGTCGAGGAAGAGCACCTCGGGCCGGCCCAGCAGCGCGAGCGCCAGGTCCAGCCGCCGCCGTTCGCCGCCGGAGAGCTGCTTGATCCGTACATCGCGGCGGTCGGCGAGCCCGACCAGGCCGAGCGCCTCCTCGACGGGGCGCGCCCCTGTCGTGCAGCCCGCCCACATCCGGACGGTCTCCGCGACGGTGAGGTCCGAGGGGAAGCCGCCCTCCTGGAGCATCACCCCGATCCGCGGCCGCACCGCGCTCCGCTCCTCGTAAGGATCGTGGCCGAGGATCCGCACCCGGCCCCCGCTGGGCCGTGCCAGCCCCTCCAACAGCTCGACCGTGGAGGTCTTGCCCGCGCCATTCGTCCCCAGCAGCGCGAACAACTCGCCGCGCCGCACGGTGAAGGACACCCCCCGCACCGCTTCATACCCTTTGTCGCCGTCCGGGCCGTAGCGCCGCCGCAGCCCCGAGACGTCGATCACGCTGTCGCTGTCCCCGATATCCATGCTTCAAGGCTTCCGCCCGGCCCGGCCCCGCGGCAGTGCGAGCTGTCATGACCTCGGATGACGAATGTCATCAACGGCCCCGGCCACACGACGAAGGCCCCGGCCACACGACGAAGGCCCCGGCCACACAACGCAGGCCCCGGCCACACAACGCAGGCCCCGGCCACACAACGCAGGCCCCGGCCACACGACGAAGGCCCCGGCCACACGACGCAGGCCCCGGCCACACGACGCAGACCTCCACCAACGACGAAGGCCCCGACCACACAACGCAAGCCTCAGCCACGTGACCCAGGCCGCGACCACACAACGAAGACCCCGGCCACACAACGCAGCCCCCGACCAACGACAAAGGCCCCGGTCATCAAGATGACCAGGGCCTTCATTCTCTGAGCGGACGACGAGACTCGAACTCGCGACATCCACCTTGGCAAGGTGGTGCTCTACCAACTGAGCTACGTCCGCACGCTTCCGACCGAGAGCTTCTCAAGAGAGGAGCACCGAGCGGCGCGAGACATCACTCTACCTGATCCACTCGCGTGGTCGGTACGTGATGAGAGCGGGTGACAGGAATCGCACACTGCGCCTCCCCCTTGGAAAGGGGGCGCTCTACTACTGAGCTACACCCGCATGGATCGCCTGGCCCGGTCCACAACTGTGGACCGGCAAACGATCAGAGCGGGTGACAGGAATCGCACACTGCGCCTCCCCCTTGGAAAGGGGGCGCTCTACTACTGAGCTACACCCGCATGGATCACCGACCCCGGTCCACAACTGTGGACCGAGAAGCGATCAGAGCGGGTGACAGGAATCGCACACTGCGCCTCCCTCTTGGAAAGAGGGCGCTCTACTACTGAGCTACACCCGCATGACCCCGAAGTCCCGGCCGGTTTCCCGTCCGTGCCCCTCGGCGTGATCCAGACTCTAGCTGATCACCAGGGGCGTTTGCCAACTCCGCTCGGACGGGCGCTCAGTCCGCCGCGTTGAAGGCCTCGTAGACCCGCTTGGGGATCCGGCCGCGCGGGGGCACGTCCATGCCGTGGGAGCGGGCCCAGGCCCGTACCGCCGACGGATCGGGCGCGACGGAGGTGTGGCGGTAGACCTTGCCGGAGCGCGACTGCTTGCGGCCGGCCTCCAGGTAAGGCGCGAGGATGTTCCGCAGTTTCTTCGCATTGGCAGTGTTCAGGTCGATCTCGTACGACTTGCCGTCGAGGCCGAAGGAAACCGTCTCCGCGGCTGCCCCGCCGTCGATGTCGTCGGAGAGTGTGACCACTACGCGCTGTGCCACGAATATCGGTCCTTTCGGCCGGGCATCGCCGCGGTGTTCTGCGGGGATGCGGGGTTCCGGATGTCCCGGAGATGTTCCGGGGCAATGATTATTCATTTGTACATCGAAGGGCATTGAAAAGTGAAGCCCAGTTAATTGCGTCCGCGTGGCTCCTGGCAATCAAGCCCGTACGTTTTTCCCTGGATTTTCCCCGGCTTCTTCCGTGGCCGATGCGTAAACGTGACAGAAGGGCCAGCATATCTATGCGCGTAGATTCCCATATCTATGCGCGTAGATTTTTTGGGACTGTACGCTGGCTTCACCGCTTCAGCTCACGCACCACACCACCGGGAGTGCCAGTGGCACGCGTCGTAGTCGACGTCATGCTCAAGCCGGAGATCCTCGACCCGCAGGGGCAGGCGGTGCAGCGCGCGCTGCCCCGCCTTGGTTTCGAGGGGATCGCCGACGTCCGTCAGGGCAAGCGCTTTGAACTCGAGGTGGAGGGCCCGGTAGACGCCGCCGCCCTCGCCCGCATCCATGAGATGGCGGAAACGTTTCTCGCCAACACCGTGATCGAAGACTTCACTGTGAAGGTCGACGGAGAAGCCCCGTGACCGTTCGTGTAGGAGTCATCACCTTCCCCGGCACACTGGACGACCGCGACACCCAGCGGGCCGTCCGAATCGCCGGACTCGAACCCGTATCGCTGTGGCATCGCGACAAAGACCTCCAGCAGGTCGACGCCGTGGTCCTGCCCGGCGGCTTCTCCTATGGCGACTATCTGCGGGCGGGTGCCATTTCCCGCTTCTCGCCCGTCATGGAGAAGGTCATCGAGGGCGCCCGCGAAGGTCTGCCCGTCCTCGGTATCTGCAACGGCTTCCAGGTGCTCACCGAGACCCACCTGCTGCCCGGCGCGATGCTCCGCAACAACCACCTGCACTTCATCTGCCGCGAGCAGAAGCTGCGGGTGGAGAACGCGGACACCACCTGGACGTCCGACTACGAGGCGGGACAGGAGATCTCCATCCCGCTGAAGAACATCGACGGCCGCTACGTGGCCGACGAGCACACCCTCGACGAGCTGGAGGCCGAGGGCCGGGTCGCGTTCCGCTACCTGGACGGCAACCCCAACGGCTCGCTCCGCGACATCGCCGGCATCACCAACGCCGCCGGCAACGTCGTGGGCCTCATGCCGCACCCCGAGCACGCCGTGGAGCCGCTGGTCGGCACCGGCCGCACCGATGGCCTCGGGTTCTTCACCTCGATCCTCAAGAAGCTGGTCAGCGCCTCATGAGCCTCGACACCGTCAAGCACGCCGGCGAGACGCCCGACGCCACCCAGCCCTGGGCGGAGCTCGGCCTCAAGCCGGACGAGTACGCGCGCATCCGCGAGATCCTCGGCCGCCGCCCCACCGGCGCCGAGCTGGCCATGTACAGCGTGATGTGGTCCGAGCACTGCTCGTACAAGAGCAGCAAGGTCCACCTGCGGCAGTTCGGCGAGAAGGTCCCCGAGAACGACGCCATGCTCGTCGGCATCGGCGAGAACGCCGGCGTCGTCGACGTCGGCCAGGGCTACGCGGTCACCTTCAAGGTCGAGTCGCACAACCACCCGTCCTACATCGAGCCCTACCAGGGCGCGGCCACCGGCATCGGCGGCATCGTCCGCGACATCCTGGCCATGGGCGCCCGCCCGGTCGCCGTGATGGACCCGCTGCGCTTCGGCGCCGCCGACCACCCCGACACCAAGCGCGTCCTGCCGGGCGTCGTCGCGGGCATCGGCGGCTACGGCAACTGCCTGGGCCTGCCCAACATCGGCGGCGAGGTCGTCTTCGACGCCTGCTACCAGGGCAACCCGCTGGTCAACGCCCTGTGCGTCGGTGTGATGAAGCACGAGGACATCCACCTCGCGAAGGCGTCCGGCGCCGGCAACAAGGTCATCCTCTACGGCGCCCGCACCGGCGGCGACGGCATCGGTGGTGTCTCCGTCCTGGCCTCCGAGACGTTCGACGACTCGAAGTCGGCGAAGCGCCCCGCCGTCCAGGTCGGCGACCCCTTCCAGGAGAAGCTCCTCATCGAGTGCACCCTGGAGATCTTCCGCGAGAACCTCGTCGACGGCATCCAGGACCTCGGCGGCGCCGGCCTGTCCTGCGCCACCAGCGAGCTGGCGAGCGCCGGCTCCGGCGGCATGCGCGTCGAGCTCGACACCGTGCCGCTGCGCGACTCCTCCCTCTCGCCCGAGGAGATCCTCATGAGCGAGTCGCAGGAACGCATGTGCGCGGTCGTCGAGCCCGACAAGGTCGACCGCTTCATGGAGATCTGCGAGAAGTGGGACGTCATCGCCACCGTCATCGGTGAGGTGACGGACGGCGAGCGGCTGGAGATCTTCTGGCACGGCGAGCAGATCGTGGACGTCCCGCCGCGCACGGTCGCGCACGAGGGCCCGGTCTACGAGCGCCCGTACGCCCGCCCCGAGTGGCAGGACGCCCTCCAGGCGGACGACGCGGCGAAGCTGGCCCGCCCGGCCACGGCCGAGGAGCTGCGCGCGCAGGTCCTGAAGGTGATCTCCTCCCCGAACCAGGCGTCCAAGTCCTGGATCACCGACCAGTACGACCGGTTCGTGCAGGGCAACACCGTCCTCGCGCAGCCGGAGGACTCCGGCATGGTCCGCGTCGACGAGGACACCAACCTCGGCGTCGCGATCGCCACGGACGGCAACGGCCGCTACGCCAAGCTCGACCCGTACACCGGCGCGCAGCTCGCGCTCGCGGAGTCGTACCGCAACGTGGCCGCCTCCGGCGCCCGCCCGCTGGCCATCTCCAACTGCCTGAACTTCGGTTCGCCCGAGGACCCGGCCGTGATGTGGCAGTTCGCCGAGGCCACCCGCGGCCTGGCGGACGGCTGCCTGGAGCTGGGCACCCCGGTCACCGGCGGCAACGTCTCGCTCTACAACCAGACCGGCGAGACCGCCATCCACCCCACCCCGGTGGTCGCGGTCCTCGGCGTCATCGACGACGTCAACCGCCGCACGCCGATCGCCTTCTCCGACGAGGGCCAGCTGCTCTACCTGCTGGGTGACACCAAGGAGGAGCTGGGCGGTTCGGCCTGGTCGCAGGTGGTCCACGACCACCTCGGCGGCCTGCCGCCGGCCGTGGACCTGGGGCGCGAGAAGCTGCTCGCCGAGATCCTGATCGCCGCCTCGCGCGACGGCATGATCGACGCGGCGCACGACCTGTCCGACGGCGGCCTGATCCAGGCCCTCGCGGAGTCGTGCCTGCGCGGCGGCAACGGCGCCCGGATCGTCGTCCCCGACGGCCTGGACCCGTTCGTCCTGCTCTTCTCCGAGTCCGCGGGCCGCGCGGTTGTCGCCGTGCCGCGCAGCGAGGAGCTGCGCTTCAGCGACATGTGCGGCGCGCGCGGCCTGCCCGCGACCCGCATCGGTGTCGTGGACGGCGAAGCGATCGACATCCAGGGCCACTTCAGCATCCCGCTGGCGGAACTGCGCGAGGCGCACGAGGCCACGATCCCGGCCCTGCTCGCCTGAAAAGCTCGACGCCGTACGGGTCCGAAGTCGGGCCCGTACGGCTAGGGTCGGCCCATGGCTCCCGCCCAGCGCAAGCGTGCGCGAACATACGACCCCGCCAAGACCCGCGCCGCCGTCCTCGCGCAGTTCCAGAACGTCCGCGCGGTCGTCGACGGGCTGTCCGAGGGGCAGTTGGCCCAGCCGACCCGGCTCGGTGACTGGACGGTGCGCGAGCTGATCGCGCACATCGCGCTCGTCATCGACCACGTGAGCTACACCCTGCGGCAGCCCGCCCCCGAACGGCGGGAACTCACCGTCGCCGAATGGCCGTTCGCGACCGCGCCCCTCGCCGGGCGGATCGATGAGCTCACCCACGACCTCGCTGCGCGGTCCGACCTCGCCGAGCTCTACGGCCAGGTCGTGGAGCGCTTCACCGAGATCGCCGTGCCGGCCCCCGGCGACCGGCTGCTCGCGGCCCGGGTCGGGGCGATCAGCGTGGACGACCTGCTGGTCACCCGCTGCGTCGAACTCGTCGTGCACACCGACGATCTGGCGGCCGCGCTGGGCATCGAGATCCCCTTCGACCGGCATGCCCTCGCCACCTGCACCCGGGTGCTCGCCGACGCGCTCGCCACCAAGGCCCCCGGCGGCTCGGTCGAGGTCCGCGTACCGCCCTTCGCCGTCGTCCAGTGCGTCGAGGGCCCCAAGCACACCCGCGGCACCCCGCCCAATGTGGTCGAGACCGACCCGCTGACCTGGTGCCGCCTGGCCGCCGGGCGTCTGGAATGGGCCACGGCGCTGGACGCGGCGAGCATTTCCGCCAGTGGCGAGCGCGCGGACATCTCAGCCCATCTACCCCTGCTCGGATGAGCATTTCGCAGTGCTACGGACGAGTAATCCGCGCTGCTCATATGAGTGAACGGTGATGCGCTGTACGCGTCGAGTGGCTGAGCGTGGTGTGAGGAATTCCCGGCCGTCCCCGGTTCGGATGAACCTCGTCCCTGCCATAGACTCAAGGTGTGCCTCGTGGTGATGGACGACTCAACCACGACCTGCTCCCCGGCGAAAAGGGCCCCCAGGACGCTTGCGGCGTCTTCGGTGTCTGGGCTCCGGGCGAAGAGGTCGCCAAGCTCACCTATTTCGGGTTGTATGCCCTGCAGCACCGTGGACAGGAGTCCGCGGGCATCGCAGTGAGCAACGGCTCCCAGATCCTCGTCTTCAAGGACATGGGACTGGTCTCCCAAGTCTTCGACGAAACCTCCCTCGGCTCCCTCCAGGGCCATATCGCGGTCGGTCACGCCCGCTACTCCACCACCGGAGCCTCGGTGTGGGAGAACGCGCAGCCGACCTTCCGCGCGACCGCCAACGGCTCGATCGCGCTGGGTCACAACGGCAATCTGGTCAACACCGCCGAGCTGGCCGAGATGGTCGCCGCCCTCCCCAGGGAGAACGGCCGGGCCACCCAGGTCGCGGCGACCAATGACACCGACCTGGTCACCGCCCTGCTCGCAGGGCAGACGGACGCCGACGGCAAGCCGCTGACCATCGAGGAAGCGGCCACCAAGGTCCTCCCGAAGGTCCAGGGCGCCTTCTCCCTCGTCTTCATGGACGAGGGCACGCTGTACGCCGCCCGCGACCCGCAGGGCATCCGTCCGCTGGTCCTGGGCCGGCTGGAGCGCGGCTGGGTGGTGGCCTCCGAGACCGCCGCCCTCGACATCTGCGGCGCCGCCTTCGTCCGCGAGGTCGAGCCCGGTGAGCTCATCGCCATCGACGAGAACGGCCTGCGGACCTCCCGCTTCGCCGAGGCCAGGCCCAAGGGCTGCGTCTTCGAGTACGTCTATCTGGCTCGCCCCGACACCGACATCGCGGGCCGCAACGTCTACCTCTCCCGGGTGGAGATGGGCCGCAAGCTCGCCGCCGAGGCCCCGGTCGAGGCCGACCTGGTGATACCGACCCCGGAGTCCGGCACGCCGGCCGCCGTCGGTTACGCCGAGGCCAGCGGCATTCCGTACGGCACCGGCCTGGTGAAGAACTCCTACGTCGGCCGGACCTTCATCCAGCCGAGCCAGACCATCCGCCAGCTCGGCATCCGGCTCAAGCTCAATCCGCTCAAGGACGTCATCCAGGGCAAGCGCCTGGTCGTCGTCGACGACTCCATCGTGCGCGGCAACACCCAGCGCGCGCTGGTGCGGATGCTGCGCGAGGCCGGGGCCGCCGAGGTCCACGTGCGGATCTCGTCCCCGCCGGTGAAGTGGCCGTGCTTCTTCGGCATCGACTTCGCCACCCGCGCCGAGCTGATCGCCAACGGTATGACCGTCGAGGAGATCGGCAAGTCGCTGGGCGCGGACTCCCTCGCGTACATCTCCCTGGACGGCATGATCGAGGCGACCACCATCGCCAAGCCGAATCTCTGCCGTGCGTGCTTCGACGGCGAGTACCCCATGCCGCTGCCCGACCCCGAGCTGCTGGGCAAGCAGCTTCTGGAGACCGAGCTGGCCGGTGGCACGGACGCCGCCGACGCGCTCCGTCGCCCGTAACGCCCCCGTAGTACCGAACGACACGAAAGATCTCAAACTGATGTCTGAGACCACTGGTGCCAGCTACGCAAGCGCGGGCGTCGACATCGAAGCGGGCGACCGCGCCGTAGAGCTCATGAAGGAGTGGGTGAAGAAGGCCACCCGCCCGGAGGTCGTCGGCGGCCTCGGCGGCTTCGCCGGGCTCTTCGACGCCAGTGCGCTGAAGCGGTACGAGCGCCCGCTGCTCGCCTCCGCCACGGACGGCGTCGGCACGAAGGTCGACATCGCCCGGCGGATGGGCGTCTACGACACCATCGGCCACGACCTCGTCGGCATGGTCGTCGACGATCTGGTCGTCTGCGGCGCCGAGCCGCTGTTCATGACCGACTACATCTGCGTCGGCAAGGTCTACCCCGAGCGGGTCGCCGCGATCGTCAAGGGCATCGCCGAGGGCTGTGTCCTCGCCGGCTGCGCGCTGGTCGGCGGCGAGACCGCCGAGCACCCCGGCCTGCTGGCCGCCGACGACTTCGACGTGGCCGGTGCCGGCACGGGCGTCGTCGAGGCCGACCGGGTGCTGGGCGCCGATCGCATCCGTACGGGTGACGCGGTCATCGCGATGGCCTCGTCCGGACTTCACTCGAACGGGTACTCACTGGTCCGCCATGTGCTCTTCGACCGGGCCGGCTGGGAGCTGGACCGGGACGTTCCGGAGTTCGGCCGGACCCTCGGCGAGGAGCTGCTGGAGCCCACCAAGATCTACTCGCTCGACTGCCTGGCGCTCACCCGTACGGCAGAGGTGCACGCCTTCTCGCACATCACCGGTGGCGGGCTCGCCAACAACCTCGGCAGGGTCATCCCGGCCGGGCTGCACGCGACCGTCGACCGGTCGACCTGGACGCCGGGCGCGGTCTTCGACCTCGTCGGCGAGCTGGGCGGCGTCGAGCGGCTGGAGCTGGAGAAGACGCTGAACATGGGCGTCGGCATGATCGCGGTCGTACCGCAGGAATCCGTGGACGTGGCGCTGGCCACCTTCGCCGACCGGGGAGTGGACTCCTGGGTCGCGGGTGAGATCACCGAGCGCGGCGACCACACCGAGGCAGTGACGCTCACCGGTGACTACCACGCCGGCTGAGCCGTTCCGGGCAGCACAGAACCCGGTCCGGGGTGGATCCCTGGACCGGGTCAGTGGGAGTTACAGCGTCAAGCGCGGCGACGATATGTCGAGGAGTGGTCGGGCGCTTGCTCGTCCTCGTCCTCATCGTTGTAACGATCTGCGTACTGAGCGTACGGATCGTCGTCCAGCTCATCGTCCTTTTCGAGCGGCTCGCTTGGCAGCGGCTGCTTCGTCGGCGATGCGCCCAGCTCATTGGCCAGACGTGAGAGATCGGTCCCGCCGCTGTTGTACTTCAGCTGGCGGGCGACCTTTGTCTGCTTGGCCTTGGCCCGGCCGCGCCCCATGGCTCGACCCCCTCAGTGACGGGGCTCGACGGCCCCAGAGTCTTGACACGCGTTCACGTTCATGAGTCAGAGCGGACCCTCGGGGAGGATCCGGCCTGTAGGGCTTCAACGGTACCTGCTTCCGCGCCCATACGGTACGTCGCCCGCATGACGTGCCACGGAGCACAACCCGCGGGGAGCCCCGTCCTCGCTGGTCAGCTGCGATTTTAACGTGTCTTGTGCGCCGACCCGCCGAGGAGCGGGTGAGGGATCTCTCCCTTGCGCTCTCCTCGGCGGGTCTGTAGAGACCGCTGTGCGGGTACCGAGCGTACGACCGGGTCACCGCCCGTACGCGCCGGTCCCGCTGCGGGCCGTTACCGACCGGTCGGGTCAGTGGCCCGCGGTCGCGGCGGCCGTGCGGGCCTCCGCCATGCGCTGCTCGGCGAGCCGGTCGGCCGCCGCGGCCGGCGGAATGCCGTCCGCCTTGGCGCGATCGAATATGGCCAAGGTCGTGTCGTAAATCTTGGTCGCCTTGGCCTTGGCGCGGTCGAAGTCGAAACCGTGGAGTTCGTCGGCGACCTGGATGACACCGCCGGCGTTCACCACATAGTCCGGGGCGTAGAGGATCCCGCGGTCGGCGAGGTCCTTCTCGACGCCCGGGTGGGCGAGCTGGTTGTTCGCCGCGCCGCAGACCACGGTGGCGGTCAGGGCGGCCACGGTCTCGTCGTCCAGCGCGCCGCCGAGGGCGCACGGGGCGTAGACGTCCAGCGGGGTGCGGACGAGCACGGCGGCGTCGGTCACGGCGGTCACCGCGGGGTGGCGGGCGATGATCCGCTCGACGGCCTCGGCCCGGACGTCCGTGATCACGACCTCGGCACCGTCCTCGATCAGGTGCTCGACCAGGTGGTGGCCGACCTTCCCGACCCCCGCGACGCCGACCCGGCGGCCGCGCAGCGTCGGCTCGCCCCACTGCGTCGCCGCGGCGGCGCGCATGCCCTGGAAGACGCCGAAGGCGGTGAGCACGGAGGAGTCGCCCGCGCCGCCGTTCTCGGGGGAGCGGCCGGTGGTCCAGCGGTTCTCGCGGGCGACGACGTCCATGTCCCGCACGTACGTGCCGACATCGCACGCGGTGACATAGCGGCCGCCGAGAGAGGCGACGAACCGGCCATAGGCGAGCAGCAGTTGCTCGGACTTGATCTCATCGGGATTGCCTATGATCACGGCCTTTCCGCCGCCGTGATCGAGGCCCGCCAGGGCGTTCTTGTAGGACATGCCGCGGGAGAGGTTGAGCGCGTCCAGGACCGCCGCCTCGTGCGAGGCGTACGGATAGAAGCGCGTGCCGCCGAGGGCCGGGCCCAGGGCGGTGGAGTGGATGGCGATCACGGCCTTGAGGCCGCTCTCCCGGTCCTGGCAGAGCACGACCTGCTCGTGGCCGCCCTGGTCGGACCGGAACAAGGTGTGCAGCACGCCGTCAGCTTCATCGGTGGGACGTACGTCAGTCACTGTGGTGACTCCATATGTCGCGGAGTTCGCCCTCCGGGGGTGGTGGAGGGCCGGTTGGGACGAGGGTAAGACCTGCCGGCCCGGTCGATCGGTCCCGTGCCGAGGATCACTCTCCCGAGGTGCGACGCCATGGGACGATCTGGGCAGTACGGGGAGGGATCGGCAACTCCCCGGCAGGTTCTCCGGCTTGAGGGAGCGAGTGTGGGGTCGGCGTCTTCGGTGACTGTCCCGTACGCGGCATATCTGCGGGTCTACGAACCTCTGGGCGCATTCCCGGAACCCGAACGCAGCCACTGGGAGCGCTACGCCCGCCGCGAGACCCTCCCCGGTGTCCAGGAGGAGCTCCGCCGCTCGCTCGCGGACCTGCTGCCCACCCCGCCGGTGCCGGTGCCGGTGCACGAGAGCGGCGACGCCTTCGTGACGCTCCTCGACGGCGTGCTGTGCGTCTGCCCCTGGCGGACCCGGCTGCGGGGCTGGCTCGCCCTGGAGGAGCTGGCCGAGAGCCTGCCGGCGCCGGTCCTGGACGCCGCGCTGCCGCCGGTGGTGCGCCGCCAGGCGGAGGCGGACTACGAGCACTGGCTGGAGCGCAACCCCGACGCCCGGCCCTGGATCCGCACGGCGACCTGGCAGGTGCCGCTGCGCTGGTTCGTCCTCTTCTCCGACGAGGAGCGCGAGTACGGCAAGGGCGAGGGCACCGGTGAGGAGAAGCTCGTGCTGCGCTACCGGACCCCGATGGTGGAGGCGCGGCGGCGGGTGGCGCGGGGGCTGCGCACCCTCAAGGACGCGATCGACGAGGGGCCGCTGATCGACGGCCTGGTCGACGTGGGGCGCTGGCTGGAGGAATTCCATCCGCGCTCCCTGGTGGAGCTGGACTACGGCGGCCTGGTGCACATGGTGCCCGAGGCGGACCTCGCCGAGGATCACTCCGCGGGCGACACGGCGGAGGGGCTGGCGGCGCTGCGCGAGGGGGACGGCGTGCGGGCGGGTGAGGCGTACGAGCGGCTGACGGAGCGTTGGAGCGCCGTACGGAACCGTCAGTATGCGAACTGAAGTCCCATACCGGGGTTTGAGAGATTGCCGGGGCCTCTGGGACGAGTGCGGCAGGACCTAGGTCCCGATCCGGGCCATTGCCGCAACCGTGACCTAACGCACTTACGTTAGGTCTTGCGCCCATCGCCCAGCCTCGTGGCAAAATAGGACAAGGAGTCCGGGAAGGACTCCTTCCGTCCAAGTAAGGGCGGATAGATCGGTATTGCACTCCTTGACGGGTCTGGTGACCCCTGATCCCGCTGTGACTGATCGTCACGGTGGCGTGACTGTCCGCTATGGCATGGTCCATCGGCTTCCGTCGAGGTTGAACACCTGAGAGGGCAATTCCATCGGTTTGGCCGACGTGGCTGGACGGATGGTGTAGTTGTAGTGCCGAGGACAAGCCGTTCGTCCTATAACCGACTCGGCCCGCGTCCGCCATTTCGGGCAACGTGGGTCAAGGTGCAGAATTTAGAGGAAAGAACCGACTCCAAGTCCGGTTCTCCCGAGGAGGCCGCTCATGACCGCTCGCACCCCTGATGCCGAGCCGCTGCTGACCCCGGCTGAGGTTGCCACGATGTTCCGCGTGGACCCGAAGACGGTCACCCGCTGGGCCAAGGCTGGCAAGCTCACGTCCATCCGCACGCTCGGAGGGCACCGCCGTTACCGCGAAGCGGAGGTCCGCGCCCTGCTGGCGGGCATTCCGCAGCAGCGCAGCGAGGCCTGAACAACAGCCTGACGCACAGCCGGGCGTTTTCCGGGGCCCCCAACCCGGTCCGACGCCCATGTGAAGCCCCACGGGCTTCATCAGCTACATAGCTCCACCTGCTGCAAAGCGACCGGTGCCTGCCCCAACAGGTCCCATGCCCACCGACTTGGGCGAGTCGTCGATCGCGCTGGACTCCGCCGGGTCCAGCGCGATCTTTTTATGCCCGGCCGCTTCGTGCGACGCTTTCCCGCGGCCGCGCCGATCACTCCCCGGGCGTACCGGCGGAGTGGCGCGAGTGGCGCGTCGGCGCCTTTCGGGTGGAGTGCAATTGCACATATTAAATTGACCTGTTGTAGGCAGGGGGTAAGTTCCCTCACCCTGGAAACTCTTTCGGTGACTCCCGTCACAGCGCGACGTGCTTGTCACTCACCGTGTCGCTACGGTAATGGGGAGCGGCGACTTCCGTACCCGCCGTGCGTGCGCGGTGATACGCCCGGGGCCACCTCCAGTCTGACGGCCGACTGCCGCCGGAACGCCTGCCGTTGGTCACCCGGCGAGGGGACCTTCGTCCTGGGCCGCCCTGGGGGCGGCTATGGGGTTCCCGGGCGCCTCTTGCGCGAGCCGCAGGAGCCGGTGGCACACAGCGCAGTGCCGGGTCAGGTGGCGATACCCCGAGGCGGCCGACAGATGGGCGCGCAGCAGCGCCCTCGTCTCGTGCCGGATGTTCTCGGTCCGCTTCGGGTCGGTCCGGGTGGTCGTCGTCATGGAGCGCAGCACCTCCCACTGTCTGGGTACCCCTGGCACGTGTCCCAGTCAAGGTCGAACGCGAGAAGGCCCGGATCCCTCGAAAGGGATCCGGGCCTTCAATCAATGCGGTCCTGACGGGATTTGAACCCGCGGCCTCCACCTTGACAGGGTGGCGAGCACTCCAAACTGCTCCACAGGACCTTGCTTCGCTTTCCGCTCTCGCGGGCTGCGAAACAAGACTCTACAGCAGGTCAGGGGGTGCGGTCGAACCCGATCCCGGCGGGTGGCCGCGGGAGGGGTCCCGGGCCGGTCCCGGCGTCCCTCCCGCGGCTCTTTCCGTACGGCTAGGGCGCCAGCTGATCGATGGCCTTCACGATCCGCTTGTCCGAGACCGGGTGGGCCGTGCCGAGAGCATGTGCGAAGTAGCTGACCCTCAGCTCCTCGATCATCCAGCGGACGTCCAGGGCCTCCTGCGGCACGGGACGCCCCTTGGGGAACTGCTCCAGCAGCCAGGCGTACTCGTCCCGCATCTCCTTGACCTTCGCCATCCGGGTGCGGTCGCGCTCGGCGTTGGCGGGCAGCTGGGTGAGCCTGCGGTCGACGGCCACCAGATAGCGCAGCAGGTCCGGCAGCCGGCGCACGCCGTGGGCGGTCACGAACCCGGGCCGGATCAGCTCGGCCAGCTGCTCCTTGATGTCCGTCAGGGACGGAACGAGCGCCAGGGACGTGGTGGCCTTGAGCCGGCGCTGGCACGCCTGCCAGGCGGCCAGCACCTCCTGCACCCTGCGGATCGTGTCCAGCGTCGCGTCGACGATGTCGGCCCGTACGGAGTCGAAGAGCTTGCGGAAGGACTCCTCGTCCCAGGCCGGGCCGCCGCGGGCCGCGATCAGCTTGTCGGCCGCGCCGGAGACGCAGTCCTCGAAGAGCGCCGGGATGGACCCGTGCGGGTTGGCCGACAGGGCGAGCTTCTGCTGGTTGCTGAGCTTGTCCTGGGCGAATTTCGCCGGATTGGAGGGGAGGTTGAGCAGGATGAGGCGACGGGTGCCCCGCCACATGGCCTCGCGCTGCTCCGCCTCGGTGTCGAAGAGCCGCACCGCCACCGAGGCGCCCTCGTCCACCAGCGCCGGGTACGCCTTGACCGGCTGGCCCGCCCGGCGGGTCTCGAAGGTGCGCGGAAGCGTCCCGATGGTCCACTGGGTGAGCCCGGAGCGCTGCTCGGGCCCGCGGAGGCCCTCGCCCCCGGCCGCGGCCTCCGTGGCCCGCTCGAAGGCCTTGGTGATCGCGGCCTGCGTCTTCGGCTTCAGCCGCAGCCGCAGCGCCTCCAGGTCCTTGTCCTCGGCGATCTTCCGCTTGCGCTCGTCGATGATCCGGAAGGTGATCTTCAGGTGGTCGGGGACCTTGCCGAAGTCGAAGTCCTCCGGCTCCATCCGCACGCCCACCATCCGCTGCAGCTCCCGCGTCAGCGTCGTGGCCAGCGGCTCCTGCAGCGGCACGGCCCGGTCGAGGAACGCCTTGGCGTAGTTCGGCGCGGGGACGTAGTTCCGGCGGATCGGCTTGGGCAGCGAGCGGATCAGCTCGGTCACCAGGTCCTCGCGCAGACCCGGGATCTGCCAGTCGAAGCCCTCGGACGTGACCTGGTTGAGCACCTGGAGCGGGATGTGGACGGTCACACCGTCCGCGTCCGCCCCGGGCTCGAACTGATAGGTCACCTTGAACTTCAGCCGGCCCTGGCGCCAGGAGTCCGGATAGTCGTCCTTGGTGACGGCCCCGGCGTTCTCGTTGATGAGCATGGAGTGCTCGAAATTGAGCAGCTCCGGCTCTTCACGCCGCTTGTGCTTCCACCAGGAGTCGAAGTGCGCACCGGAGACCACATGCTCCGGCAGCCGCTGGTCGTAGAAGTCGAAAAGCGTCTCGTCGTCCACCAGGATGTCGCGGCGGCGGGCGCGGTGCTCCAGCTCCTCCACCTCGCCCAGCAGCTTGCGGTTGTCGAGGAAGAACTGGTGGTGCGTACGCCAGTCGCCCTCGACGAGGGCGTTGCGGATGAACAGCTCCCGGCTGGTCTCCGGGTCGATCCGCCCGTAATTGACCTTCCGCTGGGCCACGATCGGCACGCCGTACAGCGTCACCCGCTCGTACGCCATCACGGCCGCCTGCTTCTGCTCCCAGTGCGGTTCGCTGTAATTGCGCTTCACCAGGTGCTCGGCGAGCGGCTCGACCCATTCCGGTTCGACCTTGGCGTTGACGCGCGCCCACAGCCGGGAGGTCTCCACCAGCTCCGCCGACATGATCCAGCGCGGCTGCTTCTTGAAGAGCGCGGAGCCCGGGAAGATCGCGAATTTCGCGCTGCGAGCCCCCAGATATTCGTTCTTCTCCGTGTCCTTGAGACCGATGTGCGAGAGAAGACCGGCCAGCAGCGACTGGTGCACCCGGTCCTCGGGCGCGTCCTGCTCCGAGAGCTGGACGCCCATCTGCTTGGCGACCGTACGCAGCTGGGAGTAGATGTCCTGCCACTCGCGTATGCGCAGGTAATTCAGGAACTCCGACTTGCACATCCGCCGGAACGCCGACGAGGACAGCGCCTTCTGCTGCTCCCGCACATAGCGCCACATGTTCAGGAAGGCGAGGAAGTCGCTCGTCTCGTCCTTGAACCGGGCGTGCTGCTGATCGGCCTGCGCCTGCTTCTCCGAGGGCCGCTCGCGCGGATCCTGGATGGAGAGGGCGGCCGCGATCACCATGACCTCGCGGACACAGCCGTTGCGGTCGGCCTCCAGGACCATACGGGCCAGCCGCGGGTCCACCGGCAGCTGCGAGAGCTTCCGGCCCAGCGGGGTGAGCCGCTTCTTCGGATCCTTCTGCTGGGGGTCGATGGCGCCCAGCTCGTGCAGCAGATCGACGCCGTCCTTGATGTTCCGGCGGTCCGGCGGGTCGATGAAGGGGAACTTCTCGATGTCGCCCAGGCCGGCGGCCGTCATCTGGAGGATGACCGAGGCCAGGTTCGTCCGCAGGATCTCCGCGTCCGTGAATTCCGGCCGGGAGAGGAAGTCGTCCTCCGAATACAGCCGGACGCAGATGCCGTCGCTCGTACGACCGCAGCGGCCCTTGCGCTGATTGGCGCTCGCCTGCGACACGGGCTCGATCGGCAGCCGCTGCACCTTGGTGCGGTGGCTGTAGCGGGAGATCCGGGCGAAACCGGGGTCGATCACATAACGGATGCCCGGCACGGTCAGAGAGGTCTCCGCGACGTTCGTCGCGAGGACGATGCGGCGGCCCGTGTGCCGCTGGAAGACGCGGTGCTGCTCGGCGTGCGACAGCCGCGCGTACAGCGGAAGGATCTCGGTGCTGTGCGCGACGGCGCCCCCGGCGCGGGTCAGCTTCTTCTCCAGCGCGTCCGCGGTGTCGCGGATCTCCCGCTCGCCGGAGAGGAAGACGAGTATGTCGCCGTCGCCCTCCCGCTGGAGCTCGTCCACGGCGTCGCAGATCGCGGTGACCTGGTCGCGGTCGGACTCCTCGGAGTCGTCCTCCAGCAGCGGCCGGTAGCGGACCTCCACCGGATACGTACGCCCGCTGACCTCGACGATGGGCGCGTCGCCGAAGTGGCGGGAGAAGCGCTCCGGGTCGATCGTCGCGGAGGTGATCACGACCTTGAGGTCGGGCCGGCGGGGCAGCAGCTGGGCCAGATAGCCGAGGATGAAGTCGATGTTGAGGCTGCGCTCGTGGGCCTCGTCGATGATGATCGTGTCGTACTGGCGCAGCTCGCGGTCCGTCTGGAGCTCGGCGAGCAGGATGCCGTCCGTCATCAGCTTGACGAGCGTGTCGCCGCCCACCTGGTCGGTGAAGCGGACCTTCCAGCCGACCGCCTCGCCGAGCGGCGAGCGCAGCTCCTCGGCGACCCGCTCGGCGACCGTGCGGGCGGCGATCCGGCGCGGCTGGGTGTGGCCGATGAGGCCCTTGACCCCGCGGCCGAGCTCCAGGCAGATCTTGGGGATCTGGGTGGTCTTGCCGGAGCCGGTCTCACCCGCGACGATCACCACCTGGTGGTCGCGGATCGCCGCGAGGATCTCGTCCTTCTTCTGGCTGACCGGCAGCTGTTCGGGGTAGGTGATCGCGGGCACGGCGGCGCGCCGCGCGACGACGCGCAGTTCGGCGGCGTCGACGTCGGACGCGATCTCGGCCAGGACGGCCGTACGGGCCTCGGGCTTACGGATGCGGCGCGCACCGTCGAGTCGGCGGCCCAGCCGCTGCTGATCGCGCAGCATGAGCTCGGGGAGCCGCTCCAGGAGGGCGGGCAGGGCGGGGGCAGGCTGACTGGACATACGGATCCCAGGATCTCACCCCGCGGAAAAGACTGACGAATGAATTGTCGTCCGCGCCCGGAGGGGTTTGTCCCGGATGGGTGTTTTAGGTTGTCGGTATGTCTGATGATCGGCGGGAATTTCCGGGCCGGAACGACAGCGTCACACGGCGGCCGGGGCGCTGGGCGGCCTTCAAGGCGTCGCCCTTCCTGCCGGCGACCGTGCTGCTGCTCATCGTCTCGGCCGCCGCCGGGCTCTTCGCCGGCTCGTACACCTACGCCATGGCCGACCCCACCCCGCACCACATCCCCTCCGCCCTCGTCGGCGCGGCGCGCGGCGACCCGCGTGGCGTGGCCTTCACCGAGGGCATGGAGAAGGCCCTCAACGCCTCACTCGAACTGCGCCCCTACGACTCCTACGCACAGGCCCGCGAGGACGTCGACGACCAGCGGGTCTTCGCCGTGGTGCGGGAGCGCGGCGACGGGGGCCGGCTGACCGGTGTGGATCTGGAGGTGGTGGGCGCGGCCGGGGCCTCCGTGGCACAGGTGATCGCCGAGGCCGGGCCGGTGGTGGGAAAGCAGGTCGGTGTGCCGGTCACGGTCAAGGACATCAAGCCCCTCCAGCGCGGTGATCCCCGCGGGCTCGCCCTCTTCTACATCTCGCTGGCCGCCGTCATCATCGGCTTCCTCGGCGCCATTCAGCTCAGCGTCCACGCCGGCCGGCTCAATCCCGCCGAGCGCATCGCCTTCACGGTCGGCTACGCGCTGCTCGGGGGCTTCTCGATCGCCGCGGTGGTGGACTGGGGGCTGGGCGCGCTGGAGCTGCCGTTCGCCGAGTCCTGGATGATCCTCTCGCTGACGATGTTCACGTCCGGCATGGTCTTCACGATGTTCAACACCCTCCTCGGCCGGTGGGCCATGATCCCCACCTGGGGACTGATGGTGCTGCTGGGCAACCCGTCCTCCGGCGGCGCGGTGTCCTGGCAGATGCTGCCCTCGCTGCTCGGCCACATCGGGCGCTGGCTGCCGCCGGGCGCCTCCGTGAACGCGCAGCACACCGCCGTCTACTTCGGCGGCCACCAGCACGCCTTCCCGTTCCTGGTGCTCGCCGGCTGGGCGGTGCTGTCCACGGCGGTCTTCCTCATCTGGCGGCACCGCCATCCGGGCGGGCGGGTCACGGGGACGCTCACCGGCTAGGACGGCCTGCAGGGGATACGCGTAAGGCCCCGATCCAAGAGGATCGGGGCCTTACGTCTGCTGTGGCTGGGGCCGGGGTCGAACCGGCGACCTTCCGCTTTTCAGGCGGACGCTCGTACCAACTGAGCTACCCAGCCACATGATCACCCGGGGGTGATCACAGCGGTCCTGACGGGATTTGAACCCGCGGCCTCCACCTTGACAGGGTGGCGAGCACTCCAAACTGCTCCACAGGACCTTGCTATGTGCGAGCACTAGTCTCGCACACGGTACAGCGTGCCCCCAACGGGATTCGAACCCGTGCTACCGCCTTGAAAGGGCGGCGTCCTGGGCCACTAGACGATGAGGGCTGAATGGCCCACCTGGGCGCTTCGCAGCGCCTCGGGGACGTGAGAAGCATATGGGATGCGAGGAGGTATCGCCAAAACGGTTTCCCTGGGGCCCGGCGCGGCGCCCGCGCGGCCCCGGCCGGCGGGCGCGGAAGATCGCCGGAAGGGCCCGCCGAGGTAGGGCGTACGGCGCGTGCGTGCCGGACAATGGCGAGCGTGCTGGAGATGACGCGCGAGGAGTTCGAGGAACTGGTCGCCGAGGCCCTGGACCGGATCCCGCCGGAGCTGACGCGGCTGATGGACAACGTCGCGGTATTCGTGGAGGACGAGCCCCCGACGGACGACCCGGAGCTGCTCGGTCTGTACGAGGGGACGCCGCTGACCGAGCGCGGCGAGTGGTACGCGGGCGTGCTGCCGGACCGGATCACGATCTACCGGGGGCCGACGCTGCGGATGTGCGCGTCCCGGGAAGAGGCCGTCCAGGAGACCGAGGTGACGGTCGTTCACGAAGTCGCCCATCACTTCGGCATCGACGACGAGAGGCTGCACGCGCTCGGTTACGGGTGAGACGGGGGATGCCCCAGGGGGCGCTTCGCGTCCGGTGGGCCCGGTACGGGCGTCCCGGCGGCGGGTGGCCGTGCGCCGCGCGTGTCCTGCGCGGTGCGGGGCCAGTTGGGCAGGTCGCCTGTCCCAAGCGATCCGAAGGCGGTCCCCTTCATGTGCCCCACCTCAGCTCACGCAGCCGTCACCAGGATCGCGGCCGTGGCCGTCGCGGCCCTGACCCTCGGGGGGTGCATGAGCGTGAGCGACCCGGGGCGGCCGGCTCCCTCGTCGGGCGCGGACAAGCGGCGCGAGGCCGGGCCGGAGCCGGACGGCGGCGTACGGCTGCCGGGCGGGCGCCCCGGCCGGCCGGACGCGAAGGCGGCGCGGGGTGCGAGCGGCAGCCCGGCGGCGAAGGGCGCGTCCGCCGCGTCCTCGGCGCCGCCCTCGGGCGGGCCGGCCGAGGCGTCGCCGGGTGCCGGGAAGCCGGGAAAGCCGGACGCCAAGCCGAAGCCGCCGGGTACGGGGCCCGGCACCGTGCCGGCGCCCGGTAAGCCGCCCGCGCCCTCCCAGGCGCCCCCGGCGCCGCCGAGCAGCCCGGCACCGCAGCCGCCGGCCTCCCAGTCGCCCGCCTCCAGCAGCCCGCCCGCGCCCCAGCCGGGGCCGCAGGCCGGGCCTGTGGCCTAGGCCATTCAGGGGTCGGCTTGCGCTCATGGGTGGAGGGTGCGTATGGTGGTAGATCGTTTGATCCCATTTGCCCGGCGCCTCGCAGAAGCGCGCCGTGTGGCGCGTTCCTTAACCTTGCCGTGGCTGACCGCATCGAGGCGGTCATTTGTGAAGCCGACACGGAGCTTGGGCGCGTGCCGAAACTCCGGAAGGTTTCGCATTTCGCATGTCTATTTCCACTGAGCAGACCGTCATGCCCGCGGGCGACGAGATCGTCACCGAGGCCGTCGAGGCCGTCGAGGTCAACGAGACCCCCGACGCCGTGGACGCCGCCGAGGCCGTCGTCGCCGAGCCCGCCGAGCCGACGGTCACCTTCGGTGACCTCGGTCTGGACGACGCGATCGTCCGCAAGCTGGCGCAGAACGGTGTCACCACCCCGTTCCCGATCCAGGCCGCGACCATCCCGGACGCCCTGGCCGGCAAGGACATCCTCGGCCGTGGCCGTACGGGCTCCGGCAAGACCCTCTCCTTCGGTCTGCCGCTGCTGTCCACCCTGGCCGGTGGCCACACCGAGAAGAAGCGCCCCCGCGGCCTGATCCTCACCCCGACCCGCGAGCTCGCGATGCAGGTCGCCGACGCCCTCCAGCCGTACGGCGACGTCCTCGGCCTGAAGATGAAGGTCGTCTGCGGCGGTACGTCCATGGGCAACCAGATCTACGCCCTGGAGCGCGGTGTCGACATCCTCGTCGCCACCCCGGGCCGACTGCGCGACATCCTCAACCGCGGTGCCGCCACCCTCGACAAGGTCGAGGTCACCGTCCTCGACGAGGCCGACCAGATGGCCGACATGGGCTTCCTGCCCGAGGTCACCGAGATCCTCGACCAGGTCCCGGCCGGCGGCCAGCGCCTGCTGTTCTCCGCCACCCTGGAGAACGAGATCGACACCCTCGTCAAGCGCTACCTGGTGAAGCCGGTCACGCACGAGGTCGACGCCGCCCAGGGCGCGGTCACCACCATGACCCACCACGTCCTCGTCGTGAAGCCGAAGGACAAGGCGCCGGTCACGGCCGCCATCGCCGCCCGCAAGGGCCGCACCATCATCTTCGTCCGCACCCAGCTGGGCGCCGACCGCGTCGCCGAGCAGCTGCTCGACGCCGGTGTGAAGGCCGACGCGCTGCACGGCGGCATGACCCAGGGCGCCCGTACCCGCGTCCTGGAGGACTTCAAGGGCGGTTACGTCAACGTCCTCGTCGCCACCGACGTCGCCGCGCGCGGCATCCACGTCGACGGCATCGACCTGGTCCTGAACGTCGACCCGGCCGGTGACCACAAGGACTACCTGCACCGCTCCGGCCGTACGGCCCGCGCGGGCAAGTCCGGCACGGTCGTCTCCCTGGCCCTGCCGCACCAGCGCAAGCAGATCTTCCGCCTGATGGAGGACGCGGGCGTCGACGCCTCGCGCCACCTCGTCAGCGGTGCCGGCGCCTTCGACGAGGACGTCGCCAAGATCACCGGCGCGCGTTCCCTCACCGAGGTGCAGGCCGAGTCGGCGTCCAACGCCGCCAAGCAGGCCGAGCGTGACGTGCAGGAGCTGAACCGCCAGCTGGAGAAGGTGCAGCGCCGCGCCACCGAGCTCCGCGAGGAGGCCGACCGCCTGCTGGCGCGCGCCGCCCGCGAGCGTGGCGAGGACCCGGAGGCCGCCGTGGCCGCCGCCGCCGAGGCGATCGCCACGGAGATCCAGGCCGAGGAGGCCGCCGCTGCCGCCGCCGTGCCGGCGCAGTCCGCGCCCGCGTACGAGCGCCGTGACGACCGTGGCAACTTCGACCGCCGCGACCGCGACGACCGCCCGCAGGGTGGCTTCCGCCGCGACGACCGTCGTGACGACCGCTCCGGTGGCGGTTTCCGCCGCGACGACCGCCCCTCCGGTGGTTTCCGTCGCGATGACCGTCGTGACGACCGCCCGCAGGGTGGTGGCTTCCGCCGGGACGACCGCCCGCAGTCCGGTGGTTTCCGTCGTGACGACCGTCCGTCCGGTGGCTTCCGCCGCGACGACCGCCCCCAGGGTGGTGGCTTCCGCCGCGATGACCGCCCGCAGTCCGGTGGCTTCCGCCGTGATGACCGTCCGTCCGGTTTCCGTCGCGACGAGCGTCGTGACGACCGCCCGCAGGGTGGTGGCTTCCGCCGGGACGACCGCCCGCAGTCCGGTGGTTTCCGTCGTGACGACCGTCCGTCCGGTGGCTT